>CALXRI010000003.1 GCA_944390795.1 uncultured Victivallales bacterium
CCGGACAACATGGGGCTTTAATTTACCTCCCAATCCGCAAATGTCAAATCCGTTTTATACTTTTTTATCACTTTTTTGTCCCGGATACGGATCTTTTCCTGTCAGGGGCCGCAATTCCACCTGTGATTTCGAGCGTTCCGGCTTTCGCAGAATTGCTTTTTCCGTGACAATCCGCTCGGCAGAATGAAATTGATCTCTGGGGCCCGGATGGAGCCCGGCTGCATCTCAAGCTTCAGCCCTGCCGAGCCGCTGCAGCAGAACCTCGGAATGTCGGCTCAGCTCTTTGTGACGCGTTTGTCTGCAAGGATGACACTGCCGTTTTATCTGTTTTTTCACAGCCCTTTCCGCAATGATTTCCATGCTTGAAAACGATAAGCCCTTCCCATATCTTTCCGGATTTCTGTCCGCACTATTGAGTGTTTCCGGTCTCAATGCCGCATTGTTTGGCGAAAATGACGCGGAAACAGCACGTGAGAATTGCAGAATATCTGTCGCGTAAGGGAGAGCTGACACGAGCAGTCTCCAGTTGACGAGTGCGCTCTTGCATGCAGGGGAAAACCTGCTGTAATTTTCAGGATTCATCCTGACAGGGATGCGAAAAGCGTCAGCAAATATCGGATATGTGAAAAATCTTGTTTTTTTTCGGGAATGGGGGTTGACAAAACGGATTTTCCGATTTAAATATAAAGATGTTGCGGTAACGTTTTAGCAAATAACGATAAAAAGGCGGAAGATGGTTACGATCAAGGATGTGGCTCAGGAAGCGGGTGTCAGCATTACAACTGTTTCCGCCGTTTTACGCGGACGGGAAAAAATTCAGCGGATTAATGATCTGACCTCCCGCAAAGTGAGAGACGCCGCATCTTTGCTCGGGTACAGGCCAAATCGGACCGCCGCGGCGCTGCGATCCCGCAGAAGCGGAATCATTGGAATCGAAATGCCATTGAACTGTCAATTTGGAAACGCGCTTTTCGCCACCATTCTTCAGGAAAAACTGGCGGATCGCTCCTATCAGGCAATCTTTGCCTTCCACAATTCGCTGAAAGACGGGCGCAGGGCTTTGTCCAATATTATTTCCCATAAAATTGACGGGCTCATTTCATGGCATTACGACAAGATCCTGCAGCCTGAGGCTCTTCCCATGCTGTTTTATTACACGCATCCGCATTACCCGCAGTATGATTCCGTGGCGCCGGATCATGCGTTTTATTGCAAACATGTCATCGCATGCGCAAGAAAAGGCCGTCATCGCAGGATTGCATATTTTCTCCATGATCCGGTCCGCTGCCGGATTTTGAAGGATTCCGCGCAACGGCATGGAATTGAAGTTGAGTCTTTGGGGCACAGGAACATTCTTACACCGGAAAAAGCCATGCGGGAAGCCGACAGGCTTTTCAAACGGGGAGAATTTCCAACTCTTTTCCTCTCCAATGATGAACTTGCTTTGGGGATTTATGCCGCTGCGGAACAAAATGGTCTGAGCATTCCCTCCGATGTTTCGGTGATCGGGATGGACAATCTTTCCTTTTCCTCATTCATGCATCCGAAATTGTCCACGTTCAGTCTGAAAATGGAGAAATGCGCCGAAATCATGATTGATCTGCTGCTCCGGAGGATTGAGGATCCGTCCAGAGCCTCGGAGCATCTGATGCTTCCAATGGATTTCATCATGCGCGATTCTGTTCAGAAAAATGAATAGTTGCCGGGTGCGTTTATCAGGCGAACGCGCCATTCGGATTTCATGGATCGTCACGGCGCATTCCCCGGCAGTGTGACGGGGCGTCGGAAAGTGTTGTTCTTTTCCATCTGATGTCCGGCAGGGGAGCCATTGCCTGGAAACAGCTCTCCGGCATCTTTGGATCGTTTGATTCTGGTCCGTTTGGAATTGGAAGAACAAGAATTCCAGCAGTCAAGAATAAGGAGGAAAATGCACAATGGAGCTGATTCTCCGCAGTTTGTTGAAAATCAATTTCCGGGAATTGACTTGTTTCATGAAATATCTCAAGGGACGGCGAATTTAATGAAAAAAGTGATAAAATTCACATTGATAGAATTACTGATTGTCATATCGGTAATTGCGATTCTTGCGGCCCTGCTTCTTCCCGCACTTTCAATGGCCAGGGAGAAAGGGCGCATGGTCGTCTGCAGCAATAATCTCAGAGAGCTGACCACATGTTTTGTGTTTTATGCCTCTGATTACAGGGATTGGAGCGTCGGCTATGTTTCGATCAACAACGGAACGCTGTTATGGCCGAAGATCCTGGCCGTGGACGGCGGCGGATTAGGTTATCTCCCCGGCTACCGGTATACGCCAAGCCCTCTTGCGCGGTCGATGACATGTCCGTCGAGAACGGAAAGGAAAGCCGGAGTGATATTTTCCGATTACGGACTGAATTGTCAGCTGGGGCGCAATATCATACCGGAAAAGAAATGGTCTTACGACCACGTGAACGGAGTTTTCCGTCTGGATTCCATACGGAAGCAGCCGTCCCAGATCGCCTGGATGAGTGAGACTGTGAATTATGGAGACTCCAACTGCCAGACACGGCATAACCGGGGAAGCGTATTTTCCTTTATTGACACTCATGTGACGCATCTGCCAAGAGCTGCCTTGCTCAGAGTCAATACCGTCTGGGTTGAGGACGCCGTGTATTCCCCGATGACGATATTTCAATGCAACTTCAAACGTTATCCTTTCGGAGGAAGGGACAGCAATAATCTTCTCCTGCTGCAATAAACAACTGAACATATGAGGACTGACAATGAAACATCTGCTCCAGATCTGTCTCTGTCTCGCCTGTGCCTTTCAAGTCGCAGGCGCGGCAGCTTCCGCAAGACACGAAAACATCGTCATTCAGAAAGAGGCCTCTCCGCGAATACGCCTTGCCGCACGGGAACTGAGGGATTATTTTCTGAAGGTCACCGGCAGGGAAACGGAGATTCTCAATGTTCCGCCTGCAGGGAAGGTGAACATCATTCTCGCGGAAACCGGACGGGGAATTCTGCCGGAAACAATGGAAAAGAAATTGCAGGGCAGCTCTTCCCGGGATGTCTTTTATCTGAAAACCGAAGGGGGGAACCTTTATATCGGGGGACGCACCTCTCTCGGAGTTTTGTTCGGCGTTTACACCTATCTGGAAAAATACATGGGAATCCGATGGCTGTTTCCGGGAAGGGAAGGGGAATTTTACCGGGAGAAGCGGGATTTCAGGATTGGAAAGGTGGATGATTTTCAGGAGCCTTCATTTCCGTTCCGCATGATGCTTCCCGTCGGGGCTTCCAGGCACAAGCTGTCTGACACGTATGTCTGGTTCGCACGCAACAAAATTGAATGCGACATGATGGAGAATGTGTTCAGAAAACCGGGCTTGAAGCGTTTTCTGATGGAAGAACGCTCCACGTTTCCGAGATCCACCGGGCACGACTTTTTCACGAACAATGTTCCCGAAGAAAAATATTTCAGGACTCATCCTGAATATTTCTGTCTGGTCAACGGCAAACGGATCGCCCCGAAAGGGAAAAACCGCGACGCATTCAACGGGCATACCATGGCGCAGGTCTGCACATCTCATCCGGATGTCAAAAAACTCTGCGCCGCGGGACTCATTGATTTTTACAACAGATGGGGCAGGGAAAGCATTCTGCTGATGGGAATGGGGGACAACTGCAATGTCTGGTGCGAGTGTCCCGAATGTTCCAAGCTGATTCAGAAGGACGATCCGCGCAACAATACAACTCGTGTATTCCGTTTTTTTTCGGATGTTGCGGAAATCGTCTACCGCGAGAAACCGGATGCTGACATCCATGCATGGGCGTATACCGGATGCCGCGACCCGGAACCCACGATGAAAATCGATCCCCGGATCACTGTTCTTTACTGTGATTACGGACGCTGCCACGCTCACGCTTTTCAGGATGAGAAATGTTCCCAGAGCGAACCGTATCGGCGGCAGTTCGAGAAATGGCTGAAAATTTCGCCGAAAGTTGCAATGCGCGAGTATCTTCTTACCAGCCGCGCCGATTATGCCCCGCTGGAATACGTGCTTGCGGAGGATCTGAAGTATTTTCATTCCCGCGGCATCATCGGCTGGGTGGAGGAAGTGTTCGGACCGGAAGGCATTTATAATGCGAAGCAGCTGCGGAAAGATCTTTTTGTCCTTAAAAACAACTGGCGGTCCCGCTGGCAGATGCTGTATCTTGCTTCAAAACTTCTTTGGGATGTCAAGGCCGATCCGGAACCGATCCTCGAGGAGGCCAACGGACTTTACTTCGGCAAGTCGTGGCCGGTGATGAAACGGTACAGGAAATTCATGCGCATGCTCTGGGAAAGGGCTCCGGGACATTCCTACTACGGAGCGAACATCCCCCGTGCGGTGTTCTGCCTTGCGGAACCCGGAGCACAGCAGAAACTGGAAGAACTTCTGAATGAAGCGGAAAAATCAGCCGGCGGAGACAAGCTTCTTGCCGGGCGGATTCAGTTGGAACGTCAAATGCTGAAACGTTTCTGGATTGACAACTTCAATCAGCACCGGCTGAATGCGGGACGTTTTGTCAGTTCCAGTCTTCTCGGGTCTCCCATTGCGGTAGATGGAGATTTCAGGGAAAAAGCCTGGATCACCGCCAGCTGGATATCCGAAATGAAACCGTGGCCGGAAGGAAAAGAGCATGAAAAGGGCAATGAGACCTATGCGAGAATTGCACATTCTCCGTCCGGGTGGTATCTTGCGGTGGAGGCAATGGAAAAGGAGATCGGAAAGCTTCAGATGGGATGCCGCAGGAAGGATTCTGCTGACTTGTTCCGCGATGATACGATCGAGGTGTTTCTGGTATCCCCGGAGTTCCCCGAAAAATATTTCCAGATTGCGGTCAATCCTGCCGGAACGATATTCGATGCCGAATGGATAAGCGGGAAAGGCAATCCTGCATATGAGTCCGGATGTTCGGTCAGAACAAAAGTGCTGAAGGACCGCTGGCAGGCGGAGTTTTATATTCCCGCAGCGCCGATGGGAGGAAAAATTCAGGACGGCGGTCAATGGAAAATCAATGTATGCAGGTCAAGACGGAGCGTTGTCCCGACAGAGTCCACAACCTTGAATGGTGTTGGTTTTCATGTGCCTGAGATGTATACCCGGCTCATTTCCGGGAAACCCGTCGTTCGCAACGGGGGGATGGACCGCCTGAGCGAACCGAAACGAAGTTATTCCGCCTGGAGTCTGACAAGCCGGAAGATTCCGGAATCATGGTTCCCCGGACAGAGCGGGCCGGGCGCCGAAATCGGAGTCGTTTCCAGACACGGAGACAGCAATTATGCGCTTCGCGTCAAAAACGGTTCCGTGTTTCAGAAGATTCTGTTTCCCCGCGATGAATCGTCTCCTGAAAACGTTGTTGCGGCATTCGACGCCAGGGGAACGGGACGGCTTGTTTTTGCCATTTACCGTTATGATAAACGGAATGGCTCCAAATTCATCAAGGCGGAAAATTTCCCGCCAGTGGAATTGGGCGAAAAGTGGAAGCCTTTCCGATTCCAATACAAAATCAGGCAGGGGGAGGCGATCGCGATTGCATTCAATGTTTCCGATGGAGAGCTGCTGCTGGACAATGTGAATCTGATCAGGGAATAAGGTAGACGGTTCATGTCGGAACAAGCCGGGGATGCTCATGCTGTTGCGTCGATCAGTCATGCCGGATAAAAAGAGTCTTTACGGACATGATTTCCGCTGTGTGAAGAATTTGTGGAACGCATGAGACGCAACAGAGAGTCTCCGGAAGGATTTTCCGCTTATCGAAATTCCATATTCTGCCTGCACGACTGCATCTGTAATCATGGCAGACAGGATGCGCAGAAAAAAACATTTGATCTGCGTTTCTCCGCTTATGAGGTCCTTGCCATATCTCCCGGATGATTTTCCGTTCCGTGCCGGAGCAACAACTGGAACATTCCCGCGACTGTCTGCCGGAAGGCGGGTCTTATCTCCTTCATAGGCCCGGTCCATGATCGGATGGAGATGCGTTTTGTCACTTGCGTTCCGCCGTGAAAGTGAGGATGCGGAGCCCTTGCGCGCGGCTGCGGTGATCCTGTGAGTCTGTAGGATGAGTTTTCCTCGCCGGAACGGCCGTTTCTTTGTTTCCCGTTTTTTTATGGGACAGTTTCACGAGGATGCACTTGAATGTTTGTTCTGTCGGAACGCGCATCGCTTTCTCCTGACTTCGATGATATTTTTCCGTATGCCGTCCGGTCCGGCCCCCATGTCCGCGGCTGTTCCCTGAACTGTCAAGGTGAAATATGGAAAACGGGAGCTGATGATTGTACCGATCCTCTGCAAGGCGGGAATAAGCGCCCCCGTGCGGAGCGCATGGTCCGTATCGGGGATTTCGCCGGCGCCGGCCGGCTTGCGCAACTGGACCGCGGCAGGATTTCACTGGAGAGCCCGGAGCAGTTTTTGAGATGCAGAGCATCGAACTGTCAATCTGAATTTTTTTATGAAACAGCGAAGCTTTTCCTCATGCGGAGCGTTTTTTTCAAAATAAGTTTTCTTTCGGGCTTCCTAAATCGGAAAAAGGGTGTATATTGACTGCCTTGACATATGAGGTATGGAGCAAAATGCAGGACATGGAAGAGCAAATCAGGAAAATTCTGCTTTCGCTGGGCGAAGATCCGGAGCGCGAAGGTCTGAAAAAAACTCCGGAACGCGTCCGGCGGAGTCTGGAATATCTGACGCGCGGCTATTCCCAGGATCTGGAGAAAGTCATCAACGGCGCGGTTTTCGAGGTGGAAAGCCAGGATATGGTGATCGTCCGCGATATCGAATTCTACAGCATGTGCGAACACCACATGCTTCCGTTTTTCGGGAAATGCGCGATCGGCTACATCCCGCGGGGAAAGATCTTCGGAGTGAGCAAGCTTGCGCGGATCGTCGACATGTACGCACGGCGCCTTCAGATTCAGGAGCGTCTTTCAAATCAGGTCGCACAGGCGATTTACGAGACGATTCGGCCCGAAGGAGTCGGCGTCGTGATGGAAGCGCAGCACCTCTGCATGCTGATGCGCGGCGTGCAGAAGCAGAATTCGATCATGGTGACGTCCGCCATGCTCGGCAGTTTCCGGAGCCGTCAGACGACCCGGATGGAATTTCTGAAACTTATTGAAAAATAAAACGAAAAGGATGAGTGCGACATGCGAATGCTGAAATCAATTGCACTGGGAGCGGTTCTTGCGGCTTCGACTGTGTGTTCCGCGAAGGACCTGAAAGTTCTGACGATCGGCAACAGTTTTGCGGAAAGCGCCTTCCGCTTTCTGCCGTCGGTTGTGAAATCCGTGCCCGGATGCAAAATTGAAATGGAACGCGCGAATATCGGCGGCTGCACGCTGGAACGCCACTGGAAGGAACATCTCAAGGCGGAACAGGATCCGCAGTACAAACCTTACGGCTGGGGCAAAAAGAAACGCTCCCTGCGGGAAATTCTCAGCTCGGAAAAATGGGATGTCGTCACGATCCAGCAGGGAAGCCACGAAAGCTGGCGTCCGGAAACCTATGAACCCTATGCGGAAAATCTGATCAGGCTGGTCCGCGAACTTGCGCCGCAGGCCGAAATCGTCATTCAGGAGACCTGGGCCTACCGTCCCGACGACGGACGCCTGAAATCATGGAAGATCGGGCAGACCGAGATGTACGACCGTCTGACGAAGTGCTACCGCGATCTGGCGGAGAAATATCAGCTCCGCGTCATTCCGACCGGAACTGCCGTCCAGCTGACCCGCGCGAAAACGCCCGGCGATGAAAAATTCAAACCCTGCGATCCCGCGCAGATGAAAACCTTCAAATGGCCGGATCTCCCGCGGCAGGCCGGCGACGTCGTCGGTCAGGCTTACTGGGGCAAGAACAGAAAAACCGGAGAAATGCAGATCTGGATCGATCCTTCGCATCTGAACCGGCGCGGAGACTATCTGCAGGCCTGCCTCTGGTTTGCCGCGCTTTACGGCAGAAAGACCTCGGAGATCAAATTCATTCCAGCGATGATCGGAAAGAGCGACGCGGCGTTTCTGCAGGCCTGTGCGCAGGAAGCTCTGGACACCTTCCCGCAGGTCAAGAAATAAATTTCATGAAGGCTCTGGTGCAAAGAGTTTCGGAGGGTTCCGTCTCCATTGACGGCGAAGTTGTCGGAAGCATCGGACGGGGGCTGGTGATCCTGTTCGGGGCGGGACGCGGCGATACGGAGAAAGACGTTGTCTATCTCGCGGAAAAGTGCGCGAATCTGCGCATTTTCTGCGATGAGAACGGCAAGATGAACCGTTCGCTTCTGGATGTCGGCGGAGAGGCATTGATCATTTCGCAGTTCACGCTCTACGGGGACTGCCGCAAGGGACGGCGTCCCGGTTTCAGTGATGCGGCCGATCCGGCGGACGCCGAAAAATTCTACAGACAATTTGTGGAGCTCATGCGGAATCAGAAGATTGCCAGGGTGGAGACCGGGCGTTTCGGTGCGGATATGAAGGTGAAAATCTTCAACGACGGTCCGGTGACGTTTCTGCTGGAGAGCAGGGGGGGCGTCGGCGTATGAAACGCGTCGTGATTCTCGGTTCAACGGGTTCGGTCGGGAAAAACGCCTGCCGCGTCGCCGAAGCGCTGCATGACCGCGTTCAGGTGGTCGGGATTGCGGCGAAATCCAATGTCGGCGCTCTTGCGGAACAGGCGGGGAGGCTCGGCTGTTCCCATGCGTGCATCGGCGATGCTTCTCTGCGTGATGCGCTCGCGGCGGCTCTGCCGGAGAGGTGCCGGGCTCTTGCCGGGCCGGAAGGGCTTCTGGAGCTGGCGCGTCTGGAACAGGCGGACATGATTCTCTGCGCGATCGTCGGAACCGGGGGGCTGCTTCCCGTGATTGCGGCTCTTGAGGCGCGCAAGGAGATTGCGCTTGCCAGCAAGGAGGTTCTGGTGATGGCCGGATCCATTGTCATGCCGATGGTGAAACGGTATAATTCCCGGATGATTCCGGTTGACAGCGAACACAGCGCCATTTTTCAGTGTCTAGGGAGTCGTGCCCCGCACAATGTCGCGCGTCTGATCCTCACTGCGAGCGGCGGACCGTTCCGGAACGCGTCGCGCGCGGAGATGGAACACGCGACCTGGGAGCGCGCGCTGGCGCATCCGACGTGGTCGATGGGAGAAAAGGTTTCGCTGGATTCGGCGACACTGATGAACAAGGCGCTTGAGATGGTGGAGGCCTCGTTCCTCTTTGACGTGCCGGAAAGCCGGATTGATGTCGTCGTGCATCCGCAGTCGATCGTGCATTCGATGGTCGAGTTCACGGACGGCGTGCTGATCGCGCAGATGAGCATGCCGGACATGCGGTTTCCGATCCAGTATGCGTTCACGTTTCCGGAGCGGCGTCCGGGCGGCCTGGAGAGGCTGGATCTGACGCGGATCGGGAAACTGGAGTTTGAAGCGCCCGACACATCGCGTTTCCCGTCGCTGGATTTTGCGCGGGCGGCGCTGCGGGCAGGGGGCACGATGCCGTGCGTCATGAACGCCGCCAATGAAGTGGCGTTTGCGCGCTTCAGGAAAGGGGAAATTCCTTTCACGGGAATCTGGAGCGTGATCGAAAAGACGATGGAGGCGCACAGAAGTGTTGCAGGAGCCGGTCTTGCGGACATTCTGGCGGCGGACCGCTGGGCGCGGGAAAAAGCCGCCTCCGCAACCGTGCGGCGGCAGGAATGCAGTCTGGGATGACAGGAACGAAAGGAGATCTCCGATGCTGAGTGATATTTTATTGAAGACAGGCGCGATCGCCTTCATGGTGTTCTTTTTCGGCTTTTGCATTTTCATTCATGAACTGGGACATTTTCTTGCGGCGAAATGGCGCGGTCTGCACGTCATTGCCTTTTCGATCGGCTTCCGCAAAATCTGGAGCCGGAAGATCGGCGGCGTGGAATACCGGATCGGCTGGATTCCGTTCGGCGGCTATGTGGAAATTCCGCAGGTGGATGCCAGCGGCGAGGCCCTGGACGAGAACGGCAAGCCCCTCCCGAAGGCGAAACCGCTTGACCGCATGATCGCTGTGGTCGCCGGACCCCTGTTCAATATTCTGTTCGGCTTTGCGCTCGGGATTGTGATCTGGATCTGCGGCGTGCCGCAGGACACGCCGACATTGAAGGAGATCGAGGTGGAGAGCATCGAGGAGAAAAGTCCCGAATACAATGCGGGGCTCCGCCGGGGGGACGTGATCTGCAAGCTCAACGGGGAAACGTTCGACACGACGTGGAACGGTTTCGTCAGCAAAATCCTGTTCACGATCGGCGAAGTGAAGCTTACGGTGCGGCGTGACGGGCGGGAATTCGAAGTCAGTTATTTTCCTGCGGTCAACCGCAAGATCAGTCCGGCGGAGGGAATCGCCTATCCGTTCTTCTTCCCGAAAATTCCGGTTTACCTTTACCCTGAGAAAGGCTCGCAGCTGGCGAAGCTCGGCGTGAAGGACGGCGACCGCCTGATCATGGTGAACGGGAAGAAAATCAATGAAGTCGGGGATCTCTCCGGCATTCTGCTGTTTGAAACGGACGGCAGGCCGGTGACCTTCACCGTGCAGCGCGGCGGACAGGATCTGACCATTCCCGGAATCGCGCTCACGCCGGTCAGGGATGCCGACGGTTCCGAAGGGGGCTATTATCTCCGCATGAGCGAAAATCCGCTTCTGCGCGTTCCGGAGAACTCCCCGCTGGAGAAGGCCGGATTGAAAAAGGGCGACCGCCTTGTCTCCCTGGACGGCGTGAAGATTGCAGATATCGCCGACGTGCGCGCTCTGCTTGACAAGACCGCCGGAAAGACGCTCAAGGCGGTCTGCGAGCGGGACGGAAAAACCTTCGAAACCGAAATCACGCCGCAGTATGTGCGCTACTATGATCTCACGGGCGTCCGCTTCGCAATGCTGACGCATCCGACGCCGTGGGCGCAGTTCGAGAACGTTCTCGTCATGACCTGGAAGTCTCTTCGCGGCATCTGCGTGAGCATCGGCAAGAAACTGAATCTGACGGAACAGTACACCACGATCGAGCCCAGGCACATGAGCGGTCCGATCGGCATCGGGCGTTATCTTTACACGTCGGTTTACTACGGGTCGGTGATTCAGGGGCTGACGCTGGTGGTTCTGATCACCTTCAATCTCGGACTGCTGAACCTGCTTCCCATTCCGGTGCTGGACGGCGGTCACATTCTTCTGGCGCTTCTGGAAATCATCTTCCGGCGGCCGATGCCGCAGAAGATTCTGGAGCCGGTCACCATCGGATTTGTCGTGCTGCTGATCAGCTTCATGCTGTTTGTCTCCTTCTACGACGTGAAGAAACTGGCGACGCCGCTCATCAAGTCCATAGAGAAGGACAAGACGCCCGCCGCGGAGAAAGTGGAGGCCGCGAATGACAAGGCGGACCCCGTCCCGGCAAATTAAGGTCGGCCCCGTCGCAATCGGCGGCGGCGCGCCCGTATCCATTCAGTCGATGACAAACACGGACACGCGCGATGCGGCCGCGACTCTTGCGCAGATCGGCGGACTCGCCCGCGCGGGCTGTCAGATTGTCCGTGTCACGGTGCCGGACCGCCGCGCGGCGGAGGCGCTGCATGAAATCCTTGCGGGAACTCCTATTCCGGTGATTGCCGACATTCATTTCGATTACCGTCTGGCGATCGCTTCGATTCAGGCCGGCGTGCACGGCGTCCGGATCAATCCCGGCAACATCGGCGGGCGCGACCGGGCGGAAAAGGTCGCACAGGCCGCGGGAGCTGCGGGGATACCGATCCGTGTCGGAGCGAATTCCGGAAGCCTGCCCAAAGGGCTTCTGGAGTCGAAGCTGCGTGCGGGCATGACGCGCGACGCGGCGATGGCGGAGTCTCTGGTCGAGGCCGCTCTTGAACAGGTGAAAATTCTGGAGGATTTCGGTTTCCGTCAGATCAAGGTATCCCTGAAGGCAAGTTCCGTGCCCGTGACGGTGGCGGCCTGCCGCATGTTCGCGGAGCGTTCGGACCTTCCGCTGCATCTCGGCGTGACCGAGGCGGGAACCGCCTTCCGCGGCGCGATCAAGTCCGCGGTCGGGATCGGAGCGCTGCTTCTGGACGGAATCGGCGACACGATCCGGGTGAGCCTGAGCGCTCCGCCCGTGGAGGAGATCCGCGCGGCGCAGGCGATTCTCGAGGCGGCCGGACTGCGGGACTCCTCTCCGGAAATTGTCTCCTGCCCGACATGCGGAAGGACTTCCTACGACTTGATTTCGCTGGTGTCCCGCGTGGAGGATTTCATTGATTCCATCCGGGCGCGCGGCAAGAAAATCCGTCTCCGCAAGGTTGCCGTCATGGGGTGCGCGGTCAACGGTCCCGGCGAGGCGTCGGACGCGGACATCGGCATCGCGGGCGGCGCGGGCGGAGGGGAGCTTGTCCTGTTCAAAGCCGGCGTCCGGTTTGCGGTATTGCCCGAAGCCGAGGCGGTCCGGCTGCTGGAGGAGGAAATCCTGAAAGCCGTGGAGCAATAGGCCGCCGCAGCGCATGAAATCGGGCGTCTGAAATCCCGGGAATCGTATCCGAACGGAGAACATTCCGCCGGATGTTTCCGTCGTTTTTTTTACCGTTCTTCCGGCGCGTTCTGTGCTTCGCTTTTTTCGGAGATGCCATCCCGGAATTTGCATTTCGCGGAAACGGGATTATCTTATCGGAGAAGGCGACTTTTTTTTGAATTACAGCACAGAAAAAGGAAGAAAATGAAACAGTTTGCAAAAATGGCAATTCTTTTTGCCGCCGCGGTGTTTCTCTCCGGCTGCCAGTCGGTCAAAAACAGCTCTGAAAACTCGGGAACCACCTTTGCGAAAGACGCTCTGATGCCTTTCGTGCAAAGCGGTCAGCTTCCGGGCGCGATCAATATCTTCTACAAGAACGGCATCCAGGAAACCGCCTGCGTCGGATACGCCGATGTGGCTGCCCGGCGGCCCATCACAATGGACGACGTCTACATGCAGTGCTCCCAGACCAAGGGCTTTTGCGGCGTGACAGTCGCCATGCTTGTCGAGGAAGGGAGAATTTCTCTGGATGATCCGGTTTCCAAGTATCTTCCGGAGTTCAAAACCCTCTGGGTTCTGACATCCGAGAAAGACGGCGTCCGGACGCTCGTAAAGGCGAAGAACACGCTTACGATCCGCATGGTCATGAATCACACCGGCGGTTTTCCCTTTGAGATCTGCGCGAAGCAGGGGAACATCAAGGGCGGCGGCTGGAGCGGAGGTGCGCCGATCCGGCAGACCGCAGCCATTGCCGCCGCATGTCCGCTTCTGTTTGAGCCCGGCACCAAGGTGCAGTATTCCAATACCGGCATTGATATTGGAGCCGCCGTCGTCGAGGTCGTGACGGGACAGCCCTGGGATGTTTTTCTCCGGGAGCGGGTTCTGATTCCTCTCGGAATGCATTCCACTTCGTTCCGTCCGACCGACAAACAGCTGGAAACGCAGGTTGAAATGTATGACTGCGTGAAGGACGGTCCGGCGAAATACCGGAGACAGAACAATATGCAGCAGCGTCCCTACAACGGCTCCCATGTGTTTCCGTCGGCGGGCGCGGGACTCTGGACGACGGCGAACGATCAGCTGAAATTCTATAAGATGCTGATGAATCTGGGAGTGGGGGATAACGGGGCGAGAATCCTCAAGGAGGAGACTGTCCGGGAACTGCTGGCAAAGTCCACCCGCCCCAAAGGCATGGGCGGCTATTCCCTGGGACTCAGCGCGCCGGAGGTGGACCGGGAGGATTCCTGGTTCGGACATGGCGGCGCATGGGGGACCAACTGCATGGTCAACTGGCATCGCAGGGAATTGAAATTGTGGGTCGTGCAGCTTTGCGGTCAGCCGCGTCCCTGGGACAAGGCGCGTGTGGCGGCGGAGAAAAAATTCTTCCGGTATGTCATCGACAATGCCGGCGCGGACGCTTATACCGGACGAGTCAAGTAAATCCAGTTCCGGCATCTCCGCGAGGGGAACGGAAAGCATTGCCGCAAGCCGTTCGGAGCGGATTCTATTCCGCCCCTCCTGTTTGCGCCGGAACGGACCGTAACGCGGGATTTCCCGCATCATGCAGGATCTGCGCAATGAGCAATGACATCGAGGTTTTGAATTTCGGATCGCTGAATATCGATCACGTGTATCATGTGTCGCATTTTGTCCGGCCGCAGGAGACGCTTGCCGTCGGCGGATACCGGAAATTCGCCGGAGGAAAGGGATTGAACCAGTCGGTGGCGCTTGCCCGCGCCGGTCTCCGCGTCGCGCATGCGGGAAAATGCGGAACGGACGGAGCCTTTCTGGCGGATACTCTCCGGGAGGCCGGAGTCGATGTCCGTTTTCTGCTGCGTTCCGGAGGACCTACGGGGCATGCCTGCATCCAGGTGGATTCCTCCGGCCAGAATGCCATTCTGGTCGCTCCCGGCGCCAATCAGGAGATCACCGGCCGCGAGGTCGATGAGACGCTTGCGGGAATTCCCGCCGGAACGCTTCTTCTGCTGCAGAACGAGATCAACGATATTCCCCTGCTGATGCGGAACGCCGCCCGGAAGGGACTCCGCATTGCCCTCAATCCCGCCCCCTGCGGCCCCGAGGTGGCGGACTATCCGCTGGAATTGTGCGATTTCCTGTTTGTCAATGAGGTGGAGGCCGCGCAGCTGACCGGGCTGGCCGTCTCGGATCCCGGTCTGCTGCTGGATGGGCTGGTCCGCCGCTGTCCCCGGTCCGAAGTGATTCTGACGCTCGGTGCGGACGGCGCGTGGTGCGCTTCGGAGGGCAGACGCTTTTACCGGGAGGCGTTTCCTGTCCGGGTTGTCGATACGACCTGCGCCGGCGATACGTTCATCGGTTATTTCCTTGCCGCAAGACTGCATGGCGCCTCCGTGGAAACGGCGATGCGGACAGCCTCCAGAGCCGGCGCCATGACGGTTTCCCGGGCAGGCGCGGCCGTCTCCATTCCCGCACTGGCGGAGGTCATGGCCGAACCATAAGGCTTTTTCCGTCCGTGTCATTCCTTCCGCCGCCGGAAAAAACGCGGATGGCGCGTCCTCGTTCTGGAATGCATGATGCGGCGTATCCGACAGGAAAATGCGGTGATGAGCGGAGACAGTATTTTCCTTTCCGGAAGTTATTTTCCGTTCAGCAGAATCAGATACAGGATCAG
The DNA here is from genome assembly GCA_944390795.1 of uncultured Victivallales bacterium. Taxonomy (GTDB): domain Bacteria; phylum Verrucomicrobiota; class Lentisphaeria; order Victivallales; family UBA1829; genus UBA11452. The sequence goes on from CALXRI010000003.1 coordinate 15,180, forward strand.
GACTGCCGCGGAGAGCCCCGTGAACCAGTTCACCTCCCTGATTTTTCCGGTGCAGATCTTGAGGAACGGATACAGAATGATGCCGATGGAGATTCCGCCGATGATGCTGTTGCTGAAGGGAATTCCCGCGAAAATCAGAAAGGCGGGAACTCCTTCCGTGCAATCGTCCCAGTTGATTCCGGAGACGGACTGCATCATCATGACTCCCACGGCGGCCAGCGCGCCGGAGGTGACCGGCGGATATCCCGCGACGGCCGTGATGAGCGGGGAAAAGAACATGGCCAGCAGAAAACAGAGTCCGATCACCACGGCTGTGAGTCCGGTTTTTCCGCCAGCTTCGACTCCCGCGGCGCTTTCCAGATAGGAGGTCACCGTGCTCTGTCCGCAGAGCGCGCCTGCAACGGTCGCGGTGGCGTCGGCGGCGAAGACCCGTTCCATCCGTTCGATCTCATTGTTCCGATTGAGAAGTTTTGCGCTTGTCGCCACGCCGATGACGGTTCCCATTGTATCGAACATGTCCATGAAGAAACAGATGAAGATCAGCGGGAGCAGTTCAAGAATATGGCGGAGCACCGTGGCGACATCCGCTTTGAAGACGACCGGCATGGGGTTTGCAGGAAGTCCCACGATGCCGGAAAATGAGATTTTTCCGCAGAGAAAGGCGATCAGCGCGGAAATCAGGATTCCGATCAGAATGCCTCCCCTGATCCTGAAATGGCGCAGGACGGCAATGACGAGCAGTCCGGTGAAGAAAATGAGCGACGGCGGATCCGTTACGGCGGTTTTCAGTGTCATCTGTCCCGCTTCAATGCCGATGATGCCGCCGTTCTTCAGTCCGACCATGGCGATGAAGAGCCCGATACCCGCCACAATGGCATTTTTCAGAGAGGGACTCAGCGCGTTCAGCATCAGTCCGCGCAGTTTTGTGAACGACGTGAACGTTTTTTTTAAGCTCCGGATGCTTCTCGATGTAATTGTAAAGCGACATCCGAGAGCATTTCAAACGTCTTGCAGCTGGCTGGATCAAACCGTAAAAAGTGTCCAGTGCTTCGCAAACATCCGAAACGGAAAACCTGTTTTCAAGGTTGCGGAGTGATTTTTTAACTCCCATGCTGAAATCTCCTTGACTTTTTATTTTTTTGTATTATAATATTGCTGTGAGCCACTCTAAGGCCGGTTGGGCAACGGCGAAAGCCGCCCTCGGAGAGTTTACGGAATGGCTCATTTCTTTGTATAAGAATCATAAAAATATTTTCCATCCTGAAGTTCCCTTACTTTGATAGTAAAAGTATAACGTTTTCTGTTGATCTGTGAATTCGTTTCAAAAATGTGATAACGTTTTACTCCAGGAGAAAAACGGCATCGCCGAGGTTCTCATTCCGGACGACTTCCGGGCAGGGCAGAAGACATTATTTCGGAACTTGTAAGCGGCAAACAGCGGGAGACAGTAAAACAGGAGGCTTTCCGGCGATCTTTTCAGACACGTTGTTCAGCCGGAGGGAAAGCGCTGCTCAGAGCTTTCTGATCTCCCGGCGGAAAGCCTTGAGCGTATCGGTATACAGATAGGGATTGGTCCGTTTCTGCACGCCGAGCGTTTCGAACGGCACATGTCCGTAATCATGACCGGAATAAACGATCAGGGAATCCGGGAGGGGATACAGGACTTCACGCATTGTGCGGAACATGGTGTCCGGATCACAGTATCCGCAGCAGTCGATGAACAGCGTATCCCCGGTGAAAATCGCGGAATCGTCTCCGAGCCGGTAGCAGACGCTGTCCGCCGTGTGTCCGGGCGTGAAAAGACACTCGATGCAGGAATCGCCGAATGGCAGACGCTGGTGGTCGGCCAGCGCGATATCCGGGTGCACCCTGCATTCCGGATGGGCGGCAACCGGAGCAGGAAAGGCTTTCCGTGCCTCGTCCAGTCCGGAAATATGGTCTCTGTGTCCGTGTGTAATCAGGATATACGCCGGATTTACACGGGCATGTTTTCGGATCGCAGCGAAAAGTCTTGACAGATCGCCGCAGGGATCCACTATGGCGGAATCTCCATTCTCCGCATGAATCAGATAGGAAAAGTTGTCGTCCAGTCCACCGACGGCGAATTGTGTCACCTCGAACATGGAGCCTCCTAAAATACAATGAAGAACAGTCCTGTCAGAAGAAACAGGGAGACAATGCCGCAGAAGATAAGGCGCCGGCGGCGGAAATCCCCCCCCAGTTCCTTCGGGCCCGCAATTTTCTTGAAGTTTCCGTTCCGCAGATATTCCGTCAGGCGCCTTCGCTCGTCCTCGCGTCTGAAATAGTCGATTTCCCGTCTCGGTTCGCGGCGCATGTCAGATCCCCAGGCGGAAGGTCAGGGCGATGATTCCGCCGATCAGGATGCTGCTTGCGATCAGCGCGATCAGCAGCGGCAGTCCGATGCCCAGTCCGATCCGGAAGAGCTGCGAAAAGGAAATGGAGGCCATTTCGGCAAAAAGATTGATTTCCGTTTTCGGCGCCGGATTGGAACGGGAGTCGGGATATTCCAGACGTCCCTTCCGGGAGATCATTTCCAGACGGATCAGCTCCAGGCTGCGGCAGGCCTCCGCCAGGCGGATCTGATAGTCATGGGCGTCGGCGGACGGTTCCGTCAGGTGTTCGATTTTTTTCAATGCCTCGGCGAATTGCATTTCCGCGGCATAGAATTCGTCCGCCGATTTGCGGTAGCGGACGGATGCGGCGGCGACTTCCGCCTCCGCCTCCGTCAGGCGTGCCGTCAGATCGGATTTGAAACGCAGGAACTCCTCATGACGCAGCCTGAGGGCGTGTTCCGTTTCAGAACTCATTTTTTTCCTTGTTCCCGCAGGATGTGAGCGCTGCGGCTCCTCCGGAAGCGTTTCCGGGGGATTTTCTCCGTCTCCCGGCATGCCGGATGGTTTGCGCGCGGCCTCCGCGATCTGGCCGCTGATCCGATGCAGATTGTCTGTCACAAAAACTTCTTTGCTCATTCCGAAGTCATCCCGTTTTCCTTGTCTCCAATATAACATTCTCCGGCGGAAACTCAAGAAAAAAAAGGCAAAGCATTTGAAAAAAGTTTGCGGATGGACGAGCGGCGTGCTAAATTGCGCGGATGGTTCGGCATCTGTTTGAACCGTTTGTCGTTTTGATATTTTTCTTTTGTTGCATTTTCAGAAATCTTTTTTCCGCACTTTCTTGAAAAAAAATATTTTTTGTGTATACTGCCATATACGCATTGGAGGAGGAACTGTTGAAACGGCATGGAAAAGTGGTCCGGCAATCGGAGATTACACGTTATGTGTACAGTTGTCTGATGCACAATCCCTCCGACGAACCGCAGCCGCTCGGCGAACTGGAACTTGCGGAAAAATTCCGGACAAACCGTCTGACGATCCGCCGCGCGCTCTCCGCCTTTGAAAACGACGGTCGTCTGATCCGGATTCCCGGACGGCGCGGCCTTTTCATGAATCCGGCTGCGGCAAGAGCCGTCGGCGACTATTATTTTCTCGGAATTATGACCCAGGAGCGTGCGAACCGTTATCTGGACAGCGGGACGCAGCTTCTCATCAGCGGTTTCTCCAGCAAACTGCGGAAAATGTCCGCCGACTATCATTATCTGGAAATCACATCGTCGGAACCGCAGGATGCCGTGGAGGAAATCCTGAACTGCGGACTGGACGGGCTGCTCTGGTGTTCTCCTCCGCTTCGCGACATCCCGATCATCGAGGAACTTTCGCGCAGAAACTTTCCTTTCGTCGTCGTTGCGCCTCCGCACAAATCCAGTTATCCGCTCCCCGCAAAGAACTGCATTCAGCCTGATTTCGCCCAGATCGGCATCCTTCGGGCGCAATGCGTGAGGGATGCAGGATGTGGCAGAATCGCGTATTTCGGAACGGAAAGCCCCACCTTTCAGGCCTTTCTTGATTTTTTCCCGTGTTCCGAACGGGAGTATATCATGAATCATCGCTGCACCAGACTGGAAAGCGGAATTGCCGGAATCCGCATGATTCTTGCCGACGGAGCGGATTGCCTGGTCGCCGACGGAAGAATTTTCTTTTTCCTGCCGGAACTGCACCGCTCCCTGCCGGAATTGCGGAATGTGACCCTCGTTCTGGATCCGGTTCCCCATGCGTTTCAGGTGCAGCGGAAATATCCGGATTTGAAGATCCGCATTTCCTCCTACGACTGGTCCGCCGTTCAGTGGAAACTGGGGGAGCGCGCAGCCATTCATTTGCTGAAATCGATGCGCGGAGGAGGGGGATTTCATTCGGAAATCATGCCCGTCCGCCATCCGGTGCGGCATAACGGTATTTTTAACAAAGGAGCAGATTCAGAATGATCAGACTCGGACTCTACGGAACGGGGAACCGGACGAAGGCACTGCTGGATTCCCTGTGCAACGACGATTTCTACAAGGTGCATGGGGCTTATGATCTCAACCAGGACTCCGCGGAAGCTCTCGCATCAAAATACGGAGGAACCGTATGCCGGACTCCGGAAGAGCTTGTTTCACTGGAAGGCGTTGACGCGTTTCTCATCAGCCTTTCGCCGTTTGCCCATGCGGAGGCCCTCAGGAGGACCATCCCGGCGGGCAAGCCTGTTTTTGTTGAAAAGCCGGTTTCCTTCTCCGCTTCGGAAGTTGCGGAACTCGCTGCGCTCGCGGAGCAGCGCCGCGTTCCGGTTCAGGTGGGATTCATGCGGCGGTATCTGCCGGAGTCAATCGCCGCACTCGCCTATCTCAGGGAAAACGATCCGGGAAGGATTTTCTGCGTGGACTGCAACTGGTTCCATCACGGCGACACGGAGATGAATTTCTGTTTGTACCAGCAGCCGGGGAATTTCCGGCTTCAGGTTTCGCAGATTCCGTTTCACTGCTGCCATATGCTGGATCTCCTCCTGCTGATGGGCGGACCGGTGCGGCGAGTCTCCTCGCAGCGGATCAAAGTGACGGAGCGTCCCTATCCGAGTCCGGACGATCTGATTGCGAACATTGAATTTGCAAACGGGGCGAACGGGCGTTTCCACTATTCGAGCATGGTGTATTATACGGAGATGTCCTATCGTTTTCATGCGGAGAACTACAGCATTAAAATGAATGCGGGCATGAATCAGCTGGAGTTTTTCCGCCGTCCCAGATTCCGGACCTCGCAGCTCGGAAGTGCGCCCGCCCAGCGGAAGGACTTCCACAGTTTCAACGAATCGTATGAAAGTTTCTGCCGCCCGCAGATCGTCAATTTCTCCCAGTCTCTGAATGTCGCGAATGAAAACATCATGTATGATTTCGTGCGCATGGTCCGGGACGGAGTGCCTCCCGCGGCGGATCTGCGGACCGCCGTCCGGGTGCAGGGACTTGCCGAAGCGATCGAGGAAAGCGGATGTCTCGGTCGTCCCGTTGAGCTTGCTCAGGATGGACAACCAGTCAAAGAGAAAGGCCTGTCATGATGGAAAAAAGATTTAAGAAACTGAAAATGTCGGATATTCCCCCGGTGCCTTGCCCCTGCGGGATGACGCGCCGCGCTTTTGCCGAAGAGTCCGGCGCGCGCGTTTCCTTTCATGTCGTTGACATCAGAAAGGACGCACAGCTGCACTATCATAAGAATCATATGGAGATTTACTATATTCTGGAGGGGAGGGGAGCACTTGAAGTGGACGGGGAAACCGTTCCCGTGGAACCCGGCGTATCGGTTCTGATCCGGGAATGCTGCCGCCATCGCGCAGTCGGCGAGCTGAAGGTCGTGAATGTTTCCCTGCCGGCCTTTGACCCGGAGGACGAGTGGTTTGACTGAAATTCCGGTTTTTCAGTCCTTCTGCCGTTGAAACAAACAAGGCGGAGAGCGTTTCATTGCCATTGCCGCGGTCCTTTCATGAACAGAAAAGAGAAAGCGCCTTTTCTCCGGAAACTGGACTCGGCGTGCCCTGATAAACGGAAGAACTCCCGTATCATGCCTGCCGCAGTTCCGCTTCGGGGGGCGGCATTCTGTGAACTTTTACAACTCCAGGCGGATTCATTCGGCACTCCAATATCGGACGCCGGATGAAGTCCACTTCGGAACTTGCAATCGGCATGCAATGGAATACCCATTCGGGAGATTCTCCCCGGCGGGGACTGGTGTTGTCATTATGATATCATGACATCCGGATATCCGTGATGAAGATTCGTATGGAAAAAACGGAAATTTTTAGAGCGCCGCTTTGCGAATTTGCATTTCTGCTGTATTTTACTCAAAATAAGAAACAGAAAGGCTTGCCATGTCGAAATCAAAGCTTTTATATAAACGGGTGCTTCTGAAAATCAGCGGGGAGGCTCTGAAAGGAACGCAGGATCACGGATTTTCCCGGGAGGCCGTCGCGGATGTTGTCGCAAGGATTAAAGAGGCTCTTGACATGGGGGCGGAAGTCGCGCTCGTCGTCGGAGCCGGAAATCTCTGGCGGGGACTTGCCGGGTCGAAAGGCGGAATGGACCGTGTGACCGCCGACCATATGGGAATGCTGGCTACGGTAATGAATGCGCTCTGTCTCAAGGATGCTTTCCGGCAGTCCGGCGTGAAGTGCCATGTCCACTGCGCGGTCGCGATGGAACCTTTCGCGAAACGATTTGACCGGGAAGAGGCAATGAAACAGCTTTCCCGCGGAGAACTTGTGATTTTCGCCGCGGGAACGGGTGCGCCCTTTTTTACAACGGATACCACCGCCGCGCTGCGCGCGCTGGAGACCGGGTGTCAGGCCGTCATGAAGGCGACAAAAGTCAATGGAATTTATACCGCCGATCCGATGAAGGACAAAAGCGCTCTCAAGTTCGACAGACTCTCTTTCCAGGAGGCGCTTGCCGGGCACTACGCGGTGATGGATTCCGCGGCGTTTTCCCTCTGCGCGGACAACAATCTGCATATCATCGTGTTCAACTTCTCCGAGGATGGCGCCCTCTGCAAAGTGCTTTCCGGAGACTATTCCGTAGGAACCGTCGTCAGCTGAGGTGTCCTGTCTGGAGATGGAATCGAGGAATCGGCAGAAAATTAAGGAAGACTGCAGGAATATAATAAGGCAAAAAGGAGATTGAAAATGGCTATCGAAGACATTCTCGACACGATGGAAGAAGGCATGATGAACGCGGAAGAGGCAATGAAGAACGATATTGCCGCCATCCGGACCGGAAAAGCTTCGACTGTTCTGGTGGAAAACCTCATGATTGAGTATTACGGAACGAACACCCGTCTCCGCGACATCGCCGGACTCTCCACGCCGGATGCGCGCACCATCGCGATTCAGCCGTGGGATCAGAGCGCGGTTCATGCTATTGAAAAAGCGATCATCAATTCCAATATCGGGATTTCGCCTGTCAGCGACGGCAAGATCGTCCGGCTGCCGATTCCTCCGCTGAGCGAGGACCGCCGCATTGCCCTGGCCAAGCAGGTCAAGGCCCGCACCGAGGAGGCGCGGGTCGCCGTCCGCAACGCGAGACGCGATGCCAATGAGGCTGCGAAGAAGGCTCAGAAAGCTTCCGAGATCACCGAGGACGAACTCAAGAATGTGCTGGACAAAATCCAGAAGATGACTGATTCCTACATCGCGAACATCGACAAGCTCGCCGAGGAAAAGGAAAAGGAGCTGATGAAGGTTTGAAATACACCTCGGAAAAACTCTCGTTGTCCAGGAAAAACCGTTCCGTCCGGAAGGGCAGGGCGGTTTTTCCGTATGGACGCTTTTCCCGCATGCTCCTGCTGATTTCCGGCACAGGTGTCCTGATCCGGGTTCTTGTGTCCGTCCAGCTCGCCGCCGCGGATCCCGCCGTTTATGCTCCCGCCTCCATTACCGATATGGCAACATACTGTGCGCTTGCCGATTCCATTCTGAGCGGAAAACTGCCGGAAACGTTTTACTATCAGCCGTTTTATTATTCAATTTTTCTGCCGTTCTGCCGCTTTTTCTCGACTGGCTCCGGGATGCTGATTGCCGTGCAGAGTCTTCTCGGCGGTGCGGTCATTTACCTCGCAGGGCTTGCCGGAGCCTGGATTTTCGGAAGAAAGGCCGGACTCTGGAGCGCTTCCCTCTGCGCGCTTTCGGCAATCCTGATTTACTTTACGCCGTATGCGCTGCTGGAAACGCTTCAATCCTTCTGGATTATTCTGGTTTTTGTTCTGGTGCTTCTTGCGCTTCGAAGGGAAAAACTTCTTCTCTGGTGTCTTGCCGGATTTTTCCTCGGATGCTCCGTTTTGACGCGTGGCAATACATGGTGTTTTCTTCCGCCTGTTGTCATTGCCGCGTTTTATCAATGGCGCCCGGACTGGAAAAAGGCGCTGCTTCCGCTCCTGTTGTTTCTGGTTTTTGCGATTCTTCCGCAGCTGCCGTTTGCCGCCTATAACACGTTCCGGACGGGAACACTCTGCGGCCCTTCCACAGCGGGCGGCGCGGTGCTCTGCATCGGCAACAATCCGGAATCCGCGCCGGGAGGTCTGGACATTCCCTATCCGCCGACCTATGAGGCCTGGATGAAAACGGAAAAGAGCGTTTCCATCCCCGCGCGGATGTTCGAGTGGTTCAAGCGGGAACCCGGAGCTTTTCTCGAACTCCAGTTCAACAAGTTTCTGCTGTTCTGGGATTCGACGGAGTGGCCGAACAATATTACCGAATACAACGCGCGGAAAAGCTCCGTGATGCGGACGCTGCATTTTCTGCCGACCGGATTTCTGCTGATGCTGGCGCTTGCCGGCGGATTCAGCGGCTTCTGTCAGCGCATGTTTCTGCGCAGGCAGAAGTTTCTGCTTCTCTGGTTTTTTCTTCTTTTTTACGCTTTTTCTGTGAGCGCGTTTTACATTCTTGCCCGTTTCCGCGTGCCGATTGTGCCACTTCTCTGTGTCAGCGGGGGCGTTTTTCTTGCGCAGATTCCCCGGATGCTGAACTCCCGGCGGATCGTCCATTTGCTGCTGATTCTGATTTCCGGCGCGCTGTTCGCCTATTTTGTTTATCCGGTCTATTCCGGGACGTATGAACCGATGCTGATGCGTTCGTTCCGCCCGTCTGGAACACTCAGTCAGCTTGACGATGCGCACCTTCTCATCCAGGATCACACGCAGAGAATCCGGGGGGGCTGGGGGACGGTGACGCTTCAGGACGGAATGACAATAGAAAAAACCTTTCTTCTTCCCCGCGGCGGACAGAGGGCGCGGATCAAACGTCTGACATTGCAGCTCCCCGTGGCGGGAACGGGCTTTTCCTTTCAGATGGAGCTCAACGGTTCGCGGACGTTTCATGTGACGGAAAACCTTGTCACGATTGTGCTCCCGTTGTCCGGCGGAGAAGACAAAGTGCGGATTCAGCTGAGAATCCGGAACGTGCAGGGGGATCCTCAGCTGTGTTTCGACACCCTGCGTGATTACGGACGCACTCAACTCGACGGAAAAACAGTGCCGTGCGAGCTGGTTGCGACTTTGATTGAGGAGTTCGCCTCGGACAAGGATGGTCGGAAATGAAAACAACAATCGGAATCATCGGAGTCGGCATGCTGGGCGCCTCTCTTGCGGCAAGTCTGCCGGAGGGCCGCTACCGCCGGCTCGGATGGGCGCGGCGGCACGAGGTCGGCGTCTGGGCGCTGAAGAACGGCGTGCTTGATTCGTTTTGTTCCACTGCGGATGAGCTGTTGAAAGAGGCGGACATCGCCGTGATCTGTCTTCCTGTTCCGACAATCATCGAATACATTCAGAAATATGCGGTTCTGATGAAAGAGGAACGTGTGATCGTCACCGACATCGGAAGTGTGAAGGGATGCATTGAGAAGGCCGCGCTTGCCGAGGGAATCCGTTTCGTCGGCAGCCATCCGATGGCGGGGACGGAAAAATCCGGTCCCGAGGCGATGGTGCCCGGCATCTACGGCAACGCCACGGTGTTCATCGTGCCGCCTTACCGGGAGGATGCGGAGGCCGTGGAAAAGGTCGAGGCGATGTGGGAGAGCGTCGGCGGAAGGATTTTCCGGATTGATTCCGCCGCTCATGACCTCCTGGTTGCCCACACCAGTCATGTGCCGCATATCGTTTCCTCCGCGCTTGCGCTGAGCGTGCTGGACGAACCCGATCCGATCGTGAAGGAACAGCGGTTCGCCGGCTGCGCCTCGGGATTCCGCGACACGATCCGCGTGGCGGCGTCCTCCCCCCGGATGTGGCGGGACATCATCTCCCACAACAAGACCGCCGTCATCGAGGCGATCAACTCCTACGAGGAGCGCTGCACGCTGATGAAGCGCATGATCCAGAACGACGATTTCGACGGATTCGAGCGCGAGTTCGGGCTCGGCAAGACCCTGATCGAGGAATGGCGCAGGGAAAAGAAATGGTGAATCACCGCAAGGCGTTCCGCGCCGCCTATCTGGAGCTTGCGAACGTCTGCAACGGGAACTGCCCGTTCTGTCCGGGAACGACCCGGGGACCGCGTTTCATGGAGCGCGGACTCTTTCAGCGTCTCGCGTCCGAAACGGCTTCTCTTGCGGAGATCGCCTATCTGCACGTCATGGGCGAGGCATTGCTTCACCCGGAATTCCCGGATTTGATGCGCGATGCCGCGGACCGGGGGCTTGCGATGGGACTTACCACGAACGGCACGCTTTTTGCCGCGCCGAATGCCGAAGCGCTTTTTGCAGGCGACTTCCGGCAGATCAACGTCTCCATGCACAGCGGACTTTCCGACGGGCATCTGGAGGAGATTCTGGCTTTTACAGCCGAAGCGCTGCGGCGCCTTCCGCATGTCCGCGTCAACTACCGCTTCTGGAATCTCGGCACGGAGGCGAGTTCCTCCGCGGCGGAGTGTCTGGCGAGGATCGGAGAATATTTCGGCACAGTATGCGAAATTCCCGGAACGGGAAAGCCTGCCGCTCTTCATCCGGCGGAAGGGGTTTCCGTGCATTTCGAACGGCCGTTTGACTGGCCGGATCTGCATGCTTCTCCCGTTCCCGGTCCGGCGTTCTGCCATGGGATCAGGAGACAGTTTGCCGTGCTGGCGGACGGACAGGTCACGGCATGCTGTCTCGACCGTGACGGAGCGATTCTGCTCGGGGATGCAAACCGGGAACCGCTCCGGACCATTCTGTCCGGCAGCCGGGCCAATGCAATGCGGCGCGCTTTTTTCCGCGGATGCGTTTCCGAGGAACTCTGCCGCCGCTGCCGCTATCGCACCCGTTTTCATCGGGAGGCGCCGGAGACGTCCGCGGTCTCCCGGTAAGGAGGATTCCGGAGCGGAATTTCCCTGCCCTTGTCCGGAGGCTCCGCTATTTCTCAAGCCGCTTGCCCAGCAGGCATATCCTGTTCCATGATTCCGGATACGCGGAATATTTTTTCCGGTAATCCGCGGGAGTCAGGCAGGTCTCCTTCTTGAACTGCCGGTAGAATACCTCCAGGGATTCGAATCCGCAGAGATGGGCGATTTCCTTGATCGGCGTCAATCCGCCGGAAAGCAGCAGTTTCGCTTTGTCGATCCGCTGCCGCAGGATATAATGGTACGGCGTGGTTTTCATGTGTTCCCGGAAGAGGGAAAAGAGATAGGGACGGCTCAGATTCGATTTTTCCGCAATGTGTTCGGGATCGATCGGGGATGCGTAATGTTCCTGGATGTAGCCGAGCGCCCGTTTCAGCGGTTCCGGAAAAGCGATCTCCACGGGAGAGCTTTGCTTCGAGGATTTCCAGCGGATGGTGGAATAGGCGTAGTCGGAGAGCGCCTCCATGTCGGCGTTGCCGGCATGAAACGCCTTGTGACATTCGGAGGCGAATTCAACGGCGGCGTCGGCGGAATCCCAGATGCTGACGCGGGGACCGGGGCGGGGGCCGCCGGATATCCTGAAGTGAAAGACAATGCAGCGGTAGGGATCGCCGGCGTCCGTTTCGCAGATGGTGTCCTCGCCCGCGCTGTGCCAGAAAACCGCTCCGCGCCCGAAGAGCTTGCGTTCCCCGTTCACTTCGAAGAAAAGTTTTCCTCCGGTCAGAATTTCGACACATTCGAAGGAGGGTGAGATTCTCGTCGGAACCACCCGGGTGACATTGGCGCAGGAGAAGTGTCCCACACGCATCAGCCTTGCTTCGCGCTCTTTCATAGTAAAAATCAATAAAAAATACTTTCCGTCAATTGTTTCCCCGTGATATTGTGATATAATTTATACATCAGGATACTTTTAGTCAAATAAAAGTTAACAAAAAACAAGGAGTATTCACCATGCTCAAACCGTTGTCAGTTCAGCTTTATTCGCTGAGGGACTATGCGAAGGACGACTTTGTCGGAGTCTTGAAGAAGGTTGCGGAAATCGGCTACAAGGGTGTCGAGCCCGCCGGATTCTGGGATCTGAAGCCCACCGAACTGAAGAAAATCGTTGAAGACCTTGGAATGAAAATCTATTCCTCTCATTCCCCCTGGGCGCGCGGAAACAACCTCGGCGAATGCATGGAACTTGCAGACGCACTCGGACTCAAGACAATTGTCTGCGGATACGGCCCCGATGACTTCAAGGATCTTGACGCAATCAAGAAAACCGCGGAAAACACCAGCAGAATGCAGGAAGTCCTCGCCCGCAACGGCTATACGCTTTTCCAGCACAACCACTACTGGGAATTCGAGCGCATCGACGGCCGGCTCAAATATGAAATTTTTGCGGAACTCTGTCCGAATGTGAAGTTTGAAATCGATTCCTTCTGGTCTACGAACAAAGGAACCGAGGATCCTGTTGAAATGCTCCGGAAGTTTGCCGACAGAACCATCCTCCTTCATATGAAGGACGGCGTCTGCAAGCAGAAAGCAGGCGGCGGCGAAATGGTCAACGGCCTCCTTGACATGAAGATCGACCTGATGCCGCTCGGAACCGGGACCCTCCCGATCCGGAAACTGGTCGAGGCCGCCCCCGCATCGGTCGAAACGATTGTCGTCGAGCTCGACTACTGTGACACCGAGATGTACAAGGCCATTGAAATGAGCTATAAATTCATGACTGAAAGCGGTCTTGCCGCGGGCAATAAATAACTAATTGTCCGACAAGAAGAACTGGAACGGGAAAGCGTCCTCCGGCAAGGGGGGCTTTCCCGTTTTTTTCATGAAGAGGCAAAGAATCGAAACTTCGAAACTGAAACCGCAACTGACGGAACCGCATATTCCGCAGAATGCGCGGGAAAGGTGGTTTCCGGGAAAAAATTTCCGGCGGTTCGGAGCAAGGATGAAAAATGCACCGCCGCGCGGGTGACGCGGCAGTGTCGAATAACCCCGGCTCCCGGCAGGGGCAGGAGATGGATGCCGGCAGAAGTCAGAAGAGGGAGTAAACTGTGCTTCTGCTTGAATCATCTTTGATCGCCTGCATCCCGCAAATGAGGGGTGAGCAGAGGTTATGGATTTATAATACATCGAAAAAAGAGAATGTCAAGCGGTTTCTGTGAATAAAAAAACGATTTGTTTTTGATTTTATTTTTCGTTGTGAAATAAATCACAGTGGTATCGGTTTCCATTCCGGCTCTCCGGTCTGCCGGAAAAGGGATTGATGAAGCGTCCGGAACGTGGAGCGCGGGAATGGAAAATTTCTCAGCGGCAGGCTCTCCGATAGTTCAGAATTCCCAGCACAATGGCGTTGACGATTTTCGCCTGATAATCCGCGCGGTTCAGGAGCGCCCCTTCCCGCTGGTTGGATATGAAGCCTGTTTCAACGAGAACGGCGGGACAGGAAGCATTGCGCAGCACAAAAAAGCGCGCATGCTTGACACCCCGGTCTTCCGCTTTTGTATTTCTGAGCAGGGCTTTCTGAATCTCATATGCAAGACGGTAGTTGTTTTTGTCGAAGGCGTTCCCGCTGCCTCGCACGCTGGACGGCCTGGAATCGCTGGAGGAAGCGCATCCGGCCGGAGTCATGGCAAATGTTTCGATGCCGCTGATCGTCTTCTGGGATGCGGCATTGCAGTGAATGGAAATGAAAAGATCGGGGCGGAATTTTTTACAGAGGTCTGCGCGGGCCTGCAGGGACAGTGCGGAGTCTGCCGCCCGGGTCATGATCACCTGAAATCCGAGTTTCCGCAGCGCCGTCCGGAGTTTCATTGCCATGGAAAGATTCAGATTCTTCTCCAGAAGTCCGCTTTTGCCCGGAGCGCCCTTGTCCGCACCGCCGTGACCGGGGTCAATCATGATGGTGCGGATCGGATATTTTGCCAGCCCGCCTCCCCGCAGAAGCGGATCCAGAACAAGCAGCAGGTCTTTTTCATGCAGATATCCGTCCGTTCCCCGCAGAAGCGGCGCGAACGTGAGACAGATGGCGACACCGTTGACGGAGGCCGCCCGCCTGTTGTAGAAAAGATCAATCTTTCCGGCTCCCCGCAGGACGGTTCCGGCTTTTGTCCGGATCATGGACAATTTGTAGAACCTGGCGATATCGCGGATCAGGACATATCGCTGGGATTTGATCCAGGTGTAACGGAGTTTCGGCGCGGCTGCCGCCGCGGCTTTCGCTCTTTTTTCCGCAGCCTGCGCCGCCGCCGTTTTGGCCGCATTCCGTTCCGCATTTCTGCGCCGGATTTCCGCGATCCGCTGATTCTGGAGCCGCTGCTGTTCGGCCAGGCGGCGCTGCGCCTGTGTCGGCTGGTAGGTTTTTTCCGCCGCTTCGAGGCCGCGGGAGCAGACGGAGAGAAGAAGAGCGGGGGGCATCATGATCCGGAAGAGTTCGGAAGGACGGAAGGGAATGAAGCGGACGATTCTCTTCAACAGCATGGTCTTACGCCTTTCCGATGGAGATGGTCTTTTCATATTCCGCGAGCGGGATTTCCGGCGGGAACATGGCGCAAAGCCCGGCGCCGGAAAGCATGACGGATTCCGCGAGCGACGCCGTGACGAATGCCTTGGCGCGGAGCACAGCCTGTTCCCAGGGGGTCTTCCGCGCAAGGAGTGCGGTCAGGGCGGCGCTGAAGGTGCATCCGGTTCCGTGATCGGCGTTTTTCCCCGCGGGAATGCGTTTCGAGTGGAACAGGCGGAATTCCCCCTTGTGAAACACAAGGTCGTCCGCGCCGTTCCGGTCGTCCGCATGTCCGCCTTTGATGATGACGGAGCAGTTCCATCGTTCGGAGAAGGAGGCCGCGATGCGTTTGCAGTCGTCGAGCGTCGTGATTGTTTCTCCGGCGAGCGCCTCCGCCTCGGGCAGGTTCGGCGTGATCCAGGTCGCCAGGGGAAGAATGTGTTTCCGGAGCGCGTCCGCCGCGGAATCAAGCAGCAGTTTTTTCCCGCTGGTTGAGATCATGACGGGATCCACTACAATTTCCCCCGGAAAGTCCGCAAGCGCCCGGGCCGCCGCAAGAATGACGGGACGGGAAAAGAGCATGCCCGTTTTTACGGCGGTGACGGGGATCTCCTCCATGACCGTCCGGATCTGAAGCTCGATGAAGCGCGGGCGGACCGCTTCAATTCCCGCGACTCGATGCGGGTTCTGCGCGGTGAGAGCGGCCGGAACGCATGTGCCGAACACGCGGAACCAGGCGAATGTCCGCAGATCCGCCTGGATTCCGGCGCCGCCGCCGCTGTCGCTTCCGGCAATCGTCATGACCGCCGGAAGAAGATGATGTTTCCTGATTTTCAATACCGCTCCCGCAAGACCTGAAAAAATAAACCGCAGTTGGTAAGATAGAGTCATTCCGGAAAAATCATAGGGGCGAAAAGAAAAAAAACGAAAGAAAATCAGCCTTTCACCCTTTTGATGCGGGGGGCACCGGAGATGATTGTTTCCGCGGAACTTTCTTCCGGAAAAAATCCTGACTTTTCCTTTTCCCGTTTGAAGAAAAGTCTTGCGCGTCTATATTACGCTTCTGTATTTTCCGGGCGATGCGCCGCGGTGTTCCCGTCGGGCCGCGTCCGGAACGGATCGTGATACCCGGGTTGAAGGATATGATTTTCATCGACACACATTTTCACGCCGGGGATTTCATCCCGGACATGAAACGCTACTGCATGGAAGCCGCGGAGGAGGGGGTGAAAACCCTGATTCTCTGCGCGGGGAATTATGCGGAATCGCTGACGGCTTCGCAGCTTGCAGCGGAAAATCCGGGCGTTTTTTTCGCCGCCGGCGTGCATCCGCACGAGGCGGACGGCATGACGGAAGGCATGGAACTCTTCCGGGAGCTGGCCGCGCGGGAGAAGTTTGCAGCCGTCGGGGAGATCGGTCTGGATTTTTATTACGACACATCCGACCGCACGGTTCAGCGGAAGGTCTTTGCCGCTTTTCTCTCCCTGGCTCTGGAGCTTGGCGTTCCGGCCCTGATCCACTGCCGCGACAGGGAGGATTCGACTCTGGCATACGATATCTCCTTTGAGATGCTGGCGGATTTCCACCATGCGGGCGGACGGTATCTTCTGCATTGTTTCGCCGGCACGGAGGCGTATGCGGAAAAGTTCCTCGACATCGGCGCAATGTTCGGCGTCGGCGGAATGCTGACCTTTAAAATGGCGGAGAACATCCGCCGGACGGTTTCCTCCATTCCGCCGGAACGTCTGGTTCTTGAAACCGATGCGCCTTATCTGGCTCCGGTTCCGTTCCGCGGCAGGCCGAATCATTCCCGGTACATTCCGCTGATTGCGGAGAAACTGGCGTTTCTCAAGGGGATTTCCCTGGAACAGTGCGCCGCGCGGACCACGGAGAACGCACGGCGTTTTTTCAACCTGCCGGAAGGAGCGGCATCATGAAGGATCTGACTGTTGCGGAAAAAATTTCCGCATGGGGACGTCTTCTGCGTCTTCCCAACCTGTTCACCGCCCCCTGGGATCCGGTCTGCGGATTCCTGATCGCGGGCGGAGCGGCGCATTCGGAGAAAATCGCATCTCTGGCCGCGGGCGCGCTCTGCGCCTATGCCTTCGGACTCCTGACCAACGACATCGCGGATCTGAAGACCGATGAGAAGGAACGTCCGGACCGTCCGCTCCCTGCCGGGGAAATCTCCCTGAAGGCGGCTTCCATTGCCGCTGTCGCGCTCTGTTTTCTTGCCCTGGAGCTGATCTCCATTGCCGGGCAGTACACCTGTTTCGGCATGATGGGACTTCTTGTCACGATTCTCCTTTACAACTACTGCGGACGGAGTCACAGTCTTCTGAGCCCGGCATTGATGGCGCTCTGCCGCATACTCAGTTTCGGCGTCGGCGTGATCGCCGCGCTTCCCGGAATCTCCCCGGTGAGCATGACGCTGTGCATTCTCTTCGCCTGCGGCTATTTTCTCCTTATTTTCGGCATCACCCTGGCTGCTCGGCGTGAAACCGATCTTCTGCCGTGCCGCCCGGGGAGAAATCTGCTTTTTTCCGGCGCGCTTCTGGCGGGATGCGCGGGCGCCGCATGGATCGGAAGCATGACATTTTCCATGATACAGGCCGTATCCTGTGTGTTTCTTCTGCTTTTTATCCTTGCCGTCGCCGCGCCATGGCGGCAGTTCCGGAAACAGCTGGAACCTGCGGCGGTTCAGAAATGGATCGGGTTCCTGATCCGCAGCCTGATTCTTCTGCAGGGGGCGCTGATTCTGTCGGCCAGCCCCGTCTGCGGCATTGTTGTTCTCTGCTGTCTGCCCCTGGCTGTTCTTGCGTCGCGGAAATTTTACGGGAGCTGAGCATGGCGGACTGGATTGAGATACGCAAAGATCCGGACCATGTCGCAAGGGAAAGGAAAAAGGCCCGGGAGCTTCGGAGGAGCGCCTGGTGGCGGAGTCTGCTTGACCGGGGCGTCTGTCATTACTGCGGGAAGAAATTCAGGCCGGAAGAGCTGAGCATGGATCATGTGGTTCCCGTTTCCCGCGGCGGGCGTTCCGTCAAGGGCAATATCGTTCCCTGCTGCAAGGAGTGCAACAACCGGAAAAAATATCTGACTCCGGCGGAAATCATTCTCGAAGAGCTGGAGCGGGAGAACCGTTCCGCCTCGGAAAGCCTTCCTGCGGAAGACAGCCCGAATCCTGCAGACTGAATCTTGCGCTGTTTCACGCCGTCCCATCCCCTCCGGTGCATGCCGGCGCGGTCCGCGGACCAGCCATCGCTGCCCCTCCTTTTTGGTGAATTGCAGTTTTTTTCGGATTCGGGACTTGACAAAACCGTTTTCCCGAATATAATAGAAAAAGACTTTGGTGAAGCGTTTCACTAATTTTGCGGAGAAGGATGCAATGAGTGTCACCTTGAAAGATGTGGCCGCACGGGCCGGGGTTGCGGTCAGCACAGCTTCCTATGTCATCAACGGGACCGGACTGCACAAGGTCGGGAAAGCCGCGCAGGAGCGGATTCTGCGGGCCTCCCGCGAACTGGGCTACACGCCCAATGTAGCGGGGCGCATTCTGAACGGGGGGCGTTCCGGCATGATCGGAATCGTCATTCCGATGCGGATGCCGCTGGTGTACAGCGAAGTGCCGTCGGACATCTGCGCCGCGTTGCGCGCGAAGGGGTATCAGGTCGCGTTCGGGGTCGCCTCCACGGCGGAGGAGCGCCTTGCCGTGATGAATGACCTGGCCGTGCGGAAGGTCGAGGGCATGCTTTTCTTCAACTGCGAAAAGGAGCTGGATCCGTATTACGGCCGCTATCGGATCCCGTTTCTGCATTTCGACGGCATGGACGGCGAGATCCGGATGGGGCTTGAGGCGGGCCAGCTTCTGGCGATGCGTCATCTGATCCGGGATCACGGACACCGGAGGATCGGATGTTTTTCCTCTCTGCGCAGTTACAATGTCGCAAAGGTTGCCGGATACCGCAAGGCGTTCCGGGAGGCGGGGCTGGAGCATTCCACGGACTGGGAGATTGACGCTTTTCAGAATCCCCGCTGGATGGAGGAGACGCTGGAGATGATCCGGAAGCACCGGCTGACGGCGATGGTCTGCAACAATGACGATTATGCGGCGAATCTGATCGGCATGCTGATGCGGAACGGGATCCGTGTTCCCGACGATTGCGCCGTGATCGGTTATGACGGCGACTGCTACGCGCCTTATCTGGCGGTTCCGCTCACGACTGTGGTTCAGCCGGTTTCCCTGCTTGCGCAGCGGATGGCGGAACGGATCCTGGAAAAAATCCGCGGACGGATTCTTGTCAAGCTGGAGCCGGAGGAGCTTCAGCCGTATCTTTCCATCGGACGTTCCTGCGGCTGCGAACTCTGCGGCGAGCTGCCGCTGCAGAACTTTTCCGGATATTCCATTGACCGGAGAGGGCAGAATGCGGAACGAATACCGAAATGACAGGGCAGAATCAAGGAAAGGAAAAACAGATGAAAAAAAGTCCATGGTCTTCCCGGCGTTTCAGAGGCGCGGAAAGAAAAGCATTTACGTTGATAGAGCTTCTTGTCGTAATTGCAATCATTGCGATTCTGGCCTCGATGCTTCTGCCCGCCCTGAACAAGGCAAGGGAGACGGTGAGGAGGATCTCCTGCATGTCGAACGAGAGGAGTCTTGTTCTCGCCTCCAATCTTTACGCCGATGATTATTCGGACTGTTTTCCGCCTTATCTGCTGGACGGCGCCGGAGCGTCAGGCATTGCAAACGGATGGATGGGTGCGGTGGCTCCTTATCTCCGGATCCGGGATCTCTCCCGTCTGGGAAAAACCGCGTTTGAATGCCCGAGTCGGAGCAAGGCTCCGGAGGGATACTGGTTTATGCATTTTGCAATCAATCCGACCGCAGCCCCGACCAGGGGGGTGGACGGCGGCTCTTCCGCCCCGAACTGGACGAGCGCAAGCACGATGTGCCGGAGAAGAATCCGGAAACCGGCGACGACGTTTCTGTATACGGAAAACAAGGCGAGTTTCAAGGACACCACTTCCGCCAACCCGTTTGTCGGAGGCTGGCACAACATTGTCTCCGGCGCGGCTGTCGGGCTGATCCATCTGAACCGCGCCAACTGGGGAATGGTCGACGGACACGTCGAGGCGATGAATCTTGCGGAGGCGACGATGCGCCTGGCTCGCTTAAGCACGAACTCCCAGCAGATGTGGGAATGAGAATGCCTGCATCCGGTTCCCATGATCCGAAAGTGATTTCTTCAGAAAAACAAATCAATATGGAAAGGATGGATTCATGAAAAGAAAATTATTGTGGGCCGCGGCATTCTGCACGCTGGTTCTCGGGGCACAGGAGTTCCGGAACGACGGACTCAAGACGGCTGATCCCGGCGCCTATTTCTCCCCGCTCGGCGGAGCCGCGTTTGCAAACGGCACGCTCACGCTTCCCGCGGGCGCGCTCCATCAGGTCGCAACGCTTCCGTTCCCCGCAAAGGGCGGAGAACGGTACAGACTCACTTTTCTTGCGCAGATTCAGGGACCGCATGTCATTGAGGAGAATCCGCAGTATGAACGGCTCTTTTTCTTCTTCCCGTGGACCAGAAAGCGCCTCGGCCAGCCGCTTGCGGCCTGGGAGATTGTCTTCCGCGATCGGAAACGGCAGATTGTCACTCCCGCAAAAACCTTCCTGCAGTTTTTCAACGTTGTCATGAGCAGGCGGAAGCGCGGATACTGCGAGGAGTTCCATACGCCTGCCGGAACCGCTTCGATCGAAGTGGTGTTCCGGAACGCCAACAAGGAGGACGCCCTCCTGATCGAGGATTTGAAATTCACGCGGATCGAGTCCGCCTCCACGCTCAACATCAATCCTGATTTTTCTCTGGGGAAAGACAACTATTCCGGCTGGAACGGGGCGGACAAGGCACGGATTGTCCCGTCTCCCGACGCTCCGGGAAAATTTCTTCTGAATGCCGCCAATACCGGCGTGATCGGCGATGGAATCCCGGTGAAGGCGGGCGACAGCATCCGTCTCGAATACCGGATGAAAAAAAGCGAGGACGCCAAAGGGAATGCCCGCATGCAGATTTTCACCTACAAGGACAATCTGCTCCGTGCGGACTGCCGGACCGGACAGCTCGCGCGCACCTTCTTTTTCGGCCCCCGGATGACGGAAGGAAACTATTCCTTCGTGGTGCCCGAAGGCATCACGCTGCTGCGGCCTTATCTGGAGAACGTAACCGCCGAATATCTGCGTTTCGTCCGGGACGTCGGTGACGGAAAAGCAAACGCCGGGGAGGTCCGGAAATGAAACGGACGTTTTTCCTGCTTTGCGCGGGATTACCCCTTTTCCTTCTGTCCGCGGCGCCGGAGGAGGAGCAGTATGGCGCAAGAATTTATTTCATGCAGGATGCTTTCGAACAGGGCAACTACCGGGATTATTTCCAGAAGGCGTTTGCCGGATCCCTCGTCCGCAACTGCGAGGGGAGGAAAGGCACCTTCGCCAAAGTGACATACGGAGACTCCAGGCCGTTCCGCGTGACGCCGGGAAAACGCTACCGCCTGAGCTTCGACGTTTTCAATCTGGGGGCGAAAGACCTGAAAAACCACAATCCCGCGGGGGGAAAAGCGCCATTTCCGTTTTCGTTTCAGTTTCTGGACGACTCCTGGGGTGTGGTCCGCTCCGTAAAAGGAAAGGACATTCCGGGAGCGACCCTTTCCGAACCTCCGCCTGCCGCATGGTGCGCCCGTTCCTTTGTCTTCGATGCGCCTCCGAAGGCGGCGATGTTCACGTTTCACATCGTCAGCGCATGGAAAAACAACTGGGGTCCTTATCTGATTGCCAATGTGGAACTTACTGAAATCAAGGAGAAATAAATGCGTGTCCTTGCACTGCTGCTTTGCATTTTCTGCGCCGCTGCGTCCGCGGAAGATATTTTCATCGTGAAGGACGGAAAAGCGTCCTCGGTCATCGTTCTTCCGGAAAAAGCGGGATTGACGGAGGAGTTTGCCGCGGAGCAGCTCTCCTACTGGGTCCGCGAAATCACCGGAACTCCGCTTGAAATTGTCCGCAAACCCTCTCCGGACCGGACCGGCATCCATATCGGCCGCGCCTTTGCGGAGGGAAAATTCGCCGGCGATCTCCGCTTTCTGGAGGATTCGGAAGGCTTTGCGGTCCGTTCGGACGGAAAAAGTCTGTATCTCTTCGGCGCCCGTCCGGTCGGGAGCGTATTCGCCGTTTATGATCTTCTGGAAAAGAACACCGACATCATCTGGCCCAGCCTCGTCGAGGGCATGGACCGGGTTTTCACTCCAGTAAAAAATCTGAAGGCGGGGAAAAGCGATTACCGGGAGAAACCGGCCTTCCGGGAGCGCGCCTGGGGAATCAACAACGGATATTATTACAATCATCCCCGGACGGAGTATTTCTGTCTGCGCCTGAAAACAAACGGCGCGAACGCTCCGGAAGCACCGAGAAGGCGCTTCGGTTTTTCCGACGACGATTACAACTGCCACAATCTCTGGCGCTATCTTCCATGGGAAAAATATGCCGCGGAACACCCGGAATACTACTGTCTGGTCGACGGGAAACGGGTGAAACCCGGCTATCAGGCCAATCTCTGTTTCAGCGCCCCGGGCGGCGCCGAAGAGTTCGCGCGGAATTTCATGCGGGACCGCATTGAGTCCGGACTGCGCTGCGGAATTGCCGGAATCGGCGTGGAGGACACCAACATCACCTGCTCCTGCAAAACCTGCATGGAGCCGATCCGGCTTCCGGACGGAAAACTTCTTGCATACAAGGAGGATGAGAAGAAGTTTCTTTCCGCCCGGTATTACCTGTGGCTGAACCGTGTCGCCCGGGAGGTCCGGAAAAAATATCCGGATTTCAGGATCGCCACCATCGCCTATATGTTCGCCACCACTCCGCCGCCGGTTGCCATCGAAGACAACATCGTCATTGTCTTCTGTCCCATCGGGAAGAACATGAAGCAGGATTTCAACGGCTCCACCAACCGTTCCGTTCTGGAAACTCTCCGGGAGTGGAACCGTCTCTGCTCCTCCTTTGCCGTCTATGAATATTACGGCTGCGCGGCGGATTATCCGCGCCCGGTGAGCTACGTGATCCGGAAGGATCTCCAGATCATGCGGAAGATGAAGATCTTCAGAATTTATTCGGAGTGGATCCACAAGAACAATGCCGAATATCTGTCCGCCATGGAGTTCTGGGTGACATGCAGACTGCTCTGGAATCCCGATCTGGATGTGGATGCGCTCCGGGAGGAGTATCTGCAAAAGACCTTCCGCGGCGCGGCGGGGGAGATGAAGAAGTTTTTCGACATCGTGAGAGACACCTGGTTCGCGGACGGGGCGTCCAGCTACTACTATGACAATGCCGTGAAATCCACCGCCTACTATCTGCTGCAGGACCGGAAGAACGAGCGGGCCTGCCGGGCCGCCTTGCAGAACGCCGTGGCAAAGGCGGATCATCCGGTCTCGAAACGCTTCGCCTCCAAAATTCTGGAGATTTTCGAGTCTTATGTGAAGCAGGCCGAAAAGACCATGGTCAAGTCGGAAACCCTGACGGTGCCGCTGATCCGGGATGCGTCGCTTGCTTCGATGGAGGGAGGCGCGTGGGCAAATGCCGCCGAGGTCACCGATTTCTTCAATCTCATGGCTCCGAAACAGAAGACCGGCGTTCCGGTTTCCGTCCGGATTGCGCATGACGGAAAGGCGCTGTTCTTCAAATTCCATGCCGAAGGTGTGACTTTCCCGCTGAAAAATCCCGCAAGCATGTTCTCCCGGGAACACTGGGAAATCTTTCTCCAGACGGACGCCTCCAACCCCTCGGTTCCCTACTATCACATGGCATTCGACACGGACGGGCGGAAATACAATGCGATTGCCTTCGGCATCAAGTGGAGCCACCCCTGGAAGGTTTCCGTCCGGAAGAACGAAAGCTCCTGGGATGCGCTCGTGACGGTTCCGACGGAGGGACTGAATCTCCGCAACGCTTCCGCGAAACTGCATTTCCTGCACCATTCCTTCCAAAACAAGGTCAACGGAGTCTGGAACGGCGGTCAGGTTCATGATCCCGGCAGCATGACGAAAATCATACTTGGAAAATGAAAGGGTGAATTCAATGGACATTCAGCCTGACATCGGCGGCTTCATGCGCGACCGCTTCGGCATGTTCCTGCACTGGGGATGCTATTCGCAGCTCGGCAAAGGGGAGTGGAACATGTTTTTCGAGAGAACCCCCGTGGAGGAATATGCGAAACTCGCCGCGACTTTCGATCCGCGCGCCTTCAATCCGCGGGAGTGGGCGCGGACTGCGAAGGCTGCGGGAATGCGCTACATGGTGCTGACGGCAAGGCATCATGACGGCTTCTGCCTGTTCGACAGCCGTGTTTCGGACTTCACGTCCGTGAAATGTTCTCCCGGACACAGGGATTATGTCGCGGAATATGTGGAGGCATGCCGCGGGGAGGGCCTGAAAGTCGGGCTCTATTATTCCGAAATGGACTGGCGCTTCCCGGGCTATTTTCACTATCGGACGGATCTGAAAAGCGCCGAGGCCATGCGAAGGCAGTGCCATGAACAGGTGATTGAGCTGATGAGCAACTATGGCAGAATCGACATCCTCTGGTATGACGGACTCTGGCTGGCGCATGATCCGAAAACGGATGCCGAGATTTCTCCCGCCTTCTGGCAGGGGAGGGCGCTGAACGGGCGGGTTCGCCGCCTCCAGCCTCAGATCGTCATCAACAACCGACTTGGGGATCCGGCGGATTTCGACACGCCGGAAGGACGGATTGCGCCTCCGGCGGATCCCCGGCGTCCCTGGGAATGCTGCAAGACAATGACGCACGGATGGGGATATTACGGGGGTACCCCGGACGTGTTTGCCCGATCCGCCGCGGAGGTTCTCAAAGATCTGATCGACTGCGTGTCGCAGGGCGGAAATTATCTCGTGAACATCGGCGTCGCTCCGGATGGAAGTCTGCCCGTCGAGGCGGTGCGGACCCTGCACGAAGTCGGAGAATGGATGGCGGTGAACGGCGAATCCATCTACGGAGCGTCCTCCATTGATTTCCAGAAGGATCATTATGCATGGACGCGCAGAGGGGATGTTTATTACTATCATATGTATTCCTATCCGCTGGACGGACGGAAGGTGTTTCCCCTGATGGATGCCAAGGTCAGAGACGTTTCCATTCTGGGATCGGATCATGTTCCCCGGGTGGAATATGCGTCGAACGGGCGTCTTGTCATTGCTGATCTGCCGTCTTCGCCGCCGATTCCTCCTTTTCTGACCTTGCGGATCGAATTTGAATCCGAACCTCGGAAACGGGAGGAAAAAGATCCCGGCGCCTGGCTGACCGGACGGGCGTGATTCCGGTTTGTCCGGCGGCGTCGGGATTCCATGGAGATCCGGGGGATTGCCGGGAGATGGATTGCTGCTGGCGCGAGCGCGGCTGCGTGGATGAGGAAGGCAGCCGCTGATGTTTTCGCAGACGGGACTTTCAGCGTCGGATCCAGGGTGTCCGGCGGGGAAGAAAGCGCGGCACGTTGCGGCAGTATTCCTCGTATTCGGCACCGAAGCGTTTGCGCAGTCCCGGTTCTTCGGAGAGAGGGAAATAGACGGCGTTGAGAAGGACGAAGAATCCGAACCAGAGAGCAATCGCTTCGGATTGTGCGGCAATCGCCTCCGCGAGAAGAATCAGGAACACCCCTGAAAGCATGGGATTGCGGACATAAGCATAAGGACCGCTGACTATCAGCCTTTTCGTCGGATCCCACGGCGCAAGCGTTCCCTTTCCGACATGCATGAAAAGGCGGATTGTCCAGATCAGCAGTCCGAGTCCGGCCGCACCGATGGGAATTGCAATGACAAGCGGCCACGCCTTCCAGTTCGTTTTCGGCCAGGTCAGTGCGCCCCATAAAAACAAGGGAATCAGAACCGTTGCGGAGAAAGGCAATATGAGAATTGCCCGGATATGCCGCATCTGCCATTTCATTGTGTCCGTCATAAAGTTTTTCTCCGTCATCCCGGAATACGAGCGCTCACTGGCGATTGGACATTACAATAACTTCGGTTTTCAGATTTTGCAATTCAAGTTCCGGAGATCGTTTTGCGCAAATGCCTGGATGGAAACCCGTTTTTTCCGAGTCCGGACAAGGTGTTCCGCCGCGGACGGCACACGTTGCGCTGTCAGGAAGCGTTCTTGTTCTTTCGGAGCAAATGCCCTTCCGGTCTTCTCTCAGATTCCGAAAACGGCTTTACGCCTTCTCAGAGACCGTCATGCCAGTCATTTGTCCGAATCGCCGGACCGCCGCGGACGGAATGCGCAGACGCGGCAAATATCGGAGAAAACTCTGTCATGCGGCATTTTTCCTGCCGCATGGCAGCATGTTTTTCCGGAGCGTCTCATCTCAGGACAAAGGCTTTTTCCGCAGTGACGCCGCTGTTGACATTGACAACGCGGAGCGTCCATTTCCCCGCGGGATCATTGCATGCCGTCTGCATGGAGATTTCCCCTTTTCCCGTATCGGAGAAGACATTGCGTCTGTACATCGCAGGAGATTTCCCGTCCGGGCGGATCAGGGAGATATGGAAGGTCTGAGCTCCCGGGGCTCCTTTTTCCGCAACAGCACGGAAGCCGATCTTCATTCCGCTGCCGGGCTTCACGGCTGCGGGAGAGTCGATTTCCAGGCCTGTGATCCTCTCCTGCAGAATCGCATAGAGATATCCCCATGCGGGAACCAGTTTCAGGCGGATTTCATCGCCGCTTCCCAGGTATTTTTTCTCCCGGACATTGTAAATGTGCCCCTTGACCGGCAGTTTTACAACGACATCCTCTCCGCTGTTCATGTCGAAGGTGTTGCCGTCCTCCGTGAATTTCAGCAGTCCGAAAATGTAGTTGTTTCCGGTATTCCGCAGCATGGTCTGACAGGGATAATCCCGACTGTTTCCGGCAAGTGTGACTTTGCAGCGGATGCGGACATCGCTTCCGGTCAGAAGACCGCCGATCAGACGCCGCAGATTCCCGCAGAATTCCTCTGCTCCGGAGATTTGCGTGGCACGTTCACCGCCGACGCCTGTCAGAAGGACAGCCTGATATCCGTTGAGCATCATGTTCATCAGTATGGCTTTCCCTTTGCCGGTATGCCTGACGTTCATGACGGGAAGTTCGCCGCTTCCAATTCGGAAGGAGCCTTTGATTCCGGGAATTCCGGACTCCGGAACAGCTTTGAGTGTCAGGTCTTTTCCTGTCAGCGCCGGAGCCGCGTCCGTGGACGCGATTCCGAACAGACGGGCAAGGCGTGCATTGTTTCCGCGTTTCCCGTGTTCATCAAAGGAGCCTGTCAGAAAATCCGCGATCACGGTTCCGCCGTTTTTCACAAACAGTTCGATCTTTTCCGTCTGCTCCGGGGAAATCGCCAGCGCGCAGGGGAGGATCAGCACTTTGTATTTTCCGTTGTCCAGGCCCTCCGTCAGCATTTCACTGGAGACGAAACGGCAGTTGACATGCAGGTCTTCCAGCAGTGCATTCCAGGCGGAATAGGCGTTCTGCCATTCGCTGATCCCGATTGTCCCCAGCGCGGCGAAAAGGGAGGGCTGGGAATACAGCACGGCGACATTCTCAGCCGCGGGAGGAGAAGTCAGCACCATTTTCGCGATGCCCTGTTTCATTTCACGGAATACGCGGCTGTAGACTTCAATGTTCGAATTCAGGGAAAGATCTCCGTTGATTGTGCTTCCGCAGGCATACGCCGCCGCCATGTTCGCACCCCGGAGCAGATCGCGCCAGAGAATTGCATTCTGATACTGATTCCTGCGGATGGAAGGGTTGACGTAACCGCAGCCCCACTGTCCTTTGATCAGGTTTTCCCCTCCGAAATCATGCACGAGTTTGATCTGGACTCCGCCGTAGTAGGCGATGAAATTGATTTCCTTCATCAGCTGCGCCCAGTCATAGGTGTAGCCCGGCGGCTGGGTGCCGGAAATCCCGCAGCGCACGTTCGGGACAATCCGATTGAGCGCATGCCGGATGAACCCGATGTTCTGATGTGCAAAAACCCCCGCCATGAACACCTTGTGATCCAGCCACCGGGAAAGATTGTTTTTGTTTTTCAGCTCGCTGAGCTGGCACGGGATCACGTCGTTCCAGGTCCGGAAGGAGCTTTCCCATTCCCTGTTGAGCGCGTCGAGGGAAGGATACTGTTTTTTCAAACTCTCCCGGAATGCTTTCAGGCAGTGTTCCGAATAGCAGACCGTGCTTCCGAGAAACATTTCGTCTCCAAGGAAAAAGTGCTTCAGCTGAAAATATTTCCAGTTCTGTTTCCTGGACTGTTCCAGGAAGGATGCCTGAATTTTCCGGTGCCGGGCAGGGTCGGAATAACATGGATTCCGTACCGGGTCCGTCGGCTTGTCTCCGCGGTAAATCGACTGGAATCCGCTATCATGTCCGCAACCGATGGACAGGGAAGCGAGATTGAGGTTGGAATGGGCGCGCTGTGTTATTCCCGCCTGAAAGTATCCGGTGGAGAGCAGGTCGAATCCCAGTTCCTTCAGGATCGGCGTCATTTCCGGTCGTCCGTGCCAGACCATGGCTGTCAGGTCCCTGGGGTCGAAATCCTGCCCGGTCAGGGCGAACTCTCCGTGCTGCATTGACACAACACGTTTTCCTGCGATCTGATCGATCATGATCCGGTAAAGTTTTGTATAGGGCGCCTGAAGTGTGACGGAACAGGAATTGACTGTCTCCGTCCGGCGCGTTTCCTCGTGAACAATCCGGAAATCCGTGTCCTCGATCCGGATTTTCAGTCTGCTGCCGGGAACCGGGGTCGGGACATGAATGGAAAAGGAGATCTGCGGAGTTGCATAAATCCTGTCCGCATTGACGAAGTCCAGACGGATCGGAGAGGTGTCCGGAAGATCCACGCGGGTGGCTCCCGCGTCAAAGACCCTGTTTCCGGAATTGAGCAGACGGTATTCCGCCACCATGGTTCCTCCGGGCAGTTCCGGCATGGGAATCCTCAGATTCTGCATGCCGCCCTTGAGCGCGACTTTCCGACGGGTCTGCCCGATGTTCCGGCGGTGCAGATCCTTGTAAACGACTTCCATCTCCGCCGCCGTGTCCGTCTCCGCGCGGATCTGGAAGTGCAGCGATTTTTCATCCGCCGTGCATTTCCTGATTTCCGCTCCTGTTTTCGTTCCGGCGAGCCAGCGCAGCGCCTTCATCATGGGCAGATACGTGTATTCCCAGTAGGGGAAGTCACGGCTGACATAGGCGGGAACGAGTTCCCCTTTCTGTTCCGGAAGGGAGAAGGGCAGGAGCCGGGCATAGTAATAAAAATTGTCTTTGCTGAACTGCAGGACAGCCGCTTTTCTGTTCCCGTTCCGATAAACGCTCAGAAAATCGTCCTGCTCCTCCGGAGTCGTCTTCCGCATTTCCGGGACAAGCATCATTCCCTCGGGACGGCCGATTTTCCTTCCCAGACAGCGTTCCGGGATGTTGCGGCAGTTGACGAACAGGACAGCCGCGCCTGTTTTTTCCTGAATTTCCGCCAGCCATCCGGTGAATGTCCCGTTGTCATGCGCCTTGAAATCCAGTCCCTGGATCACCGCGACTTTCGGAGGCGTTTTCAGGGATTTCAGGCATTCCATCGTATATGCTTCAAGCTCGTTGCCGCAGGTCATTTCATTGGTGACGACTCCCATGGTGCCGAACGGGATGTTCAGCACCTTGATCAGCAGCGGGATGTATCTGTAAGAGAGATCCATCCGCTGTGCGAGTTCAAGAATGGTGCGGCGTTTCGTCGATTCCATCTCGCCGCGCAGAAACGGCAGGAAAAGGACCTCCGGCATCTCAAACGCAGACGGCTTGAGCCATGTTGTATGCAGCGTCACATATTCGGGGGAAAGTTTTTCCATGCTGTCAAGAGGGGTGTACCAGAGACTTTTTGTCTGGTCGCGCATCCGTTCCAGCCTGCTCCTGGGAACGCCGCGGATATCTTCCGGAACGATCCTGATATCGTCGATGGACACATGCTGATCCCTGATTCCGAAGACCTGGAAGAGGAATTTCATTTTCACTGCTCCTTTCGGAACGTAGAAGCTGTGTTCCTTGGTTTCCCAGTCATGGCTTTTCCGGGATGCACGGTAGAATTCCCTGGTTGCGCCTTTGATGAGTTTTCCGTCCTTGTCGTAGAATTCCGCCAGCGTGCGGGCGATTCCGTTTGCGCGGTCGTCATTGCGGATCCTGTAGGACACGGTCAGTTTTTCCTCTTCTCTGGTAAGAATGGAAATCCGGAATGCGGTCCAGTCCCCGGGGCCGGGGCGTGTCATAATGATCGCGCCGTCCCTGTATTCATACCATTTGCGGTTCCGGAAAGCCCATCCCCAGTAGAAGCCGTCCGGCCAGTCTCCATAGGGGGCTTTTTTCGTAAAACTCCCATTGTAGACAAGATCCGGTCCTCCGCTGAAATCAAACGCGGGAGCCTGCCTGTCCGGGGCGCGGTCCAGAAGGATCTGCACGCTGTATTCCCTGTGTCCGAGGTAACGTCCGTCGGTGCCCCTGGCGTATCCTTCCTGATCGAATTTGACCCACTCGTCCCCCTTGTTGTTGAACCCGGGGACCTTGAACAGAAGCTGATACTCTCCGGAATCCAGCTTCCGGACCCGGAACGGAACCGGGATGGAATCGTCCGGACGGCCGTTGTTGATCTCATGAACGGAAACCCGCTCCGGGTTCGCATCCGCCGGAAGGCGCACGGCCCGGACGGAATCGAAATACTGACGGAGAACCGTCACATTCATGGATCTTCCGCTGTCCTGAAGTGTCTGTCCGGCCGCCTGAGAAACTTTCAGGTTTTTGATTTTTCCTGCATAGAATTCCGGAAGCCAGAGTTTTTCCCCTTTCGGATGCTCTGAAACCCGGAAGGATTTCAGGTCCTTGAGCGCCGCGGCAATGTTTTTTTCAAAAAATCTGGCTTCGACTTCGAATTTGACGCTTCCTCCGGCGGGGATTGTCTGCTGGCGGAGAAACCATTCCAGCGTCGAGACGCTTCGGGACAGGTCGAACCAGCTGTAACAGGCGCTGAGCAGATCCCGGGGAAGAAGAACTGCCGTTCCCGCGTGATCCTGATTCCCCTCCACCGCCAGAAAGGCAAGTCCCGGCTCCAGACTCCATTCATCCATTGCAATTCCCCTGCCGGGATGAGTGAGCTGCCGGATTTCCGTTCCGCGCGGCTGATAGAAGGTATTCGGAACGTCCAGTCCGTTGTCGCCGCGGCGCAGGAACGTCCGGCACCAGATTCCCGCCGCATGTTCCGTCCGGTCCACGTTTTCCAGCAGATATTCCAGCTTGAGGGAAGCTCCGTTTTTCTGGAAGCGGTAGGTCTTTGTCACCTTGAGCCAGCTGAACGCGGCCACTCCGCGGACGGAGAACACCACTTTGTAATCCGGAGCATGATAGCTGTTTTCAACCAGTTTGTAGTCCAGTTTTTCGAAGAATTCGACCAGAGCCTCTTTTTCAGATCCGTTCCGATGATTCGCCACAAGGCGTTCCGTGAACGAGTTTTTCTCCTGGACCATGGATTTACCCCGGAAACTGAGTCCGGTAATGGATCCTCCGCGCGTGTCAAACTGGATCTTGCAGCTTCCGCTGTCGACGGAAATTTCCGCCGCGGATAAAGACAGGGCGATCATGAACAGCGGCCATATGATTTTTTTCATGGTGTATCCTTTCTTTCTGTTTTCCGGTTTTCGCCGAAGACTTTCATGTCTGTTTCTGATTTTCTGTTTCATGCGGAAGCATGTCCGGCATTGCGGCGTGAAACCGTCATCCGGAAACGTCTTTCCATTCCGGCAGTTTCATGAATGTCATTGTTCTTACATCCCGCTTTTCTGCCACCAGAAGGGTTTTGTCCGCGCAGTCGTATCGGCCTCCTGATTCGGAACTTCGCTCATCCGCAGCGAGGCGGCATGGCCGTCGCAGAACAGGAAGTTCGCCTTGCCGTTATGCCGGAAAACGATGGGATCCGTACTGTGCGTGAACGGCTTGTCGTAGCTCAGAAGTCCGCTTTTCGAATCCCCCATGAGCATCAGCTGCGAAGGATGCTTATAGCCGGACTGTTTGAACATTTTGTAGTCCTTTACAGTTTCCCAGTAATATCTGGTGAACCATCCGTTGTATCCCATGGTGTAATATGCCTGCCATGAACCCAGCTGACCGACGTCCGCGCTCGGGCATGCGTAGGGGGATTTGAGGATCTCCGTTCCGATGTTCAGATGTGTGCCGTAACGTTCATTGGTCGCATTCGATTTTTTGGCGGGCGCCGGCCAGTAGGCGCTCATGATATTGCCTGGCAGATAACCGTAAAACGTGCTGGCGGCACTGTAATAGGGGAGGAAATCCTGATAGTCGGATGCATAGAAGATCAGACTCTTCCCCGCCTGGGAAAAATTGTTGAGACAATGGAGCGCATGTCCTTTCTCGCGGACTTTGCTGAGCGCGGGCAGAAGCATTCCCGCCAGAATCGCGATGATCGCAATAACGATGAGAAGCTCGATCAATGTAAAATTCTTTCCATTTTTTCCGCTGTTTCGGCGAAACGAGGTGCCTGCATCTGCCATTTGTTTCTCCATTTCTGTCCGGAATTCCGCCGGGCCGTTTATGTTCTTTGCAATCATGAAGATCCATTCTGCGTAAGAGTCATTCTTCCGGAAAGGCCGTCCGTTTCCGGTAAAATGAACGGGAGAGGAATGAAATCTGAACGATTGCCGCCGAAATCCTCATGCGCATTTCGCAGAGTAAGGCCCGCCGCATCGTCTCCCCTCGTTTTCCGGCATCCCGGCCCGTGTGGTGCGGGACGGGAGTCTCCTCAATGACTCTCAGAATTTCCTTTCTGTATTCCATGGCAAATTCTTCCGTTTTTCCAGTTGCAGGAATTTCAACCTGTAAAAAACCGCGTTTGTATTCGGCATAAGATCATGGATTCCGGGATTCTTCATGCATTTTCTTCTGGAAAAATGAAAATGAGATTTCTCTGTCAGTCTGTGCGTTCGAATCTCCCTGAGCTGCAAGAATGAGATCATGAAGTTCCGCTTCATATGCCGGGGAGCGGGGGTTTTCCTTCTTTCCCCGGACGTAATCCGCAAAATCCTTCATCATGACGTCATAGCGCCGGAAAGGCGGAAAAGTAATGGACTTGCTTCCTTCCGCATAGGGATGGTCGTTGTTGTCTGTCATTCGGAGTTGCGCAGTGTAATAACCGTTTTCTTCGGGCTTTTCAAGAGGCCGTATTTCGATGGCGCCTTTTGTGCCGGCCAGGGAAATGCAGCGTCTGGCGAACCCGTTGAATTCCGAGGCGGAGGCTTTGACAAAACCGAAGGCGTCCGGATAGCGGAAGAGACAGAATCCGTGATCTCTGCATTCCACGCCGCAGGCGTGCGTCGCAATATTCAGCGGAAGGAGCCGATCGGGGAATCCGCAGAAGCCGACCATCAGATCTATGATATGGCAGCCGAGGTAATACATCATTCCTCCCGGGAAGCGCTTCAGTTTTTCATGATATCCGGCGTTTCCCATGCAGCTCATCTGTCCTTCAAAACTTACGATTCTGCCTAAAAGCCCGTCATTCACCATCTCCATGGCTTTTCGAACCGCCGGATTCCCGCGGAACATGTAGCCCGTGGAAAAAGGCAGTTTTTTTTCTTCGGCGATCCGGCACATCCGGTGAAAGTCCGCGGAGGAACCGCTGCCCGGCTTGTCCATGAATACGGGGAAGCCCTCTTCCAGCACGCGGATTGCCGTCGGCACCAGACGGAGCTCATCCGTTTCCACAAGAAACGCGTCCGGCCGCAGTGCAAAAGCTTCCGCGCTGCTGAGAAAAGGCACTCCCTGAAAAGCGGTCTTCCGTTCCGCCGCCAGCTTCTGAACGGGATCTGTTTCCACGACTCCCAGAAGCTGATAATCCTCCCGCAATTGCCGGACAGTTTCCGCGACAGGGGCTGCATGCACCGTGGAACCTGTTCCGATCTGCACAACTCTCAGGGGATTCAAGCACGTCATGATCTCATTCCGCCCAATGATATTGAGGATTCTGTTTTTTCACGATTTCCGTGATTCTGACGACTTCAAGCGCCTGTCCGCTTGTCACCGGAAACGGTGCAATCCCGTTGACGGCCTTCCAGAGGAAATCCGCGAGCGCCTTTTCCACAAGGTCTACAATACTTCCCTCCGGCGTCACTTTTCTTGTTTCCGTCACCCATGGCAGGCTGACTTCCCCGGTCCAGACATAATCCGGGGAAGGGGCCTCCGGAAACGCCTTCAGGTCCGGCATTCGGAATTGCGGTTCCAGATAGCGGAGTTCCAGTTCCTTCTGGGTTTCGTCATAGCGGATGGCTCCCCGGGTTCCGCACAGGACACAGTACGGCTGCGGAATTGCGACGGCGTTGCTGACCTCGATTTCTCCAACAGTTCCGTTTTCAGCGCGCAGCATGATCCGGAAATGATCGTCCGCATCCCCGGGTGTCAGAATGGATTTCAGATCGCTCCAGACGTCTTTGACCGGGGAACCCAGAAAATGCAGCGTCTGATCGATGACATGAGGGCCCCATACGCTCAGCTGTCCTCCTCCCTCGGAAAGCAGCATCTGCCAGTCGCAGCGGGGGGCGAACGGATGAGCCTTGCTGATCCGCACCGTGTGAAGACGCCCGATCAGACCGGAGCGGACCAGATCATACGCCATCATATGAGCCGGTTCAAACCGGTGATTCTGCCCGAAAAAAAGTCTGCCGTCATACTGCTTTGCCAGACTCCTGATTTCCTGATAATCCGCACCGGTTACCGCAATCGGTTTTTCCAGAAGGACAATTTTTCCGGCTTCCAGCGCCTCTCTGGCGTTTCTGACATGATCCAGGGAACGTGTCGCGATGATTACCAGTTCCATATCCGTGTTTTTCAGAAATTCCGCATAATCGCAGTAGGCCTGTCCTCCGTATTCCCGAGCGGCCTTGCCCGCACGTTCCAAAGAAAAATCGCAGAACGCCGCGGGGGTGTAGTGACTCTTCTTTTGAGCAAAATAACGCGCATGCAGGACTCCCATCCGCCCCATTCCGCAAATCCCGTATTTTATGGCCCGTGTCATTTGATTTTCTCCGATCGTTTTCCGTTTTTCATGCGGGAGCCATTCTCCCCGTTCATGCCTGCACACCGCGCGGGGCAGTGGGTGTTCCTGCATCCGGCAGCATGACAGAATTCAGGTTTATCCTTATATATTATATGATGAAACGGAAAAAACACCAATAGAGATAATGATAAAAACATGAGGATTATAATCATATTGCGGGAAAATACTCTTTATTCAAAAAATTTAGGTTAATACCGCGATGCTCTGCATCGCCAAAAATTACTTCGTGCAGGACTCTCAGTCCTGCCGCGGTCCAGCTGCGCAAGCTGGTCGCCGGAGGCGAAATCCCTAATACCGCGCCTGCTTGCATCGCTGTAATTTATTCAAAAAAATTTAGGTTAATACCGCGATGCTCTGCATCGCCAAAAATTGCTTCGTGCAGGACTCTCAGTCCTGCCGCGGTCCAGCTGCGCAAGCTGGTCGCCGGAGGCGAAATCCCTAATACCGCGCCTGCTTGCATCGCTGTAATTTATTGAATGAACTCTGCATCATGTGTGCTGGATGGCCCTCATGACATGTTTGGGATGTCCGCGGTTTGCTGTCGGATTTTTTGCATGGAGAGAGATTTCAGGCGAGTTTCCGGAGTGGCCGGAAGGCGGATTCGCCCCCGCAAGGCGATCCGGAGCGGAAGCCGAGACGGCATCCGACGCGGAACATTTCGATTTTCCGCACTTTGTTCAAAAAATATCCGATCCTCCTGTGCAGTCAAGCTGCAATCCGGCATAATCGTTCATGAATGCTCCCTTTCCATTCAAACAATATCAGA
This sequence comes from uncultured Victivallales bacterium, assembly GCA_944390795.1. GTDB lineage: Bacteria > Verrucomicrobiota > Lentisphaeria > Victivallales > UBA1829 > UBA11452. The sequence goes on from CALXRI010000003.1 coordinate 50,858, forward strand.
TTAATAGTGCGATGCTCCGTGTTGCAAAAATTGCTTCGCGCTCTCCTGCCAGTCCAGCTTCAGGGCATCTGAATAAACTTGCCGCCGCAGACTGAAGTCCCGTGCCCAGGGAGTTTTATGCCGGGACGGATCATGCAGAATCAATGGATTTTACCGCATTCCGGTGATTTTTCAAAGGAGCGATGTCCGTCCTCTGCTTTTTCCGAAAATTTTTCTGTGCAGCCTTCTTTTTATGAGTCTTTTTCTGAAGCGCGACTCTGTTTTCCCGTTTCCCGCAGATTGGCAGAACTCTTTGCCTTTCACGGATTATTCGGATTTTTTTTCTGTTGCCAGACGGCCAGAACGTATAACAGCCAGAGGAAATACTGGTTATTCCTGCGTTCCAGCCAATGATCCTCCAGAAGCTTCCGGATGAATTCCGGGTTGAAATTCCATTCCCGGTGTATGGTTTCCGGGGTGAGCAGCTGTCGGGAGGAATCTTTGAGTGCTGTGCGGAACCAGTCGCCGAGCGGGGTGGAGAAACCCTGTTTTGGGCGATCCCACAGCGTTCTCGGGATGTAACGCTCCAGCACCTTTTTCAGAATTCTTTTTCCTCCGTGACGGCGATCATATTGATAGGAGAAGGGCAGGGAAATTGCGAATTCCACAATTCTGTGATCCAGCAGGGGCGGACGCACCTCCAGGGAATGCGCCATACTGGCCCGGTCGACCTTGCAGCAGATGTCGTCGGGAAGATAAAGCGCCATGTCGAGGAATGGCGCCAGGTATCGGGACGGGACCTGTTTTTCAAATTCCTTCAGCGTCCGGCGCAGCACCGAGTGTGCGGAGTCAAACCTGCGGCCGGTCAGGTGCTCGAAGCGCAACCAGGAGTAAATGCCGGAAATCATGCCGTACATGTCATCAAACCGGTCATAGGAAACCACCGCTCCGCATCTGCCCGGAAGGCATCCCGTTCCGAACAGTTTTTCCAGGATTTTTCCTCCGCAGCGGCGCAGAAGGCGAGGGACATACTCGTCAATCCATGCAAATTTCCATAAAACGGAGAGATTATTGTATCCGAAAAACAGTTCATCTCCGCCGTCGCCGGAAAGCGCGGTTGTGACCTGTTTTCTTGCCACGGCGGACAGCAGATAAGTCGGCATGGCGGAATCGTCGCCGTACGGTTCGTCATAGATGTCCGGCAGTCTCGGCAGAATGGCGAAGAGGTCCTTTTCCGTCATGATTTCGCAGGTGTGATCCACGCCCAGATATTCCGCGATTTTTGCCGCATGACGACTTTCGTCTTCCTGTTTTGTCTCAAAGCCGATGGTGAAGGTTTTCAGCTTCCCTGCACTGAGATGACGCTGGGCGATTGCGCAGATCAGGCTGGAGTCGATTCCTCCGGAAAGAAAAGCGCCGAGGGGCACGTCGGACATCAGCTCCTCCCGGACCGCCTCGTTCAGAAGACGGTCCAGTTCGTCGGCGGCATCCTCCGGCGTTCCGGAGAATTTCGTTTCCGGGATCCGGATTTTCCAGTAGGTTTCGGTCCGGCATTTCCCGTTTTCAAAAACCGCATATTGTCCGGGAGAAACTTTGAAGGTGTTTTTATAGATGGTCAGCGGGGAGGGGATATAGCGCAGCAGCAGATAATGATCCAGAGCGACGGGATCCGTCTTTTCCCGGCATTCCGGCAAAGCGGTAATCGCCTTGAGTTCCGAGGCGAAGACAAGCGTTTCGGCGCGGAGGTGGTAGTAAAGGGGTTTGATTCCCATCCTGTCTCGGAGCAGAAGCAGGCGGGGAGAGCTGTTTCTGCGATCCCATACAGCCGCGGCGTACATCCCGCGCAGCCGGCGGAAGAATGATTCCCCGTTGAAACAGAACCCCCAGAGAAGAACTTCGGAATCGGAGTTCGAGCGGAAATGCGCGCCCTGTTTTTCCAGCTCCTCCCGCAGTTCGCGGTAATTGTAGATTTCCCCGTTGACGGCGACTGTGACACGGCGGTCCGGTGTGACGAAGGGCTGCCTCCCCGCCTCGGAAAGATCAAGAATGCTCAGGCGGCGGTGTCCCATCCAGAGTTTCCAGTCCGTTTCCGTGTCGGAAAAGATTCCCTCCTGGTCCGGCCCCCTGTGCCGGAGTGTATCCAGCGCCGTTTTCATTTTGTCTTCATCGGGGATATTTCGCCCCGCATATCCGAAAATTCCGCACATGACTCTAATCCCTTTGAGTTAAAGAAGTTGATCCCGCAGAAAAGCCCTCCATCCGGTTCCGATGCGGAAATAATCCTGAATCAGGGGCTTGGTCAATGCGAAGAAACGGAACGGACGTTTTATTGCGCGAAGTTTCTGGCGTTCCTGAAAATAATGAAGATTGGATTCAAGAAAATCACGATTTTTTTGCGGAAGGGAAAGAGGAAAATCATTGCTGCAGCTCATGAGCGCCTTGAACAGATCAATCGTCTGCTCGATATCCTGATCTGTCCGCATGACTTCCTGCAGACGGGAAATTCCGAACGGGATATTTGTCCGATTCGCAGGTGCTGATGCGTTGTTTGCATGAACCCGGTAAAGAGTCAGTGTCCGGTTCACATAACGCAAGGATTCAAAAAGTGCGGCGGTTTGTCCTGCCCAGACATCATGATATCGTAATGTTTCCGGCATACGCAGGAACAGGGGAACCATCGCGCGTTTCATCGCCATTGCATGGCCTGGAATAATCAGCTTGAGAGAAATCATGCACGGAAATGCATTCCCGCTGTTAATGGCTTGAAAAAGAGGTTCGGCATTTTTTAAATCGGCCGGAATGGTCGCGTGAATCGGATTCAGATTACTGTCGACCATTTCACTGTTGCAGGCCACAAGCAGAGCCTCCGGATGCGTTTCCAGTTCTCCGGCCAGAACTTCAACTTTTTCCGGCAGCCAGACATCATCCTGATCGCAGAGAAAAACAATGTCACCGGTTGTTCTGCGGACCGCGTTGCGGAAATTGCCTTCAATTCCAAGAACAGCCGGATTCCGGCTGTATTGCAGTCTGCCGTTCCATTCCTTCATGACCTGCCGGACGACGAGTTCCGTCCGGTCATTCCGGGAATCGTCGGTGATGATGATTTCATCAGGAGGTCTTGTCTGCTGAAAAAGACTTCGCAGCTGGTCTGCGATATATTTTTCTCCATTCCATGCGGCAATGGCGATTGAAATTCTGCTTGTCTGTTTCATGATGTATCCCTTGTTTCAATAACATTTGTCCCAGGAAATCCCTGCCCGGAGATAGAGAAGATAAAGACGCGACAGCAGGAGATGGCTGTAAGCAAAACGACAGCATCGAACGGGAAGCGCCCGTCTGATGATTTGCCTGTGGGGATGAACGAAGGTATTGTAAAACTCTTTTGTCCAGAAATGTGCCGGAACAAGTCTCGTTTTCCATAAAGCATAGGAAACACTCATCTGATCCCGGTAGGAATAGTGCGAATAAAAGTCCCACCATAAGGAGGAAAATTCCTTGATATGTTCATTATTGTGCCTGCGCAGCATGCAGCAGCAGACAAAGAGCCCGAATTTTTCCGGCATTCCGGCTTGCAGCAGATATTTTACCTGACGGTAAATGATTCCCGGGTTGTCGATCAGGCGCCGGGTGAGACAACGGGCCTCCTGATAAACGCAGATGCGATTCGGATGCGGGAGCATTGCCAGAATCTCATTTTTCGCAATCAGTTCATCCGCCCTTTTGAAAATCTCCTCTTTCAGATCCAGATTTGCATCGACCCATAGGCTGTAATCATACTCAGGCAGCAGCAGGTGCGGATTCAGCTTCGGGTAACGGGTAAGGCGTGTCCCGGACGCGGAGGAGTAAGGAATTCTCCGGATTTGCCAGATTCCGATTTTTTCCTCCGGGATGTCATTGCTGAAGCAGATATAATCGTAATCCGGGCGAACCAGATCCGGCTGCTTCAGATCATCGTAACCGAGAGTCAGCGAGGTATAGACGACTTTTGAGTTCTTCATTTCTCTTTGTCCCTCTCCTGGAAAGACCTTTCCGAGACAATCATCCAGGGAAAACGCAGCATGTGGCAGGAGTGTTGTTTGAAAGGCCATTTTTTTAATTTTCTTTTCGCTGTCAACAGAGAACGGGATAAATGATGTTCCCCGAGAAAAGGCTTTTTTTCATACTGGCGGATTTTCCAGCCGGTCCGAATAAAGTTGATCCCGCACTTTTCCAGATATCGTCTGAAAAATACATCGTCCCCGTAGTATCCCGAAAATTCCTCGTCATATCCATGATATTGCAGAAACGTATGTCTTCTCATACAGAAGATATTGGGGGGGACGTAAACCGGAGATTCCCATTCCAGAAGATACAGTTCATTATCCCGGATATCGGCTTCCATGCAGTTCCGGATGGTTTCTTCCGGGACGAAATGATCGATGTCGCAAAATAAGATTTTTTCAATCGTTGTATAGCAAGCACCCAGATTTCTGGCTCCTCCGCCGTTCCAGGGAATATCTTCTTGAATCCGCAGCAGGGTGATATTCAAATTCACATCCGGCAATTCTATCGGAATTTTGGAACCGTCATCCACGATAATGATTGTCAGGAGCCGCAGAATGTCAGGTGAAAACTTTTCATATTTCCGGAGCTGCTTTTCCATTTCACTGAAATCGGAATGCTGATAATAAACATTGTAAACAAGAGCCAAGGGGGTTTTCTCCGGCAATTTTCTTATTCCGTGAGAGCAGGGGAGAGTATTGAAATTCAGAAGTCCGGCCGAGATGTCCCGACCGTCGAAAAAGCGTAAAATGCGTCTTGCCGTATTTTCTGCACGGACAGCCAGAGGTTCCGGCAGTTTTCTTAACTGTTTTTTTAGGAAGTCTTTTATCATAAATTCAATTCCTTGCAGGGGGAAATATCCCATTTTCAGAATATTAACTCGAAGATGCCTGATGGAAATCACATTCGCAGCGATTTAAATTCCGCAGACATGACGGATATTTCAGGAGCAATAAGTATTCCCAGCCATCGGAAAGTGTCCGGCAGATGAAATCATGAAGCATGGTTTTCCGTTTGTATCCGTATTGAAAATAACGGGAAAGATCATCGGCAGAAAAACGCAATGAGCGAAAATATGATGGGAAGAACAGGATTTTTCTGCGTTTGTCCGAAAAACGGACGAGTCCTGATAGATATCGGAATTTTCCCGGAATATGGCCGGAATGTTTCCCGGGACAGACTCTCTGAAAATCGCACAGACCGCATTTCCCCAGTGTGAATACACGCAGTTTTTTTGCATGGGGCATGTCTCGTTTCTTCGAACAGGACATCTGCAGTTTCAAATGCTGGACATGAAACAGAAGTGCCTTGATCTGAAATGGATGCATATTGCATTCCAATGGTTTCTTCCGCACAAGATCATGTCCGCCCACAGGAATATCCCCGGTTACAGCAGGGGAAAACGCTCCTCCCGTGTTGTTCCTGTGTATGTCTTTGGAGGTCCAGGTATAATGTCTGAACATTGCACCCCTGGGCAGATTGAGAAACGGATCGCTGCAGGAACTGTCGCAGATAAGCAGATTGCGGGAAGGACTTGATTCCATGAATTGACTCATTACCGCGATTTTTCCCGGATGCCGGATATCGCCCTGATCGGAGAAGAAAATACGATCTCTTTCGGCTTTCAGCGCAAGGCAGGTGAAAATTCTTGCAAGATCAGCCCATTCCTGCTTCCTGATATATCGGAGCGTCTCTGGATCCTGATGTCGGAGCGATCTCAAAAACTGATGCACAGCATGATTTCCCGAATCTTCGCCGATCAGGATTTCATCCGGAAGCCGCCTCTGCCTGAAAAGGCTTTCCGGCAGCTCTCCGGTATCTTTTCTTGCATGACAGGGGGAAAGCAGAACAAATGTTTTATTTCCGGATTTCATGATTCCCCTGCTGTTGCTTTAAACTGCGGATTCCATAACGATAATAAAGAATCTTCAGACGAATAATCGCAAGATAACGCAGCATGTTTTCTTGGAAAGACAAATTGCTGATTCCTTTTCTTTTCTTTTTGTGAGGATAGATGTTTTTACTGTAAAAGGAAGACGGAAACATGATTTCCGGAGTAAGACGCGCTTGATGCAGAGCATAGGTGACACCCATTTGATCTCTGGATGAAAACTTATTGTAAAGTTCCCACCAGCATTGTGAAAATTTTACGATATCCGGGTAATTATGTTTTCGAAATAGGACCGCAGTATCATAAAAACCATAATTTCTCGGGAAGTTGTTTTGCAATAAAAATTTAGTTTGCAGATAAATCTTCTTTGGATCCCCAACTTTCCAGGCTGTCAGGATCATTGCTTCCTGATAAACGCAGCTGCGCTCCGGATGCGGAATCATTGCCAGGGAGACGTCCCGTTCAACCAGTTGACAAATCCTGTCATTTAAAATTTGCCGGAGAGCGACCTTTGCATCCAGATAAAGACTGTAATCATAATTGGGTAGAAGCAGATGCGGATTCAATTTCGGATAATGACTTGCCCGTCCGGAATGTGCATTGTTGTAATCAAACCTGCGGATTTCCCATATGCCGATCTGCTTCTCCGGGATATCATTGCTGAAACAGATGTAATCCCAGTCGGTCAGGATTGCTTCCGGCTGCCGCAGCTCATCATAATCATTTACAAGCACAGTATAAATACATTTCGAATTTTTCATCGTTTTAATATCTCCATGGAAATATAGAGTGAAATGTCTTTTTTAAAGCAGAACATTTCAGATCAGCAAATTTTTTCCTGATTCCTGATGAACAACGGTAAATCAATCTTTCATACTGCAGATTCCATATGCTGTTCTGTAAAAGAAGCGCATGCACCAATTCATCTGTCTGAACACACCCTTTCCGGTGAGCCGCCAGTTCCATCAGAATTTTTTCCTGTGCGTAAATTACGGCATAATATTTCAGAAAATCGCGGATATAGTGGTCCGGGAAAAACTGGATTCCAAAGGTATTCAATCCGAAATCATGACAGAACATTTGCAATTCCGGTGTTACTCCGACAATAAAAGGTCCATGCGCATGATTTACAGGAAAAGGATTGGCATGCACCTTGATGAGAAACCAGTCCATTTTTAGCGCTTCATTTATAATGTATTGAGAATCATATTCTTCATTGCGATTTAAGAATATCAATTGTTTTTTTCCAGAAGTAAAAAGCACATTATGAAACGCGGTCCCATTTATCCCCGCAATCATTTCCGCTCCCTTAAAAGTGGCAATTTGTTCTTGGAGAGACATTTGTTCCGGCATTATAGAATGAAAACCATTTTTACGAAACAGTTCTTCTAATTTTTCTTCTCCGAAGCATTTTGCCAGACCATTCCATTTTTTCCGGCTGATGAAAATTTTTTTGTGGTTTGCCGGAGGAATATTCTCTGCTGCCCGCTGAAATGGCAGAATATAGTCTTCTGTATAGTCAACATAGTATCTGCTGGAAAGAGGTGGCAGAATCAATGTCTTGAAACGGGTGTAAGACGATAAAATAAGAAGTCGTGACCATGGGATGTGCAGCAGGTTGAAAAAATCATATATATACTTCGGAATAGGTGTATCTGCATTTCCCGTGACAAAGCAGAGACGCCAATTGAGTTCCGGATGTTTTAAGCAATAATATAAACGAGCTGTGCTCTGCAGCAGAAAATGTCCATAATGAAGTATCAGCATTCCGCAGTAGATAACAGTCTCATCTATATAAGGAATCGGAATCGCTGGCAGCGACACTTTTTTTTTGATAGATATACTGGTGCTTTGGATATAATGACCATATTGATCAAAAACGCCAGCCTCACTTTCTCTTCTCCCATTAGCTTCATCAAAAACTTCAAATGGAGGAGTTACAACTGCATTCTCCAGAGTCAAAACAGGAAGCTGTTCCTGTCGTAAGTGACTGGTTCCCCAGTCTTTTTGAAAAGCTTCCGCCTGTTTTTGAGGATAATAGATGCGCTTCATGATTTTTTAAAGTTTTCTTTTGGAAAATGCAATGATATTTCCCTGAATGTCAGGAACGGTATGATGACATGTGACAATAAAATCGGTGTCAGTTAGAATTTTTGTTATCGCAGCATAACAACCGAAATGCCATTCCAGCAAAATCAGATCCACATCTTTCAAAATGCCGGAATGCTGAAGGTTTGCCAGAATTTCTTCCTCAGCGCCTTCACAATCTATTTTTAAGAATTTCTTCAGATTATGATATTTTGCAAAAATGGGAGCTAGCACGTCTGATGCAGATTTAATTTGAATTGTTTCTGATATTCCGAAATCAGCGTAAAGATCTTTTACGGTACTCATACTGCCTGGAAGGTCGGCATTGTAATGAATTATCTTCTCCTTCGTTGAATTGCCAAGTCCAAAAGGATTGGCGCAGATCTTGTCTTTGCAAGAAGGATTCTGCTCAATATTCTTCAACGCCTGCTGATAGGTTTTCAGAAAAGGTTCATATCCATAAATTTTTTTAATGTTCTCTTTTTGTGCAAAGTAGATGGATGCTACACCGATATTCAGTCCGATATCAATCATAAGATAATCTGCAGTATCGGTGAAATCATATTCTTTTTCACAAAAAATTCCAAATGTAGTCCATATTGTATTGGGAGAATTCCCGCTTATGATGAGGTTGTCATTGGAAATTCTGATTTCGTCTCTGAATATTCTTAAGGAATAACCATATTTTTCAAATTTCCACCAATATTGATAAAAAGCATCCCATTTCTGCTTGTATTTGGAATCAGGAAGGTAATGGACCAGAATACGATGAACCCGCCGTTTGAATTTGATACAGAATAAATCCCATATGGGTTTCAAAACTGCAGCTTTCATTTGTATGCCTCTATTCTGGTATCCCTGTTTTGATATCCAGGGTGATACTGGGTAGGCAAAACAGAGATTTTGCGAAATCCTGCTTTCTGGAGTTCCTTGCAGATATGCATGGCAGACCAGGCGAAAATGTATTTCGCATAATCTTTGTCCAGCTGTTCTGTCTCAAAATTCAAGGCAAAGATAGGACGAATGCATTCCAGATATTCATAAAGTGTGTTTTCGTCTTCACAGGAATCAAAAGTAAGTATTTTTGCCGCGATTTTCTGGATATCAGGAAATTCCAGAATCAGTGGTGCATTGTCTTTCAATATATGAAAGGCGGATCGGAAAAAACTGCGTGCATCTTTCAGATTAAGATATGAAATGACATGAGAAAGCAAAATTGCATCGACACTGCAAGTTGGAAAGTATGCGGCAATATTACGCAAGTCTCCATAAAAATCTGCACGAACGGTTTTATCATTATCCAGGTTAATCCATGCATCCATATAGATACAATTACAACCTAAATTCAATCTCACAGGAGCATCCGGATATTTTTTTTTATATAAAGTATAAAAAAGATTATGATAGATAGAACTTCTCCTGATCCGATAAAGAATGCTCCATTTTACGCGGTAGCAAAAATGGTTCAGGCATGCTTGCATTTTACATTCTCCAAATTAGTCATGAGCATTACCAGCCTTGCTGAATTATGTTGCAAATTCGATACACATCACCGGTTGTCAAGTGCGTATGCAGAGGAAGAATCAGATACTTTTCCTCTACGGCATCCATGTTCGGACAGTTTTTCACTCTTCCTCCGAAAATCGTATAACGGTCATTGCGGAAATGTACCTGATTGGATTCAACTCCATGTTCCCGGAGCTTGTTCTGCAATCCCTCGCGATTTTCCACCAGCACGGTGCACAGCCAGGCAGCGTGGCCATGTCCGATAAAATCCGCTCCCACAACCTGGATTCCGGGCACTTTTTCAAGGCTGTCTTTATAAATGGCAAGCAGCTTCTGACGAAGTTCCATCTTGCTGTCGAATGTTTTCAGGCTCGCCAGCCCCATTGCGGCGGCCACGTCTGTCATCTGGTATTTGAAACCGACTTCCGTAATGTCATTTTTCCAGATCCCATTCTGTTTCGCATAACGGTCGATTCCAAACCAGCGCAGGCGTTTCAATTTGCGCTCCGTCTCCGTGCCCTGCAGAGAAATCATTCCGCCGTCAGCTGTTGTGATATGCTTGATGGCCTGAAAAGAAAACGCGGTATAGTCTGCAAGCGTACCGACAGGCCTGCCTTTGTAAAAACCGCCGAGACTCTGTGCCGCATCTTCAATAACCGGAATATGATATTCGTCCGCAATGGAACGGAGTTCCTCCATCGGGCAGAGACATCCCCCGTAGTCGACGCAGACAATCGCTCTTGTCTTTTCCGAGATCAGTTCCCTTACGTGTTTTGCGGAAATATTCATCGTTTCCGGGTCGATATCGGCAAAAACGGGTTTTGCGCCGCAGTGCAGCAGCGGAATATTTGTCGCGGTGCAGGTGAACACGGGAGTGATTACCTCATCTCCGGGCCGGATGCCGGCTGCAAGATAGGAAAGATGCAGCGCAGACGTGCCGGCATTCACCGCCACGGTTTTCCAGCCGGGGGTGAATTTCGCCGCGAATTCTCTTTCAAATTGATCCACTCGCGGACCCTGGCCGATCCAGCGTCCATGCAGCGTTTCAACTACTTCCGGAATGACGTCTTCCGGAATGTTGGGATAGAAAAGCACAATGTTCCCCTTATTTTCCTGCATTAATGGCAAATCGCTCATAAAATCACATCTCCTTTCCGGCATTGGAATACCGAGCGGATTTTTTTTCTGTTTCTTGTCCTGCTGAGTTGTTTTGAATGCATTTCAAATCCATATCAGTCAAGTATTTGATACATCGTCATTCCCACTGGCGAATCATTCTTCCCCCAAGTTCAAGTCTGATAGAACGCGCGGTACCAGGCAACGAAATTGCCGACACCTTCCTCTAACGGCGTGGATGGCGAAAAGTCATAATCACGCTTCAGTTTCGTTGTGTCCGCCCAGGTGCGGTACATGTCGCCGGGCTGAAGCGGGAGAAGATTCAGCTGCGCTGTTTTTCCCGTCGCCTTTTCCAGAGCGTGAACAAAGTCCATCAGTCCGACGGGGTGACCGTTGCCGATGTTGTAAACCCGGAACGGAACCTCATCCGCCTTGCAGAGCGGCTTTTGCAGGACGCGCACGACTCCTTCCACAATGTCGCCGATGTAGGTGAAATCCCGCTGCATGTCTCCGTGGTTGTAAAGCGGAATCGGTTTTCCTTCCAGAATGGCTCTGGTAAAACGGAAGAGCGCCATGTCCGGACGTCCCCAGGGGCCGTAAACCGTGAAGAAACGTAGTCCCGTGGAAACCAGTCCGAACAGCGACGCGTAGGAGGAAACCATCAGTTCGCTGCTTTTTTTCGTCGCGGCATACAGACTGACCGGATTCGCCAGCGGATCATCCTCGGAAAACGGAATATTGGGGGAACTCCCGTAGACACTGGAGCTGGAGGCGAAGACAAAATGTTCCACGGGATTTTCACGGCATCCTTCCAGAATATTGAAAAAGCCGTCGATATTGCTCTGAATGTAGACGGACGGATTTTCCACGCTGTAGCGGACACCCGCCTGAGCGGCCAGATGGCACACCCCGTCAAAACGCTCCCTGTGAAACAGTTTGACAATGGATGCCGCGTCTTCCAGGCTCATCTGGCAGAACCTGCCGCCGGAAGGCGCGGAAAGCATCCGTCCGTAAGCGATTGATTCCGGCTCGAAACCGCAGTCTTTCAGACGGGCCAGCTTGAGATTCACGTCGTAGTAGTTGTTGAGGTTGTCAATCCCGAGCACGTCATAGCCCATGGAGACAAGCCGCTTGTAAAGATGATGACCGATGAAGCCGGCCGCGCCTGTCACAAGAATTTTCTGCATGAAATCAACTGCCGAGTTCTGAAAAAAGTTTTTTATACTGTTTGACGACAACTTCCACGGAATGATGCCCTTCCACATAGTTCCGGGCTTCATTCCCCAGTTTTTCCCGCAGAGCGGGATTTTCCGCCAGTCTTATAAGACCCCGTGCGCCGGCCTGAATGTCGCCTTTCGGAAAAAGCAGACCGGTCCGCCCCTCGTGAATCACTTCCGATGTCCCGTCCACATCGCTTGCCAGAATCGCGAGCGATGCCGCCATCCCTTCCAGCAGAACATTGGCAAGCGGTTCCCAGTGCGCCGTGTGGAGCAGGATGTCCATTGCCCCGTAGACGGATTCCACATCTTTCCGGAATGGAAGAAACACCACGGAATCCTGAATCCCGAGTTCTCCTGTTTCCTGTTGCAGTTTTTCTTTCAGTTCTCCGTCCCCCAGCAGGAAGAACCGGAGGTCCGGAACTTGCTTCAGTGCGAGCGATGCGATGCGCAGGTAATCGCTCTGCGCCTTCTGCGGCATGAACCTGCCCGCGTTCAGCACTGCGATTGAACGGTCGGAAAGTCCCAGTTCCTCCCGCAGCCGGCGTCGTTGAGCGGCGGGGGGGCGGCGGAAACGGTCCGGTTCCACGAAGTTGCGGATGATGCAGATTCTGCTGTCCGGAATTCCGCGCGCCAGCAGCTGCCTGCGGATTGCATCCGAAACCGCCAGCGCCTTTGTATTGAATGAAGTGAACAGCCGGTCCAGCCATGGAAAACTGCACCATCCGCGGACCGACATGTTTCTGGACATGTTGATCCGTTCCACGCAGGGCACATGCGCCAGCCTTGCCGCCAGGGCGATAAAACGCGAGGCATGCAGATAGATGACATCCGGATGTTCCTTCCTGAGCTCACGAATCATGAAAAGGAGAAAAAATGGATTTTCCGGGGAAAAAGGCATGATTCTGCAGGGGATGTTCCGTTTCCTCATTTCCTCTTCCAGAGGGCCTTTCCGGAAAAGCCAGCAGGAAAAGTGAACCGGGGAATCGGCGGCCATGGCGTCAATCAGTTTCAACAGAAAAACCTGACTTCCGCCCAACTCGCCGTATGTGACCGGCACCAGTATCTTCAACATCCAAAACTCCTTCCTCCGGATGACAGCGGCTCAAGTATCTCATCCGCCATCCGCCGCTGACATGCCGTGCATCACTTCGTCGGTGAATATAATCCGGATCGTCTCCGAATGCAAGTCTGCGGCGTTGTTTTTTTGTGGCAAAAAGAACTGTTTCCGACCGGGATTTCCCGGAAATGGCGGATGCCCGCGAACGTGCGGAAACTGCCGCCGGTCCGTTATGAGGCGGAATATGCGGCCCGGTGATTCCGCCGTCTACCTGCATTGTCTCCTGCGGTTTTCCGGATTGACGGGGCAGGAATTTGCATTCTCGCGGCGCGGTCAATGCCGAGTTCCTGATGGCGTTCGGGGAGCATTTCCGCTTTGCAGAAAAACGGACGTCGGGGAAACGGCTGCAGAGACAGGCGCGCCCGAGGCATGATGCGACCATGGACGTTGAAAAACCTTTCCGGATTCCTTCCGTTTCCTGTTTGCCGATTCAGGGAGCAGAGGCGGTTCTAGGAGGAACCGTGGATTCCCTTGCGATCAGGCGCCGTTTCACCCGGCAGACGGACCGGGGTGCGGACGGTTCCTCCATCCGGTGCAGGAGCGTGGTGACAAGTGCGTCCGCCAGCGTGTCTTCGGAAAGTTCTCCGAAACTGGTCAGCGTCGGCGTCACGACTTCCGTAAACGGAATGTTGTCGCAGCCGGTTACACTCAGATCCTCCGGCAGGTGATAGCCGCGGCAGGTCATCTCGCGCATGAAATAAATGGCAAGCATGTCGGTGGGAAACACGATGGCCGTCGGGCGGTCCCGCATTGCCTCATACCAGTCCGCCACCAGCCTTGCGAGATGCGGCAGATTCGACTGCGACAGAACGGAAAATCCGTCGAATTCCCCCATCCACTGTGTCGAGAGCCCGTGCGCGGTCAGTTCTGCTGCAAAGTGTTCGGTCAGGCTTCTGTAATGCGGCGCCAGAATGCTGGAATAGGGATAGGCGATCCGGCGATGCCCCAGAGCGTGAAGATATGCGACCACCTGCGTGAAAATATCCCTGCCGTCGAAATCGACCACGTCAAAACGGGGGTCGTCCGTAATCAGGGAGACCACGGGAATATTGGCGTCTTCCGGAATATGGCGGGGTTCCACGGTGATGATGCCGGACGGACAGCGGCAGAGGATGCTTTCCGCCGCCCGTTCCTGCCCCCTGCTGTCTTTCCAGAAGGCGAAGGAGGAAAGATAGCCGTGTCCCTCCAGAAGAGGGCCCAGCGCACCTGTCAGATAACTGTAGATGTTGTTTGTCGGAACGGGGAGCAGGATTCCGACGGAGAGGCTTTTGCCCAGACGCAGTTCCTGCGCCGCCAGATTCCGGCGGTAGCCGAGGCGCTTGGCCGTCTCCATGATTTTCCTTGCGGTTTTTTCACTGATTCTGCGCCGCCGGCCCTGTCCGGAAAGCACCGCCGAAACCGCTGTCTGGCTGACACCTGCAAGCGCGGCAATGTCTTTGGTCGTGATCATTATGCTCCTTTCCGGATTTTTTCCCCCGCTGCTGCTACGCAACAGCTTCTCTTGTTTCATTATAATCACATTTCGGGAAAAAAGCAATAGGTCCGGCAGGAAAAAATGATTTTTTCAGATATGGCGGAGCGGAAAAGGCTTCCGGAAAAGGGCAGGGGAGTTCTTTCCGGAAAATGAATCGCCGCGACGCAGGCATGCGCGGTATCGGGGATTTCGCCTGCGGCGACCAGCTTGCGCAGCTGGACCGCGGCAGGACTGAGAGGAAGGCACGAAATATTTTTGCGATGCAGTGCATCGCGGGACGAGCTGATTTTTTTAATCAGAAGCCATTTCCCGCGCATCTCAAATGACGCATGACGGAGGCCGCCGCCCGCTTCAGGTGCGCGAGGATGATGCGGTCGCGTGATTCTCCCGCATGTTCGGGAAGTGTATAGACTCCCAGTGCGCCGGCAATCTCTCCCCCCGGGGCGAACACCGGCACGGCATAACTGTAAGTCCGGTAACGCTTGCGGAGCGTGATGCAGTATCCCCGCGTGCGGATCCGTTTCACTTCATCCTCGTAATCGGGCCAGTAAAATTCGGGCATGCCGTTTTCCTCCATGAGAAGCTGCCGGCGTTCCGGTGATGAAAAGGCGAAGATGACCTTCCCCGTTGCGGTCTCATAGAGATAAAACCGGCGGACGGTTTCCACATCCGGGCGTTGGAGATCGCCGCGCGGGCCGACGTTCACGAATGTGGTCCAGACATTGTTTTCCAGAAGGATGTAAGTCATTCCCTCTCCGATTTCTTTTACGTGGCGCAGGAGAGTGTCTGTCACGCGCGACTGGAAACGGCAGGTCGCGGTCTGATTGCGGTAGGCGATTTTCCTGCACTGGCATCCCGTCGTGTAATTGCCGAATCCGTCTTTTTCGATGTAGCCGCAGGCTGCCATTGTCTTCAGCAGATTGTGAGCTGTCTTGACGGAAATGCCCTGTTTCTGGGCGAGTGTTTTCAGACGCATGGAATTTCCGCGCGGATTGTCAAACAGCAGAATGGACAGCATGTCCAGCGCCTTTTTCACCGATTTGACGGGCACTTCATCCTTTTTTCCCCTCATGGAGCATCTCCCCTTTGTTTTCCGGAAACAATAGCCGGCCGTGGCGGGATTTGCAACTTCATATTTCCCGTAATATGGGAAAATATCGTTTTCCCGTTGCTTTTCCGTCCCGCCGGACGGATAGTAAAAAGAGAAATCCCGGACAGGCGCGTTTCCTGCCCCAGTGCGTCTTTTCCGGGGAGAAAGACAATCAGTTATCTGAAAGGAGAGTCTGCCATGTTTAGAATTCTGATTCCGGAAGAGAGTGCGGGAATTCACCGGATCGCAGCGGATGTCCTTGCCGCCTGCACGCGGGAGATCACCGGACGGACGCCGGAGACCGTTGTGCGCGACGATGCGGAAAGCGATCTTGTCGTGCTGGGTTCCGATGCGGAAAATCCCTTTGCGCTCGACCTGCTGCTGGCGGGGAAGCTTGACCAGCCCCGTATCCGCTGCGGCAGCGACGACTATTCCCTGACGAGTCTGCGCGACGGCGGGCGGAAACTGCTTCTGATTGCGGGCGGCCGGGGGAGGGCTCTCCTTTACGGCGTCTATGATTATCTGGAACGCTGCGGCTGTTCCTGGTTCTGGGATGCGGATCTTTTTCCGAAACTGGACGAACTGCCCCTGGAAAACTTCCATGTCTGCGGGAGACCCCGTTTCGAATACCGCGGACTGCGTTATTTCGCGCACCGCAGTCTGCACCGCTTTCAGGCGGAGCACTGGAATCTGGAAGACTGGAAGCGGGAGATCGACTGGATTCTGAAAAAACGCCTGAACTTCTTCATGCTCCGCATCGGTCTGGACGATCTCTTCCAGAAGGCCTTCCCGGAGATTGTCCCCTATCCCGCTCCGGAAGGGAGCTCCGCGACGGACATTCCGCGCTCGTTCAACGACCGCACGCAGTTCTGGAGTCTTGCGGAACGGGGGAGACTGCGGGAGGCTCTTCTCCGGTACGCGCGGGAACGGGATCTCATGCATCCCGAGGACACCGGGACGATGACGCACTGGTACAGCCGGACCCCGCAGGAGTTCCTGGACGCCGTGAAACCGGAGTTCATGCCCCAGGCGAACGAAAAGCAGTACGGCGAACCTTCCGGACTCGTCTGGGATATCCGGAAGGACAGGAATCTGGACAACTATTTCCGGCTTACGGAGGCGCACATCGCACTCGGCGGTCCTCCGGAACTGTTTCATACCATCGGCCTTGCCGAACGTCTCTGTTTTCACGATCATGCCCGGAATCATGCACTGAAACTCTACACCTACCGCAGGATCATCGGAAAACTGCGTTCGCGCCATCCCCTCCCGCCGCTGCTGATCGCCTCCTGGGATTTTCTCTGTTCCTGGACGCCGGAGGAGGTCCGCGGCCTGCTTGCCGAACTGGACGCCGGGAACACTCTGATTCTCGATTACACCTCCGACAGCTGCGATGAACGCAACAACTTCCTGAACTGGAATCTGCCCGGAAAGTTCCCTTGGATCTTCGGCATCTTCCACGCGTTTGAATCCAATACGGAGATGCGCGGCAATTACGATGTGATTGAACGCCGCCTGCCCGTCGCCGCGGAGGATCCCATGTGCAGGGGAATGATCTTCTGGCCGGAGAGTTCCCATACGGACACCCTCATGCTGGAGTACTTTGCCGCCAACGCCTGGAATCCCGCACATGTCCGGATTGTGGAGTATCTGGAACTTTTCTGCGCCCGGCGTTACCGCGGCGCGGAAGCCGGACAAATGACTCCAGTCTGGCGTGTCATGCTGCCCCTGATCCGGAGCAACTACTGGCGTCAGAACCGGCAGATGCCCATACGCGGAGCCCTCTATCAGGATTATGTCTTTCACATTCTTGGGTATGCCATGACGGATCTTTATCCCGTCTGGCTGGAAAATCATGAAGCAATCACGAGGGAGCTTGGAAGGGCGATTCATGCCGCGCCCGTCTGTTGGCGCATGCTTGGAAAGACGGACTATTGCTCGTTGAGCGCCCATGCAAAACGGGACTGGATCGATCTGGCGCGCTGCGCCGCTTCGCGTCTCTCCAATTTCGCATGCGGCGTTCTTGCCCTGCATATGGAGGCGTGGAGGAACGGAGAGACAAATTCCGAATCCGTTCTGGGGTATGCGGAAGCCATCGGCGAACTCCTCCGGATGGAAAAGATGCTGCTCGGAGCCCATGAGGATTATTCGCTTTATGCCTCTCTTCTCCGGATGCGGGAGAGCGCACCGGTCAATCCCGCTTTCGAGTCTGCCCTGAAAGGCAATGCGGAAAATGAATACTGCCGCAGTTTTGCAAGCGAACTCTTTGACGCCTGCTATCTGCCGGAATTCGAGTGTTACCGGAAATGGCTGGAGCGGAAAATCTCTTCCGGGGACCGTTCCCCCTGGCGTTATCCGGAAGCGTTGTTCACCCGGGAGAAGAAACGGATCGAGGACCGTTTTTATGAGACGGCTCTGGCGGCTTTCGCCCCGGATCGGGAGGACTGCATTGCGGCGCTTCCAGCGACCTTGTCGAATCTGGAAGGGATCGCGGCGAAGCTGCTCTCCGGCATTGGCGCGATTTACGTCTGACTCCCGGCTGTCCGCTGTTTTTCCTTCCCGCAAGGAAACCGTCCTGCATCCGGGAGCTCTTCCTCTTCCGGATCGGGTGCGGCGACGGGAAATTCCGGAACTGTTCCGTTTCGCGCGGCGGATGGAGAACACCGGAGGTGTTTCCGGAAGACTTTCCACATATGGCTGTAGTTGTAGAACCCGCACTGGAACGCGATGGAATCGTTTGTCAGAGAGGTTTCGCGCAGAAGCGAGATCGCGCGGTTGACGCGCAGTCTCTGCAGATATTCCGAAGGACGCATGCCCAGGATCTGCTTGAATTTCCGCTGCAGTGCGCTCATGCTCATGCCGGAGTGCTTTGCGAGGCTTTCGATGCGGAACGCGCTGTCGCCGAGATGGTCGTTCATCATCCGGATCACCGTGTTCAGCGTCCATTTCTGCGACGGGGAATTCTGCGCCCTGCAGTAGTAGGCAAGCAGAATGACCGCGGCGGTGAACAGGGAGATGATGATGGTCTGATAACCGGGACGCCGGGTTTTCAGTTCGGAACGGATCGTCCGGAGGAAGAAGGTGATTTTATCCAGGTCGCGTTTCCGGATGTTTCCCAGAACTCCTGCAAACGCCCCTCCTTTGCCGCCGCCCGGATAGAGCAGATGCAGGAACGGGGATTTTGTCAGCAGAATCATCGGGATCGGGACACTGGAATTGTAGAGAATGTTGTAGATGAGCGTTCCCTCCTGCATCTGCGAGTAGGCGTGCTTCATCCCGGGATGGATCAGGAGAAAATCCCCTTTTTTCAGAGAATGGATCTCGTTTCCGCAATGATGAGTGATGCCTCCTTCGGCGATCAGGATGATTTCCGAGAAATCGTGGGAGTGAAGCAGAATCTGGGAACAGTTCAGATTGTTCTCCAGTGTCATTGTCGTGACGGAAATCGGGAAATAGGAATCCTCGATGTAGTTTTTCAGGCTTAGATTCAGCATCTCTCCTCCCCGTTTTCCGTAACAGATAGACAGCGTTTCGTGATATTGCAAGAGAAAAACCTCAAAAAAAGCTTATTTTATAGATGTAATTGCTGTTTTTGTAGATTGCAAAAAAAATTTTCCGGTTATAATTTACAGAAGAAGACATCATTGCAGGATTTCGTTTGTCAATCTTTCAAGAGGGGACATTATGAAAATGAAGAGTCCGTCGTCACTGCAGATCAGACATTGTTTCACCTTGATCGAGCTCCTGGTCGTGATTGCGATCATCGCGATTCTGGCCTCCATGCTTCTGCCTGCGCTGAACAAGGCAAAGCAGACGGCGCAGAACATTTACTGCACAAACAATTCCAAAACCATCATGCAGGGAATGCTTCTCTATGCGGATACTTACCAGTATTTCCCATACCGGGACATCGAAGTCGGGAATCCGGAAGGAAGATTCTGGTATCAGATGATTTACGGAATGCTGACCGGAGACAAGGGGAATAATCTGAAATTCTATCAGCGGTCCGCTTTTTACAAATGTCCCGCCTATCGCTACACGGGCGATATCGGCTATCAAACCATCGCCTATGGGAAAAACGACTGGCTGGGAACAGCCATTTCTGCCTCTACCAATTCTCCGGTGAGACCGGAACAGGTGAAACGGTCTTCCCGCGTCATTGCCGTAGGAGACAGTGACGATGACGCCTATTTCGGGATGATTATTGCCGACAGCACTTATCCGCTGGGCAACCGTCACGGCGGCAAGGCGACGGCGGCGTTTGCGGACGGACATGCGGAAATCGTTCTTTCCCGGGATTGGCTTGCTCCCGGAGTGACATATGGCGCCATGGACTATGCGACGGGGACAAGTCTTGTCCATTCCAGCTCTTCCCCCGTCGCCACTACGCTCAGGGCCCCGGAACACCTTTGTAAATGGGGCGCCCGCGGAGCGGGATACGATTATCTGACAAAATAATAACGGAATAACAGAACAGAAAGGATTCATTTGAAATGAAATGCGGAACACTCTCTCTTCTCCTGGGCGCCGCGCTGCTTGCCGGCGCGCCGTCGGTTTTCTGCGGCGACGCCGCGGGCAAGAATGCCGGTGACAGAATCTTCCTTGCCGATCTTTCCGGGAAAACTCCCCTTGCGGCGCAATGGCAGGTGAAGGCGAATCTGAAAGTGGAGAACGGGGAACTCACGTTGAAAGGCACGGTGGCAGATCCGAAAGTCACTCTTCCGGAAGAATACCGGATTCGTTTTTCCGGAAAGATCAAGGAGGAGGATGAACAGGTCAAAGGAGGTTTTCTGACCGTTTCCCTGGATCAGAAGGTCACGGTCCTGGTCCGGCTCGGCGCACGTGGGCCCAGCCAGATTCTCCACCCTGATCCGCAGAATCCCAAACGCAATACCGGGGCCACGCGGAAAACGCGGATTCAGCTGAACGAAACGTTCCAGTGCGAGGTTTGCCGCCGGAAAGCCGGAGACGGCAGGTATGAATATTCCTTCACATTAAATGGAACGCCGGTCGGAAGTGTTGTCGAGACTCCCGGTTCGCCCCGGCTGTCTTTCGGTTCCTGGCGCGTTTCCCCCGTTTTAACCGGTGTTGAAATCTTCCGTCTGCAATAACTGAATCTGAGGGTGCCTTTCATGAAAAAAAATCATCTGCTTCGTATTTTCCTTTTGCCACTTTTGGTCTCGTCTTTTGCGGATGCGGCTGCCGCGCCGCAGGCCGGCGCACCGGTTTTCGCCGATTCCTTCGATTCGGTCGGAACGTTCGCGGAAAACTGGATTTCCGGCGGAGGAACGAAATCCGGAAACGGCGAGGTGACGGTGAAAGGCGCCTTTCAATTGCGCCGCCCGCTTCCGAAGGAATTCTTCCTGGAGTGCGATCTCACTCTGGAACATGACATGAAGAAGCCGCGCGGCTTTGCGGGAATGTCGATCTCCGGCTACCATTTCAAGGTGCAGCCGGACGGAAAGTCCTTTCTGGTCTGGAAAACGAAATCGGACAAACGCTCCAGAGGCAATTATCAGAAAATTGACGGTTTCGCGCTCGGGCAGAAGGTGCACTGCGCGGTTGCCCGGACCGTCGCCGGAACGCGCGTGACCTATACTTATTTCATCAACGGCAAATTCATGGGGTCCTTCGAGGACATGCTTCCCGAAGAGACGGAAAAAGGCCCCTTCGCCACTCTTTCCTTCGGCTGCTGGCGCGTGGATTCGCTGAAGGTGGACAACTTCAAGCTCAGCATGGTCAAACGCTCCGAGGACGATTCGCCGAATCTGACGATCAACAGCTCCTTTGAGCACCTGCAGGACGGATATCCCCTTTACATCGCCCCCAACACCGAGGCAAATGTCGGGAATCCGGGCTTTACCATGGAGGACTATCACCGGACATTCGGGGTCGATGAGACGGACCGCCGGAGCGGAAAATACTCCTTCCGGATGAAACTGGATCCCGTGAATTACGGCAGCCACACCGTGTTTTTCCATGGCACGGGGACGGCGAAAGGGCAGTCCGGCGTTTTTTCCGCCTATATGAAAGGAGACCGGGACGATCTGAAGGTCCGCCTCAGATACGGCAGTGCGACAAAGGTCGTGTCCGTCGGACGGGAATGGAAGCGTTACGAAGTGGTGTGTCCCGAACTTCCCGCGCCGTCCACCTATTCCCCGGCAGTTCTCATCTTCCGCACGGCGGACGGCAATCCCATGGGCGCGACCCTCCGGATGGACGACGTTCAGGCGGAATATCTGCCTTCCGTCATCTCGAAACAGGAGCTTGCGGACGCGGAAAAGGCCGGCAGGACCTTTGCCACGCCTTACAAGGCCAGCGAACTTGACAAGGCGAAGTTTTCCCCGGTTCCGAAACCGGTCCGGGCCGCGTCGTTTCAGATTCCCGCGCTGCCCGATGGCCTCCGTCCTTCCGCGGATCTGGATTCCTGGGTGTCCCATGCGGCGAAACAGGTGAATTTCCGCCAGAAGAATCAGGATTCGAAACGGAAGACCGAAGGATATTTCGCCTGCGACAGGGAGAACCTGTATGTGGGTCTCCGCGTCTACGGGGATGATTTTTCCGCCCATAAGAAAGGAGACCGGGATTCGCTTGCCGTCTGCAATCACGGCATGGAACTGCTGATCGACCCGTCCGCAGCCGGAAAAAAATGGGTGCATTTCGGCGCCAATGCGGCCGGAACCATGATGGATCTTGGGTTCGGAGAGGACAAGAACTGGAACGGCGACTGGAAATGCGCCGGAGTCGACAACCGGAAAAAAGGCTGTGTCGATCTTTTCCTTGCCATCCCGTTCTCCGACCTTGCCGGAAGCGATTTTTCCAGCCGCTGGCTGCTGAATCTCGGCGCCAATGACAGCGTTCACAAACAGTTCAGCTGCCTCGGCAGCAGTCCGGGAGGGCTTTATCGCGCGGTGGACTACTGGCCGGAGGCGGTGATCCCCGGGGACACGGCATTGGCCTACAAGGCGGGCGTCAGACAGCTTTACACCTCGCAGAATGCCGCAGGGGGGACGACGCTGGGGGCGGAATTCGTGAATTCCACCGGCCGGACGAAGACGCTCAAACTTTCGCTTTACAGCGCGGATGCTTCGCACAGGCTTCTGGCGGAGAAGGAATTCCAGGCAAAGGAAGGCGTTACGCTTCTTGATCTCGGTTCCTCCGTCCCCGCGACGCGGGTCAACGCTGTCGTCCGCGAGAAGGGAAAAACCATTTTCAACCGCAATCTCCCGGTCGAGAAAAAACTTCCGCTTTTTCTTCTCGGGCGCCTGAATTTCTATATGAACGAACCCGAGGCGGAGTTTCAGGTGCACTGCTCCCTGCCGGAGATGGAGAAGCTGACCGCGGAGCTGGAGTGCGGCGGGAAAAAGATCCATGCACCGGTTTCTCCCGTCTTCCGCATGAAACTTCCGATCAGCGGTCTGAAGCCGGGCGTCCATGATGTGAAACTTGTCGTCCGCAACGGAAACACGGTCGCGGGGACGGCAAAGGACCGGCTCGTGAAACGGGAATACTGGGAAGGAGCCACGCAGATCAACCGCTTCTCCCGTTCCGTCCTGCACGGGGGAAAGCCAGTGATGCCGTTTTCCCTGTTTTTCGTTTCCTGGCATCCGGGGCCGGTGGAACGGTATACCAATCAGGTCCGCTGGCAGAACCGGGAAAAATTCCGCACGCTTCACATCCTTTTTGACGCGCGCGCTTCCGAAAAGAACGCCGCGGTTCTGGCGGAAGCGGAAAAATGCGGAATGCCTCTCATCTACTGGCACGACATGAAGTCATACCGCCAGGAAAATGCGCCATCCAAAGCGGATGACGGCAAGCTTGCCGCGCTGGCTGCGGAATTCAGCCGGAAGCACACCAACATCCTCACCCAGCTTGTCATGGACGAGCCGGAACTGTACATGAAGTCCGACGACGCCCTTGCGATTCTGCGGAAAGCCAGACCGCTGTTTCCCTATCATCCGGTCCAGATGAACAACACCGTCATCGGACTGCCCAACAATTACGCCAACATGGAAACGGACATCCTGATGCTGGACGATTATCTTACCAATCAGGAAAAACGGAGTGTCTATTCGGTCATCCGCTTTACCGACCTGATGTGGAAAATCGGGGCTTCCGAAGGGAAACCCTGCTGGTACTTCCTCGTCGGCGGCAATTTCCCGCTCCATTACCGGGAACCGTCCTATCGCGAACAGATCGCGCAGTGCTACGGTCACATCGCCTCCGGCGGCACCGGCATCACTCTGTTTTATGGAAGGATCCAGACGCCGGGCAACTGGAAGGCCGTGAAACAGCTGAACCGGGAATTCACTGTTCTGAACGACGTCATCACCAGCGAGGAGCTGGTCGAAGACGCAGGAATCAGCGGCAATCCGGAAACCATGCGGATGCGCACCAGAAAGCATCAGGGGCATCTTTACCTGATCGCGGCAAATATCGGCGACGCTTCCGCGGAGAATGCCGTAATCACGCTGCCCGCGGAATACCGGAATGCGGATTCCGCCGAGGTGATGTTTGAAAACCGGAAGATCGCAGTCCGGAACGGCCGCTTCACGGACACTTTCCCCGCGCTGTCGCGCCATGTCTACAAACTGAAAATCAGGGATTGAGCATTTGTCTGATCCGGGAGAAACGCTTGTTTATGGGAAAAGAAATCGTCGCCGCGCTCTGCGCCGCTGCTTTGTGTCAGTCCGGCCTGTCCGGGCAGATTCCGGAGTTCAAAATGGGCTGTGGACGGGATACGCCTGTTTTTCAGCTCAATGAAAAGGTGGTGTTTACCGCGGAATGCGGAACTGCGCCCGCAGACTGGGAGGGAAGTGTCCGCGCCAGGCTGTATCATGACGGGAAGCTTGTGAGGCAGGAGAGCTCCTCCCTCCGGAAGATTTTTACCGTCGAGACGGCGCTCGACCGTCCCGGCTGGATTCTCTGGAAACTGGAACTGCTCCGGAAGGACGGCTCGCCGTTTCTTTCGGAGCGGAAACGCCCCGTTCAATATGCCACAGGCGTGATTGTCGCGCCGTTTTCCATCCGGCCGGGAAGCCCGAAGCCGCCTGATCTGGAAAAACGCTGGGAGCGGGAGATCCGGAAGCTCCGCGCCGTTCCTCTCGAGGTGAAGTACGTTGGACGCCCGTTTGTCTCCGGAAACGGAATCCGGGTGACGGAGGTCAGCATCGGCATGGGCGGTCATTGCCTGCCGGTCACCGGCTACCTGAGCATTCCCGCAGACGCGAAGGAGAAATCCCTGCCTCTTCAGCTGAGTGTTCCGGGCGCCAATCTGTTCCCGTTTTCCCCGGTTCCGCAGCCGTATGCCCGCGCCTCCGGCGTGATTCAGCTCCATATCAATCCGCACGGATTTCCCATCCGGAACTGCGACCGCACGTTCTATCTGGAAAACCATGCCAAAAAGAAGGGCGGTTATCTGAATCATCCGTGGGATGAGAAACTGGACCGCTGCTACTACAGGAATGTGGTCCTGCGCATGATCCGCGGCATTGACTTCCTGAAGACACTGCCGCAATGGGACGGGAAAACCATCAAGGTGATCGGTTCCAGCCAGGGGGGAGGACTTGCCATCATTTCCGCGGCGCTTCACTCCGATGTCACGGAGGTGACCGCTTATGTTCCCGCTCTCTGCGATTTCGGCGCCGCCTCCGCCGGACATCAGCCCGGATGGCCTCAGCCGGCGCGTCAGGGGGATCCCGGAGAGATGAGTTATCTTGACGCGGCTCATTTTGCTTCCATGATCCGCTGCCCGATCACTCTCTATACCGGATTGACGGATACGGTTTGTTCGCCGACGTCGGTATTTGCCGCCTGCAACAGTCTGCCGGCGGACACTCCCAGGAAAATTTCCGTTTCGCCTTCCGGCGGTCACAGCGGTCCGGACAGAAACACCCGTGTTCTGCAGGATACTCTGCGCCGGAATCCCTGATTCCTGTCAACCTTTATTGTGCTGGCCAAATTAACGTCAGTATGCTATATTACGCGTTATGCAAACGGAAAAAGTCAAAACCACCGGCTAAGCCGGTGGCTTGCACTTGCCCTATAAGGGCATGATACCGGCCTGCCCCTCAAGGGGCGTTGAACTTGGTTCGCCAGTCGCACCCCTTCCACTGACAACTGCTCAAGCAGTCCTTTGTGGCTTACTTTTTATGACGTTCTTCTCCCGTGAAAGGATCAAACAACTCCGGCTGGGACAATCTGTCTTCGGCCAAATCCTCCAACAATTGGTTTCTAATGTATTCCGCAATTACTTTTTTATTTCTCCCTACGGTATCTACAAAGTAACCACGACACCAAAAATGGCGATTCCCATATTTGTATTTCAGATTTGCGTGACGATCAAAGATCATCAGGGAACTCTTCTGACAGTTGTGCCTCCCAATAATCTCGTCCTTCCCGTCCCATGCCGTCCTCCCATTATTCCGGTTTGTGGCAGAACATACCACGCTGTCTGCCTCAAATCCAGATGGGCTGGCTGGGCACTTACTCATGTGCGAGAATAAATGGTTTCGTTTTTCAGTAAAAACAGGTGACACTTTTCTCCATGTCAATAAATTGACAGTCAATAAGATGCAACAATGTATCATATTCTGGCAATAAGAATAAGACGGCATGAAGAAATACGATTGCAAATCAAGAATATTTGAATGACGGATGAAAGGTGAATGCGAAAAAACGGGCAGGATCTTTCCTTGCAAAGATTTGCTCCGTTTTTTTATGAAGGTCGTTTGTTCTGAAAAAGCGGAATTCGCAAAACTCGAGAAATTCTCTAAACCGAAAAGACTCTATTCCCACAGGTCGGAAA
The DNA here is from genome assembly GCA_944390795.1 of uncultured Victivallales bacterium. Taxonomy (GTDB): domain Bacteria; phylum Verrucomicrobiota; class Lentisphaeria; order Victivallales; family UBA1829; genus UBA11452. The sequence continues at coordinate 77,187 of CALXRI010000003.1, forward strand.
GTCCGAAACAAAAAATTTTCCGGAAAGTTCTGCCATTTGGCCGGAAGAATTATAGTTTCGACTTTTATGAGAGCATCAGTTTCATCGCCCCCGGGGAAGGGGAAGAGACGTTTCTTTCACGGGACGTCTGACCAGGACATCGGAAATCAACCCCGCAGCACATCTTTTTTCCCTGTCAGATCACCTGGTGATTCAATCCTCGTTCAGATCTTTTAAGATATCCGCGAAAACATTTGTCATTTCCTCTTCCGAAACTGTTTGAAAATATTCATCCAGCTTCGGTTTCTCCACATAATCGTCGGGAAGATCGTTCAGAAAGGAGGAGGGACGCTGGCGGATGAATTCATGATATTTGAAACGCTCCGCGCAATAGGTCATGAAGAGATACTCGCGGGCGCGGGTGATTGCCACATAGAAAAGACGACGTTCCTCGTCGCCGGAGTGTTCCTCCAGCGAGCGTTCGTGCGGAAAGAGTCCGTGCTCCATGCCGACCAGAAAGACACAGGGAAACTCCAGTCCTTTGGAGGCGTGAACCGTCGTCATGACAGGTGCGTCGCGCTCCTCGTCGTCGGTTCGGTCATTGTCGTCCATCAGCGAGTAGGATTCCATGAACTCGGCCAGTGTGCAGGCTCCGCCGCGCGCCGCTTCAAAGGAGCCCATATAGTTGGTGAATTCCAGAATGTTCTCCCTGCGTTTCTCTGCATCCTTGATATCCCTGTAGATTTTCTGAAGGCCGTTCAGATAGCCGATCTGATCCAGATAGTCCTGCGCATGGAAGGCAAGATTCCCTTTTTCAGAAAAGATTTCCCGGAAAGCTGCGACGCACCCGGCGAATGCACGTGCCGCGCCTGCCGCGTTTTTGGTTACGGAGGCCAGGTATTCTTCCGATCCCAGCAGCGTCAGGAGCGGTTGGTGTTTGCGTTTCTGCATGTCGCGCAGCGTTAGGATTGCCTTGTCGCCGAGACCGCGCGGAGGTACGGAAAGAACACGCAGAAGACTCTGGTCATCCCGAGGATTCACGATCAGTTTGAGATACGCGGCTGCGTCCTTGACCTCTTTGCGCTGAAAGAATTCCTGGCCGCCGATGATTTTCGGGCGGATGCCTCTGCGGCGGAATTCCTGTTCAAAGAGACGGGAAAGATAATTGGAGCGGTAGAGAATTGCAAAGTCGGAGTAGGACATCTCCGGATTTCGCGCGATCATGTCCTCAATCGCATCCGCAACGAATTGAGCCTCGGCTTCGCCGTTGCGGAGGCGGAACACCTTGACCATTTCTCCGTGCCCCTTCGCGGACCAGAGATTTTTCTCGTAACGCCTGCCGTTTTTGGCGATGACCGCGTTTGCCGTATTCAGGATTGCATTGGTGGAGCGGTAGTTCTGTTCCAGCTTGATCTCCTTCGCCCCGGGAAAGCAGTTCGGAAAATCCAGAATGTTCGATACGACCGCCCCCCGCCAGGAATAAATGCTCTGGTCGTCGTCGCCGACCACGCAGATGTTCCGGTTTCTTCCCGCAAGCAGACGCAGGATGCGGAACTGCGCCATGTTCGTGTCCTGATACTCGTCCACCAGCAGATAACGGTAGATTTCCTGATAGTGCTTGAGCGCTTCCGGGTGCTCTTCGAAGATTTTGAGCGTCAGAAGAAGCATGTCGTCAAAATCCAGTGTGTTCTGGAGTTCCAGCATCTGCTGGTAGCGTTCGTAAATCTTGGCGTAATGGGCGCGGTCGCTGTAGGAGTCGGCATCTTCCGCAAGAGCGTCGGCAGGCCATTTGAGCTGGTTTTTCATCCGGCTGATATATCCGAGCGCATCGCTTGTATTGATTTCATCTTTCGAATATCCAAGTTCAGCCGCAGCCTGACGGACGATACTGGTCTGGTCCGCGTCGTCGGAGATGCTGAAGTTGGAATTGTAGTTGCCCGCAAGATGGATGTCCCGGTGAAGCACGCGCGCGCAGAAGGCATGAAAGGTCCCCAGCGTCACCAGTTTGGAGAGCGCAGGCGGGACAAGTGTGTTGAGACGCTCGCGCATTTCCCGCGCCGCCTTGTTGGTGAATGTCACGCCGAGAATGGATGACGGCGCAATTCCCTGTTCGATCATATAGGCGATGCGGCAGGTGATGACACGGGTTTTTCCTGTTCCCGCGCCGGCGAGAACGAGCAGCGGACCTTCGATTGTCGAGGCGGCCGCCCGCTGCTCGGGATTCAGGGTGTCAATGACCGACATGATCGTGCTGTCCGCCTCAGACTGCCGCGTCCGCGACGGCAAGATCGTATTTCTTGCCGTTCCAGACGGCCGAAGCGGCGGTCACGGGCTTTTCAAAGCCGCCGAAGACTCCTCCGGAGATCATGTATCCGCAGATGTCGTCCGCGTGTTCGACGTCGAAGCCCTCGTCCATATTGTGTTTGCTGGGGGCGTTCCTTTCATAGGTGGAGACGTAGAAGATTTTTCCCGGCGCAAGTTCAAACTCCCGCACGAGAACGGCATCTCTGCGGACAATTCCGAGCGTCGCGATCTTTTTGGATGCATCTACGGCGGCGCAGACGCGCGGCGTGCAGAGCGTGTCCTTTTCATAATCCATGGCGAGCAGCACCAGCGTCATCGCATCGCGCACGGGCATGCCCATTGCGATTTTTTCAATGATCGGATCGGTTTGAGAGCCGTTTGTCGCCAGTGCGATGGAGCCGGAGAGGCGCAACGCATTGTAGGCGATGTAGGGGCTCTTCGCCAGATCGGATTCATGGCCCCGTCTCGGCATGATGGCGACGGTCTCGTCCCGGAGCTGTGCCGTCCGGTTCGGGAAAGAGCGGGAGGATACCCGGTAAGCTGCTGTCACATTTCCGTTCGGGGTCATTCCCGCCGCGACGATTCTGCCGATATACATGAGTCAGTCCTTTCTTTAGGATGTTTGAAAAAACAGTCCGCAATATACTCGTCCGGAGCTGAAGTTTCAAGAGTTGGAAGACGCAATGCCCGAAGATCGAAGTTTTTTCCTCTTTTTTTCCTGGATTTAACTGTTGTCCGGACGGGATGCGGACGCTGCCAGGCCGTGTGCCCGAAGCGCTTATTCCTGATATTCCGCGGAAAAAACGACCGAGGAATTTGAAAGAATTCCTCCGCGGACGGTTCCCTTCAGGAGCTGAATGGAAAACGGGGTATTCGTGAGACGCTTGAAAACGACATCGTCGTCCATCAGATCCGCATCCAGAAAATGCACTTCAATCCAGTCTCCGATCCGCCAGTCGATTTCAAAGGAGACATCTTTCCATTTCACATATCGCCCCGTTCCGCGGAACCCCCGCGCCCGGGAGTCGAAAATCAAACGTCCGTTCTGCCGCACGACAATCCGGTGATCCAGTTTTTCCAGCGATTTTGCTGCGCAGTCCGCCAGTTCCCGGAACGTCTGTTCTTTGAGCATGCGCGAGCGCTTTTCCGGCGGAGACTCCTGGAGACGGATCATGAAATCCGCCATCCGGCGCTTGAAATCCTCTCCCTTGACAGTGCCCCCGCAGGCGACCGCGTCCTCCGGCGCGAAAGACGATTCTTTCAGAGTGATCCTGTATTTCCCTTCCGGCACGGACAGTGCAAGTTCGACTGTCGCTTTTTCCGTTTTCATAATCTTTCCGAACAGTTCACTCAAAGCGTCCGGCGACGCGGATCCCGCATTGAGAAGAATCTCTCTTCCGAGAATGTTTTTCCGGCAGAAAATCACTCGGATCTGGTCGCCCGGGCGATAGTGAAAACGGAATTTTTCCCCGATTTTGAAATTTCGCGTGCCTTTCCGGAGGGTTCGGGGATAAACCTGCACTTCATTCACAAAGACAAACAGCTCATGACGCCTGTATCCGACGACATCCGCATCGGCCGCTTCCGCCAGCCGGATCACTCCGGTATATTCCGTTGACCCGTCCGCAGCGGAACTGTGGGCGACGCAGCAGAAAAACACAAGGAGAAAAAGGATTTTCAGCGCCGGATTCCAAGGTGTTTCAGTTCTGGAACATATTGGGCCCATACGGATTGATTTCCCAGTTGCTGGGTTCATTGAAGGGACGCGGATTGACTCCCGCCCGTTCGTAGTCGGTACAGGCGCAGAGCAGGATTCCCGCGGACAGCAGGATCAGTGCGGCAGTCAGAATTTTCATGCGTAAGTCCTCCTTATACAAAAAAAACCGTCACAGCCTCGAAGCGGACGGTTTTCTCATTGTTCTGCGGATTCAGATGCAATTAAAACATTTCATACGCCTTCATCTCAAGCGCCTGCAGCACCAGAACTGCCACAAGGAGAAGAAAGGTGAGAATGGTTGTTGCCGTAAAAACTCTGGAAGCATACATGAGAGAGTCTCCTTATTTTTTTGCCGGAGCTTTCTGGTCCTGAGCGGCGGTCTTTCCCGTTGCGGCGGCGATGTCTTCGGCTGCGAAATAAACGTCGTCGCCGATGCGAAGATCGGAAAGTTTGCCGCTGACAAGATTGCAGATCGCGCTGTAGTCATCCACTTTCGCCACGAGGACCTTTCCAATGAATTCCGGGCTGCTGCTGTTCAAGCCGCGCGCAACAGTCATGATTTTTCCGGTGGTCAGCGGGAAATGAACCTTGTTGTCCTTGATGCCGTATTTCTGCACGAATTCGTATTTTTTCCCGATGTTGATCGTGATGAAACCGTAATCCTTGTCGATGTATTCCACTTTGCCTTTGACATAAGCGTAACATTCGGGATCCTTGCCGTTCAGCAGTTTTTCCGGAATGCGCGACTTCCCGTCGTCGGAGATCACGCGGAGAAGCTCGTCGATCCTCTGCTGCTTCGATTTGATGTCGGCCAGGTGGTTGGAGATCGTTTTGCGGTGTGCGGCGATCTGATTGTTCAATGAAGCGGTTTTTCTCTTTTCCGCGGCGAGAGCGTTTTTCGTGGTGTCCGCATCCGCCTTGTACTTCCGGATTGCGGCAAGCGAGGTGTTCAGTTCGGCAGGATAGTTCTTTCCGGAGAGGTTCGGATTCTTGACGCCGAGTGTCCGGCTGACAGCGGCAATGTGCGAGGAGAAGCGGTCGCGGCGCGCCTTGATGTCGTTGATTTGCGCATTGACCTTCTGGACTGCGGCATTTGCCTTGGAGGAATCCTTCAGGTCATTGGCGGAGATGGAGGCGCCTGCGATGCTGCCGGTCTGGACATAGCTGGAGAACACATTGTCCCGGTTGCGTTTGAAATCCGAGATTTTTGAACTGAGATCCTTGTTCTTGCTCTCATAGGTGGTGACATTCTGGAAGTCTTTGGCGTTTACGCCGGAGATCTCGAGGGTGTTCGCCGCTTTCTGGAGGGACATGGCCAGGTCATTGCGCTGCTTGATGATTTTTGACGCGTTGTCCTTCAGTTTCGGGAGAACCTGATCCAGATTCGCATATTCGGTGTGTTTCATTTTTTCTGCGGCGAGTTCCTGGGCTGCCTTCGTGCCGGAGGCGTTTTTGTCATCCAGCGTTGCGGCTGTCGCATTGATTGCCTCCGCCATTTTCCGCCATCCGTCCGTCAGTTCGTTGCGCTTGCTGAAGAGCATATAGGAAAACACCACGGCCGCAATCGCTGCAAGCAAAATCAGGATGTTGATGACTCTGTTCAGAATACCCATGACTCGTTTCTCTCCTGTCAAAATGTTACTGCAAGTAAAACACACATTTTATTACGTTTTGATTCCCCTTACACTACATTCACAAATCTTCTTGTCAAATCAAAAAACGGGAATCCGCGCGGATTTTCCGGCTTTTTTTCGCTTTTTTGCATGAAAAATTCCTGATTGCGCCGGAATCATGCCTTTCCGATAAAAAGAAAACGGGTTCCGCCGAAGGATTTGAGCGTCCGGATTTTCCATGGCTCAGGAAAGACTTTCAGCTGAAAAGCCGTGTCGGGGAGTTCCCAGATCAGGAGCGCGTCTCCCGTCCATGTGCGGAAGGCTGCTTCCCGCAGAAGACCGTCGAGCAGTTCCGCGGATTCTGCATACGGCGGGTCTGCAAAGAGGAGGTCCGGAGCCGGAAAGGCGGCAAGGCGCCCGGCGCATTCCGGCAGACGGCCGCAGATTACATTGAATGTGCAGTCCGGACAGTGCGGTGCGATCTTCTTCTGATTCGCCCGGATCGCGGCGAGAGACTGCTGCGCGGCTTCTACCAGAAGAACGGACGCCGCCCCGCGGCTTGCAGACTCGAATCCAATCGCTCCCGTTCCGGAAAAAAGGTCGCAGACATGTTTTCCGGAGAGATCGCCGAGACTGTCGAACAACGCTCTGCGCGCCCGGACCGCGGTCGGACGGACCGCGGCGTCGGAGGGCGCCTTCAGAACCATTCCCTTTGCTGTTCCTCCCAGAATTTCCATCGGGCGCTTATTCCCATTCAATGGTTCCCGGCGGTTTGGATGTTATGTCATAGACCACACGGTTCACGCCGTTCACCTCGTTGATGATGCGGTTGGAAATCCTTCCGAGGAGATCGTAGGGGAGGGGGACCCAGTCCGCCGTCATGCCGTCCTGACTGTCCACCGCGCGCAGGGCGATCACATTGTCATACGTCCGTTCATCCCCCATCACGCCGACGGTCTTGACGGGGATGAACACGCCGAACGTCTGCCATGTCTTGTAGTAGAGCCCCGCCTTTTTCATTTCGTCGACGATGATCTCGTCCGCGTCGCGGAGCGTGTCCAGGTCTTTCTTGTTGACTTCGCCGAGCATGCGGACCGCCAGCCCCGGGCCGGGGAAGGGCTGGCGCATCACCATTTCCTCGGGAAGCCCGAGCTTGCGTCCCACTTCGCGGACTTCGTCCTTGAAGAGTCTGCTCAAAGGCTCCAGAAGTTTCAGGTTCATCGTCGCGGGAAGTCCCCCGACGTTGTGGTGGCTTTTGATTACCGCGCTCGGATTCCCGTCGATAGAGACGCTTTCAATGACATCCGGATAGGTTGTGCCCTGCGCAAGAAATTTCACGTCCGAGATCTCGGAAGCGGCTTCGTCAAAGACTTTGACGAACTCGTGCCCGATGATTTTGCGCTTGCGCTCGGGATCGCTCGCCCCCTTGAGTTTTTCCAGAAAGCGCGCCTCCGCGTCGACATATTTGAGCGTCATGCGGAACGCGCCGCCGAACAGCTCCTTGACCCGCTCCGGCTCTCCTTTGCGCAGGCCTCCGTTGTTTACGAAAATGCAGGTGAGCTGATCGCCGATCGCCTTGTGGATCAGCGCCGCGGCCACGGAGGAATCGACGCCCCCGCTGAGTCCCAGGATCACCTTTTCATTTCCGACTTTTTCACGGATGTCGCGGATGCTTGTTTCTATGAACGACTCCATGTTCCAGCTGCCGGAGCAGCCGCAGATGTTCCGGCAGAAGTTCGTGATGATGGTCTGCCCTTTCGGCGTGTGGACGACTTCCGGATGGAACTGGATGCCGTAGATTTTCCTTTCCGGATTCTGAATTCCGGCAAATTCCGTGTTGGCCGTCCGGGCAAAGCGGGAGAAGCCGGCCGGAATCCGCGTGACCTTGTCCCCGTGCGACATCCAGACCTGTCCCCTGTCCGGGAATCCGGCGAACAGGGGGGATTCCGCACAGACTTCAATTTCGGCCTTCCCGTATTCCCGGGCCTTCCCCCGGGCGACCTCGCCGCCGAGCGTCCGCACCGTGAGCTGCATGCCGTAGCAGATGCCGAGAACCGGAATCCCAAGCTCGAAAATCCGGGGATCGCACTGCGGCGCTCCCTCCTGGTAAACACTTGCGGGCCCTCCACTGAGGATGATGCCCGCCGGCGCTTCTTTCTGAACGGCATCGGCGCTGATCCGGAACGGGACAATCCGGCTGTAGACACTGCACTCCCGGATCCGGCGCGCGATCAGCTGGCTGTACTGGGAGCCGAAATCGAGGACCAGTATGGTTTCGCTTTTCAACATAGATCTTTCTCTTTGTTTGATGATTGATTCTGATCCTATTAATAGACTCCGTTTTCCACTTTTTTTCCAGCTTTTTTTCAAAGGAAATGCGAATTTTGTCCGGGCGGACCTTTTCATGGAGGACAGAGAGGGATGCTGTCTCCCGGAGTCCCGACGGAGATGGATCAGAGCTCGTGCTGATGCAGCACTTCGGGCACTTTTTTCTGCAGATATTCCATGGAGCAGGCAAGCGCGTCTTCGGCGGTTTCCGCGGCAAGCGCCTGTTCCGCAAGACGTTCGGCGTCATACATGGACACGTTGCGGATCAGGCGCCGGATATGTCCGATGGAGAGCGGCGACATGCTCAGTTCCTTCACGCCGAGCCCGATCAGGATCGGCACGTAGCGCGGATCTCCCGCCACTTCGCCGCAGACCCCGACCCAGATGCCGTTGCGGTCCGCGGCGTCCACCGTCCGCCAGATCAGCTCCAGAACCGCAGGACTTGTCGGCGCGTAAAGATGCGCGACGCGTTCATTGTTCCGGTCGACCGCCAGCGTGTATTGCACAAGGTCGTTGGTGCCGATGCTGAAGAAGTCCACCTTCTTCGCCAGCTTGTCTGCGATCAGGGCGGCGGACGGAATTTCGATCATGAGTCCGATGTCCATGGACCCGTCGAATTTCGTATTGGAATTTTTCAGGTCCGAACGGACCTCGTCCAGAAGTTTCAGCAGTTTGTTCAGTTCGTCCATGCACGACACCATCGGAAACATCATGCGGATTTTTCCGAAGACTCCGGCGCGCAGGATCGCCCGCATCTGGGTTTTCAGGATTTCCGGCTTTTCCAGGCACAGACGCACCGCGCGGAGTCCGAGGAAAGGATTCTGTTCATGGTAGGAACCCAGCGCTTCCGAAAGCTTGTCTCCGCCGATGTCCAGTGTCCGGATGATTGCCGGCTGGCCGTCCATTGCCGTTGCCACTTTCCTGTAGACTTCGAACTGTTCCTCCTCGTCCGGCAGCATGGCGCGGTTCATGTAAAGATATTCCGTGCGGAAAAGCCCGATGCCGGACGCGCCGTATTTCTTGACATCCTCCAGAGCATCCGCGTTTTCGACATTCGCCGCAAGGTGAATCCGGTAGCCGTCCGTGGTTTCCGACTGGAGCTGCGTTTCCCGGAGAAGCTCGTTGTAGAGTTTCGCCTTGCGGTTCTCTTTCTGCTCGTAGAGCTCCACCGTCTGTTTTTCGGGATTGAGGATCGCAATGCCGAGAAAGCCGTCGATGATCATCCGGTCGCCGTCTTCCACCCGTTCGACGAAGTGACTCATCCCGACGATTGCGGGAATCCGCATGGAGCGCGCCAGAATCGCGCTGTGGGAGGTTTTGCTGCCGGACTCCGTTGCAAACGCCAGAACGTTGGAACGGTCGAGAAGCGCCGTGTCGGAAGGTGTCAGATCCCTTGCAATGATGATGCGCGGTCCCGGCAGATGATCCAGTTTCGGACGTTCCAGACCATACAGATTGGAAAGAATCCGCGCCGCCACATCCTGCACGTCCGCGGCGCGTTCGCGAAGATAGGGATCCGGCACCGCGGAAATCGCCGCAATGTATTTCTGCATCGTCTGGGAGAATGCCGCGTCCGCGGGAATCAGTTTTTTGGTGACTGACGAACAGACCTCGTTCATCAGCATCTTGTCGTCGACAATGAGAAAATGCGCATCGAAAATATTGGCTTCGTGAGATTCCAGCGAGGACTGCACGCGGGTCCGAAGCTCTTTGATTTCCTCCCTCGTCTTGTCGACGGCCTGCCGGAAACGCGTGATCTCCGGATCGACCTGCTCCGGGGTGATTTTGGCGGTTTTGACATCCCGTACCAGATCACGGTGCGAATCGGCGATGAGCATTACCTCGCCGATGGCGATTCCGGGAGAAGCCGGAATCCCGTGGAAAAGAATCTCCCGCTTGATGGTTTTGTCGGGAGGTCCCGCTTTGCCGTCGCTATTCTTCATCGAATCCTTTCATGATGAGCGCTCCGAGCGATTCCAGCGCCCGATCCGCATCGGCCCCCCGTGCCGTTATCGTCAGGCGTGTCCCGCACGGCGCGGCCAGCATCAGGAGCCCCATCAGGCTTTTCCCGTCCGCCTTGTCCCCGGTCGTTTCGTTCTGCACGGAAATTTCGGCGTCGTAGACGGACGCCTCCTGCACAAAAAGCGACGCCGGTCTTGCATGAAGACCGCAGGAATTCCTGATTTCAAAACTTCCGCTGACTGTCTTGCCCATCTTCTTGAAACTCCGGGACCGGGGAAGCAACGGGAACAAATCCGCTTGCATTCCTGTCCTTTTCATTATACAGTACAGTAACTCCGTTTCGCCGGAAATGCAACAGGGAGTCCCGCTTATGAGACGAATAAAATCCATATTTTTTCCCACAGGACGTTTTTATTTTCCTCTCCTTCTGCTGCTTTTTCCGTTTCTCCTGTTTGCGGCGGGGCGGATGAAATGCGCCTGGTGCGGAAGGAAAATCGCACCGGGACGCGCTTACTATTCTCTCAAGAATAAAAACTACTGTTCGCGTTCCTGTGCGGACCGGAGTCTGGAACGTTCCCTTCCGCAGTGTTCCGTCTGCGGCGGAAAAATCCGGGGCGCCTATCTGTCTTCCGGAGATAAAATCTTCTGTTCCCGCAAGTGCTATGAATCGCAGCTTCCGCAATGCACCGTCTGCGGCAAACGCTCCGCCGCCGGGGCTCTCGCGGCGGACAACTCCTTTTTCGCATGTCCGGACTGTCTCAAAAAGCCGCGCTGTTTCGCCTGCCAGATTCCCACGGACGGCAGAAGGCTTGCGGACGGGCGCGTCATCTGTCCGAAGTGCGCGGAAAGCGCCGTTTCCGATGAAGGCGAGGCGCGCGGCTGTTTTCAGCTCGTGCGGAACGATCTGAAGCATAAGCTTGGAATCGGAACCGAGCACCCGATCCGTTTCTTCCTGATCGACCAGGAAACGCTCCACCGGAAGTCGCGCGGAGAGTCCGGGGTTGTGACGGAGCAGGGGCTCTTCGAATATCTCGCCGAGATGAAGACCGTCGTGAAGCGCAATCTGCTGGGCCGGAAGATTTCCGAAGAAGAGAAGAAGACGTCCGAACGTTTCCATGTCTATGTGCTGGAGGGACTTCCGAAGGAACGCATGGAGTATGTCATGGCGCACGAGCTGGGGCATGACTGGCTTGTGACATACTTCCCCGGAATCCGCGATCCCGCGGTCCGGGAGGGGTTTGCCGAATATGTCGGTTGGCTCTACAACAGGCTTCACGGGCGCGATGAGCTGAACCGGCGCATCGAGTCCAATACGGACCCTGTTTACGGGCAGGGCTTCCGCATGGTGAAGGCGATTGCCGACAAGGAGGGGTTCGAAGGCCTGAAGAAATTCCTCGATTCCCGGAGAACCGGGCGCTGAGAGCCGTTTTCCCGCGCACGGGGCAGGGGAGTCAGACGGGCTCCTCCGGATATTCCGGCTCGGTGACGATGCCGGGGACCGGCACCGCCGCCCCGTGAGCCCGCAGCAGTTCCCGGATCGAATCGAGCGGAACCTCCCGCGAAGGGATGCCTGTCCGGACCGCAAGCGCGGCAGCCGCTCCCGCCGCCTGTCCCATGGCCATGCAGGAGGCTCCGACGCGCAGAGCGGAAAACGCGCCCCGGTCCGAGGAGATGGAACGGCCTGCCGCGAGAATGTGCTTCATTCCGCGGGGAATCAGCGCGCCGAACGGGATCGTCGGAAAGACGCCCGGCGCAAGATGGCGCCGCCGGACACCGGTCTCATGATGAACGTCGATGAAGTAGCTGCTCCAGGCAATTGCGTCTTCATACAGGACGCCTTGAAGATACTCATCCTCCGTGACGGTCCGTTCTCCGAGGATTCTCCAGCCTTCGCGGACGGCCGTCAGCGGCGCGGCGTCGGCGATGACACAGTTTTCCAGGCCCGGCTGGCGGCGGAGAAAACGCAGCATGGCCAGAAGACGCTGCCTTCCTGCGATGCTGGCGCCGGTCTGCTTTTCGGAATCCGAAGCGTCCGCAGGAAAGATGTGCTGGAGATTGTAGCCGCGGCTCCGGAGATAGCGGATCAGGGGCCTGTCCGCGTCACAGTAGTCGCCGGGCTGGAGTTCGCCGTCGGCAAGGGCTTTCCGGAAGGCCCGTTCCAGCGAATCCGCATCCAGAGCGGCGCAGTCATAGCCGGAAAGCTGGAATTCCAGCGTGCCCGGCTGGCGTTCTTCCCCGCGGACGCAGGGGCCGCCGGCGAGCCGGACCGCCGTAGCATCGCCCGTGCAGTCGATGACCTCGTGCGCCCTGATCTTCCGGAATACGCCGTTGCCCGTCACTTCCGCCTCCCAGCCGTTTCCGAGCGGCCTCAGGGCCGTCAGAATCTCCTGATAGCGGAGCCGCACGCCGGCCCGCAGGCATTTCTCCTCCGCCAGAAGGGGGTAGAGATTCGGATCGACATATACGGCATGGCCGGTATGTCCCGGAACCGGGACCCGGAAATCCGGCAGTTTCCCGCCGGAGAGTTCCACGGTTTCCTTCACGAGCTCCCAGCCGATTCCGCCGACGATTCTCCGCCCTCCGGCGAAAAAATAGGCCGGCGAGGATACTTTCCCGAAAGTCATGGTGCCGCCGGGAAGCGGATTCATTTCCGTGAGAATGACGTCGGCGCCCGCCCGTCCCGCCTGAATCGCGGCGATGACTCCGGTCGTTCCGCCTCCCGCAACCAGACAGTCGCAGCTTTCCGTCCTGAACTTTCCGCCCATGCCGCCGCCTCCGATGTCACAAATGCAGGAGCGAGCCCGGATTTTTCGTCTGCCGGGTGTTCCAGGGAAGCATCGTCGAACAGTTCGTATTCGACAAAGCCTGTTTCGAGACGGCCGACACGTTGCCGCCCAGAAAAAGAACATTGGCTTTTCCCGCGTGCCGGGCATGGATGTAGCCGTTCTGCGGCAGCGGACTGGAGGCGAACGCGACGGGCGTCGGTTTGACGTAGGCGTGATGGCTGGCGGAGACGTCCGCGCATTCCGCGGCGGGTTCCGAAATCAGCAGCTGTTCGGAGTGTCTGACGATCGTCGTGATTTTTCTGGAAAAGTTCGAGGCGGTGAATTTTGTGGCGTCTCCCTGGTCGATTGCCATGTTGATGCCGTAGCCCAGATGGCTGGTGTACCGGGTGAGGGAGCGCCAGCAGGGGGAGGTGACGGACGGGCAGAGAAAGATTTTGGAGATCGGATGCCCTGCTGACACCTGGTAATTGTTTCCAGTCGGTTCAATCGCACCTTTCCCCGAACCCGTGTAGTCCAGCAGGAGCGCCGCCCAGTACAGGGATTTGCTGTGATCCGGATAGAAGACCATGGCGGGGGTGATGTACTCCCTGTTGTCCCCGATGTACATCTGCATGGCGGAGCCGATCTGACGGAGATTGGCGACGCAGTTGGCGTTTCTTCCTTTTTCCCGCGCCATCTGGAGCGCCGGAAGAAGCATTCCCGCGAGAATTGCGATGATCGCAATCACGATGAGGAGTTCGATCAAGGTGAAATGGCGCGGCGCCGCTCTGCCTGCGGGTTCCGCCGGGTTTCGGTGTCTCATGGCTGTCCTCCTGTTTTTCTGCTGCCGAATCTTTCTGTTCTGAAATGTTTTTTTTCCGGTTTTTTTGCGTTTCTGCCGGATTCGCCTTTGGTGTTTCCTTTTTTCTTTGCCGTCTGTTCCGTCTGTTCCGCGCCGGAAAGCCTCACATTCCACATGCGGCGGACATTGACGTAGCCGTAACGGAGACGCGGCCGGACGGGGCGGGGAACTTCGGGCGAAGCCGTGATGCGCGCGCCGCTTCCCGGATCATTCCAGCTCCGGAGGAAGCCGATCCGGAAACTGTGGCCGGTGAGAGCATGGGGAAGCGTGAGCGCTGCCTGCCAGAAGCCGTTTCCCCGCTGAACATCCGCTCCGATTCCCGGAATCGCGGGAACACTGTTCCGACGGCGGTTCAGGGCGAGACAGAGCGGCGGTTTTTCGCATCCCGCGGAGATCCCGACGAACATTTCGTCGGTTTCGTGGTCTCCCCGCATCCGGAGCGTGATGACGACCCTGTTTCCCGCACGGTCGATTTTCCACGAAAAATCCTCCGCTTCCATGAACCCGTCTCCGGCGGTGTAATCCGCATCGGTCCGGAGCGGGGGCGGGGGAGTCTTCAGCCAGGAGCGCAGGAGCGCCGCCCTCGCATGAAGCTTTTCCGGGAAAAAGCGGAAAGAGACGCTTTCCGAATGGAAACCGAGACTCGGCAGCTGTGCGCAGAGTTCCGCCATGCGTTCGGAGGCCGCCGCCTCTTCCCGCATGATGCGTCTCATCTCCTCCCGCGGGCCGTTTTCTCCGCGGATCCGGTAGAAACGGAAAATGCGTTCCGCGGAACGGAAGAGTATTCCGAGCGCCTCCATGAGAAGATATTCCCGTTTCTGCGCGGGTGTCTCCTTCCGCAGGGCGCGCATCTCCGCAAGGGCTTCGTCCCAGAGGCCGGCAAGCAGGCGCGCCTGCGCCTCCGCCTCGTTCAATGTGAAATCCTGGAGACAGTCCCCGATATGATCCCCGCTGACCGGCATGTCCGGCACCCAGGTCATTGCCAGCTCCCGGTACTGCGCCGTCGGATAAAGCGGCCAGACGATGCCGTCGTGATAGGGGCCGTAATACTGCATTGCATTGCTCAGCGGATACTGCGAATATGCTTCCGCGGCCTTTTTCCAGACCTTCGCGATGCCGGATTCCTGCCCGCGCCATTGTGGTGACGCAAGTCGGCAAAGAAAGTCATCCTCTCCGCCGGTGAACTCCTCGAAGGCGAGCATGCCCGCGGCCCTGTTCATCAGACCCGGGTAATTGCCGAAATACCAGCACATGAGGCAGGTGGTGACGCCCAGGCGGCGCATCGCCTCATATTTGCGATAGAGCAGTCCCGGAACCGGAAGGAAGGGAACCGTCGCGCATTCATGGGAGGAGCAGGTCTGGATTTTCGCTCCGAGCTGTCCTCCCGGCGCAAGGTTGCGCGCGACGGTTTCAAACCGTGCGGACGGCCCCGGAAGCGAGAGCCAGTAATCCCCGCCGACCCGTTTTCCCCCCTGCTGGACAGCCTCTATGCCGGATTCGAAATTGTAAAGAAAAATCACGCCTTCCGGGACTTTCCGCGACAGCTCCGTGATCCACGGCATGACCGGCTTGTCCTGCGCGCGGTAGATCCAGCTGATGAATTCCGCATCGGGCGAGACGGAACGCATCCCTTCCGCCATGGCGGATACGGAGCGATACAGAATTTCTTCCGGCTGCAGCGATGCGCATCGCGGACAGCGAACCTCCGTGGAGCTTCCGAGAAACGGGGACAGGGAGGAAAGACAGCTTGTCGTCCGCTCTCCGAGACTGATGTTGATGATTCCGCCCAGTCCCGGCACGGCGAGAAAAATGCTCCGCACCGCGGCGGACAGAATCCCGTGCGCCTTCCCGCTCGACGGACAGAAACAGTGCGTTCCCGCCGCTGTGACTGCGCCGTCCAGTTCCGGATGCCGTTTCAGGACCGGGGAATCCGCGGAAAAGGCGCATGGCTCGATCGTCAGCAGAAAAACGCGGATTCCGTAAGCGGAGCATTTTTTCACGACATTCGAGAGTTTTGCCAGTTTCGGCGCGGCATGGACGCCCCATTCGGGAATCTCCGGAACGCGGCAGAGGTCGCTGAATTCCCCCTGAATCCAGAGCCCGTTGACTCCTTCATGCGCCAGACGCTCCAGATAGGCGTCAGGATAATAGTCCGTCTCATCGTCCAGCTCTCCGCGGAAGTCCGGCGCGCGCCGCACCGGACTGAAAAAACAGCGGGAGATCCGGTTTTTCAGCCATGCCCTGCGCCGGATCAGGCCGGTTGGAAGGAAGGGGCCTCCCGCACCGAGCAGCAGATCCTCCAGATGGTAAATCCCCCTGCGGACGCCTTCGGCAAGCGCCGCGCGGATGACACAGCGTTCCGGCGCGACCTCGATTTCAAAGGAGTCCCAGGGGGTGACGCCGGAATCTTGTTCCATCCGGATTTCATACGGTCCGTTTCCGGAGGGGATTCCCGTTTCCCGGAAAAAATCATTCAGATCGGAAACGGCGGTGCGGAGAACATCCCGCGCATCGGGAAACGACATCCGGACACGGACGCCCTTCCGCAGATCCGCTTCTCCTTCCTCCGGCATGCCGCGCGGCGCATGAAAACGCCGCGTTTCCCGTGTGCGGAGCTCCTCCGCAAATCCCCATGTCTCCCGCGGAGGCTGCGGAACGGAGGATATGTTTTCCGGAATGTCCTGCGTCGTCATGGCTGCCCTTTCCGTCAGCGGACCAGCATGGCGCGGTCGAAGAGGACCGCGTTCTGTTTTTTCGATCCGGGACAATAGGCCGGCCCCTGAAACTTCACGGAAACCCAGAGGTCATAGGAGTTCGGGTCCTCCTGCGCGCCGTCGGAGATCAGGAAAAAGCCGTCAAGCCGGATTCCAGCCTGCCAGTCCAGCGCGTAGAAGCGGGAGGCCGGTCCCAGGGAGATTCTCCCGACATGCTGCCAGTGATATTTCTCGTCTCCGCCGGCCTGCAGCGTGGAGGGGAAATTCTTTTTCCATTTCTGATCGTAGACGCCGCATCCGATGGTTTCCGTGAACTTCTCCGGATTCGGATTCGTCCAGACGAGAACGCGGGGCATGGTGGAATCCGGATCCGTCGCCAGCTTTGCATTCCTCCCACCGGAGGAAAGGCGCGAGGAACCGAGAAAACGGATGTGCTCCTTCGGAATCTCCGCAAGCTGCGGGGGAAGGTCATGGAAGACGAGACTCTCCTCCGCCTCCTGATCGCGGATCCCTTTGACGATGGCGTCCCGTTTGCGTTTCACGAATCCGCAGGAGTCAATCACCCGGATCCGGTTTGCGGTCAGATTTTTTTCCAGCGCCTTCCGCTCCTCCGCATATGCGGGATTCGGACGCAATGCCCTGACCAGCGCCCGGTCCACCGCGTTCTGTTCCGCCAGAATCCGGAGGTGAATGACAGGATCCCGCTCCCTGCTGAACGCCTTGCGGATCATGGCGCGGCAGGTTCGGAGCATTTCCGGAGTGATGTGTCTGAGATCGCGCCTGTGCCATGCCGCCATGTCGGAGGTGGGGTTTTCCGCCTGCATGCGTCCGAGATAGGCGAGATACTCTTTCATTTCCGCATGGGCTTTGCCGAACCATGCGCGGCAGTGGACGTCGATCAGCTTTTCGAGATTCTGGTCCGGATTGAAATAGAACTGCGCCAGGACGAAGTTCTTCAGATGCACGAAACTGGCTCCCTCGTTCCGGAATTCCGTCTCCATGAAAATCCAGTCAATCCTGTTGTCACGGAAGAATTTCGCGTCCGCGGGAATGGCGTCGACCAGGTTCAGCGGCAGATCGCCCGACTGCAGAATGTAATCCCAGACCATCAGGTGTTCCGCATGTTTGCTCCAGGCTTTCATGAGTTCCATCCGTTCCCGGTTGACCGGATGCGTCAGGGAATGGAGATTGTTGCATTTTGCATAGAGATCGCAGTACTGGATGATGACATTGTCTTCCGCCCGGATGCCGGAAGGGATTTTTTCCGTGGAAACATAGGCGTAGGTCCGGATGAGCACGTCCGGATATTTTTCCCGTATGGCGCGCGCCAGGCGGTTGACGAACCATAGAAGGAGTCCAGCGTCGGAATCTCCGTATTTCCGGATGATTTTGGCGCATTCCGGACAGCAGCAGATGTAATTGGTGTTGTCCTCCTGGGAAAAGTCATAGACGCGCGGATATCCGTCCGGATCGGCCGCGCGGTCCCGGGCGATGCTTTTCTCCAGATGGCGGAGGACGATTTTGAAAACCTCCGGATTGCTCAAACAGAGCTGCCCGCCCGCGTTCCTGCGCCAGTCGCGGACTCCGTCGCGGTTCATGGAGAAATATTCCGGATGCTCTTTCGCATAATCCCCCGGAGAAAGATAATCGTAGAAATTGTGGATGGCGCGGCCCGGCGTCGTGGACACGACATAATTTTTCTCGCGGTACTTGAGATAGGGTTTCATGGAAGGGCATTCCCCGCCTTCGGACGAGATGCGGTTGCGTCGGTCGAATTCATACCACTGCTCCCGGGTTTTCCGGTCGCGCCACGTATATCCCGCATGGTAGATTCTGCGGCTTTTGATTGCGGGAGAGAGCGTCAGATCGATTTCCGACAGAGCCGGCATCCGCCGCGTTCCGATGAATTCCGCGCCCGGCGCCACATACCAGATGTCGCAGCAGCGCTGCAGAAATTCATACATGCCGTACAGCGTTCCGAGCGGCGTTCCGCCGAGAATGCACAACCCTCCCGGCACGCTCTTCAGGCGGAAGGCCTGATTCTCCAGCTTTTCTGCGGACAGACCTGCCTTTCGCGCGGCAGCCGTCTCGCCGATGAAAATTACATTTCCTCCCGCGGGGATCTCCTTTTCCCGAACGACTTCCGGCTTTTCTCCATATGCCCGTCCCAGAATCGAGGCGAGCTCCATGGCGGCGTCAAGGGTGCAGGATTCCGGATTGTCCGGCGTTGCAATCACTGTGCCGGCTGTATTTCCCCATGCCTCCCGGATCCCGCAGGCGAAAAGAACCGCACCGCTCAGAAACAAGACGGCGACTCTGCTGAATTTCATGACGCTTTTCTCCTGATGTTTTGTTCTGTTTATTGCGGCACAGACCATGCAGCAGCGGACATCGGAGCGCATTTCGCGGATCGGGAACACGGGAAATATTCCCTGCTGAAATGGTGTCTCTTTCCGCCGGAGCCCCGTGTCTTCCGTCTGACCGGAGATGTTTCCATCTTCCGCTCCCTCCGGTCTGCTGTGCGCTTTCAGAACGGGGGAATATTTTTTTGTGATTTGCGTATATTTAAGTATACGATAAAATGGGGTTTTGTCAAGACTTGATTTCCCGGAAATCAGATTTTTTTCTTTCTTTCTCCGGAGACCGCGCCATTCGGAGCGTGGGAGGATATGCAAATCCTTCCCTGAAAAATATGCGTGCATGCGGCCGGAAGCGGAAGGTTTGACGGATGTGAATCCCCGTCTCCTGGAGTGAAACAAGGCGGAGGGAAGGAAAATGCGGTCCCGGAGGAGGGGCAAAACGCATCAGGGGCTTTGGCGCTTTTTAATTTTCTGCGCGGCGGCGCGTTTCATCCGTTTCTGGTGGTTCAGTGTGTTGCGTTCCCAGAAACAGCCGTCCGTGTATCCCTGGATGCGGGAATCCCTTTCCGCGCAGCGCAGACGTTTTTCGGTGAACAGGCAGTATTCCAGTTCCATTTCGACCGAAGCGAAATGACGCCCGAGTTTTTTTGCCGTCACGGCGGTGGTCCCCGATCCGGCAAACGGATCGAAGACAAAAGCGCCGGGCGCTGAACTTGCCAGAATCAGTTTGGCCAGAAGTTTTTCCGGCTTCTGGGTCGGATGCGGCGTATTTTCGGGCATCGACCAGTAAGGGACCGAAATGTCGTCCCAGAAATTCGAAGGGTGTGTCAGGCGGAACGCTCCGGAGCTCTCTTCCGTCCAGTCTTTCGGTGCGCCGCATGCCGAACGGTAGGGGGCAATCACGCGCCGCTTCATTTTGACCGCCTCGACATTGAAGTAATAGTCGGAGGACATTGTGGCGAACCAGATGTCCTCCATTGCGTTTTTCCAGTTGGTGACCGCGCCGCGCCCTTTTTCCCGCTGCCAGGTGATCCGGTTGCGGACGCGGCAGTGCTTCGCAAGCACGGAATAGATCACCGGCGAGGATCTCCAGTCGCAGCAGACGTAGATGGTGGCATTTTTTTTCAGCAGACGCAGGAGCGGACGGAACCAGCTTTCCACATAGGAGGCGTAATCCGTGTCGGAAGCGGCGTGAAAACGCGTCCCATTGTAATTTTTCGTGAGATTGTAGGGAGGATCGAGGATGAGCAGGTCGACGAAGGCGGACGGCAGATCCGGCAGCACGGTTCTGAAATCCGCGAGAATCGTGCGGTCCGTGATGTCTCCGGCGGACAGCTTCCGTCCTTCCGGAAGGACAAGGCGGGATTGCAGTTCCGCCCGTTCTTTTTCAGTCAGCGTCATCGTTCGGTTTCTGCCGGAAGGAGTCATCCGCTCTTCTCCATTCAACAGAAAATCCCGCAGCGGATCAAATCATGCGGGATCTGCGGATTCCGCCGTCTTCGCATCCGGAAGCCGTTTTCGGATGCGCGGAACGGCGGCAGTGTGCAAAGCTGCAGGGCGCGGTTCATTTCTTGAGCGAGATGACAACGCTCTTGAAATTGCCTTCGCCGGAGCTCTCCGTCTGGAGGTCGCTCTCCCCTTCGAGCGTGATGTGAATGATGCGCCGGTCATGGGCGTTCATCGGGGGAAGGGTGACGGGTTCCCCCCAGCGCCGGACCTCCTTGGATGCGTCGATCGCCTGCTGGCGGAGATTGCTGTCGTTTTCCCCCTCGTCGTCATCCCGGAAGGAGCGGCCTCCATCCCGGTTTCCGTCGCGCCGTCCGCGCGGAGCTCTCTCCCTGCGTTCGCGGCGGCCTTCGCCGTCTCGGCGGTCGGATCCCCGTTCGCGTTTGGAGGAGTAGCCGTCGATGTCGATATAGACTTTCGGGAAGTCGATATTCTCCTTCTGCATCATCCGGTTGAGCAGAATCTGGAGACTCTCCAGAGACTGGCCTTTTCTGCCGATGATGCGGCCCGCGTCCTCGCTGCTGACGAGCAGATTGATCTTGGAGGGACGTCCTTCCGCCTTGACCGTGGCTTCCAGCCCGAGATAGTCCAGCATGGTGGCGAGCGTCTTTTTGGACTTGTCAAGCATTTCGGGTGTCACGGCGATCTGGGGGCGGGTCTCCTTCACCTCCTGCTGTTCGGGGGCGGGTGTCTGAACTTCGGCTTCCGCTGCGGGCGTCTGTTCCACTGTGTCGGTAACGGTTTCGTTTTCCATGGTTTACCTCTTGCACTTCTGTTAGGCGGATTTTGACTTGAGGGCCTCTTTTTCGTCTTCCCTCTTTGCGATGTATTGACTGTATTTCATCTGAAGAATGCTGAACACCTGGCTGACGGTCCAGTAGAGGGTCAGCCCGGACGGCAGATTGTAAAGCATGACGAGCATGATGACCGGCATCGCCATCATCATTTTCTGCTGCATGGGTTCCATTGTCGTCGGCGTCATCTTCTGCTGCACGACCATCAGGGCGGTCATGGCGAGAATCAGCGGATGAATGCCGCAGCCGAACAGGAGCGGCGGGCCGACCAGGTCCGGCTTCGTGAGATCCGTCGCCCAGAGGAAGGAAACATGCCGCAGCTCCACCGCCGACTCCAGCACGGAATACAGCGCGAAGAAGACCGGCAGCTGAAGCAGGATCGGCAGACAGCCGCCGACGGGGTTGACCTTCTCCTCCCGGTAGAGCTCCATCATTTTCGCATTCATTTCCTGCGGGCGTTCCTTGTATTTCTCCCGCAGTTCCTTGATTCTCGGCTGAATCTTCTGCATCTTGCGCATCGAATTGTTCGCACGCTGCGTCACCGGCCAGAAGACGACGCGGACGATGATCGTGAGAAGAATGATCGCGATTCCGTAGGAACCGCTGAGATCCTTGAGATAATCCAGCAGCCACATCAGCGGCCGGGCGAGGAACTCCATCCAGGAGAAATAGGAGAGATGCAGAATGGAAATTGCGGACTCCGGCAGGCGGCGGACTTCCTTGAGCGACTTCGGCCCCGTGAAGCAGGAGAAGTCCAGTTCCAGCGTGCTTCCCGCGTTCAGGAGCACGTTTTTGTATACGCCGCAGATCGATGGAAGATGATAGATGTCACCGGGTTTTCCGAGTTCATTGGGCACGGCGTTGCGCATGAGTTCAAATCCGCCGTCAAAGGGTTTTGCGGCAAACAGCAGCGAGGCGAAATACTTGTTTGTGACGCCGACCCATTCCACCGGAACGGCGCCGTTCACGGCGTTGAACTTGCCGTCCTTCATCTCCGGATCGAGCGAGACACCTTTTTTCGCGGAAAGCGGACCATACTCGATGTAGCGGGGATCGCGCACCAGAACGTCGCCGGAAAAATTGCGCAGCGGAGGAAGTCCCGCCGTCCAGATCCTGAGTGCGGGAATGACCAGATTTTCCGGGGAGAGATTCTGAATTGCCACACGGCATTTCAGGCTGTAGGAGTCCTTTTCCAGGGAGAAGAGCTGAGTGATTCGGATCCGGTCTCCGTTTTTGGCCAGAATCCGGGAGAGCGTCAGCGTCTCCTCCGTCCGGACCGGCTTTGCGATTTCGACGGTATTCCATCCGTCGAGTCCGGCAATGGCGAAAGTGCGGTTCGGCGCATGAACCGAATCATAGACGAGAGGCTCTTTCCGGTTGGAGGTGGTGAACTGCCGGAAGGCCACTTTGTCAATAGTGCCGCTGTTCGGATTGATCGTAAAATCGACGACGGCATTGCCGAATGTGACAGGAGCCCGGCGAGGGAGAACGGGAAGCGCGGGAGCCGTGACGGGTTCCGGTGCGGTTTTCACGCCTTCCGCCGAAGCCGGCATCGTCTGCGGCGCATTTTTCCGAACCGCAGACGAACGGAGAATCTCCGCGTATTCCGCCTGCGCCTGCGCAATCATCGCCTGCCGCTGACGGGCCTTCATTTCCTCCGCCTGCTGTCTGGGGTAGTAAATGCCCCAGGCGACCAGAACCGCAAGGGCGATCGCGATTACAATACACGTCTCTTTATCTATTTTCACTATTTCAACCTTTCATGATTTTGCCCGCCAGGATCCCCGCGGCGGAACCGGGTCATATCCCCCTCTGCACAGAGGCTGGCAGCGGAGCAGGCGCCATGCGGCCAGGCAGAGGCCTTTCAGAACGCCATGGGTCATGATGGCTTCCGCGGCATACGCGGAACAGGTCGGCGTGAACCGGCAGCAGCGCGGCAGCATGGGGGAAACCGCTTTCTTGTAGCACCAGATCAGCAGCAGAAGCAGTCCGGAAAGGGAAAACGTGAATTTTATTTCCGGGAATGCTTCAGGATTCCCGCTCTCGTGAACATGAGTTCCATCCGCGCGGCCACATCCTGCATCCGCGCATTGAGTATTTCCCGTCTCGGGATGAAGATCATCCGGCATGGCATAATCCTCGGCTTCATCAGGCGGAACGACTCCCAGAGCAGACGCCTTGCACGATTCCGTTTCACCGCCCTGCGGTCGAATCTTCTGCTGCAGATGATCCCGCATTTCACCGTTTCCTCCGGAAGAGGCGCTTCCTGCGGGGGGAGATAGAGCAGCACAGCATACGGGCCTGCTTCCCTGCGCCCTTTTTCGCGAACCAGCATGAAATCGGATTTGAGCTTCAGTTTGTCCTGTTCCGTCAATGTCTGCTTCAACTTCACGCACCGCGCTCCACTTGGAAAACGATAGAAATCCGGCGTAAGGCGTGTGTCGGCGCCCGTACGGTCCGGAGAGGCGGAAAACACGTCAGACGAGTGCGAGTCTCTTCCGGCCTTTTGCCCGGCGGCTTCTGAGGACGGCGCGTCCGCCGCGGGTCGCCATTCTGGCTCTGAAACCGCATTTCCGGGCTCTTTTCAGTCTTGAGGGCTGATACGTTCTCTTCATGATTCTTCATTCCTTTCTCCGGGGAAACAGCTTTTCCCCGACTGTATTGCAAATTGACGATTTTTATTGCGCGACTGCAAAAAACGAGTTGATAAGATAACGCCGGAAGAGCGTTTTTCAAGGCGCGCAATGAGATTTTTATCGAAAAAGAAATCCCGTTATGATTTTTTCTCCGGCGAGGCCTGCGCTTCTTCCGTGTCCGGAGCGGAAATTTCCAGCTTCGGCGCGGGCAGCGATGTCGGCAGCAGTTTGAATTTGATCCGGTAGACCGCATCCTTTGAGGGGACGGGGAACAGCAGCTTGAAGTTCCTGGAGCCGTCAAGCTGTTCCAGTTTCCAGGTGCTTCCGGAATAGCCTTCTCCCTCCGGCGCCACGGCGACACAGGGATATTCCGTTCCGTCAGCGGTCAGGACATAGTCGTGAATGCTGACGGAACGTCCCACATCCGGTTTGACCGTCACTTCAATCCAGCAGGGGGACGAGTTCTTCTGTTCGCCGTAGGGTGTGTCGATTGCGGGTTTTTCCGCAAGCGCCGCGGCGGAAAGCAGGGTTCCCGTTTTCAGAAGAGCGGAGGGGATCTTTTCCTCCTGGGATTTCTCCTCCGCGGAAAGAGTGAATGCCAGTGCAGTCAGAAGCAGAATACGGGCGAACATGGATCCATTTCTCCTGGTTCAGTAAGTTTTGATGATTGCGATTGCCGCCGGGACATGATACAGTATACGGGTTTGCGGGGAAATCAACCCTTTCCGGTGAAAACAATCCGGAAAATATCTTTTTTTGCAAAAAAAACGTTTCTTGTGTGAAAAAAACGGGAAAAGGATTTGCAATCATGAAAGGAATGGGTATATTATTTGACTTTTGCCGCTCCCCACTTCTCTCGACCGGGCGGCGAAGAGCGAAAACAGGGGCACGCCGGGGCATCCGTCGTGCCGGACAACAAACAGTATGAGAATAAGGTGATCTCACAATGGTCAGAATCAGACTGAAAAAAACAGGTGCGAAGAACTGGATCAGCTTCCGCGTGGTTGCAACCGACATCCGTTCCTCACGCGACGGCTACACCCTTGAAACCCTCGGATTCTACGATCCGAGACAGAGCAATGAGAAGCTTGATGTTGAAAGAACCGAATACTGGCTTTCCCAGGGCGCTCAGATGAGCGAAACCGTGGCGGATATCTACAAACGCGCCAAAGAGGGAAAATCCAAGGTCAGAGGCGTTGCCGATCCCTACACCAAGAAGAAGAATTTTAAGAAGGAAACGGCCGAAGCCTGAGCAGTCGCATGACTGTTTGATCGAGGCGCTGCCCGTGATACGGCGGCGTCCTGTGTTTCAGGCGGCCTGATTCCTGGAGTATGCACCGTGGTTATCAAGGCATTAATGAAATTGTTCGGCGGCGGACATTCCGGAAGCGAAGAAAAGAAGCCGGTCTCCGCGGCGGGAAACACCCGTCCGGTGACGCTGAAGGATCTGGAAGGCTTCGTCGATTATGTGGTCCGCGCGCTGGTTGACAATCCCGACGAGGTCAAGGTCGCAACCGAGACGGACGGGGAAGTCAAAGTCATCCGCATTTCCTGCAGAAAGGAAGATACCGGGAAAATCATCGGCAAGAAGGGCAAAACCATCATCGCGTTGCGCGCCCTTGTCGCCGGAGCGGCCGGAAGAATGCAGGACAGAGTCAGCGTCGAGGTGATGGACTGAGTTTGCGGATAGACATCCTTACCTTGTTTCCGGAGATTTTCTTTGGCCCGCTCGGAAGCAGCATCGTCGGGCGGGCGATGAAAAACGGACTCGTCGAGATCCATGCCGTCAACCTGCGCGATTATACGCATGACAGACATCAGACGGTTGACGACAAGCCTTTCGGCGGAGGTCCGGGGATGCTGATGAAGCCGGAACCGCTTTTCGAAGCGGTCGAGGCATTGAAAAAAGATGACACGAAAGTCATTCTGACGGGGCCGCGAGGCGAACGCTTCACCCAGAAGATCGCAACGGAACTGGCGCGGGAAAGTCATCTTTTAATCGTTTGCGGACATTACGAGGGCGTGGACGAGCGTGTGAGGCTGCATCTCGCGGATCGGGAAATTTCGATCGGCGACTATGTGCTCACCAGCGGCAATCTCCCTGCGATGGTCATGTGCGATGCCGTCGTAAGGCTTCTGCCGGGCGCGCTGGGATGCGACGAGTCGGATGCGGACGAATCCTTTTCGACGGAGTCGGGATTCCTGGAATATCCGCAGTACACCAGGCCGGCGGAATTCCGCTCCTGGAAGGTGCCGGACGTGCTTCTCTCCGGGAATCACGCCCTGATTGAGAAATGGAGGCGGAACGAGGCTTTCCTTGAAACATTGAGGAGGCGTCCCGATCTTGCCGGAAAAATGGAATCAAAATCGGAGGATTGAAAATATGAACGTGATGGACAAAATCGAAAAAATGCAGTGCAGGCAGGATATTCCTGACTTCAACATCGGAGACACGGTGAAGGTCTACAACAAGATCGTCGAAGGCGACAACGAGCGTATTCAGCTCTTCTCCGGTGTCGTCATCGCCCGCAGAGGCAGCGGAATCCGCGAGACCTTCACGGTCAGACGCGTTTCGTTCGGCGTCGGCGTGGAAAAGATCTTCCCGCTTCACACTCCCAGAATCGACCGGATCGAGGTTGAGCGCAAGGGCCATGTCAGACGCGCCAAGCTCTACTATCTCAGAGACAAGGTCGGCAAGGCCGCGAAGGTCAAGGAAAAGAAGTTCAACGCCTGATCCTCCGTCCGCGGACATGTCAGGAAAAAACACCGCTGCGGGAAATGTCTCTCCGGAAGCTTTTCTGTCCGTGCGGGATGAACTCCTCGCCTGCGAAACTGCAAAGTGGGCCGAGGGGTTTTCTTTTGTCGCGGGAGTTGACGAGGCCGGACGCGGCTGCATGGCCGGGCCCGTGGTTGCCGCCGCCGTGATCTTCACCGATCCGGAACGCGTTCCGGCAGGCGTCTTCGATTCCAAGCAGCTGACTCATGCCGAACGCATGCGGATGCGGGAACGTCTTCTCGGGGAACCTTCCGTCCTTTCCGCCGTCGGGGAGGTGTTTCCGGAGGAGATCGACAGAATCAATATTCTGCGCGCCACATGGAAAGCCATGGGAATGGCGCTTGCGCAGCTGAAAAATGCGCAGTTCGCCCTCATCGACGGCAATCCGGTCAGAGGGCTTTCCATCCCCTCGCTGTCGATCGTGAAGGGTGACGCGAAGTCCGCGTCCATCGCGGCGGCGAGCATTCTTGCGAAAACCCACCGCGACCTCTATATGGAGAAAATTGCGGAGACCTATCCGGAATATCATTTTGAAATTCACAAGGGATACTGCACCGCGGTTCATATCGAAGCGGTCCGGAAATACGGGCCCTGTCCGATTCACCGCCTGACCTTCGAGCCGGTCAAGTCGATTCTGCATCCTCCGACGCACGTTCAGCCGGAACTGTTCTGAGTTTCTCCCGGATCAGAATCACCGTGTCATAACAGGCCCGCAGCAATGCGCACAGCATGAGGGAGGCGGTCACATACGGATTTGCCCAGTAAAATGTGAGAAGAAAGAGGCCGAGAAAACATACAGGCCTGAGAGTTTGTAAAAAGAGGTTGCGGTCCTCCCGTTTTTTCCATAATTCAAAAAGAAAAGTCAGAAAGATAAGGACCGAAAGCGCCAGAACGCCCCATTGAAGAATTAGCGTGACGACCGGTGAAACCCCGTATTTCTGGAGATTCCATGGAAGAAGACGTGCCAGCTCCGGAGAGCCCGCCGGAGCGGTCAGAAACACCGATGCAAACACGACTCCTCCGATCCGGAGCTTCAGCGAACGCGAAGCGCTTTTCCAGAAATCCGTCAGCACAAACGCCGCGGCAAACGCAAGGAAGACGGGCAGGATGAAGCGCGCCGCATGATTGAAGACCATCGGATAACCGAAGAAGAAAAAGACCAGCGGAAAAATCCACCAGGCAAGCAGCGTCCGGACCGTCCGGGAGGAAATGAAAAACAAGGATAGCGTCCCCGTGACGAACCATGCGTGATTGGAAATGCAGAGAAGCTGAATCCCGTAAGGCACCATGGAAAAGGAGAATCCCTTGCGCGCGCCTTCCGAATGCAGAATATACGGAAGCGTGAACGGATTGCCGAAGTGCAGGCAGTCCACGGCAAGCTGAATGGAGAAAACCGCAAGGAAGGCCGCTGCGCCTGTCGCGGCTGCGCGCAGCAGAGGGCGGAACCCGGAGAGAAGTCCGTCCCCGGCATAGCGCAGATACAGGATGAGCATCAGCAGCGGCGCGAAGAGGAGATTGTTGACCCTTACCAGGCAGGCCAGAGCGTAGAGCGCCGAAACCAGTGCGAGATTCCGCAGCCCGGGTTTCATGCATAAGGCCGAGGCGATGCAGGCGAATACCAGTGCCATGCTCACCGTGTCGCTGACACAGTTGTATCCGTAAAAGGTGTAAAGTTCATACAGGGAATAGGAGTAGGTCAGTTCCGGCAGGGCGGGGAGGGAACGGTAGACATACTGCGCATAGGAATCCGGCGTCGAGGTCCAGGAATAGCGGTGATGATACAGCAGCGTCATGACCAGCCAGAGCAGGATGGTCATGAAGGCCGGGGCGGACGAGGAAAGTTTCCGGACGGCGCAATAGGCCATGCAGAGGGCGAACGGCGTCACGATGAAGCAGTTGAACAGCAGGAACGGCGGATAGAATTCCTGCAGCGTTTCCGCTTGCAGGACGAGCTGAAACGGCAGATAAAACAGCGAGAGCCCGACGGTGTAGCTCCAGGGGCCGGTGAAATTCCCTTCCGCCATGTCTTTTGCCGCCCGGAAATAGAAAAAATCGTCCGCCTGATACTGAATGATGTTTCCGCTTCCGCCGATCAGATAAAGCATGATCCCGTAAAAGAAGAGAATGACGGCGGCATACGGCAGCGCTTCCCGGTGTCGGAATGTCTGATACCGGAAGAAGAAAACGGTCGGAACGGCGGCGCAGAGGGCGCACAAACCGCCGAGCAGCATCAGAAGGGGATATTTTCCGAACTCATAGGAGAGAGTGTGTTTTTCCGGATCAACACGGACCGCGATCTGCGGCGCGGCCCAGAAGTCGCCCTGTCCCGGAATCCGGAAGCGGTAAAAGGTGATGTCCTGCATGAGCGGCACCCGCAGGTGGCGGTGCAGAATGGTTCCTTCAACCTGGCATTCGGTTTCCCTGTTTGTCACGAGCGCGGGAGGCTTCTGCAGGTCGATTGTACGGAAAACAGGCGTGCCGGGCGGCAGGACGACTGTCCGGCGTTCCGCTCCGGACAGAAGAGCGGAGAAAATCAGAAAAGCCACCAGTAAAAATTGTTTCATTCCTCGGAATATTCCGGATTTTTATAAAATCATCATCTTTCTCATGGTAAGATATGCCCAAACAGCCGGAAATCAAATCTTTTCGGAAAACTTGACTTGAATTCATGAAAAGAAAGCTTAAGTTTTTATATCGGCCTTGTATTAACGTTAACACTTGGAAGGTGCCGGGATGAATATCAATTATCGGATCCGCGCGGTCCAGCTTGATCTGGCGCGTCAGATGGAATCAATGGAATTTCTGAAGGATTTTATCGATTTCATTGCGGAGAATCATTACAACACGCTGTTTCTGTATCTGGAATGGCGCGTCCGGACGGAAACGTTTGACATCGGAAAAAAGGAAGGATACTCCGCGGAGGAACTGCAGGAGCTGATCGCGTATGCCGATACACGGGGAATCGACATCGTTCCCGGACTTGCAGCGCTCGGTCATGCCGAACTCATTCTCAACAGGAAAAAATTTGCCTCCTATGCCGAACTGCGCGACGGAATCCGCGGACGTTTTCAAACTGCGGGCAAACGGGATTTCTGCCCGTCGCACCCGGAAGTTCGCAAATTCCTGGAGGCCTATTTTACGGAAGTCGCCGGAATTTTCAAGTCGGAATACATCCATGTCGGCGGCGACGAGGCATGGGATATCGGATTCTGCGCGCAATGCGCGGAGAAAGCCGCGGCCTATCGCGGCGAGCAGGAGCTTTACCGGGATCATTTCAAGTTCTGCCATCAGGTCGTGACAAGGAAACTCGGCCGGCGCATGATGATGTGGGACGACATGTTCGAATACTATCCGGACATTCTTCCGGAAATGCCGCGCGACATCGTGATGGTCAACTGGCAGTATCAGCAGAATGCTTCCGGTTATCAGGGACATTTTGCGAACCTGGTGTTCCGCGATCAGCTTTCCGTGTATGAGAAACTCGGATTCGACTGTCTGATCGCGCCCGCGGACTATTTCTGGTCCAATACGGAATCCCTGACCGGATGCTCCCGGAGGCGCAGAGTGCTCGGCGGACTCCTGACGACCTGGGAAAAATCCACTTCCCTGCTTTACAGGTCCTATCCGCTGATTGCCGCGGCAGGGTGGCTCTGGAGCGGAACCGTGCGCTCCGGCGATGACGCCGCGGACGTTGCGGCGAAACGGCTTTTCGGCGTGGAGGATGAACTTTTTCTGCAGGCCGTCCGCCAGTATGTTTCAGCCCCGGAGCGTTTCGCTCCGCCTTCCAGCGCGGATTTGACGGGATTTGCTTTCTTCGGACCCGACCGTCACGTGCTGGAGGCCTGGAAGACCTCGGCCATGCTTCTGATGCGTTTTTCCGGAAAGCTCCGGGATTCCCGCGCCGAAGTCGTGCTGGACGACATGATTGACGATTCCGTCATGAAAGTCCTTTCCTTCCGCGCGCAGCTGGCCGCCTGGCAGCTTCTGAACGGGCAGGAGGCCGAATCCATGGACGGTATCCTCCGCGAACTGGACACGCTGGCAGTGAGCCGGACCGAAGCCTGCATACGGCATCGCGGACGCGCCGCCGCAGCGTCTTTCCGCGCCATGTTCGGACAATCCCGTGCGGCGCTGTCGGATTTTGCGGAGGCGCTGAAAAAGAAAAAAGGTGTTCTGAAAGTTCTTTTCTGTCTGCCGGACAGCTACGGCGCGGAACGGATCCGGATTTCCGTCCGGAGCGGCGGGGAGGTGCGGGAGATTGCCGCCGGCGTGTTCAAGCATGGTCATGACGCCTTGTTTTACCGCTGCTTCTTCCTGCCGGAAAACATGGAAATTGATGCGGTGCGGATCGAAGCGTCCGGCTTCGGAGGGCAGGGCGTCTGCCATGTTTCCGCCGCAACGCGCCGCGGGAAATTCATCCCTGCCGCGCTGCTCGGGGCGGGCGGCATTGCGGAGCATCCCGAATATGTGCTTGCGCCTGATGCCGATTTCTGTTATCTGGGGTCTCAGCGCATCATCGGCGCGTTTCAGGACCGTTCCATGGCGGAAATGACCAGCTGGATTGAAATCGCAATGAAGAAAACGGAATCGTTTTGAAATAAACTTCAGAAGGAGGTTGCAATGTCCATACCGGGGTATGCCGACATTCAGATCAACGGGTATCGGAACGTGGATTTTTCGGATCCCGCATTGACGGAGACGGATTTCCTGCGCACGGCGGAACGGATTTTCGAGAGCGGAACGTATCTTTTTCTGCCGACAGTCATCACAAGCAGCGAAGAGGTTTATCTGCGCAACATCCGCCTGATGCATGACGCGGTGGAAAAGGAGGGGCTGCAGAAACAGATTCCGGGCATTCACGCGGAAGGCCCTTTTCTTTCCGATCAGCCGGGCGCGGTCGGCTGTCACAATCCGGCGTGGGTACGGAAACCATCCTGCGCGTTTCTGGACAAGATCATGGACCGGACCGGCGGATTCATCAAGCTGATGACCGTCGCGGCGGAAAATGACGGCGCGGAAGAGCTGATCCGCCATGCCGTCTCCCTGGGGATCGCGGTCGGCTGCGGACACCAGCTCGCGAACTATGAACAGCTTCAGAAAGCCCAGAAAGCGGGAGCGCGCACTCTTACGCATCTCGGAAACGGCATTCCGAACATGATTCACCGCCATAAGAATCCGATCTGGTCCGGGCTTGCCTGCGACGATCTGACCGCCACGATCATTACCGACGGGCATCATCTGCCTCCGGAACTTATCAAATGCGTCATCCGGATGAAGGGGCCGGACAAGGTCATCGTCATCAGCGACGCATCGCCGGTCGCGGGACTGCCGCCGGGACGCTACCATATGCTTGGAAACGATGCCGTTCTGGAGGAGAACGGACTCTTTCACAATCCGGAGAAAGGCTGTCTCGTCGGCTCCTCCGCAAGCATGAGCGACTGCATGAAGTATCTGGAATCGCTGGAGCTTCTGGATCGCGAGGGACTGGAGAAAGTCGGTTATTACAATGCCGTGAAACTTCTCGGAATGCTCTGAAGCGGAGTTTCCGCCTCGCGGACAAGGACGAAATACGATAGTTTTCAACGGTCCGGAAGCGTCTCCCGCTTTGCGGCCGGATGACTGAGAAAGAATAAGGAGTGATTGATTATGAGTTACCTTGTGAAGAAAACGCCTGTCCCCGCCGCTCTTGACGCCGCCTGGGATTCCCCCGTGTGGAACGGAGCCGTGGAACTGAAACTGGATTACGTCTTCAGCAGAAGCGGCGATCACCATCCCGACACCCGGGTCAAAATGCTGTATGACGATCGGAACATCTACGGGCTGTTTCAGGTTCATGACCGGTATGTCAAGGCCCTTGCGGTGAAAAATCAGGACCAGGTCTGCCTGGACAGCTGCGTGGAATTTTTTGTCAAACCCGCCGGGGCGGAACGCTACTTCAACTTTGAAATGAACTGCGGCGGAACGATCCTGCTGTATCATGTCAGAAACTGCCGCGCGGGCGACTACACCCCGGTTCCGGAAGCTGACCTGGCGACGATTGAGCGCTTTCATACGCTTCCGGAAAGAGTCCCCGAGGAGATCACCGATCCGGTCACCTGGCGTCTCGGCTTCCGGATTCCCATCGCCTTCTTTGTGAAATACTCGAAGATCAATCCGAACCTCTCCGGTCAGAAATGGATGGCCAATTTCACGAAATGCGCCGACCATACTTCGCATCCGCACTGGATCTCCTGGCAGGCGCTGCCCAAATGCGATTTTCATCAGCCCGATCACTTCGGGGAGCTGCTTTTCGAGTAAACGCCGAGGAAAAAAAGAATTTTCCGCTCCGGAGGGGTTGAAATTGTCTTTTTGTGTGTTATCATTGATAGGTGTCACGTGTTACCAAACTTGATCTTCACACACAAAAAAAGGTGCCATGCACATGGAAAATGGAAAAATTCTGCCGCTGGGAACCTTGTTCCGTCTGACGCAGTTCAAACCGGAACGCCTTGCCTTTCTGCATGAAGTCGGCATGAATGCCTGCCAGTTCTGCGGAATCGACGACAATTATCTTTCCGGTCCGGAAGGGGCGGAGAACACAAAGCGTCTTGCCGATGCTCTGGAGAAGTATGAAATCACGCCCGTTTCGCTTTTCTTCTCGTTTCCCTCCCAGAACTGGAGTCCGGACCGTTCCGTCAATACCGTCGGCATGACCAGGCTCTCCGTCCGGGCGAACCGTTTTGCATCCGCCGCGCGGCAGATGAACTGGGGGCTGAAGCATTTCGGCATCCGGCATCTGCTCTGCCATGTCGGTTTTCTGCCGGAGGACGAAACGGAATTTGCGCATTTCATCGACGACCTGCGCGAATTCTGCCGTCTGGCCCGGGACAACGGACAGTATTTCCTGTTTGAAACGGGTCCGGAAACCGACCTTGAACTTAAAAAATGCATTGACATGCTCGGGCTGGACAATGTCGGAATCAATCTGGATCCGGCGAACCTTCTGATTTACGACAAGACGGAGCCTCTGGATTTTGTGGAGTCTCTCGGCGAATACGTGCTCGGCGTTCACTGCAAGGACGCGTGCCGCCCGGTCGGCGGCGCTCTCATGGGGAAGGAAACTCCTCTTGGAAAGGGCGACACGAAATTCGGCGAAGTCATGGAGAAACTGTATCGGAAAGGGTTCCGCGGTCCGCTCATCATTGAGCGGGAGATTCCGCCGGGACCGGAACAGGACGCGGACATCCGGGCTGCGATGACGTATCTGCGCGAACTCAGAAGTTCGCTGATGCGATGAGGAGCCGGGCGGCGCGGGAACAGAAAAGGGAAAAAATGGCCATTACATCCAAGGATATTGCAAAGCTTGCGGGCGTCTCCCGCTCCGCCGTTTCCGCGGTTCTGAACGGGCATTACAACAAGGTCTCTCTGGAAAAGCGCGAAAAGATTCTTGCCATCGCGCAGGACCTGCGTTACCGTCCGAATCCCGCCGCGCTGATTCTGGCGAAGAAGAAGACAAAACGCATCGGAATCATCACCAGCCCTTTCATGTCGGCGATTTACAGCGATCTGACAAGCAAGATCGCCTTTCTGCTCCGCGAACGAGGATACGGTTCCTCCCTTGTGACGCCGCTTTCCGCCAGACAGGAGCTGGAGGCCGTGATGGATTTCGAATCCTTCGGCGCGGACGGCATCATCATCGCCTATGCGCTGAACGATGTGAGGAAGCTCAATACAAAGATTCCCGTTGTCAGCATGTCGCCCTATCCGGGGCAGTATGAGCTGCGCGTCGATCTCAAATACGCCTTTGAGCTTGCGGTGACGCACTTCCGCAGACACGGCCATCGGAAAATCGGTTTTGTCTGTCCGGATCTTTCCGTTGTGCCGCTCCAGTGGGAGGGGTATCTCGCCGCGATCGGCGCTTCCGGCGCCTATAAGCTCGAAGTCACCGGGAATCCGAAGTTTTCCCGGGAACTTGACACGATGATCCAGAAGGAGGGGGTTCGGGCCTGGTGCGTCACCAACGATCTGCTTGCCGCGCGCCTGATGCGCCATCTGTTTTCCTCCGGATACCGCGTCCCGGAAGATGCCGCGCTGATCGGGTTTGACGGTTCCGCCTTTGTGGAAGTGACCCCGAGTCCCCTGACGACCGTTGTGTTTCCCGCCGCGCGGATTGCGGAACGGAGCATCGGGCTTCTGTTCGAGAAAATCGAATCCGGGGAAACGGCATTCCGCCCGGAACCCGAACTTGTCAAGCCGGAACTTTTCATCGGGGAGAGCTGCGGCTGCCGTTCCGGAAAGCCCTACCGGATCAGCTGGGACCGTCAGATCCTCACACTGGATGACGGAATCGGAGAGAAAAAGGAGCTGCACTGAAACAGCTTCGCGCTCTCCTGCCGGTCCGGCTGGACGAGCTGGCCGCCGCAGGCGGAATTCCCGCCGCCCCGCGTGTTCTGCCGCGGGGCAGCTCATTTTTACGTCCGCGCCTCAGTCCGCGGGGAATGCCATCGTGCAGTAGTAGGCCAGATTCGGCTGGCGGACATCCATTCTGCCATACTGAACGGAGACGGGGACGCTGCTCCGGACGCGCAGCGCATACTGAGTCGCCCGTGGCACGTCGTATTGCAGGTCGGACTCCTGATCCAGGCGGATGGCGCGGATGCGGCGCGCTCCGACGCGGTGGCGCAGCCCTAGCACGGGCTCCCGGTCCTCGAAATACAGATCGATCAGGATTTCGGCGTCCGTGCCGGTCGTGTTGAGGATCATCAGCGATTCATGGTTCACCATGTCGCCGGAGCCTCCCGCGGGAGGCAGCCAGCAGTCCGGCACGATCCATTCCCTGCGCCCGCTCATAATCCGAGCACCTTCTGGGCGTTTCTGTAAAGGATCTTCGCCTTGTCCTCTTCCGGGATGTCCATTGCCCGGATCACCTCGCTGGCAAAGCGCATCTGCATCGGGCCCTGCAGGGGGGCGTCCGTTCCGTAGACGATGTGATCCGCGCCGGCGATCGCGTACATCTTCTCCATCACGCCGGGATAGACGTACATCAGATAATGCGCCGTGTCGACGTAGACGTTCGGCAGATTCATCTGCATGACCGCCTCCAGCGAATCCATGTTCGGGAAATAGGGATAGTTGCCGTTCTGGTAGATTCCGGCCATGTGCGCGAGGACGAATTTCGTTCCGGGATGGTTTTTCGCGATTTCCGCGACCGTCACGGCGGGGGAGAATCCGGTTCCCGGCATGCAGGAGACGTGGAAGATCATCATCGGCGTCATGTCCGCGACCGCCTCGACCCAGCGGCGGTTCGACGGCGTCGAAAGGACGTAGCCGTGATAGTCCGGATGGATTTTCACGCCCCGGAATTTCGGGTTGCGCTTCAGAAGCTCCAGATCGCCGAGGGACTCCGAGAAAGTCGGGCTGACGACCACGTAGCCGAGCAGTTTCGTGGTTTCCTGCAGCGCGGCGTCCACTTCCGCATTGCCTTCGCGGATGTCGTACATCAGCGAGCGGGAAGCGGAAACGCAGAGGGTGTCCACGCCGGACTGTTCGCAGTATTCCTCCAGTCGGGCGGCGTCGGCGCGCCAGAAGGGGGCGATGTTGATGTTTCCGAGATGTCCGTGAATGTCGATAATCATTTTCTTCACACTTTCAGAATGTTGAGTTCACGCCCGAGACTGGAGAGCTGTTCCGCCGGAGCGTCTTTCCGCACGATGAGACCGTCCTCCCAGCGGAATCCCATTCCGCCGCGGTGCAGGAACATGTCCGCCATGAAAGTCATGTTTTCCTCCAGCGGATAGGTGGAGGAGGTTTCGAGGAACGGATATTCGCACTCCATCTGTCCGCACCCGTGCGCGGGACCGTAGAGGATCGCGTCGCCGTAGCCCTGTTCGCGGATGTAGCCGTGCACCTTCTTCGCGACATCGGAAGCGAGTCTTCCCGCGCGCATTTCATCGAAGGTCATGTTCAGCGCGTCGAGTCCGACCTGGAGAAAACGGCGCGTCTCCTCCGGACAGCGCCCGAGGACGACGGGACGCCCGAGACTCGTGCTGTATCCCTCGACCTTCGCGCCGATGCTGAAGTGGATGATTTCGCCGCACCCGACCTTGCGCAGCGTCGGACGGCTGATCGCCTGGTCCGAGTTCGGCCCGGAGCAGCACCAGACCGGATACCCGGTTGCCTCCGCGCCGTTTGCCAGCATGGCCGCTGTCGCGATTCCGCAGAGCTCCGCTTCCGTCATGCCGGGCCTGATGGCTTCGAGAACCGCCTTGAATCCGAGTTCGGACACCTTTGCGGATCTGCGCAGACATTCCAGCTCAAGCGGGCTCTTCTTCATGAAAACGGGGCGCAGCACGGCGTCGGCGTTGGCGACATGCTCCATGCCGCCGAGCGCGGCGCTGATGTTTGTCATGATCGCATAGGGGAACATGTGCCAGCCTGTGATTCCCAGCTTCCGCACCTTGAATTCCCCGAGGATCGCTTTCCAGTCGGGGTGTTTCGAACCGGGATAGTCCGGCTGGGAGGATTCGCGGAAGTCCATGGTCTGGATCACGCGCGGGATCCGGGTCCGCGCCGTTGCGTAGGTCAGGCTTTCCGGACCGATGATCAGGGCGGGGCTTCCTTCCCGCGGGATCAGCACGCCCGCCGTTTCAAAGCTCGGCCAGTAGTCCGAAAAATAGCGGACGCCAGCGGGTTCGGACTCCGTGGAGAAGACCAGCGCCGCATCGAGATCCGTTTTTGCAATTTCCGCCTGCGCCCGGACGATCCGGTCCGCAAACTCCTGTTTTGTAAGAATTCTTTCTTCCATACTCCTGAGCTCCTCGTTTCGGGTTTGAGTTTTCACGTCTTTATCCGCCGCCGGACCGCGCGTCCGGCGGATTGCATTTCCAGAGTTGAGGCGCGTGCGCAGAGTTCCTGCTCCAGCACAATCCTCCTTGACGGAAGAGCCTTCTTTTCCATCAGCGCGCAGAGCATCCGCACCGCCCGGCGCGCGATCTCCTGATACGGCTGGCGGATCGAAGTCAGGGCCAGCGCCGAAAGCGCGGATATCTCCATGTTGTCGATTCCGGCAAGGGCAAAATCGCGTCCCGCGTGCAATCCGTGTTTCGCGGCTTCGTTCTGAAAGCCCAGCGCGCAGAGATCGTTCACGCAGAAAACGCCGTCCGTTTTGAATCCGTCCGCGGCAAGACGGCGGAAGGCCTCCGCGCCCGCTTCGAGCGTCATCCCGGCCGGAATGCAGTTTTCCGCGCTCAATTCGATACCGGCGCGGTGCAGGGTGTCGCGGAAGGCTTCGCGCGTTTTGCGGAACGCGCTGAAAAAGAGCATGTCCGCGGCCGCGTCGACATAGGCCGGTTTCCTTGCCCCGACGGCCCGGAAATGATCCGCCATCAGCGCGCCGCACTGTGCCAGATCATTGATGACGCAGGGACCGCCGTAGGTGTCCGGAACGCTGTCCAGCGCGACATAGGGAATTCCGGCACGGTCAAGGAGTTCGAAGGGTTCCGGGCTCTTTTCGCAGGAACAGAGAAGCACGCCGCGGGCCCGCATCCGGATCAGACGCTCGACGGAGGCGCGTTCATGTTCCTCGTTCCAGTCGCTTCCGGCGGTAAAGAGCGTCAGGCCCATTTCGGAGAAGGCTCTCTGGGCGTGTTTGATCATCAGCGAATGAAACGGATTTGCCAGATCCGTCACCAGAAAGCCGACGATGTCCGTTTGTCCGGAACGCAGCTGCCGCGCCGCCTGATTCGGGACGTAGTTGAGCTCCCGGGCGATTGACAGAATCCGTTTCCGTGTCGCTTCGCTGATCTTCGGGCTTCCCCGGAACGCCAGCGAGACGGCCATATTGGAAACTCCGGCTTTTTCCGCAATGTCATTGATCGTGGTCCGCATCTTCAGCTTTTTTTGGATATGTTTGACGTTAAACTTCATTTTAACAATAGACAGCAAAACAGAAAAAACAAGCGGAGATTGCAAAAAAAAACGGAATTTTTCCGGATCGGAAAAAAGAGGAAAAAAGAGCGGGGAAATATCTGGATAACTCCGGTCAGAAGCATGACGGAAATGCGGATTCCCACGGCGGAGCTGCCGCATCATGACCGTATCGCATAAATGGGCATTTCCATGAAATAAGAGGCTTTTTCTGTCAGAGAGGCGAATCCCCGCCTGCATTCCTTGTGCTTGGAAAAGCGGTATTTTTTCTGTCCGCCCGATACCGGGATTCCGGCTGCCCGGCCAGAGGCGGATGAATTTCCGGATGGATGCGGAGATCGGTCAGGATTTCGGAATTTCCGAAATTTCGTTCAGACGCTTCTGGACTTCCAGACGCCATTTCTCCAGATCCTCTTCGTTCAAATCCGGCGGAATTGAGACGGGTTCCCCGAACCGGAGCGTGATTTTCGCCCAGGGTTTCGGAATCTGAAAACGGTCCCAGCTGCCCAGTTCCCAGTAGGAGGAGTAATTGACGGAAACGGGAAGGATTCTGACGCCGGTTTCACTGGCAAGATGGATCGGTCCGCGGCTCATGACATATTTCGGGCCGCGCGGGCCGTCCGGCGTGAAACTGACGTATTTCCGGTCCCGGATGATCTTCTTCATGGCGCCGTGAAGCACCTGAAGTGCCTTGCGCGAAGTGGAGCCCCGCACGCTTTCAATACCGAACTGCTTGACGAGATCCGCGATGTACTGACCGTCGCGGGAGGCGCTGATGACGGCCACGGTATGCTCGCGTTCCCATCTGTCGAACATCGCCGGGAAAAAAAGCAGGCGGTTGTGCCAAGTTACCGTGATTGCGGGCGGATTCTTCGCCGCGATGATGCCGTAGGGGTCGATGATTTCTGTCCGCATGACATGACGCAGAAGCGAAAGAAGTCTTGCCGGAAGCCAGTAAATCCAGTCCGGGAATTTCTTGATCTGGCGGAAACGCTGTTTCAGAGTCATGCCTTTTTCTCCGGATGTTTCGAGCCGCGGGCGCAGAGCGTCCGGATTTCGCAGTGCGCGCAGTCGGGCCGACCCGCCGGACAGCGGCTGCGTCCGTGCTGAATCACAAGATGGGAAAACTCCCCCCATTTCTCCGGCGCGAGATTGGCCGAGAGGCGCGCTTCGATCTTTTCCGGATCCTCCGTTCTGACGGCGCCGGTCAGATTCATGATCCGTTTTACGTGCGTATCGACCGGAAGTCCCGGAACGCCGAAGGCGTCCGCAAGCACCACATTCGCGGTTTTGCGCCCGACTCCGGGCAGGGAGGTGAGTTCCTCCATCGTATTCGGGATTTTCGAATGGAAGCGTTCTTCAATGGCACGTGCGGCCGCGATGATGTTTTTCGCCTTGGCGCGGTAATAGCCGCAGGAATGGATCAGTTTTTCCAGCTTTTCCACTTCCATCGCCGCGAAATCGGCAGGCTCCGGATAGTCCCGGAACAGGGACTCCGTTACACGGTTGACCATCTTGTCTGTGCACTGCGCGGAGAGAATCGTGGCGACCAGAAGCTGGAAGGGCGTTTCATGATTCAGAAAACATTTCTGAGGTCCGTATGCAGCCAGAAGACGGTCGTAAATTTCCGTCAGTTTCCGCTTCAGGGCAACGGATTTTACTGCAGATGCCGGCATATGCTCCGCCTTTCCCCGTCAGATCCGGGTTTCCTGAGTATTGCGGAAAACGCCGATTTTCACCAGAAACCATGCCACCGGACCCCATACGATGTATCCGTTGATCAGGATCACGCCGGTCCAGGCGGGCTCGATGCAGAGCGCAACCAGCACGAGAAAGGCAATCAGCATCCGCTTCTTGTGCCGCGGAATGGAGAAAATCCATTTCCCGAAATGCTGATAGGGGATCGAACTGACCATCAGGAAACCGAGAATCGCGGTGTAGTAGGGCAGAAAGGAAATCAGGTTCGCCATTGCGGAGTTGTCCAGCGGCTGTTCCAGCGCATAGAAGATCGTCACG
This sequence comes from uncultured Victivallales bacterium, assembly GCA_944390795.1. Lineage (GTDB taxonomy): Bacteria > Verrucomicrobiota > Lentisphaeria > Victivallales > UBA1829 > UBA11452. The sequence continues at coordinate 117,423 of CALXRI010000003.1, forward strand.
CTGCAGATCGCGCCCGCCGCGCCGGGGGAGGGGAGGCCGGAAAACTTGTCGCTGCTTTTCTTTTCCAGCATTGCGTGAACATTGTATTTTGCGAGACGCAGCGCGGCGCATCCGAGATAGATCGCGCAGAGACACCAGACCAGGCGGAACTGATTGCCTGCAAGAGAACGCATGGAATGCGCCATGACCGCGACAAGGGTGGCCGGAGCAACGCCGAATGTCACCATATCCGCAAGGGAGTCCATCTGAATGCCGTGAAGGCTCGCCGCGTTCAGAAGGCGTGCCGCATATCCGTCGAACGCATCGAACACCATGGCGAAGAGAATCATGCACGCGCTGATGGCGAAGATCGTTTCAATTCCTTCCGATCCGTCGCGCTGCATCATTTTTTCATAGACCTGAAGCGTGTAGAGAATCGCCGCGAAGCCGCAGAGAGAATTGCCGAGCGTCAGCGCATTCGGGACCCATTTGATCCAGCGGTTGCGTTTGATCAGATCCTTGAAGTGCTGTTTCATGCCGGCTCCGCGTTTCAGGAAGGGTTCTGGGGTTTCTGTCCCGGTATCACGGTATCCTGCTTTATGCAGAACCTGGCGATTTCGGTGACTCCGGCGAATACTCGGTCTCCGACGCTGACTGCGGGTGTGAAATTGCTTTTTACCGGAAGGTAAAGCTCTGTTCTGGAACCGAATTTGATCATGCCGTAGCGTTCCCCTTTTTCCAGAACGGCGCCGGAGTCGACCGGACACACGATGCGCCTTGCGACCGCGCCGGAGATCTGTTTCACCGCGACCGGGAATTCGGTCCCGTCTATTTTTCCGGTTCCACCCATGATGAGGGATTCGTTTTCTTTGGCGGCGCGTCCGTCGCGGGCGTCATGAAAACAGCCTTCCTTGTATGCGGTGAAACGAACGGTCATTCTGCATGGCGCACGGTTCAGATGCACATCGAAAACGGAAAGAAAAATGCCGATGCGGAGCATGTCTCTGCCGTCAAAGAGCTTTGCCAGCTCCTCGTTGCCGCAGTTGCTGTTCGGGATCAGTTCTATGTCGCGCACGACACCGTCCGCGGGCGAGGTGAGAATCCGTTCATCAGATGGAATCTGGCGTTCGGGATCGCGGAAAAACGCCGCGAATGCCGCCCACAGGACAACGACAAAGACGGCGAGACAGAGTCCGGCCCGTCCGTTGACAATGACAGCCAGCACCGCGCACAGGATCAGGAGCACCGCCGCGCACACGGTTGCGCGGAGCCATTCTTTTCTGCCATAGTTTGTCAGTTTCATTGATAATTCTCTCTCAGTAGTTGTTGCATTGCATTCAAATCGGCTGTGTGAGAAACGCCGCCAGTTCCGGCCTTGCCGCAACGTTGCCGTGACAGACCGCCAGCGCAAGCGCATCCGTGGAATCGTCGGGAATTCCCGAAACCTCCAGGCGGCAGAGCGCCGCAAGCACCGACGCAACCTGTTCCTTGGAGGCTGCTCCGATTCCGACCGCCGACCTTTTCGCCGTCTTCGGCGAATATTCGTAAACAGGCACGCCCGCATTTGCCGCGGAAGCGATCGCCGCGCCGCGCGCCATGCTCAGAATCATCGTCGTCCGGACGTTTTTTCCGACGAACGCCATCTCAATGGACGCCGCGTCCGGACGGAATGTTTCAATCAGCTCGCCGATTCCCCCGTAGATCCGGCGCAGGCATTCGCTGTGCTTCAGCGACGGAGCGTTTTTGATGACTCCGCAGTCCAGCACGCTGATGCTGCCGTCCTCCATGCGGACCACTCCGTAGCCGGTCCGCCGGATTGCCGTATCTATTCCGAGAATGATCATCTCATGCGTTTCCCCGGGGGGATTACTCCTGGGCGTCGATTTCGTCCAGAACCTCGCTGGCGATATTCGCGTTGTGATGCACGGCCTGCACATCCTCCAGATCGTCCAGCCTGTCCACAAGGCGCAGGATCTGCTGAGCGGTGGAGAGATCGTTTACTCCGACCGTGTTGTCCGGACGGCGCACGATGCCGGATTCGGAGGTTTCGATTCCCGCATCCTCCAGCGCCTTGGCGATGTCGGTGAAAGCTTCGGGGGGTCCCCAGATTTCCGCTATGCCGTCTTCCACCTCAATGTCTTCCGCCCCTGCGTCAAGCACGATGTCCATCAGTTTTTCCTCGTCGGCATTGGCTTCGTCGGTGATTACGAAATGCGCCTTGCGCTGGAACATCCAGCCGACCGCGCCGCTGGCCGCGAGATTGCCGTTGTTGCGGTCGAAGGTCATGCGCACGTCGCCGATGGTGCGGTTTTTATTGTCTGTCAGGCATTCGACAATGATTGCGGTCCCCTGCGGACCGTATCCTTCGTAGACAATCTCCTCGTAAACCACGTTGCCGAGTTCGCCGGCGCCTTTTTTGATGGCGCGGTCGATGTTTTCCCGCGGCATGTTGGCCGAGCGCGCCTCGATCAGAGCCATTCTCAGACGGGGATTCGAGTTCGGGTCCTTGCCGCTCTGCTTCACGCAGACCATGATCTCCTTGGCGAGCTTTGAAAAAATCTTGCCTTTCTTCTTATCCGAAGCTTCCTTCTTGTGCTTGATGTTCGCCCATTTGCTGTGACCTGACATCGGCTGCCCTTCCTTTTTTCTAAAAGTTATTTCATCTGAAAAATATTCCTGCAGATCATATCCGGGATACCCCGGTACATGCAACGGCCTTTAAAATATCACGCCTTTGCCGGTTTGTCAATTCAAAATCCGAAGATACATTCCGACAAGCGTTTCCCCGAAGAAAATCCAGAGCAGCATTCCGAATGCCAGAAAGGGGCCGAAACGCAGCGTCCGGCGTTTCCTGTATTTGGGGATCAGGCGCAGGAATGGCGCGGCGAGAAGTCCCGCCAGGGAGCCGGCGGCCACCGTGAACAACGCGCAGGGCAGTCCGGCCATTGCGCCGGCCGCCGCGATGAACTTCACGTCGCCCCAGCCGAGCGCCTCCCGGCGGAAAATTCTTCTGCCCGCCGCCGCGCAGAGCGCCATCAGACCTCCCGCCGCCGCCAGCGATCCCAGACTCAGCAGAAATGCCGTGATCCGGGATTCCAGATGCCAGGCCGAGGGAAACAGCAGGGCAAACAGCAATCCGCAGATCATGCCCGTATAAGTGAATTCATTCGGAATGATTCCCAGTTCGCAGTCCGTGAAGGCGCTGCAGATCAGAATTGCGGTCATCACGAAGAAGGGCGCCAGCAGCGTCAGCGGCTCGCCCGCAGCCGTGACCTTCAGGAAAATCAGCGCGAACAGGAGCCCCGTGACCAGCTCCACAAGAAAATAGCGGATCGTAATGGGTTCATGACAGGCGCTGCAGCGTCCCCGGAGAAAGATCCAGCTCAGAAGCGGAATATTCTCCAGCGGCGTGATTTCGTGGTCGCATTTCGGGCAGTGCGACGGCGGCGAGACTACGGACATGCCGCGCGGCACCCTCCAGATGCAGACGTTCAGGAAACTGCCGATGCAGCATCCGAACACAAAGACAATGACACACCAGACGGTGAAGAGCTGCGGATACATCTGGAAACAGGCGGAGACATCTGCCGGAGTTTGCATGGAATGATTTTCTTTCTGCCTGTTAAGCGGCATGCGTGCCGCACGAAGGCGCCATTACTGTACTCCCTGCCGGCTGTTTTTCAACTGTTGTCCTGAATTCCTCCAGCGCTTTTCGCACCTTTTTCCTTCCGATTCCCGCTTTCCGCTTCAGGAATTTTCTTGACAAACGTTCCCGGCGTGTTATACTGCAATCCAAAGGCTCTCATGTTGAGACCGGACGCAGGGCACGTCTCAGGAAAGCAATACCGCCCGGGAGTTTTATTGCCGGCTTATGGATTATCTTACAGAGATCGCAAGCATTCTTTTCCTGCTTGCCATGTCCGCCTACTTTTCGGCGTCGGAAACCGCGTTTTCCACTTTGAACCGCACGCGCATGAAGGCGTATGTCGAAAAGGGCGTGCGCGGATCGTCCCTGGCCTACAAACTCTCCGAACATTACGACCGGCTGCTCTCCACTGTTCTGATCGGCAACAACATCGTGAACATTGCAATGGCTTCCATCAGCACGGTGCTGTTCACAAAAATCGTTTCCGGCAATGCGGAAAAGGGAGCCATGCTTTCCACGCTTGTGATTACTGTCGTCGTGCTTGTCTTCGGTGAAATCTCACCGAAAAGCATTGCAAAGGACTGTCCGGAGAGCTTCTCCATCTTTTCCGCCCCGCTGCTTCAGCTCCTGATCTGGATTCTGGCGCCGGTGAACTTCCTTTTCACATGCTGGAAGAAGTTTCTTGCCAAAACCTTCCGGCTGCAGAGCGATTCCCGCATCTCCCAGGAGGAGCTGCTCATGATCGTCGACGAAGTCGAACAGGACGGAACATTGAACCGGAACGAGGGGGAACTCCTGCGAAACGCAATTGAATTTTCCGATTTCGAGGCGAAGGACATTCTGACCCCCCGCGTGAATCTTGTCGCGCTTCCCGTCACCGCGACCAGGGAGGAGATTGCGCAGCTCTTTTATGAAAAGAAATTTTCCCGCCTCCTGATCTATGAGGACAACATCGACAATATCATCGGTGTCATTCATCTGAAGAATTTTTATGCAAATGCGGAAAATGAACACCCCATCAAGGAGATCATCGCTCCGGTCGCGTTCACGTTCGCGGGAGAGAAAATCAGCGCCATCATGCGGAAACTTCAGCAACAGCGCGTCCAGGTCGCCGTGGTGCTGGACGAATTCGGCGGCACGCTGGGCATCGTGACCATGGAGGATGTCCTGGAAACGCTCGTCGGCGACATCTGGGATGAGCACGAACAGATCGTCAACCCCTTCCGGAAGGTCGCGAAGGGCGTGTTCCAGGTGGATGCCTTCGTTTCCCTTTCCGATTTCGCCAAGTTCTTCAATGTCAAGCTCAATTCGAAAATGGCCTCTCTCAACGGCTGGGTTCTTGAGAACTTCCAGGATATTCCGCAGAAGGGGGATTCCTTCCGCTATGAGCATCTGACGATCACCGTTCTTGCGACGGAGCACCGCCATGTTTCTCTCCTGGAGATCCGCTGCGAGGAAAAGGCGCCCGAGTGAGTCATGTTTCATCCTTATGTCTCAGAACCTCCCGGATTTCAGGGCATAAGGAAAAAATCCGGAACATTTTCCGCTCCCCCCTTGTTTTTTTCCCGCTTTCGAATATAATTTGGAAAAAGAAGATTTAACGTTATATTCATTCATCGGAGTGTGCATGGCGGTTACCCTGAAAATGATTGCGGAACGGGCGGGAGTCTCCGTCATGGCGGTATCCACGGTTCTGAACCACCGCGGGAATTCCGGCGTGTCCCCCGCCACGCGGAGCAGGATCGAGAACATCGCGCGCGAGCTGAACTATCATCCGAATCTGCTGGCGAGTTCCATCCGGACGGGAATCGTGAAAACCATTGCCGTGATTACGAACTGGAGCGATTATGCCGCCATGCGCAATGCCAGTGAAATTCTGTATGGAATCCAGCATACGGCCGCTTTGGAAGGATACTGTGTTCATCTTTACGGCGCGGAAGATCTGGAAAAAACGTTTGCCGGAATAGCCTCCCAGCAAATTGAGCGCGTGATCCTGATTTCCGTGAACGAGTCTGTCTGCCGGGAGACTGCCGCATACTGCAGGAAAATGTCCTTTTCCCTGGTTTTTGCAAACAGTCCCGCAGGGTTCGGCTTTCCCGGCGTTCTGATGGACAATTTCTCCGCGATGTATGAAACCGTTTCGCATCTGATCCGTCTGGGGCACCGCGCAATCGGTCTGGTCTGTTCGCCGCATGCACTCTACGTCAACCGGGAGCGTCACCGGGGATACGAGCAGGCGATGCGGGATGCGGGGCTTCCCGTTCTTCCCGAATGGCAGACCTGCGGCGAATACCCGAACCGGGAGGGCTTGCACACTCTCCTGACGCTCCCGGAAGACAAGAAGGTTTCCGCCGTTGCGGCCGTCGCCTCCGCCTGGCTCTGCGACATTGCACGCTTCCTGCTGCGGAACGGCCTTTCCGTTCCGCGCGATCTCTCCCTCGCCGGATTCTGCGAGGATTCCCAGACTGCCGCTTACAGTCTGGTCCCCTTTTCCCATTCCGAATACCGGCCGGTGGAGATCGGCGTCAATGCCGCCTCGCTGCTCCTGAACGGGAAATGCGCCCTGGAAGCGGATGCTCCTGGAACATATCTTGTGAAATCCGTTTTTGTTCCGATGGAATCAACCGCCGCATACCGCGGCACAAAGGAGAGAGGAGCTCGGAAACAATGAAACATGCATCCGCATTTTCCGCGGCGTCTTCCGCAAGACGCGCGGACAGGCTCGGTTTTACCTTGATCGAGCTTCTGATCGTGATCGCCGTTATCGCGATTCTTGCCGGCATGCTTCTCCCCGCCTTGAGCAAAGCCCGAGATGCGGCATATTCCGCGTCATGTCTGAACAAGCGCAAACAGCTGGGAGTGGTTTTCATGCTGTATGCCTCGGACTATAACCGCTGGAGCACCGGAGCGCCCTATCCCTACAAAGGGAGGCTGATCTATTCCTTTCTGCAGAATGAGGGATATCTGAGGGCGCCGGCGGATTTCTCCAAACGGGACTCCAGTCTTTTGAAATGTCCTTCCATGAATGCTGTCGAGGGCCAGCCCTACCATGTGACGACGGCGATGAACCCCAATGTCGGCGACGGAAGTCTCATGGGGAACACAGATTACCATTACAGCTTCATCTACAAGCAGGGGGAAGATGAGAGTTCCTTTTTCAAGCCGGACTCGGTGCCTGCGGGGACGTCTCTCCTCGCCTGGGCGGCGGACGGTCCCCGGATGTCGGATTATCCCATGTCCTTTCCTCATGCGCGGAGAAGCTGCATGCTCTTTCTGGACCTCCATGTGGAAAACGTCAGCTATCGTGTGCTGGGATCCTTTTTCAGATTTTCCACGGATCGCGGAAGCACGACCGATCCGGCTCCCGCCAATCCCGGAATGATTCAGACTGCCTCGATCGGCGGAAGCAACTGGAACCGTTATCCGTTCCGGCTGGTCCGGTGAATTCGCTGTCTGCAACGTTCAATGACAAATAAGGAGATTTGCAAATGAGGAATCTGTGGAAATGCCTGTTCGTCTGTTTCGGTGCGGCGGGATGCTGCGCGCTTCCGGGCGCGGATCTGGTCAGGGATGGAAAGGCGCAGGCCGTGATTGTACTGGACTCCTCCGCCGGTGCGGTGGAAAAACATGCGGCGCGGGAACTGTCCGTGTTTGTGGAGAAGATCACCGGCGCGCGCCTTCCCGTTGCCGAAAAGGCCTCTCCCGGCAAAATTGCGGTGCGGATCGGGAAAACCGGCGCGGGAAATCCGCCTCCGGAATGGAAGACGCTCGCCGACCGGATCCGGGAGGACGGCTTCGGAGTGGCCGCAGGGAAAGATGGCGTTTTCCTGTTCGCGAATGTCGGACGCGGACTCCTTTACGGCGTTTACCATGTCCTGCGGAAATACGGCGGCGTTTACTTCCTTTATCCGGGCGAGGAGGGGGAAGTGGTCCCGAAGCGTCCGGATTTTTCCATTCCGGACGGGAGCGAAGTGCGCAATCCCGTGTTTTCCTACCGGAAATTCCACCTGAACGGCGGATCCGGGTGGACCCCTGAAACTTACGACTGGCTTCTGCGGAACGGGCTGGTCCTCTATTCCGGTCCGGTGAATTTTTCGCCGTCGAACAGGCACTGCGCTTTTCTGGAAGAGCGCGGAACCGTTTTTCAGGAAGGCGGCCATACAATGGGCGTCATGCTGATCGGATCGACGAAAAGCAACCGGGAATACCGGGAGAAGACCGCGTCGCTTCTGAAGGAGCATCCCGAGTATTTCGGGCTTGTGGACGGCAAACGGCTGCCCGCCGGAAATTACGCGGGATGCTGCCAGCCCTGCACGTCGAATCCGGAAGTGCTGAAACGGATGCTTGCCTATTGTCTGGAACGCAGCCGGATCTACGGGGGGCGTGAGCATCATCGCAACTTCTGCAATGACGACCACACGGTCTGGTGTCAGTGCGAGGCGTGCCGGAAACTGGATTCCCCGCTGGAGACGAACAGCATGAGCCGCCGTTCGACACGCTGGTGGCATTTCGTGAATCACATGGCGCATGAAATTCTGGATTCCGGAAAGTTTCCGAATACGACCGTGACGACGCTCGCCTATCAGAACTTCCGGATGCCGCCGCTCGGGATCAAGCCCGATCCGCGCGTGCTGGTCGGTGTGGCGCCGCATCAGCGCTGCTACATTCACCCGCTGACCGATCCCGCCTGTCCGATCAATGCGGACAAGTTCCGTGGCATGTTTGAAGCGTGGCACAAGGCCGGAATGCGTCTCTTCACCTTTGAATACCACCCCGAAATGCCGGGCGCGACGAATTATCTCTTCAACGAGAAGACCTGGGTGGAGGATCTGCGTTTCTACCGCCGGCTCGGCATGGCGGGCTACGGGATGGTCACGAATGCCCCGAACGCTCCTTATAACCACTACAGGAAGAATCCGCCGCGCCAGTATCAGTGCCGCAACCGCTGGATGAGTTCCTGGCAGAGACACTGGATGACCGGGTATTTCTCCTGGAATATCGACGCGGATTACGACGCCGTTTCCGAGAAGATCAACTCCCTGTATTACGGTCCGGCATGGAAGGTGATGCGGGATTACCGGAAGCTTCTCACCGAAGCGGTGCAGGATTCCCGCCTCCACATGGGATACGGCACGCCGAACAGCGTGCTCGGGAAGTGCTATGACCGTCCCGGGATTCCGCAGAACGCCATGCGGCTTCTTGCCGAGGCGGAGAAAGCCGCGGGAAGCGATCCGGTGATCCTCAGGCGCATCGCGCTGGACCGCGAGTATTTCAAGGCGAACTGGGAGGCCGCGCACCGGGAATATCTTGCCACGCGCCAGAAGGAATACAATGTGCGGCGCCGCACCGGCGCAATTTCGATTGACGGGAAACTGGACGAGGCGGACTGGAAGGACGCTGAATTCTGTTCCGACTTCAAGGTTTTCATTAAGGGCAATCCGACCGATGTGAAGGCCGATCCGGAAACGTTCGTCCGGATGCTGTATGACAATTCCAATCTCTATTTCGCCGTCGAGGCGATGAAGGCCCGGAACGGCCGGGTGAACGCTGAGGCGAAGAGCGACGGGATCTCCGCATTGAATGGAAGTCATATTGAAATCTTTCTGACGCCGCCGGAGCGGAAGGGCTACTATTATCACCTGGGATTCAGCGTCAACGGATATCTTTATCAGGCACTTACGACCTCCGGATCCTCCCGGGACGAAACGGTCCGCCTGAATCCCGAATACAAGGTGCGCGATCTCCCCGACCGCTGGATCCTGGAAGCGCGTGTTCCCGTCGGGCCGCTGAAGGTCAAACTCCGCGACGGCCTTGTCTGGCGGATCAACGTCGGGCGTTTTGCCCTTGCCGATTCCGGGCGGATGCAGGGTTCCAGCTGGAGCGCGGGCGTTTTTCACGGTTCGGATGTGCACCGGACCGTGGCATTCGGCAAACAGGGCGCGATCCTGAGGAACGGCGATCTGGAGGATCTGACCGGGCCGAAAATCCGGAAGAAAAGGAATCCCGCGAAAAAAGAGTGGGTTTATGGATCGGGAAGCGTGCCGAATTTCTGGTTCTTCAACGAGAACAACACCGGCAGTGTCGAAATGCGGAACGATTCTCCCGCATCCGGCAAGCAGTATATGCGCGTGAGCGGACTCAATGCCTTCATCGGGCAGGTGCTTACGCTTCCCGCGAAGATGCCGGGCCGCTTCCGGATCACCGCCCGGGTGCGCGGCAGGGGGGAGGCGCTTCTGCTGCTCTACCGGAACGGCAGATATTTCCGCGGGGATCAGAAGCGGAAAAGTTTCGACTCCCCCGGCGCATGGATCACGCTCTCCAATGAAATCGAATGCCCCGAAGGGAAGAACCTGACCTTCTACATGAGGATCACCGGCACGGTTGACATTGACGACATTCGCATTCTTCCCATGGACGGCGAGGAGGAAATGCCCAATGCGATGAAACACACCTGAGATGGCGGCGAAAGAGGAAAACGATCCGGATTCCGGATTGAGCAAATGAACAGGAAGGAGTTGTATTAGAATGAAACATGATGAAAACGATCTGCTTTCCGCGGCGGAGAAGTATGCGGATCTTCTCCGGGAGATCCGGCGCGATCTGCACCGCCACCCGGAGCTGGGATTTCAGGAGTTCCGCACGACGGAGAAAATCCGCGAATGCCTGAGATCCATTCCGGGAATGAAATTTCTTCCGCAGAAGTGTCCGACCGGCGTGATCGCCGAGCTGCCGGGCGAATCGGAACGGACGGTCGCCCTGCGCGCGGATATCGACGCGCTGGCGATTGCGGAGGCCAATTCGCACACTTACGTTTCGGAAACGCCGGGAGTCATGCACGCGTGCGGCCATGACGGGCATGTGGCGCTGCTGCTCGGGGCTGCGCTGCTGCTCGGGGAGCGGAAACGTCCCTGGACCGTCCGTTTCCTTTTTCAGCCCGCCGAGGAGATTGTTCCGAGCGGCGCGCCGGTTTTCCTCCGGGAGGGCGCGCTGGACCATGTGGAGGCCGTTTTCGGGTTTCATCTGAACGCGACATCCGATTTCGGAAAAGTCGGTTGGTATGACGGCGCCGTCATGGCGGGAGGGGTCGCCTTCCGGATCTCCATCCGGGGAAAGGGCGGCCATTCGGCTTATCCGGAGAAGTGCGTGAATCCGATTTTCACGGCATGCGACATCATATCCTCTCTTCCCGGCATCCGGGATTCGATCCATCCTTTCCATCCCTGCAACATCGTGCCTGTGAAATGCGTTGCCGACGATTATGAGAACAAGATTCCGGATACGGCGCTTGTCGAAGGGCGCTTCAAATTTCTCGACGGGAAGGCCGAAACTGTGTTCCGCGAAAAAATAGCGTTTCTGGTGGACGGATGCGCAAGGAAGAGCGGTGCGCGGTGCGAACTGGAGCTGAGCCCGAAATATCCGATCACGTGGAATGCGCCGGAGCTCGGACGGCGTGTTGTGCTGCCGTCCGCCGAGCAGCTCGGGCTGGAGACCGTCCGCATCGTGCCCAGCATGGGATCCGACGACTTCGCATGGTATGCCGAAAAGGTTCCCGCCTATTACATGACGTTCGGAATCCGCAAGGGGGAGGATTTTCCGATTGCGCACACTCCCGTGTTCGATTTTGACGAGGCGATTCTTCCCCTCGGGGCCGCGCAGATGTGCGCCTGCGCCCTGAACTGCCGTTTGTCATAAGCTGTCGTGCGGCGTTTCGTTTCCGTTCCGCGCAATTTCCGGATATTGCCGGAGTTGCGCGTTTTTTTGTGTTTTCGGCAGCGCGGAGACTGGCAAAAAAGGATTTTCATATTATATTAAGACGAAGTTGTTGACCGCATGCAGTGAATTCGGTGTGAGTCCGAAGCTGTCGCGCAACCGTTATAGTCGGGTCCTGCTGCGGTCGGATTGTTTTATGGCCGGTGTTGCAAAGCGGATGCCGGCCCGGATTGTGCGCGTAACACAAAGGATGAAACATCATGCCGCATCGTTCGATCTCCCCCTCCCGCCGGCCCGCGGATGTTCCCGCCGGGCGAATCGAGAAAGAAAAGGAAAAACGTTTTTTCACCCTCGTGGAGCTCCTCGTCGTGATTGCGATGATCGCAATTCTCGCGGGAATGCTTCTGCCTGCGCTCGCGCTTGCACGGGAGAAGGCGAAGGGGATTCAGTGCGCCTCGAATCTGAAGCAGGTCGGGACGGCATGGAAGTTCTATTCCGGCGACTGGGATTGCAACATGCCGATCTATGAATCCGGGAGCGTGTCGAAGTCCAGAAAATCCTGGATGGGATACAAGGGAAGCAAGGCCGGCGGAAAATACGGCAGCAATTCCGTGTATGAATGGGATCTGAAGCGGGGGTATCTCGGGGATTATCTTTCCCGGGAAGCGGTTCATTCGCTCAAATGCCCTTCCATGGAGCAGAATACCTCGACCGATGACGAGTTGATCGTGACCGGTTCCGGCGGATACGCCTACAATGTGAATATCGGTTCCTCTCTCTATTACCAGAGCGGGACCCGCTCCATGTACCGGGGATTCGGTTTGAAGGATTCCCAGATTGAACAGCCGTCGCAGACGATTGTGTTCGGCGATTACGCGAGTCCCCCGATCTCCTTTGCGCTCGGCGAGGCGGTCGCCTATCCGGACATGTACGGGGTGTATTCCGTCGGAAGCAGTGTGGCGGACACCCGTCAGCTCGGACCGTTCGGTTCCGGGAAGGGGGACCTTGCGACCAACGGCTGTGGCATCCATTTCCGCCATGCCGGAGCGGCGAATGTCCTGTGGGCGGACGGACATGTCTCAGCGGAAAAGAGTCTCTCGCATGTCAACGAAAAGGAGGCGAGCGCCATTGCGTTTCTGCGTCTGCGCAGGATTGGAACCTTCGGCCCGGCCAACAATCTGTACTATGACCCGTGGAGCATTGTCGAATGAAGAGGAAACTGTTCACGGTTCTGCTGTCGCTTCCTCTGCTGCTTTCCGCGGAGCTGGTCTCTGAAACACGGGAGACCCTTTCCTACCGCCAGGGCAACGGCGAAACTGTGACCATTCACAAGCTGCCGAAGCGTGTCGTTGTTCTGCACATTTCATTGACCGGAACGTGGTATGCGGCCGGGGGAAAGGCGGTCGCCCGGCCCCATGCGCCGCGTCTCCGCGTGCTTCCCGAAGCGGCGCGAAGTCTGCCCGAGGTCGGGAACTACTACAATCCGGATCTGGAAAAACTCCTTTCGCTGGAGCCCGATCTGGTTCTTCTCCACAGTAAAAGAGGGAAGCACTGGGAGATCCAGAAACTGCTCCGCGCCACCGGGGTGGAGAGCGTCTGCGTCGATTATGCGAACTATGCCGATTTTCTGATTCTGCTCGACTTTTTCGCCCGTCTGAACGGCAATCCTCCCGAGGCGCTCGCCTTGCGCAAACGCATTTCGGATAAGGTGGATGCGCTGTGCCGCAAAACGGCCTCGCATGAAAAACCCTCTTTTCTCTGCATGATCGCGGCGGGGGACACTTTTCTTTCCGAGACGCCGCGCGGCAACACAGCGGGCATGGCGGCCCGTCTCGGAGCGCGCAATGTCGTGCCCGAAGCCTCTGCAGTCCGCGTGAAATACAGCATGGAGCAGCTGATGCTTGCGGATCCGGACGTGATTTTTCTCCTTCGCACCGGTTCGGATGGAAAAAGCTCTCCGGAGGTGCGCGCGGGCCTTGACAAACGGATGGAATGGCGTAATTTGAAGGCGGTAAGAAACAATCGCGTTTATGCGCTGGAGCCGGAAATGTTTCTGTATCTGCCGGGTGAACGGTACCCGGAAGCCTTCCGCAGAGTCGCGGAATGTCTTTATCCGGAAATGAAAACGGAGGAAAACGGAAGGTGAGCGGACCGGACATCAGACAGCGCACCGGATTCCGGATTGCGGTTTTGATCCTGCTGGGAGGCTTCTGCCTGGCATCCTTCCTTTTTTCCATGCGCTGCGGCTCGCGGAATCTTTCCTGTGCGGAGATACTGAAGACCCTGTGGGCGGCGGACGATTCGACCGATTACCTGATTCTTTATCATATCCGTCTGCCGCGCGTGCTGCTCGGCGGGCTGGTCGGTGCGGCGCTCGCTCTTTCCGGCGCGATTCTGCAGGGGGTCATGCGCAATCCGCTTGCCGCACCGGGAATCATCGGGGTGTCTTCCGGCGGCGCGCTGACGGCCGTGGGAATCCTGCTTCTCCTGCCGCAATTCTCCGAACTCCTTGTTCCCGCGGCGTTTCTGGGCGCGCTGGCGACGGCGGTGCTGGTTTACGCGCTTGCCTGGAAGGGGGGGATTCAGCCGGTGCGGCTGATCCTCTCCGGCGTGGCGGTCGCAAGCATGCTGAGCGCACTGGTGAGCATGCTGCTTCTGTTCAATTCCGAGCGCGCGGTGGTGGTGCTGGATTTCATGATCGGGAGTCTTTCCGCGAAGTCCTGGACGCAGGTGCGTCTGATCTGGCCTTACATTGTCTGCGGCGCTTTTGCGTCGTTTCTTCTGGCGCGGTCCCTGAACATTCTGGCGCTCGGGGACGAGGTTGCGGCCGGGCTCGGGCTTCGCGTGGAGCTCATGCGCGTGATCCTGCTTGCCTTGAGCGCGCTTCTGGCTGCGGCGTCCGTGAGCGTCGTCGGGCTTCTCGGCTTTGTCGGGCTGATCGCGCCGCATGTCGTGCGTCTGATGATCGGTTCCGACTGCCGTTACCTCCTGCCGGGCGCGGCGCTTTTCGGGTCGGGGATGCTGGTCTGCTGCGACACGGTCGGGCGGATCGCGATGGATCCCGTCGAACTGCCCGCGGGGATCATTCTCGCCCTTCTGGGACCGCCGTTTTTCCTCTATCTGCTGAGAAGGAGCGCGGATCATGAAGCTTGACATTGCGGAACTGTGCGCGGGATATGCGTCGAAGCGTGTGATCGATCAGCTGAACCTGTCCGTCGCTTCGGGGGAGATTCTGACGTTCATCGGACCGAACGGGTGCGGGAAGTCCACGCTTCTCAAAACCGTTGCGCGCATTCTGAAACCGCAGGGGGGGGCGGTTCTGCTGGACGGGAAAAGCGTCCATTCGATGAACACCGCGCATCTGGCGAAACGGCTTGCCGTGCTTCCGCAGATTCATTCCGCCCCGGAAGACATGACTGTGCGGACTCTGGTGGAATGCGGGCGCTTTCCGCATCACGGGAACTGGCGCGCGCCTTCGGCGCACGACCGCGAGGCGGTGGAACGCGTCCTGGCAATGACGCGCCTTACGGAACTGGCCTCGCGCAGGGTGGCGAATCTTTCCGGCGGCGAACGGCAGCGGGCCTGGATCGCGATGACGCTCGCGCAGGAGCCGAAGGTTCTGCTTCTCGACGAACCGACGACTTTTCTGGATGTCTGCTGCCAGTTCGAGGTGATTGATCTGGTGCGGCGTTTGAACGCAGAACTCGGAATTACCGTGCTGATGGTTCTGCACGATTTGAATCTTGCCGCGCGCTGCTCGGACCGTCTCGCGGCAATCCGGGACAGACGCGTATTCCGTGTCGGGACTCCCCGGGAGATTCTCACACCCGCGTTTCTGCGCGAGGTGTTCCATATCGAGGCGCGGGTGATGCCGGACGACGGCGGCATTCCCTTTATTCTGCCGTCCGGCTCCTGCCGCGGGAAAGAGGTGCGTCCATGAGCGCGGAACACGGCGGAAATCTCCGGAAACTTGCCGCGCTTGCCCGCTGCGCGCCGGAGGAGATCTGCGACTTCAGCGTGAACCTGAATCCGTGCGGAATGCCGCAGGGGCTTTTCAAAACCTGGTTCCGCGCGTTCGATTCCGTTTCCCCCTATCCCGATCCGCATGGCGAGCGCGTGTCGGAGCGCATCGCCGCGAAACTCGGCTGCCCGGAGACTTGTGTGCTTCCGGGAAACGGTTCTTCGGAATTGCTGAATCTTCTGCCGCGTGCCGTGCATGCCTCCCGCGCGGTGATCGTGACGCCGGGGTATCTGGACTACGAGGCGGCATGCCGCGCGGCGGAACTTCCGGTCGTTCACTTTCCGCTGCGCGAGGAGGAGGACTTCCGGCTTGACATTTCCGCGCTCGACGCGTTTCTGCGCCCCGGCGATCTCCTGATGCTCGGCAATCCGGGGAATCCCGCGGGAAACGCGGTTGCTCCCTCCGTGCTCCGGGAGCTGATTGCGCGCCGGAAGGAGGTTGTTTCCGTGGTGGATGAGGCCTTCGTGGATTTCTGTCCGGAATATTCCCTCGGAAGCACGATTCTGCCGAATCTGGTTGTGACGCGTTCGCTGACGAAATTCTATTCGCTCGGCGGCGTGCGCATGGGATACGCGCTTGGCGATCCATCCATAATCGCCCGCCTGAAGGAGCTCCAGCCCTGCTGGGCGCTCGGAACGGTCTCCTGTGCGCTGCTGGAGGCGGTCTTTTCGCTGGACGGCGCGTTTGCGGAAACAAGCCGGAAGGAGACCGTGCGTCTGCGCGAGGCGTTCGCTTCGGAGCTCCGGAGGATTCCGCGCGTGAAGGTTTATCCGTCGCAGGCGAACTATCTTCTTCTGCGCATTCCCTCTCCGGAACTGGCGGACCGTCTGCTGACCGAACATCGCATCGCGGTGCGCAGGTGTGCGGACTATCCGGGACTTTCCGCCCGTCATGTCCGCGTCGCTGTCCGTTCCGAAGCGGACAATCTCCGTTTTCTTTCCGCGCTTTCCTCTCTCTCCGGGGAAGGGGAGCGGAAGAGCGCGAACCCGTCCGCATTCATCCCCCGGAAGCGGATCACGCCCGCCCTGATGCTTCAGGGAACGAGTTCGAACGCGGGCAAGAGCGTGCTGGTTGCAGCCTTCTGCCGGATTCTGCTTCAGGACGGAATCCACGTTGCGCCGTTCAAGGCGCAGAATATGGCGCTGAATTCGTTTGTCACGCTCTCCGGCGGCGAAATCGGCCGGGCGCAGGCGGTGCAGGCGGAGGCGTGCCGGCTGGATCCCGACGTCCGCATGAATCCGGTTCTCCTCAAGCCGAACAGCGATACGGGAAGTCAGGTGATTGTGCTGGGAAAGCCCGTCGGAAATCTGCGCGTCCGGGAGTTTTACGCCCGCAAACCGGAATTCCTGGAAATTGTGAAATCCAGTTATGATTCGCTCCGGAACGAATATCAGGCGATTGTGCTGGAGGGTGCGGGGAGTCCGGGAGAGATCAATCTCAAGGCGAATGACATTGTGAATATGCGCATGGCGCAGTATGCCGGGAGTCCGGTCCTGCTTGTCGGTGACATCGACCGCGGCGGCGTATACGCTTCCTTTATCGGAACTTACGCGACGCTTGAACCCTGGGAGCGCGGGCTTCTCAGGGGCTTCCTTGTGAACAAGTTCCGCGGCGATCCCTCCCTTCTGGATTCCGCCCATCGGGAGGTCGCCGCCTATACGGGACGGCCCGTTCTCGGCGTGATCGACTTTCAGCGCGATCTGGGACTTCCCGAGGAGGATTCCGTGAATTTCTCCTTTGTCCGGGACGTGCCGAAACACGCGAAAACCCTGGATGCCGTCCTGATTCATACCGGACACATCGCGAACTTTACGGACTTCGTTCCGTTTGAGCTTGAACCGGACGTGACTGTCCGGAAGATCGGTTCCGCCGACGCGTTCGGATGCCCGGACATCGTGATCGTTCCCGGAAGCAAGGGGACGGCCTCCGACATGGCGGATCTGGAGCGTCGGGGCCTGGCGCGGAAGATCCGCGAGGCCGTCGGGAACGGCGCATGGTATGTCGGGATCTGCGGCGGTCTTCAGATGGCGGGGAAAAGTCTGCTCGATCCGCTCGGCGTGGAGTCGGACTCTTCCGATACGCCCTGCCTGGGGCTCCTTCCGCTGGTGACGGAGATGAAGCGGGAAAAGATTCTGCGGCGGACGCGCGGAACCTGTTTCGGCATGCCCGTTTCCGGCTACGAGATTCATCACGGCGTGACGCACCCCGTGGGGGATGAGGTCGAGGAGCATTGTTCCGACACCGGAGCGGTGATCGGCTACACGCGCGGACGGATTTTCACAACCTATCTGCACGGCGTGTTCGACGATGACGCGTTCCGGCGTTTCTTCCTGGACCGCGTGCGCGTTTCGCGCTCCCTTGCGCCGCTCGGGACGGTGCAGGTGCACTACGGGATCGAGGAGTCGCTGAACCGTCTTGCCGATCATGTCCGCTCGCGTGTCGATATGAAGACAATTTACAGAATGATGGGGCTTTGAGCATGGAAGATGCGGAAAAAGGTCTGATTCTCAATTTCACCGGAAACGGCAAGGGAAAGACTTCCGCCGCGCTTGGAATTGCCTTGCGCGCGCTCGGATGGGACTGGCGCGTCGCCGTCGTGCAGTTCGTGAAGGGACCGCGCGAGACCGGGGAGATGCGCTTTTTCCATAAATATTTCCCCGGCATGATTTTTGAACAGCACGGGATCGGGCGCACGAATCAGCCCGGCGACCACGCGGCGGCCGCGCGGGCAGGCTGGAAGCGCGCGGAAGAGCTTCTGAAAGATTTCGACGGAGAGCTTCTGATCCTCGACGAACTCAATATTGTGCTGTCGCACGGAATGGTCGGCGCGGAGGAGGTTTCCCGCGCCCTGAAAGAGAAAAGGCCCGGACTGCATGTCGTCATCACCGGACGCCATGCGCCGGAAGACGCGCTGAACCTCTGCGATCTCGTTTCGGAGATCGGTGAGGTGCGGCACCCGTACCGGAACGGTGTCCCGGCATTGAAAGGACTGGACTTCTGAAAATGAGAAACCCTTTGTTTGACGCGATTGCATGGAACAGCGACGGCGCCGGAATCGAGCGCGAAAGCTTCCGCAGGATCGACGCGGAAGTGCGCCCGGAGGCGCGGAGGCGTTTTTCGGAGGCGGAATGGCATGTCGCCCGGCGCCTGGTGCATACGAGCGCCGATTTTTCGATTCTGGACTCGCTTGTCTTCCGGAACGATCCCGTTGTGGCGGGACTTGCGGCGCTCCGCGCCGGGGCGCGCATTTATTCGGACTCGAACATGATCCGCGCGGGGCTCTCGGTTCCGAAGCTGAGACGCTTTCACGCGGCGTTTTCGCGCGAGTCGATCCTCTGCCCGGTTGCGGAGCCCGCCGTGGCGGAATTCGCCGCGCGCGAAGGGATCACCCGCGCGCTGGCGTCGGTGCGTCTTTCGGCGCGCGAGCTTGACGGCGCGGTTTTTCTCTGCGGCAACGCGCCGCTTGCGCTTGCGGGGCTGATGGAACTGATCGCTGACGGAGTTGTCCGTCCCGCGCTGATTATTGGAATGCCGGTCGGGTTTGTGAACGTGACGGAATCAAAGGAGCTTCTGCGCCTGACGGATGTGCCGCATATCGTTCTGGAAGGCCGCCGCGGAGGAAGTCCGCTTGCGGTCGCCGCGCTTCACGGAATCATGGAGAACGCCTGATATGATGGAAACGGTGTCATTGCGATGCGGATATACGACGGGAAGCGCCGCCGCTGCGGCCGCGTGCGCCGCGTATCTCTGCCGCAGGACCGGGGCGAAATGCGAAAGAATCCCGCTCCGTCTGCCGGACGGGTCTTTTCTCGAAGTGCCTGTTCTGGAAGCTGCGCCCTCCCGCGCGGTCGTGCGGAAGGACGGCGGAGACGATCCGGATGTGACGACGGGTGCGCATATTGTTGTCACGCTCTTCCCGCCGGACAACCCGGATCCGCGCGAATTCGAGGTGCCGTGCGGGATGGGGACGCTGTTTCTGCGCGGCGGGCGCGGTGTCGGAATCGTGACGCGTCCCGGACTTAATGTGCCGCCGGGGCATTATGCCGTGAATCCGGGGCCGCGCCGCATGATTGCGGAGAATCTCGCGCTTGCCGGATTCGGGCGTGCCGCGGAGCGTCTGGTTGTCCGGATCGAGGTGCCGGAAGGAGAGGCTCTCGCGGAAAAGACGCTCAATCCCGTGCTCGGCATTGCGGGCGGCATCTCCATTCTCGGCAATTCGGGGATCGTGTATCCGTATTCCAACGCCGCCTATGCCGCCTCGATTGCGCTTCAGCTCCGTTGTATCGCGGCGGAGGGGGGCGGTTGCGCGGCGCTGGCGACGGGGGGACGCACGGCCGCCGCGCTGGCAGGGGATTTCCCGTTCCTCGGCGAACGGGAGATCGTCCGGATCGGCGACTTTATTTACACGGCCGTAAACGCGGCAAAGAAGGCGGGATTGAAACGCCTGATCGTCGGCTGCATGGCGGGGAAGCTCTTCAAATATGCCTGCGGCGAGCGCAATACGCATGCGCACAAGGCTGTGATGATGCTTCCGCGTCTCCGCGAAATCGTCCCGGAGCTTCCCGCCGATGTGGAGCTGGAACATTTCTCGGCCATGGGGGAACTTGCTTCCGCGCTGCCGCCGGACCTTTACCGGACGGTTCTGCTCCGGTGCCGCGACAGGGCGATGGAATATCTTGCAGCATGGGGCGGAAACGATATGAAAACGGAAATTGCGCTTTACCAGGACTCGGGAGAGAGAATCTTATGAAGAAGGAACCATGGATTGATGTGGCGGGAGTGTCCGCTTCGGGATTGAGTCCGGAAGTGCGGACGCTTGCCGCGCAGGCGGAAGTGATCGCCGGAGGACGCCGCGTTCTTGCGCTCCTTGGCGAATGCTCCGCGCGGAAATTCGAGCTGGACGGAACAGCTCTGCGCGATCCCGGTGCGCTTGCGGAACGTCTGAAGGGAAGGCGTGCGCTTGTCCTGGCTTCCGGCGATCCGCTTTACAACGGGATCGGAGGGACGCTCCTCCAGTATTTCCCCCGGGAGAGCCTGCGTTTTCATCCGCAGGTGACGGCGTTTCAGGTCCTGTCTGCAAAACTGGGAATTCCGTGGGAGAAAGCGTCGCATTTCAGCGTGCACGGGAAGGAGACTCTCCCGTGGCGGCGGATGCTTTCTTCCGGACTCGCCGTCATTTACTGCGACGCGAAACGCTCCGCGCAGCGCATTGCTTCGGAACTGATTGCGGCATATCCCGGAAGCGCTGCACGGCGCGCCGCCGCCGGATGCGACCTCGGGACGGCATCCGAATGGGTGGAAACCTCCACACTAGGGGCGCTTGCCGACGACACGCGCGCGGACCGTTCGCTTTCGATTCTCGTCCTGTTTCCCTCTTCCAACGCGCCGGAGCTGCCTCTTGGACTGGATGATGCGTCGTATGTGCATGACGGCAATGTGATTACGCATCCGGAGGTGCGCGCAGTCATTCTCTCCAAACTGCGCCTGCATGCCGGCGTGATGTGGGATGTCGGCGCGGGCAGCGGTTCGGTCGGACTGGAGGCGGCGGGGCTGTGTCCCGCGCTTCAGGTTTACGCCGTCGAACGCTCCGGCTCCCGCGCGGCGAATATCCGCTGCAACGCCGAGCGGGAGAATCTCGAAAACTATCATCTCTGTGAAGGGGCGTTTTCCGAAAAGGAAAAAGAGCTTCCCGACCCGGATTTCGTCTTTGCCGGAGGCGGCGGGGCGGAGCTGGAAGAGATTCTGAAACAATCCTTTGCGCGCCTGGCTCCCGGAGGGGTCCTTGCCGCGACGGCGGTTCTTGTCGGGAGCGTCTGCGTCCTGTCGAGCGTATTGCAGGAATACCGGCGCGAGCTTCTGACGCTGAATGTCGCCCGCGCTCTTCCGCTTGCCGGAAGCTTCTGCTGCAGGGCGGAGAATCCGGTCACGCTTGCGGTTTTTGCGAAGAAAGGGAATTTATGAACGGAAAAATTACATTTGTCGGCGCGGGTCCCGGCGCGCCGGATCTGATTACGGTCCGCGGGGCGGAGGCGCTGAAGCGTGCGGACCTGGTGGTTTACGCCGGTTCGCTGGTGAATGAGAAACTGCTGGACTACGCGCGGAACGCGGAACTGGTCAACAGTGCGAAACTTTCCCTGGATGAGGTGCTTGCGCTGTTGTGCAATGGGTATCATGCGGGGAAGAGTGTGGTGCGTCTGCATACCGGAGATCCCGCGATGTACGGGGCGGTGTCCGAGCAGTACCGCGAACTGGATAAACAGGATATACCCTATGAAGTCGTGCCCGGCGTGAGCAGCGCGTTCGCCGCGGCCGCCGCGCTGAAGACGGAATACACGATGCCGGGACTGAGCATGAGCGTCATCATGACCCGCGACGCGGGCCGCACGCCGGTGCCGGAGAAGGAGGCGCTTCCCTCCCTTGCCGCGCATGACTGCACGATGTGCATCTTCCTGAGCGCGGGGAACATGCGTGCGCTGATCGGAAAACTGCGCGCGGCGGGCCGTCCGGAGGATACGCCGGTTGCCGTCGTCTACCGCGCAAGCTGGGAGAATGAGAAAATCGTGCGCGGCACGCTGGCGGATATTGCCGAACGCGTCGAGGAAGCCGGGATCAAGCGTCAGGCGATGATCGTGGTCGGGAAGGCGCTGAACCGCGAACAGGGCGGACTCTCGTCTCTTTACGACCGCAACTTTGCGCACGGTTACCGCGCCGCTGCCGGAACGGAGCCGTTCCGGGGGAAATGCGCGGTGTTCGGCATGACGCGCGAAGGAATCGCCAAGGCGCTGGAGATCGCTTCCGGGCTCACGGAAGCCGATGTGTTCGTGCCGGAAAAATATGCGTCGCTTGTTCCGGAACACCGCCGCGTCATTTATCCGGACGGAAGGTCGAAACAGGCGATTGCGCGGGCGTGGGGGATTTACCGCGGATTTGTCATGGTGATGGCGGCGGGCATTGTGGTCAGGCATATTGCGCCGCTGTGCGGAAGCAAGACGTCGGATCCGGCGGTGGTGGTCTGCGACGAGCGCGGGGACTATGCGGTCAGTCTGCTGAGCGGGCACATCGGCGGCGCAAACCGTCTGGCTTCGGATGTTGCGCGGATCACGGGCGGAAAGGCGGTCGTGACGACCGCCAGCGACGTGCGCGGAATGACGGCGTTCGACGAGCTCGCCTCCCGTTTCCATTATCGCGTGAACAATCCGGGCGCGATCCTGAAGGTGAGTTCGCATCTGCTGGAAAACGGGCGTGTGGAAGTGAGGATGCCGCGCGTGCTGTATGACCGTTTCTACGCGGATGACGCACGGGTTGTTTTCTGCGGGGAGAGCCGTGATATTTCCGTTTCGGTTCCGGGAACGGAAACCGTGCTCCGCATGGAGGCGCCGCGTTTTTTCCTCGGGATCGGGTGCCGGAAGGGAACGGGCATTGCGGCGTTGAGAGCGGCGGTGGCGGAAGTGCTGAAGCGCTCCTGGGTTCTGATGGATTGTGTGGAGGGGTTTGCGAGCGCGGATCTCAAGAGAGAGGAGAAGGGATTGCTGGAATTCGCGCGCGAGACGGGAAAGAAACTGCGTTTTTTCTCAAAGAAAAAGTTGAATGCGCAGAAGGTGGAGCATCCTTCGGAATATGCGATGAAACATCTGGGCATCCATTCGGTATCGGAGGCGGCGTCTCTGCTTGCGGCGGGGAAGGGCGCGGCTCTGGTGACGGGAAAGACGGTCTGCGGGTCGGTGACGGTCGCCGTCGCGCGACAGATGAAAAAAACAGCCCTGTAGGAAACGGAAAAATGCAGAGCATTTTTCTCGGGGTCAAGGGCCGTTGGCCCTTGTCGCGGTCCAGCGGCGAGACGCTGGTCGCGCGGAGCTGCGAAATATTTTCTTGCGCAGCAATGAAAATAAAAAAAAGAAAAGAATAAAAAAAAGGATTTTTCTCTGAGGCAATGACCGCAGTTTTTTGCGCAGCAATTTTTGTTTCGTGCTCCGCACGACCAGCGTCTCGCCGCTGGACCGCGGCAGGACTGAGAGGAGAGCACGAATCATAATTTGCTTTGCAAATTATTTTTTTAATTGCGCAGCTTCG
The DNA here is from genome assembly GCA_944390795.1 of uncultured Victivallales bacterium. GTDB lineage: Bacteria > Verrucomicrobiota > Lentisphaeria > Victivallales > UBA1829 > UBA11452. The sequence goes on from CALXRI010000003.1 coordinate 140,849, forward strand.
CGCGCATATTTAAATTTTTGGGGAGATGATATGAAAATACCGGCGTTTCTGATCGGCGGCGTCAATTCCGGCAGCGGAAAAACGACGCTCGCTCTCGCTCTGATGCGCGCCTTCACCCGGCGCGGTCTCCGCGTCGCGCCGTTCAAATGCGGTCCGGATTACATCGATCCCTTCTTTCACCGCCAGGCGGCGGGACGTCCCTCCATCAATCTGGATACTTATCTGATGGGGCAGGAAGGTGTGCGCGAATCATTTTCCTCGAACCTCGCCGATGCGGATGTCGCCGTCGTCGAAGGCGTGATGGGGCTCTATGACGGCATCCGTCCGGACTCGACCGCCGGAAGCAGCGCGGAAATCGCCTCGCTTCTTGATCTTCCCGTTCTGCTTGCCGTCAATGCGCGCGGTCTTTCCGGCTCCATTGCGCCGCTGGTGAAAGGATTTTCCGAATGGCGTTCGACGGTCCGGATTGCCGGAGTCGCCGCCGCGTTCACCGGTTCGCCGGAACACGCACTGCTTCTGCGCGACGCGCTCAAGGCGGCTGACCTTCCGCCCCTGACCGGGACACTGCGGCGCAATCCGAAGTGGAAACTTCCCGAACGTCATCTCGGATTGTCATGGAACAGCGTTTCGGACGTCTGGCTTGACGAACTGGCGGATGCGATCGAGGAGGAGATGGATCTGGATGCGCTTCTTTCCGCCGTGTCCGGCAGCGCGGAACGGCCCGATGAGGAAGAGGAGGATTCCCCTGTTGCACCTCCTGGCGCATCCGTCCGGCTCGCGGTCGCCCGCGACGAGGCGTTCTGCTTCTACTATGAGGACAATTTCCGTCTTCTGCGGAAGGCCGGCGCGGAACTTGTCGAGTTTTCTCCGCTTCACGATGACGCGCTTCCGGAAAACATCGACGGCGTTTATTTCGGCGGCGGTTTTCCGGAACTTTACGGCGTGCAGCTTGCGGGAAATCATTCCATGCTGGAATCGGTCCGGGCATGCGCCGCACAGGGCAAATGGATTTACGGCGAATGCGGCGGGTATCTCTATCTGCTGGATTCGCTGACCGATTTTCAGGGAATGCGTCACTCCATGCTCGGACTCCTTCCCGGCGAAGCGAAGATGAATGACCGTCTGCAGTCTCTCGGCTATCGGGAGCTGCACTGCATTTCCGATTCCGTATTCCGGAACGGGACATGTCTGCGCGGACACGAATTCCATTATTCGAGCGCGTCTCCCGGAGAGGGCGCCGGAGAGCTTTTCGAGGCGCGGAATGTCCGGAATCTTGCGGTCTTTTCCAGCGCGGGAGCGTTGCGCGGCACGGTCTGCGGCAGCTATGCGCATCTTCATCTGGGCTCGAATCCGGATGCCGCGGCGCAATGGACGGAGGCAATGAAACAATGATGCTTCCGCTGATTCTTGTATTTCTTTTTGCGTTTCTGCTGGATTTTCTTCTTGGCGATCCGCATACGAAATGGCATCCCGTGGCGCTGACGGGACGATTCGCGTCCGTCATGGAAACACTTTGCCGCAAGGTGTCAGACGGCATCTGCGCGGGTGCGGCGGGATGGCTGATTCTGGTCGGCATCTGCACCTTTTCCGCCTGGATTACCACCTGGGCGGCGTGCCGGGTGAATGTCTGGTCCGGCGGATTTTCTGCCTGTGTCTGGCTTTATTTCAGCATTGCATTGAGGAGTCTGATCGATCACGCGGAGGCGATCCGCCGTCCGCTGTCGCGCGGGGATCTCCCGGAGGCGCGCCGGGCGCTTTCGATGATTGTCAGCCGTGATACGGCGGAGCTGGACGCTTCTTCGATCATAAGGGGCGCAATCGAGTCGCTCGGGGAAAACGGGATCGACGGCGTGAACAGCGCGCTTTTCTGGGCCGCTGCCGGCTATTTCGCCTTCGGACTGCCCGGACTCGCCTCGGGGGCGGTGTTTCTCCGCGCGGCCAATACGCTCGACGCGTGCTGGGGCTACCGCAATGAACGGTATGAAAAATTCGGAAAGACAGCGGCGCGCATGGATGATCTGCTGCACTGGATTCCCGCCCGCCTCACGATGTTCTCAGTCGCATTTGCATCTTCGCTGTGCGGGGGTAAATTACCGGAGACGCTGCGGACGGCAATCCGTCACAGGAAGGATCATCCGAGTCCGAATTCCTGCTACGGCATGGCGTCGTTCGCGGGTGCGCTGGGAATCCGTCTCGGCGGACCGACCGTGTATGCGGGCGAGATCGAGCCGTATCCCTTCTGGGGAAACGGGCGCGCGGAACTGGAGACACGCGATCTGCTTCGCGCGGAACGTCTGACGGCGGCAAGTTCGCTTGTGTTTGGAATCATGATGCTGGGAGGCGCATGGCTGTGGATCCTGCTGACAAAACTCTGGTCCTGATCCGGCACGGGGAACTTCCCGAATCCTGCCGGGGCCGTTACATCGGAAGGAGCGACGTTCCCCTGAGCGAAGAAGGGGCGCTTGCCTGCCGGAAGCTTGCGCCGCGTTTCGCCGCACTGCGTCCGGAGAGGATTTTCTCGAGCCCGATGCGGCGCGCCCGCGAGAGCGCCGCCGCGATCTGTCCGGACCGGAAGGATCTGATTTTCGATCCGCGCCTGCGCGAGATCGACTTCGGAGACTGGGAGAATCTGACGTTCGAGGAGATCCGCCTCCGCACGGCTCAGGAAGTGCTGGATCTCTGGTTCCGTCATCCGGACCGGATGCGTTTCCCGAACGGCGGTTCCGTGGCGGAACACTACGCCGGTGTCGACGCATTTACGGACGAGGCGCTTGGCATGCCGGAAAAGGTGATCGCCGTGATTACCCACGGCGGCGTGCTGATGCGCCTGATTTCGCGTGCAAGGCAATTGCCCCCGGAACGCCAGTTCGAGGCGCTTCCGGCGCGCGCGTCAATGACAATCCTGCAATGGAGAAAGGATGGAGGATTTTTTCATGGAGAATAAGATTGTTCTGGTGACGGGCGGGGCCCGGAGCGGCAAGAGCGCGTTTTCCGAGCGGTTCGTAAGGGAAAACAGTTCCCGGTATGCGTACATTGCAACCTGCCCGGTACTGGACGAGGAGATGCGCGAACGCGTGAAGGTTCACCGCGAACGGAGAAAGGGTTTTTCCTGGATTGACATCGAAGAGCAGCTGGATCTGACCGGGGCGCTGGAACGTGCGGCGGCGGAAAACGCCGACGGCGTTCTGATCGACTGTCTGACGCTCTGGGTGAACAATCTGATGTATCATTTTCCGGATTTCAATGAGCTGGAGATGCGCGGGCGCGTGTCCGATCTGCTCGGCGCTCTGGAGGAATATCCGGGACTGGTCGTCCTGGTGTTGAACGAAGTCGGTCTGGGAATTGTTCCGGAGACGGCGCAGGGACGCATGTTCCGCGACTGTTCCGGACGCTGCGGACAGATGTGCGCGGCCGCCGCCGACGAGGTATGGATGTGTGTCTGCGGAATTCCGCTGAAAATCAAGGGGTGAAGTCATGTCTCTGCTGGAAAGAACCGTCTCGGAAATTGAAAAACAGGATGCCGGATGCCGGGAGCGCGCACGTGAGCACATTCTCAATCTGACCATGCCGCCGTGGGCGCTGGGGCGTCTGCTGGATCTTGCCGTCGATCTTGCGGGAATGACGCGCTCCCTGGCGCTTCCCGTGGCGCGGAAAAACATTGTTCTGATGGCGGGCGACCATGGAATCGTGAAGCAGGGCGTCTGCCCGAATCCGCAGGCCGTCACCGTGCAGATGATCCATAATTTCGTGAACGGCGGCGCGGGAATCAACGTCCTTGCTGAGAATGCGGGCGCGAAAGTGACCATCGTGGACGTGGGGGTGGCGGAGGATCTCCGGGCTCTGGCGAAGGCCGGCGTGCTGCTCGACCGCAAGGTCCGGCGCGGGACTTCCGACTTTTCCGAAGGACCCGCGATGACGCGCGGCGAGGCCGTGCGCTCGATTGAAGAAGGAATTGCGGTGGTGCATTCGCTTGCGGCGGAGACCGACGTTTTCGGCACCGGCGAGATGGGAATCGGGAACACTTCGCCGAGTTCCGCGATCGTTTCCGTTCTTTCCGGCATGGATGTCGCGCCCCTGGTCGGACGCGGCGCGGGTCTCCCGGAATCGCGCCTCGCTCACAAGGCTGCGGTGATCCGCCGGGGAATTGAAGTGAACCGTCCGGACCGCAACGATCCGCTGGACGTTCTTGCAAAAGTCGGCGGATTCGAGATCGGAGGAATCGCTGGCGTGATCCTGGGGGCGGCCTCCCTGCATCGCCCGGTCGTCGTGGACGGTTTCATTTCCAGCGCGGGCGCGCTGATTGCCGCCGCGATCGCTCCGGACAGCCGCGACTACATGATTCTGGCGCACGGCAGCGCCGAGCCCGGACATGTCGTGATGGCGGAACTGCTTGGCAAAAAACCGCTCCTTGATCTTTCCATGCGTCTTGGCGAAGGATCCGGCGCGGCGCTTGCAATGCCGCTTCTTGACGCGGCGTCGCGGATCATGACGCGCATGGCGACATTCGAATCCGCGAACGTGACGACCGAGGGGATCCGATGAGACCCTTTCTTGCCGCTCTTTCGCTTCTGAGCTGTGTGCCGCTAGGCTCCTTTCAGCCGACGGAACAGGAGATGAGACGCTCGATCCATTTCTTTCCCGTTGTCGGGATCGTATTCGGCGCCTTGTTTTTCGCGCTCGCGCACTTCTTTTCGACTCATCTTCCCCTGAGCGCGGGGGCCATGCTCCTCACGCTCCTGCCGGAGTTCCTGACGAAAGGATTTCATCTGGACGGCCTGGCGGACACAGCCGACGGATTCCTGAGCAGCCGTTCCCGGGAGCGGAAACTGGAGATCATGCGCGACAGCCGGACCGGCACGATGGGGGTCTTTGCAATCTTCGCCCTGCTCGGCATGAAATACGCGCTCTTCGACTCGATGGACGCCATGCTGGCGCCCGCGGCCGCGCTGATGATGCTCAACGGCCGCTGTTCGATGGTTCTTTACATCGGCATGAGCTCCTATGCGCGCAAGGAGGGACTCGGCGCGCTCTTTTTTCAGTCGAAACCATGGTTCGGCATGATCTTCGCCTATTGCGCGATGCTTGTCTGCGGCTGGTTTCTTGCCGGCATGAGGGGGATTGTCTGCGGCGCAATGATCGCGGTGTTCTCCTGGGTCTGGAGCCGCATGACCTTCCGCGTCATCGGCGGCGCGACCGGCGATACGATCGGCGCGAACGAGGAACTTTCGGAACTCCTCACGCTGTTTCTGCTCTTCCTTGAAGTCGCAGATTTCTGATTTCTGCCGTGACGGGCATGCGGAGATTTCCCTGTCTCCCGCCACTCCGCGGAAAAGAACGGATTTCTGATTGCCGAAGAGGCGCAAAGCCGATTTCCTCTCCGCTGAAAATAACAGATGTCTGATTTGAAAAAAACTTCTCCTGTGCTAAATTGACGGGATGCCGGGAGGACCGGAAAATTTCATTCAGGATGTTACAATGGCTCTGATACTGGGAATTGAAAGCAGTTGCGACGAAACCGCCGTCGCGGTCGTGGAAAACGGGAAAAAAGTGCTGTCCAATGCGGTTTCGTCGCAGATGGCGAAACATGCGGTATATGGAGGCGTCGTGCCGGAACTTGCCGCACGCGAACATCTTACGGCGATTGAAAAGGTCTGCGCCGAGGCGATGGGCGGCGCGGGAGTCTCCTTCGACGAAATTGACGCGATCGCCGTGACGCACGCGCCGGGACTGGTGCCGGCTCTGCTCGTCGGACTGAATTTCGCCAAGGGGCTTGCCGTCTCCCGCCGGAAGCCGCTGATCGGAATCAATCATTTTCTCGCTCACATGTACGGCGTGTTCATTGATTCGGAACAATACGAGTTCGACGACCCGGCGCTTTATCCGATGGCGGCCCTGGTCGTCTCCGGCGGACACACTTCGATCGTCATCATTACCGGAGACGGGCATGCGCGCGTGGTCGGAAGCACCATCGACGACGCCGCGGGAGAGTGCCTCGACAAAGGCGCGAAAATGCTGAACCTCGGTTATCCGGGCGGTCCCGTGATTGAAAAGCTCGCCGCGTCCGGCGATGCGGGGAAATATCATTTTCCGCGCTCCCTGACCGGTTCCGCGGGCAAGGCGCTGTCCGAGGAAAACCGTTTCAACTTCAGTTTCAGCGGGCTCAAGACCGCATTGCTTTACCATGCGCGCAATCTCGCTCCGGACGGAAACGCGGAGCATCTGGAGGGGACGGTCCTGACCGATACGCTTGCCTCCTATCAGGAGGCTGTCGTGGATGTCCTCTGCACCAAGGTGTTTGACGCCGTAAGACATTTCCGCTGCCGCGCGGCGATTCTGAGCGGCGGCGTGGCATGCAATTCCGCATTGCGCAAACGCTTCGAAGCGGAAATGCCGCGCGGGGTGATTCCGCTTGTCGCACCGAAAAAATTCTGCACGGACAATGCCGCCATGGTCGCCGGGCTTGCATATCACTATTACACGGCGGGGAGATTCAGCGATCTTGCGCTTGACACGTTCGCACGGCTTCCGCATGTCACGGAGGTCCCGTTCCGGAGAAGGAGCGCATGAGATGAACCGCTGCGTGATCTTCGATCTCGACGGAACTCTGATCGACTCCCGCGCGGATATTGCGAACGCCGTCAATGCGACACGGCGCGATTTCCATCTGCCGCCGCTTTCGCAGCAGACCGTGGTCTCCTATGTCGGAGACGGCGTCCGGAAGCTGATTTTCCGCGCATTTGCCGATACCGGCGCGGACATGGAGGCGGCAATTCGCGCAATGTCCGCGCATTATGCCGCAAACGCCGTCGTGGAAACCACGCTCTACCCCGGGGTTGCGGAGGGGATCCGGAAACTGCATTCCGGAGGCTGGAAGCTCGGGCTTGTCAGCAACAAACCCACGGAGCTCTGCCGGATCATCTTCCGTCATTTCAAGCTGGAACCTTTTTTTGCGGAAATCATCGGCGGAAGTTCCGGTTTTCCGCTGAAACCGGCGCCGGACGCATTGCTGCACATTCTGGAACGGACCGGATCATCCGCCGCGCAGTCGTGGGTCTGCGGCGACAACCACACCGATCTGGACGCCGCGAAAAACGCGGGGATGAAAAGCGTTTTCGCCGCATACGGATTCGGGACACTGGGGGATGCCGCCTATGACAGAAGCATTCACTCTTTTTCCGAACTGGCGGACATCCTGTCTGCGGAAGGAGGAGTTCCGGAATGAAGACGGCAGGAGCCGGACCATGAACCGCTTTCTTTCCATTGCAGGCGAAGCCGCCTCCGAGGTCCGGGAGGTTTCCGACTTCATTCACAGTCACCCTGAAACCGGCTACCGGGAATTTCTTGCGGCGGAAAAGCTCAAGGGACTGCTGAAACACTGGGGATTCCGTGTCGAGGAAAATCTCTGCGGACTGGAAACCGCGTTCAAGGCCTCTGCCTGGACGGCCGCCTCTTCCTCCGTTCCGGCATTCTGCTTTATGGCGGAATACGATGCGCTTGCCGGACTCGGGCATGGCTGCGGACACAACCTGATTGCCGCCGCCGCGCTCTTCGGCGCATATGCGGCAAAGCGGGTGATTGAAGAAGACGGCATTCCGGCGCGGATCTGCTGCCTCGGAACTCCCGCGGAGGAAGGCCTCGGCGGAAAGGTGAAACTTGTCGAGGGCGGCGCATTCCGGGATCTTTCGGCCGGTGTGATCGCGCATCCGCTGGATCATACCACGCCGGATTTCGGCTGTCTGAGCGTGGCGCGCGCTTACATTGATTTTTACGGACGCGCCTCGCATGCCGCTTTTGCTCCGGAGAAGGGGATCAACGCGCTGGATGCGCTGACCGCCTTCTACAATGGCATTCTGGAGTGGAAAAAAACAATCACGGAACGCCAGCGCGTGCATGGAATCTTTACCAAAGGGGGCGACGCGGCAAACATCATTCCCGATCATACGCAGGCGTTTTTCTATGTCCGCGCGGGGAATGAAGCCGATCTTGCGCAGATGAAGCGCAGACTGGAAACTCTTGCCGCGGCCGCCGCCGCGAAAACCGGATGCCGCTGTGCGGTGAACTGGGCCTCCGCATACAAAAACATGGTGTTCAACAAATCCCTGAACGACGAATACATCCGCGCATGGCGCGATTCCGGCGTGACGCTCAGGGAAACGGACGGCACGGAGGGCAGAGGTTCCACCGATACGGGAGATGTTTCCCATGTGATTCCGTGCGCGCACTGTTATTTCGGGATCACAAACGGAGTTTCCATGCCCTTGCATACGGCGGAGTTCCGGGAGGCGGCGGGGACGGACGCCGCGTTTGAAGCGGCGATGAAGACCGGTTCCATTCTGGCGCGGATCTGTCTGCGCTATTTCACGGAACACTCCTTCCGCGAGGCCGTTCATCGCGATTTCGAGCTTGCGGAGAAATGATGCGGTCGAAGAAGCGCAGGAAGCCGGCTTTTGATGTCCCGGCGGTATACGGAGGCGGCAGAACGGTTATTTCCTGATCCATTTGCCGTCTTTGCGGATGTATTCTCCGGGTTTTGCCAGTTTTGCCAGCTTGGATGCGCGCATGGCGCCGACCGTTTCGGCGGAGACATTTTCCTTTTTCGCAATGAAGGAGTAAACCGCCGCCCGGTCGGCGTTTTCCGCTTTGATCAGCTTCTCCGTTTCCGCGGGGACTGTTTTTCCGGAGCCGGGAGCAGCTTCCAGGAAGCCTCTCTCGTTTTCTCCGATGCAACCTGTTTTTTTCAGGCTGATGATTTGCGGAATCCGCTGTTTCATGCGGGTCCGGATATCCTGTCCGTGCAGGGACGGAAGCAGGATTGCGCCGGAGAGAAATATTGCGGAGAGAGTTGCAAATGTCTTTTTCATGATCGAAATTCCTTTCCTGTGGTTTACCGGCTCCTGCCGGGACGGGATACGCCCGCAGCATCCGGGAACGTTACTGTTCCGCGGTTGTTTTATCCAGATCGCTGAAATAGTCGTCAAGCGCCTTGTCCACCTTGACATTGACGTCGATGGTAATGTGAACCGGCTTGATTTCGCTTTCCGTCTTGATTTCGTGATGAGTCCAGCAGCCGGAGCAGAATCCGGCAAGAAGAGCTGCCGCGCATGCGGCTCCGATATGCGTTTTTCTCATAAAAAGACCTCCCGGGAAGATTTCGACAGAAACTTCCGCAAGTAATTTTTCCGGCATGGATCCGGATTGTTCTGAAAACAGTATTATACCGAATCCTGGCAATTTTTCAAACGGGAAATTCAAATTATTCTTCATGCAGCGAGAAAAATCCGCTGCACCTTTGCCGGGGGAAACTCGTGAAACCCGCATCCCGGGGAGAAAGAGTTTCTATCCGATTTGTATTTCAGACAATCTGCAATATATTATTTTGCAGTCCGGAATGGTCTCTGCGGTTTCGGAATGCGTTCCCCGCGCCTTCCCCTGCTGCCGTCAATGTCCCGGAGAGCTGTCTGCTGAGGCTCTCCGGAGGCGATGAATGGCCGCGCCGCCGGCCCTTCCATATGAGAAACGGTTGTTCCGCACTGAAAGCAAACCTGAAAACAAGGAGTGACTCATGAAACATTTTGCCATCTGTCTTGCCGGAATCCTCGCACTGGGAACCTTGCATGCCGACACATTTTTCTCCCTGGAGAAAGTGCCCGCCGTCCTGAACGCGACGATTCGGGCGAATCAGGATGTCGATCTCAAGCTGGAGGAGAACAGCACAAGCGGTTATGCCTGGACTGCCGTGTATGATGCGCGGCTCTGTTCCGTTTCCATCAAGCATGAGCGTCCTGATTTTCCCGCGTCCGACGGTTCCGGCGGTTACGCGGAAATTGAAATTGAACCTGTCGGAGGAACATCCTTTTCCGTCACGCTGAATTATGTCAATCCCTCTGTTCCGAATGCTGCGCCTGCAAAGACTGTGAAAGTGAATGTGACGGTAGGTGCGGCTTATGGCGGCACGGTTGTCCGTTCCGCGGTTCAGTCCGCCGTTTCGCAGGCACAGTCCGTATCCGCTCCGGTGCAGACCGCCGGGAATATCCCCCTGCTTTACAATGACCAGATGTTCCGCTTCGACTCCGTTCCCTCCGACGTGCAGACTTCGCTTCTTGCCGGACAGGACATTGACTTTGATCTGGAGGAGAAGCCCCGCGAAAACATCTACTGGCAGGTCGTGAAATATGATGCGCGCGTCTGCCGTGTGAAGATCGAGCATGACCGCGGCGGACTTCTGAAACGCCCGAAGGCGGAGATCGAAATCGACGGCGTTGCGCCGGGAACCACTGTTGTCGAACTGACCGCCGGAGCCGGCGCGAATGCAAAGGTCTTCCGCTGCCATGTCACGGTGAGGTGATTCTTTCCGGCGTGAAAGAATGCCGGAAGTTGGAAACGGGGCTTCGGATCGCGGTTGTTTCCGTGAATTCCGGCGCCCCGGCGCCGTTTCAGCGGGGAAGGACTTCTCGGGACGGAACGCTTGTCCATGGAGATGATGAAAAACAAATATCAGATGGATATGTGCCGGGGGCCGCTCTTCCGGCAGATCGTGGTGTTTTCCGTCCCGCTGATGCTTTCCGGCATCCTGCAGCTGCTGTTCAACGCGGCCGATCTGATTGTGATCGGACGCTTCGCCTCTCATGAGGCGCTTGCCGCGGTCGGCGCTACTTCCGCGCTGACGATGCTGATCGTCAATGTGTTCATGGGGCTTTCCCTCGGAACGAACGTGCTGGTTTCCAATTACTACGGGGCGAAGGACCGGAAGAACATGAGCCGCACCGTTCATACCGCCGTCCTGCTTTCGACGGCCGGCGGTGTGTTTCTGGCCCTGATCGGGATTCTGCTTGCGGAACCGCTGCTGATCCTGATGGCGACACCGGAGAACATTCTCCCGAAATCCCGCCTTTACATGTGGATTTACTTCGCGGGAATGCCGTTCATCATGCTGTACAATTTCGGAAGCGCCGTCCTGCGCGCGGTCGGAGACACCCGGCGTCCGCTCTATTTCCTGATGTTCGCCGGTTTGGTCAACGTTCTGCTCAATCTCTTTTTCGTTCTGGTTTTCCGCATGGATGTGGCGGGGGTGGCGCTGGCGACCGTGATTTCACAGGCGATCGCGTCGTTTCTTGTGCTGAAATGCCTGACGGATGCGCGGGACGCCTGCCGTGTCCGTTTCCGCGCGCTGCGGATTGATCTTCCCATTCTGAAAAACATGATGTGGATCGGTCTGCCCGCGGGGATTCAGGGAATGTTCTTTTCCATTTCCAACATGACGATCCAGTCGTCCGTCAACAGTTTCGGCTCGCTTGCGATTGCCGGAAACACCGCTGCATGCAGTCTGGAGGGCTTTGTCTATATCGGCTCGGTCGCCTATCATCAGACGGTTGTGAGTTTCGCCGGACAGAATCTCGGCGGAATGCGTTATGACCGGATCCGCAAAAGCATTCTTTACTGCATTCTCTGTTCTTCGGCCGTCTGCATCGCGGCAGGCTACGGCTTTCTGCTTTTCGGCGGGCCGCTGCTTTCCATCTACAATTCCGATCCGCAGGTGATTCAGTGGGGAATGCTGCGCACGAAGATTCTTTTCTCCACCTATTTCCTGTGCGGAATCATGGATGTGATCAGCGGCGCCCTGCGCGGACTGCGATATTCCTTCATGCCGGCCCTGGTCACGCTGCTCGGAGTCTGCGTCCTGCGCGTGCTCTGGGTCTGTTTCGTTTTCCCGCTGGATCCCACCATGGAAAATCTGATGCTTTCCTATCCGGTCACCTGGATCGTCACCGCGCTTGCCAACGGCGGATATCTTTACCTGGTTTGCAGAAGACTGTTTCGAACATGCGGTTCTTGAGAGGGCCGGAAACCTTATGTGTCCGGAGTTTTATTTTTCCGGACTTTTGCATTTTCCTGCCGCTGATATTCCTTCGGCGAGATTCCCGTATATTGCCGGAACACGCGGAAGAAATACGGCGGACTTGGAAAGCCGGATACCTTTGCCATGAAACTGAGAGAGCGCGGATAGTTGTTGCGCAGCAGCCATTTCACATTTTCAATCCGGCGTTCATTGAGGAGACGGACAAAGGTTTTTCCGAAGATTTTCCGGACACGGAACGCCGTATGCGATCTGGTCCAGCCCAGTTTTTCCGCAAGATCCGCAAGGGAGATGTTTCTGCGGAAATAGCCGTTGATGTAATCCCGGATGAAATCTTCCGGAGACTGGAAATTTTTTCTGGCTCCGGAAAGTTTTTCCTTCATGGCCAGCTGGCTTTCCAGAAAGCAGGAGAGCTCCTGCATCAGGATGTTCCAGAGCAGCGGAAGCTCTTCAAATTCCCGGTCCGTCAGCTCCCGGAGAGGCACTTTGAGCGGCGGTGGAATTTGTTTTTTTGAAACCAGCGCATTGTCCGACAGCTGCGCACGAGGTTGAAACACGCCGCAGAAGACGCAGAATCTGCGCATGCCGGGAATGTCGACGATTCCGACCAGGCTCATGCCGCCGAACGGGCAGACCATGTAGAATGTCTTTCTTTCCTTTTCCGCATGGGCGCTGCAGGCGGGATCATCCCAGTTCCGGCATTCTCCCGCGTATTTCTTCAGGCAGCTTTTGCAGAGTTTTCCCAGCTGCGCGGTGTCCGTATCCGGGAAATTCATGCTGAACAGATAATTTCCGTCACCGTCAATAATGCAGACGCGGCACTGGTAAATCCGTTCAATTGTTCGGATCAGCAGGTGGATTTCGTCCCTTTGCAGCATGAAAATCTTTCTCCCCGGACTTTTTGTATTTCTTTATTATATCATGCATTTCCGTGAAAAACAGCTGGAATTTCAAGAATCGATAAAAAAGAGATTAAAATCAATAAATCGGATATTGTTTTTCCGCAGGTTGCAACTTATAATATATTATGATTTCAAAGTTTGAAATGCGAGACAACGAAAAGGAGAGAAAGATGAAGCGATGCGGCTTTTCCGAAACAGTCTGTCTTTTTCCTGCTGAACGATTTACATTGATTGAACTTCTGGTGGTTGTTTCAATCATTGCGATTTTAGCCGCCATGTTGCTTCCCGCTCTGAACCGGGCGCGGGAAAGCGCCCATGCCGCCAGCTGTCTGAACAATACGAAACAGTATGCAACGGCGGCCGCCAGTTATGCGGGCGACTACCACGGGATGCTTCCCGTCGGAGGTGGAGCGGAATGCAACCCCGGCACGCCGGACTGGACGCGGATCGGGCTCAATGTCCTGAACGGCGCCGGTTATCTGAAAATTCCCGGAATAAAGGCGAGCTACAGGTTTTACGGTGTTCTCCTCTGTCCCGGCATGTTCCGGTATGTAGGGAAAATGCCGGATGCGGAGTCGACGAAAATTGCCTCGAACGGTTTTTATCTGTTTGAAGTGTACGGTTCCTATGGAACCAACCGGATGCTCCGAGGGGGATATTATATCGAAAACACCTCGGGCAACGGGCATTTCGTGAAACTGGACAGAGTCAGTAACACCTCGTCCCATTTTTATTTCGGGGATCATACCAACTCATCCAATATCGTGGAGATCAAGAACCGGAATATTCAGACCAGTGTGGTGAGCTACAGTATCTCCACCGTGCATCAGAACGGAGCGAACTTCAGTTTCCTTGACGGTCATTCCGCCCGGATTGCCCTTTCGGAAATCGGGACAGTGCCGACTTACTCGCCTTCTTCGTCCTATGTGTGGACCAGCGCCAATTATCCCTGGTGAACAATAATCCGAACCTAAAACAGGAGTCTGATGAAATGAAAAGAACAATGTGGAGCATCCTGCTGCTGGCAGGCGGATTTGCGGCATCTGCTGCGTCCGAATACCGCCTGGCGGGCGATGCCGAGAATGATATTTCCGTGCTTGTGCCGTCCGGAAGTCTGAAGGTGGCCCGCTTCCAGGGGATCAGGCCGCAGAAGGCGTTTTCCCTCTGTCAGGACGTGTTTACTCCGCGCCAGATGGAGAACGGCGCTCCGGCGGCGGAGTGGAAGCTTCTGGAGTCCGGAAACGGAAAAGTCGTGCTCGCTACGACCCTGCAGGAGCGCATTTCCGGAGTAGATCTGAACGGTGTGAGCTGCACAAAAACTTACGAGTTCCTGCGGGAGATTCCGGAGATCCGTGTCACCCTGCATTTCCGGAACGATTCCGGAAAAAGAAGATATGTCTTCTGCGGCGTCCGGAATGAACTGTCCCTGCGCCCCGGCGCCCATGAGGCCGTTTATCCGCCGGCGGCGATCGGCACGTATCCCGTTTCGTCCGGCATGTTTCTGGATTATTATTCCCAGCCTGCGCCATGGGTTTCCACGCCGGTGGAAGGGTGGATCGCACAGCTCAATCCCGGACTCCGGCAGGGAGTGGTTTTTCTGCCGGAATGGGATTCGCTCGGCATGCTGTATTCGGCAAAAGGCAATACTGCGGGATTCACGGTGGATGGCGGTTACCTGGCGCCCGGCGCGGAATTCAGCTTCCGCTATGTCATCCGGCCGCTGAAAGGGTTGGACGGAATCACCACGGCCAACGGCATGTTCGCCGCTTCGATCAGGCCGCATGCGGGAAACAGCGTCCGCCTTGCGCTTCTCCCGTATGAGGACGGCGAACTTTCCGGCACGATCCGGATTGTCGACGGGGACCGGAAGCTTCTGACGCAGACGCCTGTGAAGCTCTCATTGCGGAAAGGAAAGATTGAAACCGTGAACCTGAAGCAGCGTGCCCCCTCCGGACATACCGCGGTCCTCTTTTCCGGAACGATGAACGGCAGGGCGTTTGCGACGGAACAGTATTGCGAAAACGGATTCCGGATGCAGAGTCTTCCCGCCTGCGGATTTGCACCGCGCTTCCTGCGCGCCGCGCCGGAAAAGCGGCGTTTGAAAATCATATCCGGAACGGCGGAGAGAGCGGCGCGGAAGAGACAGGCCGTCTGTCTGTTCGGACTTTATACGAACTTCAATCGTTTTGAACGGATTCTGAAAGACTGGAAGATCGACACCTATTCCGTCACATCTCCGGGAATGAAGGAGATTCCTCCCGCTTCGACGCTGGACGAATATTCCGTCATGATTGTCGGGAACGCGTTTCTCTCCAGTCTTGAGGTCTGCATGCAGAGAATCCGGAGTTTTGTGGAAAACGGCGGGATTCTGATCGTGACCGGCGGACCTTCCGCCTTCGGAACCGGCGGCTACGAGAAGAATCCGATCCTGAAGGAGCTCCTGCCGCTGGAGAGCGTTCCCTTCGATCTCCGTCCCGCCGCGGGAAAGGACCGGATCGACAGCGGCGTTGCGATCACGGGGACGGGCATCCGTTCCGGAAAGGAGCCGTACGTCTACTGGATGCACCGTCTTGTGAAGCTTCGCCCGTCCGCCGAAGTCCTGTGGAAGGCCGGCGGAGAGCCGCTGCTTGTCAAAGGCTCTTTCGGGAAGGGCAGGGTGCTCTGTTTTCTCGGATCGCCCCTCGGGGATCCGAAGGACGGGAAAACGCCTTACTGGGATTCTGCGGAATATGAGAATGCAATGCGCGGCGTTATTGAGCGCGCGGAAAAGGAGGTGAAATGATGAAAACGGGAATCCTCGCGCTTTTCTTCCTGTTCCTGCTGAATCTGCACGCGGAGATGGCGGTGGTCCGGGTCCTTCCGGACAAGATCAACTACCGTCTGAAGGAGAATGCCGTGATCTCCGTCACGCTCGCAAACCGCAGTCCGTCGGAGGACGGGGCGGAACTGTTCCTCTTCGACAAATGGGATCTGGAGCAGGAGAAGCTGATCGTGCGGCAATCCGTCCACCTTGCGGGGAAGACGGAGCGGACCTTCCGCATCCCGTGGAACTCCGGCGAAGTGCGCTATGGACACGAAGTCCGCGCCGTCCTGAAAAAAGACGGCCGGGAGATTGCCGCGAAATCGGAGTTTTTCAATGTCATCAACGAGTGGTGGCGCGTCAACATCGGGATCACGCCAAGCGTGGTTGCCGGAACGGAGCAGGGGGATCGCCTCTGCGCCTGGTACGGCTTCCGTCCCTACCATACGCCGTTCAGCCGCTTCTATCACAATTCCTGGGGGGACAGTCCGATCGGCCCGTTCGCCACCTATTTCACCAACACGACTCCATGGAACATGGCTTTTTCCACGTTCGGCGTCTACTATGATCCCTCGATCAAAGAGAACGAGACCTGGTATGCGGAATCGGAAGCGCGCACCTACGGGGATTTCCGGAAGGATACCGCGCTCTCCCGCAAGTGGGGCGTGCACCGCACGATGTTCACCATTTCGTGCGCGACCAATGAACCCGGATTCGAGCTGGCGCGGAAACATCCGCAGTTCTTTCTCAAGGATGCGAAAGGCGATTTCCAATATCACGATCCCGTCGATCCTCTGGGGCTCTCCCGGAAAGGAAAGCCCTACGGCGCCGGCTGGTCGTATCTGAAGCCGGACTTCACCAACCGCGAGGTCTGGAAATTCTCCATGGACACGCTGATCGAAGGACTGAAGCATCTCGGCCAGGACGGCGTCTACTTTGACGGCGCCTACCGCTGCGAGGACGGTTACGACTTCGAGGGAAATCTTCTGCGCGGGAAATATGATTTCGATGAAACGAACCATGCGCTTTCCGCCTACATCAACCAGCGTCTGCGCTCTTTCCGGCCCGATCTTTACTTCTGGGTCAACAACGGCGCGGGAGGCTCCTACCGCAACATCCTTTCCAATCCGGCCTCCGGAGCTCTCTGGGAACTGGGCAATTTCCATCAGGATCCGCATCATCCTCTGAATCTCTGGAGCTCGATCAAGGAGAGCGCCGTCAATGCGCGGAACCAGCTCTGGGAGACCAAATACAGGGAGGATGTGAAAAGCAATATTCTGCATATCGGCTACAGCAACTACCCGACCGGAGTCTGGTATGTGGGCCCGAGTGCGGCGAAATGGGCGCAGAAGGGTTTGAAATTCACCAATTTCAAGCCGTCCCGCCAGTTCTGGTGCATCAACAGTCATCTGGCGGCGATCATGGCGGCGGTCTGCGGACACCCCTACGGAGAAGGCATGGCATACCGGCCGTTCACCCAGATGATGACCCGTTATTCCGACTTCTACTGGAACGAGGACGTCCGCCTCGTCCGGAAGGCGTTCCGCAAATTCAACCTTGACAGTCTCAGGGACGTCTGGTGGGAGGATTTCGTCTATACCAGGAGCGCGCCGGACCATAAGGACTACTACATTCATCTGCTGAATGCTCCGGACACGCTGCGCCACTCCTTCTCCACGATCCGGGAGACGAAGGAGGCCAAAGGCGTGGAAATCTCCTCCCGGATCTTCAAGGATGCGGGGCGTCTGCGCGCATGGGCGATTCAGCCTTACGGGCTTGACTCCGCCGTTCTCGAACCGGCGGTCCGGAGCATCACGCCGAAAAAAGTGGACGGCGAACTGGTTTTCACGCTCCCTCCGTTCCGCTATTACACTCTGCTTGTCATCCGCGAAATAACAAAATAACCGAACACGGAAAGGATTCACGATGAAGCACTCCTCATTTTTTCTGGCTGCGGGACTTGCGCTTGCAGGCTCCCTTCTGCCCGCCTCCGAACCTGCAAAGAGCATGCCCTTCGACAACGAAGGGACGCATCTGATGAACGTCTGTCTGAACGGGACGATGTTCATGCCGGCCGACCGGCGGTACTGCACTCGCGATTTCCAGAACGGCGCGACAGGAAAACGCCTGAAGATTTATCCCAATAAAAACTTCCCGGAATATGATGCGAAGGAAGGCGCTGTTGTCACGCAGGACGGACGTTTCTGGCTGATCGGGGGATCCGGAACCATAAACAATAAACGCTGGCAGCCCACGGATGTGATCCTGACGGGAATCGTCAAGGGTGACGGAACGCTGGAAGGAATGAAAAAAGTCCGCTCTCTGCCGTTTCCCGTGAAACACTGCCGGGCGGCGATGCATGGAAACCGGATTTATGTGCTGGGGGGAAACAACCGCAGTGATCTTGTCTCCGCGGAGATTCTGAAGGACGGGGAGCTGGGGGAATGGAAGACGCTTCCTTCGTATCCGACCGCCGTCGCGCAGGGGGGGCTTGTCTGCTGGCGCGGCGTTCTGTATGCCAATGGCCGGTCCACCTGGCGGCAGGGATCCGGAAAAATGTATGCCCTGAAACTCCGTGAAGACGGTTCCGCCGCGGGCAAATGGGAGCGTGTCGACTCCCCGGATAACGCGCAGGGGTATCTGAAAGTGCACAGCAATGCGCTTTACTACTTTGACGAGATCTCCGGCAGGATTTACAAGACCGTGCAGGAGGAGGACGGGATTCAGCTCAAGGAATGGGAAGTCGCCGGAAACATGCCGTGTCCTCCGAAAACCGTCGGCGTTGATGTTGTGGATGTTCCCGGCGGCTGGCTTTTCTGCGGCGGATTTCTGCCCCGGGGGAAGGATAACAAGTTCGCAGGGTTCCTCAAACCGTGCTTTCTCCCGTTTTCCGCGTTGAAATAGTTGAAAAGGAAAGATGGCGATGCATATGATTTCCCTGATCTCCGCATTGACCGTGTTTGCCTCAGGCTGTCTGGCGGCCGGGGACGATGCGTTCCGTGCGCGCCTGAGGGTCGAGGAAAGCCGGGATATGATTCTGAACCGGCACGGCATGGCTTATCTGCCGTGCCGCCAGGTTCAGCAAGGAGACGGAATTTTCTTCGAGGCGGAACAGATGTACGGGCTGAACTACAACTATCCGGATGTCCGGCTTGACAGACAGGGGAATGCCGTGTCGCTGATTCATGTCCGTTTTCTGGAGTTCCGCTTCGATGTCGTGAATCCGGGCGTATATCGTGCGTGGTACCGGGCGTCCTTCCCGACGGATCTCGGCTATCTGCACGGCGAATGCATGGACGGCGGGGAAGTGCGTTCCGTGGAGGATTCCATCCGCCTGACACCGAACGTCTGGCGCTGGCACAAGGGGCCGCTCTACCGTCTGGAGAAAGGACGGCATGTGTGGACTTTTCCCAGTCCGCACGCGTGGTGCGGCGGTGCGAAGCTGGACTGCCTCATCCTCGCCCCGGAAACGATGACGGACGCTCCGGAGAGGGTCAGGCCGTCGGGCACGGAAGCATGCGTTCCGGCGCGCGGAGAGATTCTGCTGAGACGGATCAAGGCCTCTCTGCTGAAACAGTGGAAAATGCAGTTTGACACGGAACTCAACGGCGGGAGTTTCACGGCGGAGTGCCGCTATGACGGCGGTCCCTTCCGGAAGATCCGCCTTGCGGAATGGGAGACGGTTCCGGAGGATGCGGAATATCTCTTTTTCCGCTTCCGGATGAAACGCGCGGAAACGTCGGGGCTGTCCCCGTTTGTTCACAATCTGGAACTCTTCGTCCGGGAAAAATAGCTTTCCGGCGCGGGAAAAGGCAGGGGCAAAAGTGTTTTATGCGTTTGGCGTATGATGGATTCGGCGCATCGTTTTATCCGGATCGGCGGCCGCGGGATCCCCGGATCGTTGCATTGCGCCTCTGTCAGAGGGGGGAATTTTCCACGTCTGTGCACCATGCCTGCCTGGACCTGCCGCAGACATGGGATAGGCTGGGTTTTTATCCGGGAATCTGCCTGAGGACCGGCAGACGCTTCCCGGATTTTGCCGGGAGTTCCGGCTTTCCCGCTGCAAGGAGGGGCAGGCTTGATTTCATCTTTCATCCGGCGACCCGCGAGGTGCGGATGGAAGATTCGACGTTTCCGGCAGTTCCGGAACCCGAATGAAAAGGATTTCTCCTTTTCCGGAGGATGTGACGGAAACTCCGGAAGGGACAGCAACAGAAAGAAAGGATTCCGGTTATTGAAATGACAATTGCGGAAAAGAAAAAAATCTTCAATCGTTGGGGGTATGGTCTCTTCATCCATTACGGACTGTATTCCGTTTACGGACTCGGCGAGTGGCTGATGTTTCTGGAACGGAGGAATCCGGAGGAGTATTACCGTGACGCCCTGCCGGGATTCCGGCCGGAAAAGGGCTGTGCCCGGCAATGGGTGGAACTGGCGGTCCGCGGCGGAATGAAATATGCCGTCCTTACGACCCGGCATCATGAAGGATATTTCATCGGAGAGGAAATTCTGCATGAATTTTCCGACGCGTGCCGCGAACACGGTCTCGGTGTCGGTTTTTATTACTCGGTTGCCGACTGGTCCGATCCCGATTACCGCGGGGGACCGGTTTCCCGGGAGTCCTGGGAGCGTTTCGTGTCCGGAACCCACCGGCGGATCCGGGAACTCATGACCGGTTACGGGAAGATCGACTATCTCTTTTATGACGGATGTCCGCCGCCCGAGACCTGGCGCCTCCGCGAACTGCACCGGGAGATCCGGTCTCTCCAGCCGGAAATGCTTGTCAGCCGCTGCGGCGAGGATACGGACCTGAAATCCTGCGAGGGCCATGCCGACGGCGATCCGAGCGGCATCTGGGAATCCTGCTACAGCCTCCAGCGCAGCTGCTGGGGATACTGCAAGGATTCTCCGATTGACAAGACGCCCTGCCAGGTGGCGGAGATGCTTTCCAGCAACCGTCACAACGGCGGCAATCTGCTGCTGAATATCGGTCCCCGGGGGGACGGATCCGTTCCGGAGGATCAGCGCAGCCTGATTGAGACCGTTGGAAAATGGGTGAAGGTCAATCAGGAGGCGCTTTTCGACATTGAACCGCATCCCTTCCAGTATCACGACCGGGAAATCACCACGGCCTGCGGAAATGTCGCTTATCTGCGTCTGATCCGGATTCAGGGGCCCGAACGGCGGATCTGCGGCATCGGCAACCGGATTCTTAAAATCACGTATCTGGATACGGGGGAGGTGATTCCCTTCCGTCAGAATGGCGACGTGGTCACTGTGCGCGGTCTGGTCGAAAAGACGCCGGAAGGCATGCCCCGCTTCCTCCGCATTGAGCTTGACGGGGCTCCTTTCGGAATCCGCAATCCGATGAATCCGGATTGTTCCATCAAAACAACAGGGGAGTGAAAATGAGTCCGGATCTGAATGGTGTCGAGGTCAGGGAGGATGTCTGGTACGGCTTCCGGCGCCGGATCTTCGATTTCGAGGGACATGAAGCCTGGCTGGTCGAACCGGAAAAGGCCGCGCCCGGAATGCCGTGGACCTGGTGCATGGAATGGCCGGACGCCTTTGTGAAACGTACCGGCGTGCCGGAGCTGCTTGCGCGCGGCTTTCATCATGTGCACATCAAGGTGCCGGGGTATGCATGCGACGAGGCGCTTGGAGTTTTCCAACGTTATCACGCTTTTCTTCGCTCACTGGGGCTTGCCGCGAAACCAGGACTGATCGGACTGAGTTTCGGAGGTCTTTATTCGCTGCGTTACGCTGCGTTCAATCCGGAAGGAATCGACCGCATTTATCTGGATGCGCCGGTCTGCAGTTTCAAGAACTTCCCGCATTTCAATTTGGTTCAGGAACCCTATCGTCTCGCCTCCGCGCAGGGGGTGGAAAACGATCCGCGCCTGCCGGTCAACCAGACGGAAAGGCTTGTCGGAATTCCAATGCTCCTGATCTACGGAGCGGCGGACCTTTCCGTGCCTCCCCGGGACAACTGCGAGCTTTTTGCCGAACGTTTCCAGGCGAACGGCGGTTCCATCCGGATCATCCGGCGGAGTCTCTGGGGCCATCATCCGCACGGTCTGGACGACACCGCGCCGATTCTGGAATTTTTCAATCCCTCCCGGAATTGAGCTTGAACCCGATGGCGGGGATGGCATCTGCGGTTTTCCCGGAGTTTCCATTCCGGCCTGTTTTCAGAAAGAGGAGAAGTGAAATGTCCTTGAGCAGGATAAAACTTTGTTGTTCCGGGCAGCCGGCACGCCGCCGCGCCGCCCGTATTCTTTTGTGGAACGCTTGTTATTTACGAAAGGTGCTTTTTATGATGACTGCCTCAGCTGCAATCGGCGGATGCGCCCCGCATGCATTGGAATGTCCCTATTCCATGACGGGGATTCCCGACGGGGGGAAAGGCTGGACCTTTCTTGCGTCCGAAGAGGGGAAAAGCGTTTACATTCCTTTCGAAGGGTATTATGAGAGCAAGGGCGGACGGATTCAGTCTCCGCCGATCCGTCTGGGGAAAAAGCCGGGGAAAGGAGCTTTTTTCCGCCTTTCCTTCACCGCGTCCGCGCAGGTGCAGGGATACTGGTGGGTTGATTTCTTCGACGGTGCGGGCAGGGCGCTTCCCGACATCAACAGCGCACTGTACGCCTCCGACAAGATGGAACGCTATGAAGAGGTCTTCTTCGCGGACGGCAGAGCGGAGAGCGCCGTGATCGCCTTCGTTTCCAAAAAGGGTGTGTCCGTGAAAGACATCGAATTGCGGGAAATCACGCCCGCGGAAGCGGCCGCGTGGTGTGACCGCCTTTACGCCCGGCTTCCGCAGATCCGTTTCGAAATCGCTCCGGACGCGTTCGCCCTTCTCCCCCGCACGAAGGAGGCGCTGCGGAACGGCCGGAAATGGCGGATTCTCATGCTGGGAGACAGTATCGTCAACGATACCTGGACCTCCAATTTCCAGGCGCTCGTCATGCGCGATTTCCCGGATGCCGAGCTGGAATTCGTGATTTCCGTGCGGGGTTCCACCGGATGCTGGTATTACAGGGATCCCGCGCATTTCAAGGAGTATGTCGCGGATTTCAAGCCGGATCTTGTCATGATCGGCGGAATTTCCAACAACGCGAATCCGAAGGAGAACAAAAATCCCGAGGAGAATCTGGTCTCCGTGATTGAACAGTGCCGGGCGATCGGCAGCGAAGTCGTGGTGATGAGTCCTCCGCCTTCTTACGAATGGCGCGTTTCCCCGGAGCAGACAGCGTGGAGCGAGGACTGGCAGCTGCCTCACGGATTCAAACCGCTGCAGCGGGATTATCAGCGCCGCGCGGTGCGCAGGACCCGCACCGCATACTGGGATCTTACAAGCGCTCCCTGCGACGCGATTGCCCGTGCCCGCATGCCGCTGAACTGGTTCCGGCGCGACGCCGTGCATAACAACGATCGCGGAAAACAGCTGATCGGACAGAATCTTGCGGCATGGTTCCGGGCCGCCGGAAAGGAATAAGGGGGGCTTTTTCCGTTCCGCGCAGCTTCCGGTCTGCCGTCTCGCCGGAAGATGCGCGGAGATCGCTTATTTCTCCTGCGGGATCTCCTCCAGCGTCACGGCGTCGAACCACGCTTTTCCCGTCGCGTTCCAGATCCAGAGCCCGACCGTGAGACGATCCTCCAGAAGATGCGGCGTGGTGAATTCCGCGCATTCCCGGATCCACGGAGTCGTCCCGGAGTAGCGGGCGAGTCCGCGGACGTGGAATTTTCCCTTGTTGGCGGATATGAACGCTCCCGCACCGAGCGAGGATTTCTTCAGCAGGCGGATGTCTTCCGTGCGGATGAAGAACGAGAAACGGTATCGGGTGTCCGGTTTGACGCCGTCGAGCGGTATCGCCGCGTTGATGCGTTTCCCCGTGACGTTTTCGAGGCGGAGGCTCCGGCCCGCTGTGATGAAGATCCGTTTGTCCAGTTCATGGTTGTCACCCCCTTTCCGGTCCTCTTTCCAGAGATGCCACTTCCCTGCGTGAACACCGGTTTGCGTCACATCGAAATCACTTCCGGGGATCAGATTTTTCCTCTTCAGCGCGGCCGGCTTCATCACGCCGAAATTTTCAATCGCATGAAATCCGCGGTTCGGATGCGGATTCCAGTGATAATACGGAACGGCGGCCTTCTCCGTCAGGGCGCGGTGCCGGGCGAAGTTGACCGGAAACCCGGAAGGCGCGATGGTTCCGAGCGCTTTTTTGGGAACTCGGATTTCAGCCGTCCAGCCGTTCGTCGTCCGCGAGGTTTTCACGGCCGCGCCGCTCTCCCACTTGACATCGCGGAACGAAGAGTTGTCCGAGGAGAAGTTTTTTGAATCGTAAAGGACGCCGGCGGTGTTGACGATGAAGTGGAAATAGTTCCGCCGGTCGCCGGAGGGGTTCAGGAAGAGCTCGACGCAGGAATCCGCATACAGTTGTGCGGCGTCTCGTTCCCTCTGCTTCAGGACGATCCGGTCCATCTGCGGTTCTTCGCATTCATAGAGAAAGCGGTAGCTGTCCCCGTCGTCACTCATTGTCACCTTCGTCGCGACTTCGGCGATGTCGCCTTGGAAGGGGCGGAGATACACTTCTCCGGGGATCGCGCACTCCCAGGAACCGACGGCTTCGCGTTCCAGCTTGTATTTTTCCGCTTCCGTGAGAATGGGAGCGAGCATTTTCTCCTTCATGAAACGCACCCGGGCGAGAGATTCCGGATCATCCGCCGCAAGTTTTTCCGCCTGCCGGAACAGCGTGCGGAAACGGTTCAGGCGCTCCTCCGTATAGATGTTTTTCCAGAACACGTATTTGCCGGGCAGCTGCGGGACGGGTCCGAGATTGGTGTCCACCGTGTTTCCGATGACCGAGAGCCAGAGCTCTTCCAGCGCGGCGAAGAATTCCCGCATGGGCGCCGCGGCCGCGCCGAACATCTTTTCCTCATGATCGCGCAGGATCGCGTCGGGGTCGAGCGAGGTGTCCCACGTGATTTTGCAGAGCATGTAATGGTTCAGGTAGAAGAAGATGTATTCGTCCGTCTCCGACTCGTAGAAAACGCCGTTCAGGATGCCGGCGCGGTCATGGAAGTATTTCCCGGTAGCGCGGGCGAGCATCGGCGGAATGCCCGTGTAGACTGCACTCCCGAGCACTTTCCCGGGATAGGTCCAGACATTCAGTTTCGCATTCAGTTTTCTGTGCCACTGACGGAGCTTTTCATCGTCCGCCGTCTGATCCTTTTTGCCCGGCCCCGTCACCGCGATCTGGATCATGATGTTGTCCGGCAGATCGAAAGCGGGAAGCAGGTGCATCGGCATATAGACCATCTGGGTGATCCTGGCATCGCGGAAACCCTCCTTTTTGAGGCGGTTGGCGAGATCGGCGGTGAAACGCCAGAGGTAGTCGCTGATGCCGCGCCCGTTCTTTTCATCGCGGGCGATGCTTCCGGGAGAGCCGATTTTCGCGCAGGAAGGACATGCGCACCAGTAGAGACTGTCGTGCGGCATGACGGAAAAATATTTGCCGCCGCTCGCGGAGGACCAGAATTTTCCGTAGGTCGAGAACGCGCCACGCACCTCCGCGCCTTCTCCCTTGAAGTAGGACTTCGCGTCCTGATAAATTTCCTCGAGGATGCCGCTGGTGAAGCAGAGCTGCGGGGCGTATTTGCCGTCCTTCCGCGTGATGTAGCGTCTGCCGTCGGTCTTCAATGCGAAATATTCGGGATGGGTTTTCCCGAAACGCCTGTCATAGCTGCGGTGCGCAAGACCGTGGGCGTAGGGAATGCTGCTGTCGCTCATCCGCAGGCGCAGAAGATGGAGATAATCGCCGCGGACGCCGCTGTATTCCGTCTGTTTGTCATACCATCTGCCGTTTTCGGGCCCGATTCCGGTTTTGTAGATGCGCGAGATGAAGTCCGGGCGTTCCACAATGTGGATCCGTTCCGGAAGCGCGACAAACCCTTTTTTTCTTGCAACGGTTCCGATTTCGCCGGGAAAGAAAAAGCGGACGCCGGCAAACCGTTCCAGAAAGTCGTAGACGCCGTTGAGAGTTCCCCGCGGATAGCGCTGGAGCCAGGTGTTCCGTTCGGGAGCATTCTTCGGATCGTCCTTCCCGAGGATGTAGACGCAGGAACCTTTTCTTTCGATGAAATAGCCTTCCGGCGCGAGTTTTTCCACCTCAAGTCCGGCCTTTCCCGCCTCCTCGCAGTCTCCGATCACGACGGCAAACGCCTTCCCGCTCTTCCGGGAGAGAACGGGAACCTCGGAAGCGGTCACTTTTCCCAGATAAGTGGAGAGTTCCTCCGCCGCGAATTTCAGCAGCGGAATCTCTTTCGGCACAACGACCTCAAACGCCGTGATTTTTTCCGTTTTTCCGTCTGTCTGCGTGACGCGCGGCAATCCGTCCGCAAACAGAGCGGATGCCAGGATTGCGACCAATGCCGTGAAAATCCGTTTCATGAACCACCCCGCTTATCTGGAAGAAGTCACATCAAGAGTGACGGAATCCAGTTTGAGAAAAACATCCTTTTCCCCGGGTTTTTCCGGAATCAGGATTGCCGTTACGATAAAACCGTCCATTCCTTTTTCTCCGCGTCCGCCGAGAGCTCCGCTGAAGACATATTCCTTCGGTTCGGGGGTCAGATGAAACCATTTCTGGTCATTTTCCGCATAGACACCTTTTTTCGTCCAGGCGACACCGCACCCCAGAATGCCTTTTCCCGAAGCCGTCATGCGGACGGTCACCCGGTCCGCCGCATGGACCGGAACGCTTTTCATGCGGCGGAAGGTGTTGAATCCTGAATTTTCCCTGAGGGTGATCCGGACTGCATTGCGGTTCCCTTCGCGGATCACTTCCGCCCTGCCTCTTGAATCGGTATTCAGCCAGCCATCGGCGGTTTTCCATTTGGTGATCTTTTGAAAGTCTCCGTTGATGTCGACGTTTTCCGCAAGAAGTGCTGAGGAAGCCAGCAGCGCCGCTGCAATGAATCCGATTTGTTTCATGATGGATCTCCTGATTGATATTTTAAGACTGTCTGTTTCCATTCGGTTTCCGTCTGCCGTTCCGGTTGCACGGGCGCGCCTGTGTCCGGTGTATTCCATGCGGAGTCAGGGAATTTTTCTCCCTTCCGGGAATCTTCGTATGGCGGCATCCCGTCTGAAACTATGCAGAAGTCAGAAAATAATGTTGAAGTCGCCGCTCTGAACACCTCTGCAGAATATATGATAGGCATTTGTCGGGAAATCCCGCCGGTGGCGCCATGCCGCATGACCGTCGGCATAAGTGACGTTGGAACCTCCGAAATGCCGGAATGTCGCGGGATAGTTGAATACCTGATAGGCCAGGCGGTTCGGAGTGTCGGTTTCTTCGAAAATCAGCGCCGTTCGCGAGGGCAGGACATAACGGGAATATCTTGTGATATTGCAGCTGTTCTGCCCTTGATTGTATGCGAACGCGAAGGCGTCATCGTCGGGCAGCGCTTCCAGATTTGGACACGCGAACGGGGAACGGAAAGGAGTATATGGGCTGCCTGCCTGTCGCACCCTTCCGATTTCAAGTCCTGTTTTATCCTGCAGATAGGGGGCGATATATCCCCGGTCGCCGGACTGGTTCCAGAATTTTTCATTCGGCACGCCGATGCCTTCGCGATAGGGGAACAGCCATTCGCTATTGTCATTCAGGTAGCTGTGGATGGCCACGCCGAACTGTTTCGTGATGTTCAGACAGGCGATGCTTCTCGCTTTTTCCCGTGCATTGTTCAAAGCGGGAAGGAGCATCGCGGCCAGAATCGCGATGATCGAAATCACGACGAGGAGCTCGATCAATGTGAAGCCTGACATCGGCTGGAGAAAAGCCGGCATTCTGCGGGAAGAAGATTCATTCACGGCATGGGATTTCATCGATCCGTTTTACCCTCCTGTCTGATCTGTTTTCCGAATCCGTTCTGTCCTATATTATACCATATTTTTATCTTTATGGAATGGAAAATAGCATAAAAAAGATGTATAATAATAACAAAATATGAATCAACAGGCATATGGAAGAATGAAATATCTTCATAAAACAGAGGATGGCAAAGAGCGGATACTCCGTACGGATGCTCTGTCCCGCATTTACGGTGAGAAAGCCCTCGGCGACGCCTATCTGGATTCTCTGAAATGGCCGCTGGTGCTGCTGAACGCCAATGAAATCCCTCCGAAGGATTCTCTCCTCTGCTATGAAAGGCGCAATTATCCGTTCTGGGTGTTTGAATTCGTCGTCCGCGGACAGGGTTCGGTAAAAATCGAGGAGAAATCTTTTTCCGTTTCACAGGGCGACATCTACATTCTCCCCCGGAACCGGACTCATCTTATTTCCGGAGAGAGGAAAGCCCCCTGGGTCAAGCGTTATTTCTGTTTGACGGGGGCATTGCCCGAAGTGCTGATCCGGACTTACAACCTGGAAAACAGATATTTTTTCCCGCAGTGCGGAGAAGAGCATTTTCAGAATATTTTCCAGGAGATGATCGAACTCTTCCGCTTGAAAAGCAGCGACATGAACGACCGCGCCGCGCTTCTGCTTCTCCAGCTGATCCAGTATCTG
This sequence comes from uncultured Victivallales bacterium, assembly GCA_944390795.1. Lineage (GTDB taxonomy): Bacteria > Verrucomicrobiota > Lentisphaeria > Victivallales > UBA1829 > UBA11452. The sequence goes on from CALXRI010000003.1 coordinate 168,977, forward strand.
GCGAACCGGGCCTCCGGAGATGTGCCGCTCTCCACACAGGCGTTGAAGATCCGCCACTATCTCGACAGAATGCTTTACGGAAAATTGAATCTCGACCGGATGAGCCGCGATCTGTCCATTCCCCGCAACCGGATCATTCAGATCTGCCGCGAGGAACTGAAACGGACGCCCTACGATTATTTTCTTGCCAGAAAAATCGACATCGCCAAATCCATGCTGACCGTCAGAGACATCCGGATTTCCGAGATTGCCGCAAAACTGAATTTTACGGATCAGTATCATTTCTCCCGTATTTTCAAGAAAAGAACGGGCATAACTCCCTCGGATTTCCGGATGCGCGAGGAACAGGAATCCTGAAATTCTGTCCGGATTCCCATGCCTGAATGCTTGTGGCAGCATCCTGCCGTTCCGTCCGGCAGCGGCATCTTTTCCTGATTTTGACGTTTCGTCTTCCACTCTTCCTGTTTGAATGAAACTCTAACAAATCCTTCATCATACTCTAATTCTGCGGTGTTATTGTATTTGGCATCGGCGGAGGAAAACGCCGGAAGGCAAATCGGAAACAAAGGAGTTTTCATGAAGGAAAGATGGTTTCAAATCGCATTGGGCGGGACCGCCGCAATGCTGGCCGCAGTTGATGCGCCGGCGTTCGATCCCGTCTCGGAAACCAGATCGACGCGGCAGGACAAAATCCAGAAAATCAGATTCAAGGAGGACGACGCCCAGAACTACATGGTCAGCAAGATTTACGAACTGAAGCACCTGAAGGCGAATGATCTGGTTCCTTTCGTCCTCGGCGCGGTGAAGCGCTATTCGTCCAATTCGACGGCGGACCGCATCAACTACACCTCCGAAAAACAGTGGATCGCCGTTACGACCGGAGTCCGGATGATGCCCTATGTCGACGAGATGATCGCCAAGCTCGACCGGCCTTCCGCGAAACGCGGCCCCCACGGTTCGCTGCTCGACGGAACCGGGATTCAGCGTTATGTCTACACGCCGAAATACCGTTCCAGTCAGGAGATTGTCGACCTGATGATCGCCACCGGCATTCCCGCGAACGCGACAACAGACAGAAAACAGGACGCCGTCGTCAAATATGACGAGGCGACGAACCTGATCTACTGGAAGGACTCCGAACGCAAGAGCAGCGATCTTGTCAAATACATCAGCTGGCTGGACCGGCCGCTTCCGCAGGTCAGCCTGACCTTCCGCATCTATGAAATCCGCGAAAGCATGATGCGCGATCTCGGCGCGGACTATCTGGCATGGAAAAACGGACCCGGCATGGATCTTCTCGGCGCGGGATTCAACCTGACGAACCTGAAACTCAACGAGGCTTTTTTCCAGAAACTGCTCCAGGTCGCGCCTTCCGCGGCGGGAGCATTTTCCTACACCTACGGAGGCTTTTTCGTCGCCCCCGCCTTCGACATGAGTTTCATCCGTCTTCTCCAGCAGAACGGCATGGCGACCGTTTCGGCCGGCGGCACGCTCACGATCACCAACAACGAGGAAGGAAGCTATTCTCTCGGGTTCACGCCGGAATATCAGAATCTCGTCAAGGACGGAGAGGAAAACGACAAGACTTTCATCCGGGCCTCCGGATCGGAACTCGCCCTTACGGTCTCCAATCCCGTGATCTGCTTCAATTCCGTCAAGCCGGACGCGAACGGGCTTCTGCCTTATGCGGAAGAGGATTATGCCAGGCAGTTCGGCGGCAATGTCAATTTCAATTATCTGCTGGACGTTTCGCAGGTTGTCGAGCGCAACAACTACGGCGAGGAGCTGAAGGAGTCCGGGTCGGTCGATTCGTATGTGACCGTGGCGGTCAATCATGAAAAGATTCTGAGCGCATGGGTCAAGGACTCCGAGGTGGAACAGACCGTCGGCATTCCCTTCCTCTGCGAACTGCCTGTGCTGAAATACATCTTCGGCTACACGACGAAAAACAGGGACAGGACCCACTTCTTCCTGACGGTTTCGGCCGAGTTCGTTCATCCCGACGCGGATCTGGCGAAACTCTCCGGGCGCATGGCTCCCCTGACGGAACTCGTCCCTGCGAAACAGTGAAACAAGGAGATGCCTGAATCATGAAAACAATGAATTCAATTCGTCCGCTTGCGATGCTCGGAGCAACTCTCTGCGCGGGCATGCTCTCCGCCAACGAGATGCCAAGCGGCAACGCGAATCCCGCCTACTTCCCCTCCTCGGTGCAGGCGCAGCTCCGCCTGAACATCAGGGATGGCGCGGAAATGGTTCACTTCATCCGCGAGACCAACGATCCCGAAATCATCACGAAAACCTACATTCTGAAGCACGCGGATCCCAATTCGATCCGTCCCTTTCTCCGGGAGATGGTGCAGGCGCTGCGCGTGAACTACAAGGACGGCGACGATCCGGACCAGCCCCACAACTATTACAATGTCTACCGTACGAAAAGCGGCATTGCTGTTCCGACCGGAGTCGAATGCGTCAAGTTCGCGGACGGGACCGGCGCGCTGATCGTATCGGCCGAGGAATACCGCTTCCGGGACTCACTCAACGGCATGGGGATCGATTCGATCGTCGCTTTTCTCGACAAGCCGGGAATGCGGAATTCCTCCGGACAGCCCAAATATGTTTACTTCCCGGCGAACCGTCCGGCAAGCGAGCTCAATACCATGATCCGGAACGTCGGCGCGAACATGTCCGACGATCTGGTGGAGCTGATCGGCGGAAAGGACAAGGTCGCCGTGGACAGGGGGTTGAACTGTCTCTTCTTCAACACCGCGCTTTATTCGCGGAAAAACATCGAGGACATGCTCCGGCTCTATGACGTGCCGCATCCGGAAGTCCGCGTAAAATACATGATTTACGAGATTTTCGCGGAAAACGACGGACGGATCGGCGCGGATTTCCAGGCATGGAAGAACAACGACGGCGCGGATCTTTTCAGCACAGGCGCGCGCTACCGCGACAACTGGTCGGCGGTTTTCGGCGGCGGTCTCCGGCGCAATGTCGGCTCGAACAACTCCCAGTATTTCAACTTCAACCCGAAGTGGAATACCCGCTATCTTGACTTCCTGGTTTCCAGGGGCAAGGGGAAAGTAGCATATGCCGGCGAACTCTCGATCCGCAACAACCGCACCGGATCGCTCACGAGAAATACGGGAATCGTCTATGCAAAGCAGGGGGAACAGACGGGCAGTTCCTTCTCGCTTCAGCTCGGGAACAACTATGATGAAAACGGCAATGTCACCCCGGTGGGGAACATGGTCGACACGAACGGGAAAGCGGTGACGCTCGTTCCGGCCGACGCGGTGGTCGGCGCGGCGAAAACCGCCGATGCGAACGGCGACGTCCGCGTGCTTCTCACCGCGCACAACGGCGCGCGCTTCTACAAGGACGGGAAGGAATACGGAAAGAAGGTCGTGGTCTCCCCCTCCGTCACGGGAATCGCCTGGGGTGCGGAAAACGTGCTGGATTCCGAGGGCGGATTCAAAATTGAGGAGGGTATTGCAGGTGGCTATCTTTTCCAGATGGAGGTGACGCCGTCGATCACGGCGAATGCCACGATTCTGGACGTTTCCGTCACCTCGAACACCCTGATGGGATATCTTTCCGACGGCACGCCGCGTCAGTCGCAGCTTGAACCGCTGACCACGCGCATCATGATCGGCAATCGGAAGAACCGCTTCATCATCGGCGGCATTGAAAAGCTCGACGTGGTCCGCGGTCAGGGCGGCATTCCGATTCTCAAGGACATCCCGCTCCTCGGCTGGGCATTCTCGACCGAGAGCGAATCGACGAAGAAATCGCAGCTTGTCGTCGTGGCGGAATGCGAAACCGTCCGTCCGGACAGCCCGCTGCCGGAAAACATCAGTTCCGACATTCAGGTGATCCGCTCCAAGGTCAGGGACGCGGGTGAGAAAAACTCCTACGGCTACGGCCAGTGGGGACTCGATCCGGACAGGAAGCCCGACTGGGATACGTATTAAGCGGCAGACTGCCCCGGTGCAGAGCGCCGGGATATCGGGGATGCCGCCTGCGTCGGCCGGCTTGCGCAAGCTGGGCCGCACGGGGAGTGAAAGGAGAGCACAAATCATGATTTGCAGAACAAATTATTTTTTATTACGGAAAAATTCGTCAGCATTTTTCGCGGGGTCAAGGGCCTTCCGGCCCTTGGCGTGCTCCAGCGGCGAAACGCTGGTCGCGCAGCGCGCGAAATCATCCGCCTGCGGCTGCCGGCTTGCGCAGGCGGACCGCACCGGGACCGAGAGAAAAGCACGAAGATATTCTGGCGATGCGGAGCATCGCACTGTTAACAGATTTTTTTGAAAATCAAAAAAGGAGAAACAAGATGTTGAAACAAACACTCGCAGTCGCGGCAATGGGACTGGCATTATGCGCGGATGCCGCGGAAATCACCGTCAACGGCGTCGGGGCCTCGTTCCCCGCGCCGGTCTACCGGGTCTGGACCTACGGATTCAGCAATGTGAGAAAGAATGTCCGTGTGAATTACCAGCCGCTCGGATCGGGCGCCGGAATCAACCAGATCAAGGCGGGAACCGCGAACTTCGGCGGAAGTGACAAGCCGCTGGAAATCTCCGAACTCAGCAAGGCTGGACTGCTTCAGTTCCCGATGCTCAGCGGCGGCGTGGTGCCGATCTGCAATCTGCCGGGCGTGAAGAACAATCAGCTGAAACTGGATGCGCAGGTTCTTGCGGACATTTTCCTCGGCAAAATCAAGAACTGGAGCGATCCGCGGATCGTCGCGCTGAACCCGGGGCTGCGTCTGCCGAAGCTGAAAATCACCGTTGTTCACAGAAGCGACAGCTCCGGAACGACTTACATCTTCACGGACTACCTTGCGAAAGTCTCCCGCGAATGGGCGGAGAAGGTCGGCGCGGGTTCCGATGTGAAGTGGCCCGCCGGCATCGGCGGCAGCAAGAATCCCGGGGTCTGCAACATGGTGAGGAAGAGCCGCGGAGCGATCGGCTACACCGAATACACGTTTGCGGCGGAATACCGCATTCCGGTCGCGATGCTGAAAAACCGCGACGGAAAATTCGTCAGCGCGGACAGCAGGGCGTTTTCCGCCGCGGCCGCCCACGCGGACTGGAAGGCGGAGGAGGGATTCCGCCAGATGCTCACCGACCAGCCCGGAAACGACAGCTGGCCGATCGTCGGCGTCACATACATCCTGATTCACCGCGATCAGAAAAACGCGACGGAGGCCCGTGCGATGCTGGACTATTTCAAATGGTGCTTCAAGTCCGGGCGCGCGACGGCCGCAAAGATGCACTACGTCCCGATGCCGCAGAACGTGGTTGACAAAATCGCAGATTACTGGAAGAGCGAAATCACCGTCAACGGACGGAAGAACGCGCTTTAATCCGGAGCGGAGGATTCCGAGGCATGTTTGAACTGTTTCGCAAAAAAGAAAACCTCCGCGACCGGGCGTTCATGATCCTGACACTCCTGTGCGCCTTCCTTCCGCTCGCCGCGGCAATCGGTTTCCTGATTCTGCTCGGCGGCAACTCCGCCGAGGCGTTCCGGACCTTCGGATTCGGATTCCTCGTCTCGACGCAGTGGGATCCCGTGCAGGAACTGTATGGCGCTCTCCCCGCAATCAGCGGAACGCTTGTGACGACGCTGATTGCGCTTGGAATCGCGGCTCCGCTCGGTTTCATCAGCGCGCTGTTTCTCGTGAACGCGCCGGAATGGCTCGCTTATCCGCTGAGCCAGGCGCTGGATCTTCTCGCGGCGATTCCCAGCATCATCTACGGCATGTGGGGGCTTTTCGTGCTCGCGCCGGTGATGCAGGAGTGTATCCAGCCGTTTCTGGCGGATACGCTCGGGCTTGGGAAAGTGCCGTTCTTCGGGGAGGATTACAACGGCTTCGGATTCCTGACCGCCGGACTGATTCTCGCTTTGATGGTTCTGCCTTACATCTGCGCGGTCATGCGCGACGTGTTCCGCATGACGCCGGGACCGCTCCGGGAGGCGGCCTATGGAATCGGCTGCACCTCCTGGGAAGTGGCTTCGGACATCGTGCTGCGCCACGGACTCCGGGGAATTCTCGGAGCGGTCTTCATCGGACTTGGCCGAGCGCTCGGAGAGACGATGGCCGTCCTGTTCGTGATCGGAGGCATTGCGGAGCTCCCGCATTCCCTCTTCGGAAGCGGAACCACGATCGCAGCGACGCTGGCCAACAACTTCAACGAGGCGGACGGGCTTCTCCGGAGTGTTCTGTTTGCGCTCGGACTCATCCTGATGCTGCTTTCCCTTTCCGTGCAGGCTGTCGCACAGCTCTATCTGCGGAACATGGATCGGAAGAGAGGTGAAAAATGAGAGACACGCACTGCTGTGTCAGGCGTCCGGTGTTTTTCCGGAAACTTCTGAACGCCGTCATGTGGCTGCTCTCCGCCGGGGGGGTCGCACTTGCGGTCTTCTGCATGTTCTGGATTCTCTGGTCCGTGATCCGGAACGGCGCGGGGGTCATCGGTCTGGATTTCCTCTTCTGCGGAAGCAAGCCGCCGGGCGAGCCGGACAACGGAGTCGGCAATGCGATTCTCGGGACGGTGTTCATCACGCTGGCTGCTGTCGTGATCGGCGTGCCGGCGGCATTCGCAGGAGGCGTCGGACTTGCCATTTACGGACAGAACAGCCGGATCGGAAACCTGATCCGCTTTTCCGTCAATGTGATGATGGGACTGCCGTCGATTCTTGCCGGCGTATTCGTTTACGCCCTGGTGGTCGTCACGACCGGACACCGCTCGGGGTTTGCCGGATCGCTTTCTCTTGCCATCATCCTCTTCCCGGTCGTCATGCGCACAACAGAGGACATGATCCTGATGGTTCCGCCATCCGTTCACGAGTCCTCGCTTGCGCTGGGGATGACCCGCGCCCGTTCCGTCCTCTGCATCGTCTGCCGGAGCATCAGAGGGGGACTGGCGACGGGCATTCTGCTTGCCGTCGCGAGAACCGCCGGAGAGACTGCGCCGCTGCTTTTCACCGCCCTCTGGAGCGATGCCTGGCCGTGGCACTATTTCACCCAGCCGACCGCGAACCTGCCGGTCCTCATCAACGAGTACACCACAAATTCGCCGAGCGAGGAACTGCACGCGATGGGGTGGGGCGCGGCATTTCTGATTACAATCACACTGCTTCTGATGAACCTTGCGCTCCGGTTCGTCTGCCGGGAGAAAAAACATGCTTGACACGCTTCTTTCGCCGAAGGAAAAACTCAAAATCAAAATCGCCGCAAGAGACCTCAGTTTCTTTTACGGAGACCATCAGGCGCTCTTTGCCAACAATCTGGAGATTCCGGAAAACCGCATCACCGCCGTGATCGGTCCGTCCGGCTGCGGAAAATCCACGCACCTCAGGATTTACAACCGCATTTTCGAACTTTACCGCGACCAGCGCGCGGAAGGCGAGGTCCTGATTGACGGGGTTAACATTCTCGACCGGAATGTCGATGTGCTGGAGCTGAGGCGGAAGGTCGGGATGATCTTCCAGCGCCCGACGCCGTTTCCCATGTCGGTTTTCGACAATGTGGCCTACGGGATGCGTCTCCACTTCAAACTGCGGAAAAGCGAAATCGCCGAGCGGGTGGAAGGCGCTCTGCGCGGCGCTTCGCTCTGGGAGGAGGTCAAGGACAAACTGAACGGCAGCGGGATTGCCCTCTCCGGCGGTCAGCAGCAGCGTCTCTGCATTGCGCGGACCATCGCCGCGGAACCGGATATTCTCCTTCTGGACGAGCCGACCTCCGCCATTGATCCGGTCGCCACGCTGAAAATCGAGGAGCTGCTTCTGAGTCTGCGGAAACGCTTCACCATCGTGATCGTCACGCATAACATGCAGCAGGCTTCGCGCATATCCGACTTCACCGCCTTTTTCTACAAGGGCCGCATTGTCGAACATGACACCACAACAAGGATTTTCACGAATCCGTCCAATAAGAAAACAGAAGAATACATCACCGGACGTTTCGGATGATGCAAAGGAAGAAATCACATGAAACCCCATTTTTACAAGGAAATCCGGGCGCTGGACCGCCGCCTGTATCAGCAGGCCGTGGAAGTCGAGGAGATGCTCGGATGTGTTGTCATCGCCTTTCTGAAGGGCGATACGCAAAGCGCGGCGCGTCTCATCGAAAAGGATACGGAAATTGACCGGAATGAAATTGCCCTCGAGGAAGAGTGCCTCAAGGTTCTTGCTCTGTATCAGCCGGTGGCCGGAGACCTGCGCTATGTCATTACCGTGCTGAAAGTGAACGCCGAGCTGGAACGGATCGGAGATCTTGCCGTGGACATCGCCGGCTTTACCACCGAATCGAAACCAGCTTCGCTCCAGCCGCCTCTGCCCGTCGATTTCGAATCCATGACAGGGGCAGTGCGCAGAATGCTGGATGCTTCGATCAAGGCGCTTTCCTCCCATAATGTCCAGCTTGCCGCCGACGTCATCAAAAGCGACTGCCGGATCGACGAGCTGCATGAACGTTTTTCCTCGCATTTCCCGGAACATGTCCGGCAGTTTCCGGAGGATATCGCCGTCTTTCAGGCTCTGCTCGGCGTTTCCAGGAGCCTGGAACGGATTGCGGACTGTGCCACAAACATCGCCGAGGATGTCATCTATCTGGAGTCCGGACGGATTGTCCGGCATGCTCATGGCTGTCTTTCCGGAGAGGAAACGCCTGTGTTTCAACCGTCCGATCCGGAAGACGGAGCATTTTCTGTACAGGATGAACAGAAATGATGCGGCTTTGTGAAAACTCCCTTTTCCCCGACGTCTGATTTTTTCCAGTCCGCTTTCCGGAACGGGGAAAGCGGATTCCCTGCCGCCCGGGGCTGCATCTGCCGCGAGTTGGATTGGCACCCGTTTCCCGTGGACATTGCCTCGGAAACCGGCATGGCGGAAAACTGACGATGTCCGCAGATGCGCTTTTTTTCCTGTTTTATTGCAGTTTGCAACTGGCAATTTTCTTCCGGACTGATACTATATAATCCAAAACGGCAATCAGAGGAGAAAGGCACACCATGGACGGAATTTTTTATATCGCGGCGCGTTCGCAGGAAAAAACCGGCGGCATTTACGGTTACGAACAGACGGAGGAAAACGTTTGCGGACAGGTGTTTTTCACCCCGCTGCGCGGCGTTTCCTATCTTGCGTACTCCCCGCAGAAACGTTATTTCTACTCGGTTTACAGGGACGGCACGACAAACAAGGTCGCCGCCTATGACCGTTCCGACGATTCCATGCTGGTTTTCATGAACCATGCCGAAACTCACGGCGAGGCAAGCTGCCATATCACGACCGACCGCTCCTGCGCTTTTCTCTATTGCGCCAATTATACCAGCGGCAACCTCAACGAGTTCAAGCTTGAGAACGGTTCCTTCACCGGCGGGGGAAGAATGATTTCCTACTCGGGAAAACTCGGCCCGAATAAACGCCGTCAGGAACATACGCACGCCCATTGCGTCCGCTTTACGCCGGATCAGAATTATCTCTGTCTGGTCGATCTCGGACTGGACGAAGTGCTGCTCTTCCGCTTCACGCCGGAAAAGGGGATCGACGGCGCCCCCGCATTCCGCTACCGGGGCGCGCCCGGTTCCGGTCCGCGGCATATTCTCTTTGCGCCGGACGGCAGACATGCATGGCTGGCCAACGAGGTGGACAACACGGTTTCCGTCCTGGAATACGCGGATGGAAAGCTCACGCATCTCTCCACACTTTCCACGCTTCCGGACGGACTGAAATTCGAAGGGGAGACCAAGGTCGCCGCCGTGCGTCTCTCTCCGAACGGAAAGCATCTGATCGTCAGCAACCGCGGATATGACTCGATTGCCTGCTACCATGTCGCGCCGGACGCGTCGCTGACGCTGTATGACATTGTGGACAGTCACGGGAAAAGTCCGCGCGACGTCAATTTCCTGCCGTGCGGCTGCATGGTCGGAGCCTGCAACGAGTTTTCCGACAACGTCGCGCTCTTCCGGTATGATCCGGAAAGCGGAAAGCTCTCCTATCTTCCGGGCGCGGACATTCAGGTGCCCGGCCCGCTGTGTCTCATCTGAACAGCCGGAGAAGCGGGAAGGCCGATGCGTCTTTCCCGCGGACAAGGAGTGAAAAAAAAACGCGGAACATCATCCGCTTCGCAAATGATGTTCCGCGCTGTTCTGCAATGCCGTGTCCGGCAGATCAGTCCTTTTTCAAGGCGTCAAGCAGACTGAAGACGCATTTCCCGTCCACGACCGTCGCGACGGCGCATCCCTTGTAACGGTAGCCGTTGAACGGCGTGTTGCGCGACTTGGAGTGGAACTTCTCCGCGTCCACGACGCCTTCGCGTTCCGGATCCAGAATGGTGATGTCCGCGGGACGGCCGTTTTCCAGCGTGCCCAGCGGCATTCCCAGCACCTCCGCCGGTCCCTTCGTGAACTTCGAGATCAGGGAGGGGAGGTCGAGATACCCCTTGTGATAGAGCTCCGTGAAACAGACGGGCAGCGCAGTTTCCAGTCCGATGATGCCGAAGGGCGCATAGTCGAATTCGACCGTTTTCGCCGTATTCGTGTGCGGCGCGTGATCCGTGGCGATCACCGTGATCGTGCCGTCCCGCAGCCCCTCGATCACCGCGAGGCGGTCCGCCTCCGAGCGCAGCGGCGGGTTCATCTTGTAGTTCGTATCGAATTTCTTGATTTCCACGTCGGTGAGCGCAATGTGGTGGGGAGTCGCCTCAGCCGTGATTTGAATTCCTTCCTTCTGCGCCGTCCGGATGATCGAAAGGGAACCTTTCGTCGAGACGTGCTGAATATGGACTTTCCAGTTTGCGGTTCTTGCGAGGATCGCGTCGCGCGCGACGATCAGCTCCTCCGCGGCGGCGGCCATTCCCTTCATTCCGAGAAAGACCGACCAGTGTCCCTCGTGCATCACGCCGCCGCTGGCAAGAACGGTGTCTTCGCAGTGGTCGAGAATCGGCAGACGGAAGGTGCGGGAGTATTCGATCACATGGCGCATGAGCTCATGGTTCTGCACGCATTTCCCGTCGTCGGAAAGAGCGACGACGCCGGCGGCCTTCAAGCCGCCGATGCCGGCCATCTCCTGGCCTTCGAGTCCCTTGGTGATTGCCCCGCAGGGGAGCACCTTGACGACGCCTTCGGCCTGGGCGTAGGTCCGGATGTAGTGAATGGTTCCGGGATTGTCCGCGCAGGGATTCGTGTTCGGCATCGCGACGACGGCGGTGAATCCGCCCGCGGCGGCGGCCAGCGTGCCGGTGTGAATGGTTTCAGCGTCGGTTTTTCCTGGCTGGCGCAGATGGACGTGCAGGTCGATGAAGCCAGGCGCGAGCACATAACCCGTCAGATCGACGACGGGAGCGTCCTTCACGGTTTCCGGATCGACGAAAACGCCGCCGGATACGGCGATGTCCATGACTTTGTCAATGTTCCGCGCGGGATCGACGACGCGCGCGCCTCTGTAAATTCTGCTGCTCATTTCAGACACCCCGCTACGAGGAACAATACCGCCATGCGGACGGCAAGTCCGTTGGTTACCTGTTCGAGAATGACCGACTGCGGTCCGTCCGCCAGCGCGGAGGCCAGCTCGACATCCCGGTTGATCGGCCCCGGATGCATGATGAGGGCGTCCGGTTTGATATATTTGAGACTCTCCTTGTTGAGTCCGAAAACTCTTGCGTATTCGCCGGTGCTCGGAAAGAATCCGCTCCGCTGGCGCTCATGCTGAATGCGCAGAAGGTTCACGACGTCTGCGCCGACCAGCGCGTCCTCCAGATTGTCGCAGACCCGGACTCCGGCGGCTTCGAATTCGCGCGGCACCAGTGTCGAGGGGCCTGAGAAAGTGACGTTTGCGCCGAGCTTGAGCAAGCCCCACATGTCGCTTCTGGCAACCCGGCTGTGGAGGATGTCTCCGATGATGGAAACGTTCAGTCCTTTGATCGAGCCCTTCTTTTCGCGCATGGTGAAGAGGTCCAGCAGCGCCTGGGTCGGATGGCTGTGCGCGCCGTCGCCGGCGTTGACGATCCCGCACCGGACGCGCGAGGCCAGGAAATTCGGCGCGCCCGCCGCGGAATGGCGGATCACGACCAGATCCGCCTGAAGCGCCTCGATGTTCCGCACGGTGTCCAGAAGCGTCTCGCCTTTGCGCAGACTGCTTGCCTCCGCATTGATGTTGATGATGTCCGCGCTGAGCCGCTGTTCCGCCAGTTCGAAGGAGATGCGCGTGCGCGTGCTCGGTTCGATGAAAAGGTTGACCACGGTTTTTCCGCGGAGGGCCGGAACCTTTTTTATTTTGCGCTGGGAGACTTTCTTGAATTCCTGCGCGGTGTCGAGAATCAGCGTAATCTCTTCCGCTGAAAGGTCATACAGACTCATCAGGTCCTTTTTTGTCCACGGATTGTTCATGCCATATTCTCCTTCCTGTTCCGGACCGTGTAAACATAATCCTCTTCTCCGGCATATTCGTGCCAGTTGATCTTGATCCGCAGTTCGGGGGAAACGTCCACGAACTTCCCTACATAGTCGGCGTTGATCGGAAATTCGCGCAGTCCGCGGTCGAGGAGCGCGGCAAGACGCACGATCGCGGGACGCCCGTAGTCGGTGATCGCATCCAGCGCGGCGCGGATGGAGCGTCCGCTCTGGAGCACGTCGTCGACGAGGATGATGGTTTTCCCGTTGATGTCGAAGGGAATCCGGGTTTCGAAGATGAACGGAAGGGTTTTGCGCATTCCGATGTCGTCGCGGTACATGGAAATGTCCAGCGTGCCGAGGCGCGGCTGGAATCCGGCTTTTGTTTCAATGCTTTTCACGAGGCGTTCCGCAAGCGGCACTCCGCCGCGGTGGATGCCGATGAAGACGAAGTCGTCCGGATCGGCCATTTTGTTTCTGTCGCAGATTTCCTGTGCCATCCTGTCGATCAGCGCGGCGATTTCCTCCGCGTTCATCAGATGTTTTCGTTCTGGAGTGGGATCCATGTCAAGTGTTCTTTCCGGAGTTTGAAGTTGATTCTTGCGCCGTCCGGAAAGGTAACATACCATCGGAAAAATTTTTTTCCAGTCCGGCTTTCCGGTTTTTGCGGAAAACCCTCTCCGCCTTCGCTCCGGCTGTCTCAGGAAACGGGGGAGGGCGCAAGCCTGCGCTCCGCGGACGGATTCTGTTCCAGCGTCTGCCAGTAGCGGGGGGAGGGGCCTTTGCGGACCGCCTTCATCAGCGTCCGGAAGGCATCAGCCGAATTCAGGAAGGATATGGAGGCGCGGAGTTCTCCCGGATAGCCGCGCCCGCGCAGGTATTCCAGCAGCGTCTTGCGGCTGATCCGGAGTGCGAGCTCCTCTCCGTAGAAATCGACGATCGAGCGAAAATGCGCCTCCATCTCCTCCGCCAGTTCCTCCACCGTGGGCGGGGAAGCGTCCGCGTCGGCGATCTCCCGGAAAATCCAGGGATTCCCGAGGGCCCCGCGCGCGACCATGCCGTTTTCACAGCTCGTTTCCGCCAGAAGCGTCCGGTAGAGCGGCGCCGAAAGTGCGCCGCCGTTCGCCACGACGGGAATGGAGAGATTCTCCCGGACCGCCCGGATGACAGCATGAAACACCGGTCCCGAATAGAACATTTTCATCATACGCCCGTGCAGCGTGAGAGCCGCCGCGCCGGCATCTTCCAGGCGTTTGGCGAAACGGACAGTCGGCTCCGGGTCGTTTTCGTCCAGGATGCGCATCTTGACCGTGACCGGAATGCGCGCGTGTTCCGTCAGCACGGAAAACGCCCGGACCGCCTCCTCCGGCCGGAGCGCGGCAAACGCCGCGCCTTCCCCCTTTTTCGCGACTTTCGGTGCGGGGCAGCCGAGATTGAAGTCCAGAACGGAAAAATCAAGCGAATTGATGATCGCGAGAGCCTTTTTCAGCGTGTCATGGTCGGACCCGACAAGCTGTATGCCGAGGAAATCCTCGGAAGGATCGCGGCGGATCAGTGTCATCGTCTTGGCGTTTCCGAATACAAGGGAGCCTGCGTCGATCATTTCCGTGAAGGCATACCGGCAGCCATGGCGTCTTGCCGAGAGGCGCATCGGCAGATCGGTATGTCCGGCAAGCGGGGCGAGAACGGCCGCTCCGGCAGGATAAATTCTGTTCAGCTTCATGAGAGTCGGGTGGGGAAAAGGCGGCGTCTCCCGTGGAAAAATCGGGAGAAACGCCGTTCCTCGTTTCGGGATCAGCGGGAGAAAAACTTCGCCGCATCCTTTTCCGTTTTGATTTCGGGCGCTCCGTCCGCCGCGCACCATTCCTCGACATGAAGAATTTCCTCGCCGGGGCCGAGCTGATAGAGCGGGCTGAGCGTTTCCGCCTCCAGCATTTTTTCATTGGTGTAGATTTCAATGCTGCAGCCGTTGTCGGGATATTCCGCGTCGATGAAATGTTCGAAGGTTTTTGTAAACACGGTGCCTTTGTTGAGGTAGGAAAGCCATCCGTTTTCGCAGTTGAACCCGAGTTTGCACGGCGCTTTTTTCGGGTCCTGCCGAACCAGAAGGAAATCCTTTCCGAACGTGTAGCGCGGATCGTTCATTTCCGTATAGGGCCAGAAGGAGTAGAAGGTGTTCGGCAGAAGCGCGAAGGGCGCCCGGTTCTGGGGCGCGACCGCGACGCCGCCGGGCGCCATGACGGTGATCGCCCACGCCGCGACTTCGATTTCCCACAGGTTGTCGTTCCGGAGAACATGCTCCACCTTGAAGCGGTTGCCGCCGAGGGGGGTGAGAATGAGCGTCTTGGTGATGCCGGTGGTTTTCTCCTTGCCCGCCGAGAACGCGACACTGCCGTCCTTGCATTCCCGGACCGCCGCCTTCGAATTGTCCGGCGCATACGTGCGCGGCATGATCTCCGGCGAGTGCCAGAGACGGTGTCCGCCGTAGTTGACCCATTCCTTTGCGCCGCTTGTCCCTGCGAGATTCCGGTCCACATGGAAGATGTTGTGTTTGTTCGTGCCGACGAATCCGCCGATCACGCGGGGGCCGACGTCGGTTGTGACGATCAGCCGGAAATCGCCGCTTTTCAGTTCAACGCAGTTTTTCCATCCCTGGAATGCAACTTTTTTCATGATTCTCTCCTCCGTATTTTCATTGAGTCTGCGGTACCATACAGCAGGAAGACGCGCGATTCCAGCGGAAAACGTCATTCTTTGCGTTTTTCTTCTTTCCGCCGCACGTCCGGATGGAAGTTCCGGAAACTTTCCCGTTTTTTCTTGGAATGCCGGAAGGACGGGCTATATTACCGTCGAAATCCAATTCCGGGAGAGTGCGTGATGAATCTGGCGTTTGCCGTTTTGAAATATTTCCCCTACGGCGGTCTGGAGCGGGACATGCTCCGCATGGCCTCCGCAGCCGCGGAGCGCGGACACCATGTGACGGTTTACACCTCCGCATGGGAGGATGACGCGCCGCCGCCCGGCCGGATCGAAGTCCGGATTCTTCCGCTGCGCGCATTTTCCAATCACGGCCGCCTTTCCGAATTCGCCCGGCTATTCGCCGACGCCGTGAAACGGGAGGCTTTTTCCGCCACGGTCGCCTTCAACCGGATCCCCGGATGTGACTTCTATTTCGCGGCGGACAACTGCTATGCCGTGGAGATGCGGAAAAAACATTCTCTTCCGGTCCTCCGGCTTCTGCCTCGCTACCGGACTTTTCTCGGACTGGAAAAACGGATTTTCTCACAGGATTCCTCCACGCGGATCTTCTACATCACGCCGCATCAGAAGGAGGATTTCATCCGCAGTTACGGCACGCAGGAGGAGCGTTTTCTCTTTCTGCCGCCCGGAATCAACGCTCAATGCGTCCGCCCGCCTGACGCGGCATCTCTCCGGGAGGCGAAGCGTGCGGAACTCGGCATCCTTCCCGGCGAGCTGATGCTCCTTCAGGTCGCCTCCAACTACCGCCTGAAGGGCGGCGACCGTTCGATCGAGGCGCTTGCATCGCTGCCGGAAGAGCTGCGGACGCGCTGCAAACTCTTTTTCGCCGGCGTTCCGGACGGCGGACCGGGTTCCGCTCTTGCCAGCTCGAGAGGAGTCGCGAAGCACGTTTTCTTTCTCGGCGGGCGCGGGGATGTGCCCGGACTGCTGCTCGCCGCGGATCTTCTCGTGCATCCCGCGCGCAATGAAGCCACGGGAACCGTGCTTGCCGAGGCCGTGGCCGCGGGAACGCCGCTGATCGCTTCCGGCGCGTGCGGATTCCGGAACATCGTTGCCGATGCGGGCTGTCCTGTTCTCCCGGAACCCTGGAACCAGGCGGATTTCAACCGGACGCTGGCGCGGATGCTGGAACGGCGGGAGGAGTTCGCCCGTCATGCGGAGAACTATGCCGCCACGGTTGACTTCTGCCGCCGCGCAGACGTCGCGGTCGATTTCCTGGAACAGTTCGGAAGCGCTTCCCCGCAAACCGCTTCTTCCCCATGCAGATCGTGAGGAACGCCGTGGGGTTCTCCCCGTTCGGCTACTGGCCCATCAGGTCGAGAATCTTCAGATTCCTGTCGAGGTTCGGCGGATACCGGAGCGGCAGGTCGATCCGCCCGGATTTTATCATGACCGGCTTGTAATGCGTGAAGGTGTCGAAAGTCCTTTTCCCGTGATAGGAGCCGTATCCGCTTGCGCCGACGCCGCCGAACGGAAGTTCCGGATTGATGATGTGCGTGACGGTTTCATTGACCGCGACACCGCCGGAGGAGGTACGTGCCAGAAGATGTTCCAGATTGCGGAGTCCGCTTGAAAAATAGTAGAGAGCCAGCGGTTTCGGTCGGTTCGTCACAAAGGAGACCGCCTCGTCCAGAGAGGAGATTTCCAGAATCGGCAGCAGGGGGCCGAAGATTTCCTCCTTCATGACGGGCGCGTTTTCCGACAGGGGGCGCAGAAGGGTCGGTTCCGCATATTTCGTTTCCGGATTGATCCGGCCGCCGGAGAGAATTTCCGAACCGGGGAGCAGGGAGGCGAGGCGTTCGCAGTGCGCGGGGCTGATGATGCGCGGATAATCCGGGGAGGTTTCCGGATTGTCTCCGTAAAAACGCCGGATCCAGTGTTTCAGGCGTCCGGTCAGTTCCATGACAATGGATTTATGGGCGAGAATGTAATCCGGCGCGACGCATGTCTGCCCGGCGTTGAGAAACTTGCCCCATACGATCCGCCTGGCCGTCAGATCGATTTTCGCATCCGCATCCACGATGCAGGGGCTTTTCCCGCCGAGTTCCAGCGTCAGCGGCGTGAAGCGTTCCGCCGCCGCGCGCGCGACCAGCTTTGCTCCGCCGGGGCCTCCCGTATAGAAAATGGAATCGAAGGGTTCTGCGAGCAGTTCCCCGGTCGTGTCATGCCCTCCGCAGCAAACGGAGACATATTCCGGGGGGAACACCGCTTCGACAATCCGCTTCGCGGCTTCCGCGGTGGCGGGAGCCTGTTCCGCCGGTTTGAGGATCACGCAGTTGCCTGCGGCGACCGCGCCGAGAAACGGGGCGAAAAGCAGCTGAAAGGGATAGTTCCAGGCGGAAAAGATCAGGACGTTTCCATAGGGTTCCGGACGGATGAACCCCTTTGCCGGAAAATTCAGCATGGAAACGGCGGCGCGCCGCGTCGCCGTGTAGCGTTTCAGGTTCCGGATGACGGAGGCCAGTTCGTCCAGAACGATTCCCGTTTCCGTGGTTCTGGATTCGAATTCGGATTTGCGCAGATCCTCGTGAAGCGCAGAACAGATCTCCTTTTCCCGTTTCCGGATTTCCGTTTGCAGCGCTTTGAGATACTGTTTCCGGATCGCGGGATCCAGCGTGTTTCCCGCCGCGAAAAAGCGCCTCTGCGCTTCCAAGATGTCTTTGACTGCCATGATTTCCCTCCTGTCCGGGCCCATTGCCGATGCTTCTTGATGAGAAATCCGATGCCGCTTCTTTCTGATTCCGCCGCGTGCCGGATTTCCGTGTCCGGCATACTATACCGTGTCTTCCGGCGTTTTCAATCGTCATCCGCCGGGAAGGGATGGGGCGGGGTTCCGCGGCGGGAAATGGTCACTTCATGAAGTGGCCCCTCTTTCTTCCGAAGCCGGTCCGTGCGCTGCTCTCCGGGGAGCGGGAGAAGACCGATGAATTTCATTCCGGTTTTCCTCCCCGGATTTTCCCCATGACGGTCACGCCCGCTTTCAGCGGATGGTTCCGGGAAAAATTTCTCCCGCCGGTATTGTTTATCTTTGTTTTCAATTGCCGAAGCGGATTCCGTCCCCGGACATTTTCACGGAAATCCGCACCGCTCCGTTCAGGCTCTCTGAGTATTTTTACGATAAAATACGGCGGGCAATCTTGAAAAAACGCATTTGAAAGGCGATATTATCGCATTTTATTTATGCCAGGAAATCAGACAACTTTTGCATAGGCAAGAAAGGACGCAGTCAAGCAGATGGCAAAACGCACGGACATCAAGAAAATCCTGATTATCGGTTCCGGTCCGATCATTATCGGCCAGGCATGCGAATTCGACTATTCGGGAACGCAGGCCTGCAAGGCGCTCCGGAGCGCCGGGTACGAAATCGTTCTGGTCAACTCCAATCCGGCAACGATCATGACCGACCCGGGAATGGCGGATCATACTTATATCGAGCCGCTCACTGCGCAGCGTCTGGAGCAGATCATCGCCAGGGAAAAGCCCGATGCGCTTCTCCCGAACCTGGGGGGGCAGACTGCGCTCAACCTCTCCTCCGAACTGCATGAAAAGGGAATTCTTGCCAAATACAACGTCAAGGTGATCGGCGTGGATCTTGACGCGATCAAGCGCGGCGAAGACCGTATTGAATTCAAAAAGACCATGGCTTCGCTCGGAGTTCCCGTTCCCCATTCGGAACCGTCCTATTCTGTCGAAGAGGCGGAGAAGATCGCGAACAAGCTCGGTTATCCCGTAGTGCTCCGTCCCGCCTATACAATGGGCGGGACCGGCGGCGGAATCGTCTACAATGTCGAGGAGCTCCGGCAGGTCATGGCGCGCGGACTCGCAGCCAGTCTGATCGGACAGGTGCTTGTCGAAGAGTGCGTGCTCGGCTGGGAGGAGCTGGAACTCGAAGTCGTGCGCGACGCGAAAGGACAGAAGATCACGGTCTGCTTCATTGAAAACGTCGACCCGATGGGCGTTCACACCGGTGACAGTTTCTGCGTCGCCCCGATGCTCACCGTTTCCAAAGAGGTGCAGGCGAAACTGCAGGACTACGCCTACCGGATTGTCGACGCGGTCGGCGTCACAGGCGGCACCAATGTCCAGTTCGCCCACAACCGCGAGGACAACCGCATTGTCGTGATTGAAATCAACCCGAGAACCTCGCGCTCCTCCGCGCTGGCCTCCAAGGCGACCGGATTCCCGATCGCGCATGTCTCGACTCTCCTTGCAACGGGCATGACGCTCGACGAGATTCCCTACTGGCGCAAAGGCACGCTCGAAAAATACGAGCCTTACGGAGACTATGTCGTCGTGAAATTCGCCCGCTGGGCGTTCGAGAAATTCCCGCAGGCGAAGACCACGCTCGGCACCCAGATGAAAGCCGTCGGCGAGGTCATGTCCATCGGAAAGAATTTCAAGGAAGCCTTCCAGAAGGCGATCCGCTCGCTGGAAATCGGCCGTTCCGGACTCGGTCAGATCAAGAAGTTCCAGGAACTCTCGCTGGATGAGCTCAGGGCGCGCCTTGTCACGCCGACCAACGAACGCTACTTCCTGATCTACGAGGCGATGCTCAAGGGCATGAGCGTCGAGGAGATCATCCGGATGACCTCCATCACGCCCTACTTCATTGAACAGATGCGTGAAATCGCCGACTGCGAAGTCGAGCTTTCCTCCTATGCCTTCCCGAGCCTTCCCGACGAACTGCTCCGCAAGGCGAAGCTCTACGGTTTCTCCGACAAATATCTGGCCAAGCTCTTCAACACGACCGAAAAGAACGTCCGCGAGCGCCGCAAGGCCGTCGGCATGCACGCGAAGTTCCAGGAGCTCAAGGTCAGCGGCGTGAAGGACGCGGCCTACTACTACTCCACCTATGCGCTCGACGCGAAGGACGAGGTGCCCGTTTCCTCTCACCGCAAGATCATGGTGCTCGGCGGCGGTCCCAACCGGATCGGGCAGGGCATCGAGTTCGACTACACGTGCGTCCATGCGGCGTTCACGCTGCGCGACAACGACTATGAGTCCATCATGGTCAACTGCAATCCCGAGACCGTTTCCACCGACTACGACACCAGCGACAAGCTCTATTTCGAGCCGCTGACCGTCGAGGACGTGCTTGCGATTTACGACAAGGAGAAACCCGACGGCGTGATCGTCCAGTTCGGCGGCCAGACTCCGCTGAATCTCGCGCAGGAGCTCAAGGACAACGGTGTGAACATCATCGGAACCCAGCCCGAGGGCATCCGGCTTGCCGAGGACCGCGAATATTTCCGTGAACGCATGATAAAACTGGGCATTCCCCAGCCGGAAAGCGGCTGCGCCCGTTCGCTGGATCAGGCTGTTGCGCTCGCCTCGAAGATCGGCTACCCCGTCATGGTGCGTCCCTCCTTCGTGCTCGGCGGGCGCGGCATGGAAGTGATTTACGACGAGGAGATGCTCAAGAAGTATGCCGTGGAATCGCTTCAGGTCAGCCCCGAGTTCCCGATGCTGATCGACCGCTTCCTCGACAATGCGATTGAGTGCGAAGTGGACGCCGTTTCCGACGGCACCGACACTTTCGTCGCCTCGATCATGGAGCACATTGAGCTTGCCGGCATTCACTCCGGCGACTCCGCGTGCGCGATTCCTCCGATCACGATCCCGGAAAAGCACCAGGAGGCAATCCGCAAATACACGGCGGCAATTGCGCTCGACTTCAAGGTGACCGGCATCATGAACGTCCAGTATGCGATCTGCGAGGACAAGGTCTACATCATCGAAGCGAATCCGCGCGCCTCCCGGACGGTGCCGGTCATTTCCAAGGTGACCGGCGTGCCGCTCGCGAAACTGGCCACCCAGCTCATGCTCGGCAGGAAACTTTCCGAACTCGGCCCGATCAAGGTCGCCTGCGACGGGTTCTACGGCGTGAAGGAGGCGGTCTTCCCGTTCAACATGTTCCCGGAAGTCGATCCTGTTCTCGGACCCGAAATGCGCGCGACCGGAGAGGTCATGGGCATGGCGGATTCCTTCGGACTGGCCTACTACAAGGCGGAGGAGGCGGCCGGATTCAAGCTCCCCACCTCCGGAAAGGTGCTCATCACCGTGGCGCGCCGCGAGCGGAAATATCTGCTTCCGATCGCGCAGCATATTCATGAACTCGGCTTCGAGATCTTCGCGACGGAAGGCACCAGCAGATTCCTGACCGAACACGGAATTCCGAACACCTGCGTCAAGAAGCTTCTGGAAGGCCGTCCGAACATCGGGGACATGATCAAGAACAAACAGCTGAACCTGATCTTCAACACCCCCGCCGGGCGCGAGGGCAAAACCAGCGACAGCTATATCCGCATGATGGCGACCCAGCACAAGATTCCCTACATGACCACGCTCGCTGCGGCGAACGCCAGCGTCAAGGGCATTCAGGCGGTTCTCCACAACAAGGACGCGTCTCCGAAATCGCTTCAGGAATATCACGAGAACGACTGAGTTTCCTGTGAGCAGGAAAAATCCCGCGAAGTTCAAACTCCGCGGGATTTTTTTGCCGGGACACGAAAAAAGCCGCCGGTTCATCCGGCGGCTTTTTTCTTCTTCCCGGAAGAGGGAAAGGGACCTTCGGAACTTCTTCCGGCCGCTATGACTGGAAAATGTCCTCGGGACTGACGAATTTCACGGATCCGTCCGCCTTGAGTTTTTCAATCGCCATCTCCGGCGCGTCGACGCGGAGAATGATGATCGCCGCCTTTGTCGCCGCGAAAGCGTACATGTATTCCACGTTGATCGAATATTTGCTGAGCGTGTCGAGGATGGAGCACATGCCGCCGGGGCGGTTCGGAACCTCGACGGCGACGACGTCGGTCACACGGACGATGATCCGGTTTTCCGTCAGGACGTCCCGCGCCTTCTCCCAGTCCTTCGTGATGATCCGGAGAATGCCGAAATCCGTGGTGTCCGCAAGGGAGAGCGTCAGAATGTCGATGTTGTTTTCCGCCAGGATGCCGCAGATTCTGTTCAGGGAGCCCGGCTTGTTTTCCGCGAAGATCGAGAGCTGATTGAGTTTCATTCCGAGTATCCTTTCCAGAGATTAGTTGTTGCCGCGGCGGTCGATGACGCGCTTGGCCTTGCCTTCGCTCCGGGGAATGGAGTTCGGCGGCAGCATCTTGACCGCGACGCGGATGCCGAGAACCTTTTCGATCGCATGGGAGAAGCGCACGGTCAGGGATTCGATCGCGCTCACCTTGTCGCTGAACATCTCCTGCGTCATTTCGATGTCGACCTCGACATTGTCGAGTCCGTGGCTGCGCGTGAGAATGATCTGATAGTGCGGCAGGTTCTTCTCCTCGTTGAGGATCGCGGTTTCGATCTGGGACGGGAAGACGTTGACGCCGCGGATGATGAACATGTCGTCGCTGCGGTGCGAAATCTTGCTGATCCGCCGGATCGTGCGTCCGCAGGCGCAGCGTTCGGTCATGATGCTGGTGAGGTCGCGCGTCCGGTAGCGGATCATCGGCATCGCCATTTTGGAGAGGGTGCTCAGCACAAGTTCGCCCTCCCGGCCGTCCGGAAGGACTTCCAGCGTGTCGGGATCGATGATTTCCGGATAGTAGTGGTCTTCGAAGATGTGGAGTCCGCACTGGCATTCGCACGCCGCGCCGACGCCGGGGCCCGTGATTTCGGAAAGCCCGTAGATGTCGAACGCCCGGATTCCCGCGCCCTCCTCGATGTGACGCCGCATCTCCTCTGTCCAGGGCTCCGCGCCGAACATGCCGCGGCGGAGCGGCAGCTTGTGGAGATCCACGCCCATCTTTTCCGCCACCTCGATGATATGCACGAAATAGCTCGGCGTGCAGGCGACCGCGGTTACGCCGAAGTCCTTCATCAGCATGATCTGACGTTCAGTGTTTCCTCCGGACGCCGGGATCACGGTTGCGCCGAGCCCTTCGGCACCGTAATGCGCGCCGAGTCCGCCGGTGAAAAGGCCGTAGCCGAACGCGACCTGCACGATGTCGTCCTTGGAGACGCCCGCCGCCGCCATCGTGCGCATCATCGTCTCCTGCCAGACGTCAAGATCGCTCTGCGTGTAGGCGACCACGATCGGTTTTCCCGTCGTGCCGCTGGAGGCGTGCAGGCGGACAATGTCCTTGAGAGGGCTGGCAAAGAGCCCGAAGGGATACGTGTCGCGCAGATCCGCCTTGATCGTGAAGGGAAGCTTTTTCACGTCGTCAAGCGTCCGGAAGTCTTCCGGCTTCAGGTTTTTCTCATCCATGCGTCTGCGGTAGAACGGCACGTTTTCGTAGGCGCGGCGGATGATGAAGGAGAAGCGTTCGGTCTGCAGCTCCCGGAGTTTTTCCGGCGGCAGATAATCCGGCGCGCTGACCGGATTGAACATCGGATTTTCCATTCGTTTGTATTGAGACATCTTTTCAGCCCTTGTATGTGGTGTTTGCACTCTTATCCCTGCGCCCGTTTGAAGGCCGCGATGTTCTGCTCGGCGATCTCGCCCTTGAAGGATTCGCGGATCAGGCTGATCCAGAGCTCTTCGGGAAACTTCAGATACCGGTTGAGGCGCCCGAGCATGGCGATGTTCAGCATTTTGGACTGCGCGTCCGCCTCGTCGATGTCGGAGGGACGGATGATGACTGCGTCCTTCTTCAGATACTTTTCGTTGACTTCGATCTGATCCTCGGAAACCGCGACCAGATAGTCCGCCTCTCCCTCGGGGATCATCGGGCTGTGCACCTTTTCCCCGAAGCGCACGTCGCTCGAAACCGAGCCTCCGCGCTGGCTCATTCCGTGGAGCTCGCTTTTCTTCACATCGTAATTCATCCGGAAGGCGGCTTCCGTCAGCATGTCGGAGGCCTTGATGATCCCCTGTCCGCCGATGCCCGCGAACAGAACGTTTGTCAGCTTGCTGCCCATATTGCGACCTCCTTATTTCTTGAGCTTGGAAAGTTTCTTCATCTGGAGAATGCAGGGACGGCGCGCGATGATGACGCTGGCGTCGTTCGAGGCGAGACGCTCTTTGACGAGCGCGACGAATTCGTCGTGCCTGAGCGTCGGATCGATCACGTCCACATGGTCCGCACCGGCCGCCTTGCAGAGCGCGGCGAGATCCAGCTGCGAAGCGTCGGTCATATTGAGGTGCCGTCCGGTCGCGGGGTTCTCCTGAAGTCCGGTCATCGCCGTCGTGGAGTTGTCGAGAATCAGGACGAGATGCCCCGTCGCGGGTTTGTTGTAGACCATTTCCACGATGCCCGTGATGCCGCTGTGGACGAACGTGCTGTCGCCGATGACGCTGACGACCTTGCGCGCGTCCTCCTCCGCCAGGCCGTGCCGGAGTCCGAGTCCCGCGCCGATGCTCGCGCCCATGCAGACGCAGCAGTCGATTGCACTGAACGGCGGGAGCACGCCGAGCGTGTAGCATCCGATGTCGCCGGAGACGATGCAGCCGAGATCGCGCAGCGTTTCGAAAACCTTGCGGTGCGGACAGCCCGGACAGAGCTGCGGCGGACGTCCCGGCTTCGGCGGCGCTTCCGGCGTTTCGTCTTTGCTGACCAGGCGCTTCACCTTCGTCACATTGAGCTCCCCGAACAGGAAGGCGTCTCCCTTGGGTTCGACCTGGATTCCCGCGGAGAGAATCTTTTCCGCCATGACTTTTTCGCCCTCTTCGACCACAACGGTGCGCGCATTGCCCTTCACAAACGCGCGGATTGCCTCATACGGAAGCGGCCAGGTCATGCCGAGCTTGAGAATCCGCGCCTCCGGAAACGCTTCACGAGCATGCTGATACGCCGCACCCGCGCAGATGATGCCGAGCTCCGCCTTTTCCGGTCCGGAAACAACGTGAAGATCGGATTTCTCATTCCATTCCGCCAGCGCCTTCATGCCGTCGACCAGCCGGACGTGCGCTCCTCTGGCGAAGGCGGGAATCATCACGCGCTCGCGGACGGCGCGGCGGTAGTGTTTCGAGGCTGGAGCTTCCTTCTGTTTCCAGCATTTCACAACTCCGCGCGAATGGCAGACGCGCGTGGTCATGCGCAGCAGAACCGGCACGCGGAACTGTTCGGATATCTCATAGGCGCGGATGGTGAAGTCATAGGCTTCCTGACTGTCGGAGGGTTCCAGCATCGGAATCTGCGCGGCAATCGCATAGAGGCGGTTGTCCTGCTCGTTCTGACTGGACGCCATGCCCGGATCGTCGGCGGAGACCAGAATCAGCCCGCCCTCGACGCCCGTGTAGGCCAGTGTGAAGAGCGGATCGGCCGCGACGTTGACGCCGACGTGCTTCATCGTGACAATCGTTTTCGCCCCGGAAAACGCGACGCCGGAAGCCACCTCCAGGGCCACTTTTTCATTCGGCGCCCATTCCGCATTGCCGCCGATGGCGGAAAAATGTTCGAGAATCTCCGTAGACGGCGTGCCGGGATAGCCTGTGCCGAGTTTTACTCCGCAGGCGAGAGCCGCTTCGGCGACGGCCTCATCCCCGCTGAGGATTTTGCGTTGTTCAGCCATAGTCTTTCGTCCTTAGAATCAATTGCGTTTGATGAAAGAGGTAATCTAACAGAAATTGCCGGAATTGCAAATAGTTTCCGCGGAGGCATACTGTTTTTTGCGTTTGCGAACGGACGTTCCGGAACGGCGGAGTTCCGCTTCGAGGGCGGAATCCGTCTCCGGCGTTCCTGCGGCCGTGACGATGCGTCCGCCGCAGCAGAAGCAGCGGCGGGCTGTGTGACGGAAAAGAACGTCATTGACCTCCGGGCGCGTTCAGGATCAACCGCTTCGCTGACGTCGAAATGATGGCTCTGCATCCGGCAGTCGCAGGGGATGGGGGCGCTGCAATGACGACAGCATGATTTTTTCTGAAAATCAAACGCATTTTTCAAAAAATATTTTTCCGGCAGGAATATTTCATGAAAAGTTTATAAAAAGTCAGTGGAATTATCCTTTGATGTTTTTGATTGCGCGGAATTTGCATCTTTTGATCCCGGATTCATGCCATGAATGCAAAGAAACAAGGACGTATTGCCCCCGGCAGACAGATTGCTCGTCTTGACAAAGGAGAATGATTTCCTTCCTTCTTGCTTCCGCGGACTTTCCGGAGAAGCTTACAGGCCGTTGAGTGTGCCATCCGCCTGGAAATAGCTGACGCTTCCGTCGCTGGAAACGCCCTCCACATAAAAGGCGCCTCCCGAGAGGGAGCCGCGGCAGAGGATCCGATCTCCGAGCGCGGCGGAATGATTGAAATTCACCTGGATTTCCGATAGTGTCCGGAACGCGCCGCTCATCATCCCGAGCGCGTCATTCGTGAAAAACGCGTAATAGGCGTTGTTCAGATGACGGTTGACGTCGATCATCGAGTGTGTCACCGTATATTCGCGCAGATCGGATACTGCGGGGTTTCCCTCCAGCTTGTCCAGTCCGGTGAAATGGCGCACCTGATCCTCGTTTGCGGGGAGGGCTCCGCCCAGATGCTGAAGGGGTTTCAGCGGACGGAATTTCGCCGCGTCGAGCAACAGCCAGAAACTTGTCCCGCGGACAAGCTCCCTGCCTTCGCCGTCCGAAAGCGCATACTGCCGTGTGGCGAAAATTTTTTCCGGTCCGCTCGGATAGGTCGTGATCCGGACGGTTTCGCCGATGGCGGGAAGGCGCAGAATCCGCAGCCGGATCCTCGAGAGCACCCATAGCATGCGGTGCTCGGCAAGGAACCGGATTCCGACGCCGAGGTGATCGGCATGCTGTGCGGCGGCGTCCTGCAGATAATCGAACAGAACATGCAGCTTGAGCGTTCCGTCCGGTCCGCACGCATGGTGGCGGACAGTCTGCAGGTCATGCCAGATCCGTTCCATCCCGATGAACCCCTTTTCCGCTTTCTGCCTGCCGGCATTATTTTGCGACGATGTTCACGACACGTTTCGGAACGCAGATCACTTTGATCACGTTCCTGCCTTCCAGCTGCGCTTTCACCTTTTCATTGCCGAGTGCGAGCTGTTCCATTTCGGCGGGCTGCGCGTCCGCGGGCATCATCATGCGTTCGCGCGGGCGGCCGTTGATCTGGATCAGAATTTCGATCTCGTTCTCCAGCAGAATCTTTTCCGAATACGCGGGCCACGGCGCAAGCGAAACCGGAGGCTCGTTGCCGAGAATTTCCCAGAGCTCTTCCGCGATATGCGGCGCATACGGGCTGAGCAGTTTCACAAAGGCTTCGGCCGCTTCCCGGGGCATCGTTTCGCATTTGGAAAACTCGTTGACGAAAATCATCATCTGGCTGATCGCCGTGTTGAAGTTCAGCGTGTCGGTATCCTCGGTGACCTTCCGGATGGTCGCATGGAGCGTTTTCGCCTGCTCCTTCGTCAGCGGCACGTCTGCGACCGGGGTCTGGGCGATCATGCGCCAGACGCGTTTCAGGAAGCGGAAGACGCCTTCGACGCCCCGGGTGTTCCACGGCTTGACGGCTTCCAGCGGCCCCATGAACATTTCATAAAGGCGCATGCTGTCGGCGCCGTAGGTGCGGATCACGTCGTCCGGATTGACCACGTTGCGCAGGGATTTGGACATCTTCGCGGGGAATTCGGTGAGCTTCTCGCCGGTCGCCTTGCAGACAGGACCGTTTTCCGTGATCTCGACCTGATCGGTCGGAATGAGGACGCCGCGCTCATTGCGGTAGGAGGTCCCGAGAATCATTCCCTGGTTGACGAGGCGGCGGAACGGCTCCTTCGTCGAGACCGCGCCGATGTCGTAAAGAACCTTGTGCCAGAAACGGGCGTAGAGCAGATGCAGCACCGCGTGCTCCGCACCGCCGACATAAAGATCGACCGGCATCCAGTATTTCTCCTTTTCCGGATCGATGAACGCCTTGTCGTTGTGCGGATCGATGTAGCGCAGGTAATACCAGCAGGAACCCGCCCACTGCGGCATCGTGTTGGTTTCGCGCCGTCCCTTCATGCCGGTGGCAGGATCCGTGTAGTCGAGCCATTCCCCCGCCTTTGCCAGCGGCGATTCGCCGGTTCCGGCCGGCTTGAAGTCCTGGAGTTCCGGAAGCGTCACGGGCAGGTCGTTCTCGTCGACAAGACGGATCGAGCCGTCCTCCATCACGATGACGGGGAAGGGTTCGCCCCAGTAGCGCTGGCGGCTGAACAGCCAGTCGCGCAGTTTGTAGTTGGTCATCTTCCGCCCGATTCCGCGTGCGGCGAGCCAGTCGATCGTTTTCGCCTTGGCGGCCTTCACGTCAAGGCCGTTGATGTCGAGCCCGTCGCCGTTCGCGCTGTTGACGGACCTGCCGTCGCCGGTCCAGCAGACCTTTCCTGCGAATACGTCCGCGGGATTGATGCCGAGTTCCGCCGCCTCCTTCGGGTCGGGATCGATGATGCACTTGATCGGAATGCCGAATTTGACGGCGAAATCGAAGTCGCGCGTATCGTGGGCGGGAACCGCCATGATTGCGCCTGTGCCGTAGGAGATCAGAACGTAGTCGGCGATCCAGACGGGAATCCGGTCGCCGTTGACGGGATTGAGCGCGTATGCGCCGGTGAAGACGCCTGTTTTTTCGGTGTTGAGTCCGGTCCGGTCAAGGTCGCTTTTGGAGGCTGCCGCCTTGCGGTAGTCTTCGACGGCCCGGCGGCACTCTTTCGTCGTGATCGCGTCCACGATCGGATGTTCTGGAGCGAGCACCATGTAGGTCGCGCCGAAGAGCGTGTCGGGGCGTGTGGTGAACACGGTCACGGACTGCTCCGTTCCGTCGATGCGGAAGGTCACTTCTGCGCCTTCGGACTTGCCGATCCAGTTGCGCTGCATCTCCTTGATGCCTTCGGGCCAGTCGAGTTCGTCCATGTCCGCGAGAAGGCGTTCGGCATATTCGGTGATCTTGAGCACCCACTGGCGCATGGGCTTGCGGATCACGGGGTGATTGCCCCGTTCGCTGCGTCCGTCGATGACCTCCTCGTTGGCGAGAACGGTACCGAGCGCGGGACACCAGTTTACCGGCACTTCCGCGACATACGCGAGTCCCTTCCTGTAGAGCTGAAGAAAGATCCACTGCGTCCAGCGGTAGTATTTCGGGTCGGTTGTGTTGATCTCCCGATCCCAGTCGTAGCTGAAGCCGAGGGACTTGATCTGGCGTTTGAAGGTGTCGATGTTCTTTTTTGTCGTGACCGCAGGGTGGGTTCCGGTCTCAATCGCGTACTGTTCGGCGGGCAGTCCGAAAGCGTCCCATCCCATCGGGTGGAGGACGTTGTATCCGCACATGCGCTTGAAGCGGCAGTAGATGTCTGTGGCAGTGTAGCCTTCAGGATGACCGACATGGAGTCCCGCGCCGCTAGGATAGGGAAACATGTCAAGGACATACAGTTTTTCTTTTTCCGAGAAGTCCGGAGTCTTGAATGTTTTGTTCCGCTCCCAGTAATCCTGCCATTTTTTCTCGATTTTTGAAAAATCGTATTCCATATCGCAATGCTCCTTGTTGTTTCACAGACAATTCCGTCAATATACGTCCGCGCCATGGGGATTTCAACCCGCCGCGGCAAAAAAAAGGCGCAAAGGAAAGCTCCTTTGCGCCCTGTCCGGAAGGAAACGCTGTTCAGGCGTTTTCCTTTTTCTTGTCGTAATAGGCGTTGATGCGGTCCGCGACGTCGAGATATCCGACGTTGACTGCGTAAATCTGCTTGAAGCATTCCAGCGCCTTGTCATGCTCTCCCATGGCCTCGTATGTGACGCCTTCGTAATAGAGGGCTTTCATTTTATCCTTGTCCATGTATTTCATTTCGCTGAGGGCGCCTTCGAACTGTTCAATTGCCAGATCGTAACGCTCCTTTGCTGCGAAGCAGCGTCCCATGTAGATCATGGATTCCAGTTTCCGCTGCGGGTTGCGCTGGGAGTGCTGGAACTCCTCAAGGGCATGATCCACATCGCCGATGTCCCAGAGCAGGCAGGCCAGCTCGTAGCGGATCTGGAGGTCGTTCGGATACTTGCGGACCCGTTCCCTGGCGCGTTCCATGCGGTAGTTGATCATTTCGTTTTTTGCAGCCTCGATTTCCTCTTCCGGCCGTGCGGCTTCCTTCAGCTGTTTGATGTAGGCTTCGTAAAGAGCGACCTGCGACTTTTCGATGGCACGGTCGACAACAGGGTCGAGATTGCCCTGAAGCTCCACCAGTTTTGTGAAAGTGTCGACCGCCTCCTGATGACGGTTGACACGCTGATAGAGTTCTCCCAGCTTGCGGTAAACCTCCATGGAAACCTGTCCCGCGGCGATTCCTTCCTCGTAGCGGCGGATCATCTCCTTGATGTCCTCCTCGGAGCGGATGATGCGGTCCCCGTGTTCCAGGTCGCTCATATTGGGGGACTTGCTGCCGTTGTTCTGTTTTTTCCCTTTGGCATTTTTGTCTTCCAGGAAGGTTGTGCTGGACATGGAGGCGGTGGCTGCCGCCGCGCGCATTTTCGCGATCGCGTTCAGGTCCTTCGGATGAAGCGCAACCTGTCTCTGGCGGATTTTCAGAACGCGGGGCGCTTCTCCCGCCTTTTCATAGACCTCGGCCAGATAATTCAGCGTGGAGTCGGTGTTTGAATCGATGTCTTCGATTGCTTCCGCGGCGGCCACTGCAATATAGGGAGCCTCCAGTTCCAGCGCAGCGTCCGCCACGAGTTTCAAGCCCGGGATGCAGTAAAGTTTCGAAAGAGCTTCTTCCGCGCACTGCAGCGCTTCCAGAGGATTTTTTTTCAGAAGCGCCTTTCCCTTGATGACAAATTTGTTCATCGCAAAGCCGGCCAGGAATTTTCCGAATCCTCCGAGACGTTCCGTCTTTTCCCGCTGCGCGTTGCGGATGGCCTCGCGCGCCTCCCAGAATCCCGGACGTGCTTTCAGGATGTCTTTCAGCAGTTCCACTCCATACTCGTAGCTGCCGTTCCGGATTACTTCCTGTGCGCGGGTGAACGCGGAGCGGTAGGCCTGCGGCAGATCCTTCATCATAATCTTTTCCAATGCCATAGTAAAAAAAACACCTCCCAGCTGTAAAAAGATTTTTGAAATTTAGCAATAATGGTATTATATATACTCATATTTTACAGGAAATCAAGTTGTTCAGAAAAAATAATGGCAGGAAATCATGCAGAATTCCCACTCCGTCGCGTCCTTCCGCAATGATACGATCGCTGCGCTTTGCACCGCTCCCGGAGGGGCGCTGGCCATCATCCGCATATCCGGTCCCGGCGCCCTTCGCGCCGCCTCCGCCGTGTGGCATGGGGGCCGTTCCCTTTCGGAAGAAAACGATCGCGTCATGCATCTTGGAAGAGTCCGCACGCAGCCGGGGGATGACTGCGGCGAGCCCTGTCTTGCGGTTTACATGAAGGGGCCCCGGAGCTATACCGGCGAAGATGTGGTCGAGCTCCATTGTCATGGAGGGGCGTTTGCGCCGAAACGCCTGCTTGCCGCGGTTTTTGCATCCGGAGTCCGTCCGGCGGAACCCGGGGAATTCACACGCCGCGCATTTCTCAATGGAAAAATGGATCTGACGCAGGCGGAAGCTGTCGCGGACCTGATTCAGGCGAAATCCGAGTCGGCGGCGCGTCTTGCGGAACGGCAGATGTCCGGATTGATCGGCGGGAAAGTCCGTGCCGAACGGGAAAAGCTTCTCCATGTTCTTGCGGAAGTTGAATCCCGCCTTGATTTCCCGGAGGAGGATCTTGACTGGCTTCCGCCCGCCGCCTTGAATGCGGCGGTGGAAGAGTGCATGAATCTTCTTGAGCGGATGATCCGGACGCGCGGAAACGGCGCGCTTCTCCGCGACGGCGTGCGCGTCGTGATCGCCGGACGCCCGAATTCGGGAAAGTCCAGTCTTCTGAACGCACTGCTCGGATATGACCGCGCGATCGTCACGCCGATGCCGGGAACGACTCGCGACACGCTGGAGGAATACGCTTCGTTCCGAGGCATCCCCGTGCACCTGACTGACACCGCCGGACTGCGGGAGGCTTCCGACGATCCGATCGAGGTTATGGGCATTGCGCGGAGCCGCGACAGCATGCGTTCGGCGGAACTGATCTTCTGGGTGATGGACGCTTCCTCTGCATCCGAGGCGGAAGCCGCCCTGAACGACATGAAATCCCAGCTTTCCGGCCCGGCGAATCTGATCGCCGTCTGGAACAAACTGGATCTGAATCCCGCTCCGGGAAAGCTGCCGGATGCCGCAGTGCCTTCCGCGCGCATTTCCGCCCTGACCGGGGAGGGGATCGACGGACTGCTGGATGTGTTTGAGAATCTCGTATGGGACAGGAGCGGAAGCTCCGACAGCGAGTGCGAGGTCTCCGCGCGTCATGCGGAGCTGCTGGAATCGGCCCGCGCGGACCTGAAGCAGGCCTCTCTTGAAATCACCGGGGAATTCTGGGAGCTTGCGGCCTCCTGCCTTCGCTCCGCTCTCTCCGCCCTGGGGGCCGTGACCGGAGAAGAGGCGAATCCCGATATGCTGGATGAGATCTTCTCCCGCTTCTGCATCGGAAAATAGATCCTCCCTTCCTTGTCACGTCCGTCCGGCATGTTCCCCTGAATGCCGTTTTTTTTTCATTTTTTTTCTCCGGAAGGCTTGATTTATTTTGATAAATTGCTATAATAGTAATATTATGAATCAACTGCCGGCGCAAAAAGTGGATGGTCTGATTGACGGGATGAGGCTTCTGGAAGAGCTTGCGGCCCATAAGGAGCCCGTCGCCGGACTGGCGCTTGCCCGGAAACTCGGAATGAGCCCGGTCCGCGTGAACCGTCTTCTGAAGACATTTGCCTATCTCGGATATGCCTACCGCACCACGTCCCGGAAATATGCGCCGGGGCCTGCGCTGCATGTGCTTGCCGTGGAGAGCATGGCGTCTTCGGGACTGCTCCGGAACGCCTATCCTTATCTGGAGGCGCTGAGCTCACTTGTCCAGACTGTCGCGTTCGGCGTGCTCTGGCGCGAGAAGGTCTGCTATCTGTTTCACCGGAGCGGTTCCGCGGGGATGGGAAGCGGACTGAGTCCGGCGTTTCTTTACGACTGGCAGTCTTCCAGCATCGGACACGCCCTGATGGCGGAGCGGGATTTCGAGGAGATTCCCGGTTTGACGCCTGAGCTTGCCGGACAGCTCCGGGAAACGAGGAAAAACGGCTATGCGCTTGTCCGTTATCCTGATCATTACACGCTTGCCGTGACCGTCGGAAAGCCCGCATATGCCGCTCTTGCGGTTTCGGGCATGCAGACGCTTGAGGAGATTCCGGCACTGGCCGAGCGCCTGAAAAGCTGTGCGCTTCAAATTGCAAAACAGACACTTACAGCAACTTCATCCTGATCAATCAACACGAGGAGTGGATCATGAAAACAATCAAACATCAGGCCGAGTTCTGCGTGATCGGCGGCGGTCTTGCCGGAATGTGCGCGGCGATTCAGGCCGCACGCCATGGCGTCAAAACCGTTCTCATGCATGAACGGCCCGTGCTCGGCGGAAACGCCTCCAGCGAAATCCGCATGTGGATCTGCGGTGCGACCGGCTGCCTGGAAACCGGGCTTGTCGAGGAGTTCCGGCTGGAGAATCTCTACCGCAACACCTATCCGAATTTCTCCGTATGGGACAGTATCCTTTATGAAAAGGTGAAATTCCAGGACAATCTGACCTGCATCCTCAACTGTTCCTGCCAGGACGCCGCGATGGACGGAAACAAAATCAAATCCGTCACCGGCTGGCAGATGACCACGCAGACCTTTCACGAAGTCGAGGCCGCATACTTCGCGGACTGCTCGGGCGACAGCATTCTCGCTCCGCTGACCGGAGCCGAATTCCGTTTCGGGCGCGAACCCAGAAGCGAATTCAACGAATCCCTCGCCCATGAGCAGGGAGACCGGCAGACCATGGGAATGAGCTGTCTGCTGCAGGCGCGGGAAACCGATTCCCCGAAGAAGTTCATCCCGCCGAAATGGGCGAAACACTATCCGGACGACACCTCCTTCCCCGTCCGGGAGCACACCTTCACCAAATGGCAGAACTTCTGGTGGCTCGAGCTCGGCGGAGATCAGGACTCCATCGGTGATACCGAAGAGGTCCGCGATGAACTCCTCAAGGCGGCGTTCGGACTCTGGGACCATATCAAAAACCACGGCGACCACGGTGCGGACAACTGGGTGCTGGACTGGGTCGGTTTTCTCCCCGGAAAACGCGAAAGCCGCCGCTACGTCGGCGATTACATCATCAACGAGAACGACGTTCTTTCCGGAGGAAAATTCGATGACACAATCGCATACGGCGGCTGGCCCATTGATGACCATCATCCGGGCGGATTCCGATACTTCGGCCCTCCGAACACGCATATTCAGCCGAAGCAGCCATACGGAATTCCGGTCCGTTCGATCTATTCCGTCAATATTGACAACCTGATGTTCGCAGGACGCAACATCAGCGCGAGCCATACGGCGCTGAGTTCGTCGCGGGTCATGGCGACCTGCGCCGTTCTCGGGCAGGCCGTCGGCGCGCTCGTCTTTTTCGCCGCCCAGGCGAAGACCACGCCGCGCGAAGCCGCGAAGACGCGCATCCGCGACATTCAGGCGATGCTTATGAACGACGACTGCTATCTGCCCGGATTCAAGAGGCCGGTCAGCGCCCTTTGCGCGGCTGCGAAGCTGTCGGCATCTTCCGGCGATCCCGAGCCGCTCCGCAGCGGAACGGACCGCGACATCGACGGCGAAGTCAACGCATGGTCCGGATGCGCCGGCGACAGCGTCGAATACGATTTCGGAAAAGAGGTTTCCTTCCGTGAAGTCCGCATCGTGTTTGACAGCGATCTGAAGCGCGTCCCTCACAACATGGTTGCGAACTACTTTGCCGAAGGCGCGAAATACGCGCCTCCGGAAACGCTCGTCAAGGCGTTTCACTTGGAAGCCGACGGCAGGGAGATTTACCGGGAGACGAACAACTATCAGCGTTTCATTCTGCTGAACCTTCCCGGAAAGGCTTCGAAACTCCGTCTGGTGATTGACGGCGTCTATGGAGTGGGCGCGAAAAAAGTCTTCTCCTTTGAAGCGGAATAAGAAAGATGAAGTGAAAAAAAAGCCGCGGGGCGCATTCGCGTTCCCGCGGCTTTCTTTTCCGGAACGGGAGGTGGTTTTCCGCCGGTTCCGTTCTTTTGGAGGAGGGATTATTCTCCGTAGATTTTTCTGTCGAGATAAGTCCGGAGCTGGCTGATGCCGACCCGTTCCTGCGCCATGGTGTCGCGGTCGCGGACCGTGACGGAATTGTCGGAGGCGGACTCGAAGTCGTAGGTCAGGCAGAAGGGGGTCCCGATTTCGTCCTGACGGCGGTAGCGTTTCCCGATGTTCCCGGTCACATCGAGTTCCGAACGGTAGAAGCGGCAGATGTCCTTCTGGAGAGCCTCCGCCTGTTCGTTGAGCTTCTTGGAGAGCGGCATGACGGCGACCTGGACCGGCGCGATTCTGGGCGTGATGTGAAGAACGATGCGGACGTCCTCCTCCATTCCCTCCTTCTGTGTCGGCGCCTTGTCCTCGTCATAGGCGTGGGAGAGAACGGCCAGGAACGTGCGGTCCAGTCCGACGGAGGTTTCCACACAGGTCGGCAGATACTTCCTGTTTGTCCGCATATCGAGATATTCGAGATTCTCCTGCGAGAATTCCTGATGGCGCGAGAGATCCCACGTGCCGCGGTGATGGATTCCCTCGAGCTCGCCCCATCCGAACGGGAACTTGAACTCAATGTCGACGGCCGCCTTTGCATAGTGCGCGAGCTTGTCGTGGTCGTGATACTGAAGCTCGTCCTCGCGGAAGCCGAGATACTTCGTATAGTAGTTCATCCGCTCCGCGCGCCAGTAGCGGAACCACTCCATGGACTCCTCGTCGCTGCAGAAGAACTCCATTTCCATCTGGGAGAATTCGCGGGAGCGGAAGGTGAAGTTCCGGGGCGTGATCTCGTTGCGGAAGGACTTTCCGATCTGGGCGATGCCGAAGGGCAGCTGCTTCCTTGTGGCGATGCGCACCAGATGGAAGTCGACGAAAATCGGCTGGCAGGTTTCCGCGCGGAGATAGGCGACGTGCTCCTCGTCGAAGACGGGACCGACATAGGTTTTCATCATCAGGTTGAATTCGCGCGGGGGCGTCAGATTCTTCGATCCGCAGTTCGAGCAGCGAGTCGGATCGGGCATCTGATCGACGCGGAAACGGGTTTTGCAGTCCTTGCAGTCGGTCATGATGTCGCCGAAGCGGTCGATGTGTCCGGAGGCCTTCCAGACTTTCGGGTGGCAGATGATCGTGGAGTCAAGGCCGACGACGTTCTCGCGCTTTTCGACCATTTCGTTCCACCAGAGCTGTTCGATCGCCCTTTTCATTGCTACGCCGTAGGGACCGTAATCCCAGAAGCCGTTGTATCCGCCGTAGATTTCCGAACTCTGAAACACGAAGCCGCGCCGTTTGCACAAGGTGACGATCTTGTCCATCAGATCGCCTTCCGCATTGATGATAGCCATGATTCTTCCTTTGTTATGTCATGAAAAAACTGAATTCCGTACATGCAGACGCGAAATATAACCCCGTTTCCGTTTTTTTTCAATTTCATTTTACTTTATTCAAAAAAAATCAGGTTGATACCGCGATGCTCCGCATTGCCGCAAATTGCCTCGCGCAGGACGTTCAGTCCTGGTGCGGTCCGGCTGCGCAAGCCGGCCGCCGGAGGCGAAATTCCCGATACCGCGCATGCTTGCATCGCGGTAATTCATTCAAAAAAATTTAGGTTAATACCGCGATGCTCTGCATCGCCAAAAATTGCTTCGTGCAGGACTCTCAGTCCTGCCGCGGTCCAGCTGCGCAAGCTGGTCGCCGGAGGCGAAATCCCTAATACCGCGCATGCTTGCATCGCGGTAATTCATTTTGAAGAAGATTTCACCGGGCAGGAGCGCGCCGCTCCGTACGGGATTCGGAAATTCCGTTTCCGCCGGGCGGAAAAAAACTCCGGGGCGCGAAATGCGCGCCGCCGGAGCGGCGGGCGGAGCCGGGGGAAGCTTTCAGGGGATTTCCAGTCTGACGTCATCGATTTCAAGGTATCCCCTCGATGCGCCCTGCTGGATGAAAAGGACCTTGTTCTCCGCGTTTTCCGGTGTTGCGATCATGCCGGAGAACTCCTGCCATTGTCCGGATTTCGGGCGGAAGCGCAGCGGCGCGGATTTCCCTCCGCGATAGAGGATTGACACACTGAGCTGTCCTGTGCCGCGCGCACGCAGGGAGACGCGGAGTTTCGCGGTTTCCGGACCGGACTGTTTCAGATTCTGGCGGAATCCGACATACGTGCCTTCGATCCGGAAACTGTTCTTTCCGGAGAAGGGCGTCTTCCGCTCCACGGAGGCCGTTCCCGTAATCTTCTTCCCGGCCGTGGGATGCAGCTGCCAGTGCGCGGGAAATTCCGCACCGGAGAGACGCCATCTTTCCGGAATCTGTCTCGGGGAGGGCGGGACAAGAATCTCGAACCCGCCGTTTTCAATCAGACCGGGATCTCCGGATGCCGCCGGTCCGTTCATGATTCCGGCTGTCTGCATGGTGTCCGGCGCGGTTCCCCGGATGGCTCCGGATACGCGGAAAAACAGGATCTTCATGAAGCGTATCTCCTGATTCCGAACCGGCAGAAACTCGAAGATATGCGGCAGTTTCTGCGAGGACGAAACCAGGATGCCCGTCAGTTTCCGGGGTTTTCCCATCTTCGCCTTTTCCGCGCTGTGCCACTGGTATGAGAACCAGTTCCGCGGTTTTGCGAGAGACGGCGAAAGAGCCATATGGAGAAAACGCCATGAGGTGAAGTCGAACTCGTTTTCATAGGCCTGAAGCAGACCGGTTCCGCCGTCGCGCGGAG
Source organism: uncultured Victivallales bacterium (assembly GCA_944390795.1). Taxonomy (GTDB): domain Bacteria; phylum Verrucomicrobiota; class Lentisphaeria; order Victivallales; family UBA1829; genus UBA11452. The sequence continues at coordinate 206,944 of CALXRI010000003.1, forward strand.
AACCGTTGGAGAGGAAGGTCCGTCCGTTGGAATCCATGATTTCCCATGCGAGGCGTCCGAGACTGGCGTTGCCTTTCACCCACATGCCGATTCCGTCCGCGTCAGGGGGGATTTCCAGGGGGGTCCTGAAGCGGAGCATGGCGTAGCCGCCGTGATTCCAGGAGTCGCGGGGAAGTCCGGAGAGATCGAAACGGACGGAGACGCATTTGCCCTTTTCCGGATCGCTGACGTCGGAGAGCGAAACGGGGACGCGGCGGAGCGCCTGGAAATAGCGGTCGCTCAGCGGATTTCCGTCGATGCGCTTGTCCGGATTCCGGTCCTGGACAAGCATTTCCGCGTCGACGGCGGCGGCCGCAAGCGGCTTTTCCGGTTCGGAGAGCGTATCGAAGGAGCGCGAAAGCGTCCGGAAGGATTCAAACGTATTCCCGCTGATGAAGTAGCGGACGCTTTCCGTCGCCTCCGCTTCCAGAACGCCCTGTTTCACCGGGAAGGCGTCCGGTCGTCCGAAGAGATCCTCCGAGGCGGTTTTATCCTCTTTCCCTTTCACGGAGATTGCGCACTTCGCCGTTCCTTTTCCGGTCCAGAGCGCATAAATGTTCCGTCCGTCCGCGCGCCGGAATTCGAAAAGATAAACGTCCGGCGGCCCCTGAACGGCACGGGTGAAACGCACCCCGTCCAGGATCCGCGTCACCGTTGCGACGGCGGGATAGAGCGGTTTCGGATCCAGCCTCCGCGTCAGGAAACCGAGGGCGCCGTAGGTTCTTCCGTTGTTGTAAGGTGTTCCGGTGTCGGTAATTCCGCCTAGCGGGATGTTTTCAAAACCGTAGGCGTGTGCCGTCATCACGTCCCGGATCATCCACTGTGCCTGACGCAGCATCTGCCCGTGCGGATCATCCGGCCCCAGCTCGTTGCGGTTCGAGGAGCGGCAGGACCATTCAAAGGTGGCGGTCACGGGTTTGTCGAATCCGTTGAGGCGCGCCGTTTCGCGCAGGATCCAGGCGCTGCCCGCCGGATTCCATGTGCTGAACGATTCGGGCGGCGTCAGCCACGAGCCGACCGCTTCGCTGCCGATGTAGTCGACCAGCGCCGGATCGAATCCGCGCGCGGCGAAGGACTCGATCATTTCCTGCGCCCAGCAGGAGTTCCCGAAGACGATTTTGAGCTGCGGGAAGTCGCGGCGGACGATTTTGCAGAATTCCGTGGCGGCCCGGATCCGGGCGCGTTCCAGTTTCTCGCGCTTTTCATCGAATTTGCGCGGTTCTCCGCCCAGCACGCGGCGGGGATAGGGTTCGTAATTGCCCGGAAAACTTTCATGGAAGAGCAGGATCCGTCTGCATCGGGGAAAGCGTTTCACGTATTGCGCGATTCCCCGTTTGAGATCGTATTCCATTTTGCGCCAGACTTTCGGATCGTCGGAAAGAATCCTTGCATCCGTATAGATGTCCTTCCGGATGTCCCGGAACTGGCTGAGGGAAATTCCCCATTTTTCCCAGTCCGTTTCGGGCAGTTCCATCGAGCAGCCGATGGAACGGATTCCCGCCTTTTGAAGAATCGGACCGAATATCTCCGCGTCGGCGGGGAGGTAGTGCGCGATGCCGAAAAACCAGATGGAGTAGGGCGAATCCGTTCCTTTCGCCTGCCGCGTGTCGGGCGGGAGGATCACAACGGCGCTCTGATGGCAGGAGAAGGGTTTTCCCCCTTCGGAAAGTGCGATCTCCGCGCCGAACCAGCCGGGGGTCGCTACGCCCGCGGGGACGGAAACGGTCCGGGTTTCCCCTTTCCGCAGCGCAAGGCTTTTCCTGCCGGAGGAGACCTCTTTCTTTTCCGTATCGTAAAAACGCCAGGACAGATCGTATTTTCCCGCTTTGCGCGCAGTCAGCGTCAGGGGAATGACAGCTTTTTCGGAATTATAGAAAATGTTGCCCTTTTCTTTCTGGCCGACAAGCGTGCGGACCGGGGTTTCCTCCAGCGTCACGGCGTATACCGCGACCGGGGAGCTTTTTCCCGATTTCCGCAGGTCGATGTCGAGATAGTCGCGGAACGGCAGGACCGCCTGCGGATCGTCATGGATGATGTCCTGGATGGCACCGTGATCCAGCGGGATTTCAACGAGATAGACGGGAACGGCGCTTTTTTCCCCGTTTCCCGGCTGGAGCTCGGCGCTTCCGCATCTTCGGATGAACTTCGATGGACGGGAAAGATCGACTTCCGCGGACGGCATGGCCAGTTTTGCCCGTCCGTACGGGGCGTAGCGGGTCATGACCATCCGGAAGGCGGGCATCTCATTCCTCCCGGGAATCGGAGAGCAGAGCACATAGGCGCGGGAATACTGGCGCGCCGGGACGCTGAAAAGATAGGAGGAGGGGAGTCCGTCGAATGCGGAACGGGCAAGGTCCAGGGATTCCTTTTCCTCGTCCGCCCGGCGCAGATCAAGTGCCCGCGAAACATCCGTGCGGAGCGGGACGGCGGAGTTTTTCATGTCCGCGTCCAGGCGGAGCGCTGCCGGAATCTCGCCGCGGGAGCGCAGATCCAGATTGATCGCTTCAAAGCCGGGCGTGTCCTTTTCCGTTCCGGAAAGGTCCAGCCCCTCTTCGACGGAGCGGATGACCATCTGCATTCCGGCGATGCCGCTTTTCCCCGGCAGGCGTCCGGCATAGGAGCCGTTCACGTAGACTCTGTTGCCTTCCGCGTCCGTCGAGATGCGCAGATGAAAGACCGTGGAGGAGGCCGGGGGAAAATCCGTGACCTTGAGTTTGCGCAGCGTTTCATCTCCGAGCATCGCGAGATTCGGGCGCGTATAGAGGCGTTTCAGCGGAATGCCCTCGAATACGAGACAGGAGTCCGGCACCGTGACGGTGCGTTTCGGAAGATTGAGTTTTTTGTTTGCCGGACGGGAGTTTTTCTGCGGTTTGGCCGCCACTGTGATCTGCTCCACTTTCCCGTCCATGCGGGTGATTCTCAGCCGCAGCGGATATTTTGCGAGGAAGTAGCCGGAGAATGGTCTGCCCGGGCGCGGAGCGGTCAGTTCATAGACAAAGTTCGGGAGGGCGGACTCTTTTCTGGAATTTTTGATGAATCCGCCTTCCGCGGCAAGACGTTCCGCCGTGTCCGCCTCCGGAACCGAATAAGCAGGGATCAAGGCGAAAAGCAGAAGCCCGGCTGCAAGTGTTTTTTTCATATTTGTTCCTTATTTTTGCAGGTTGTTCAGAAAACGGGAGTTCCGCCGAAACGTCCGCCGTCCCAGCAGACGGCGCGGTGTCCGGGATTGCCGTAATTGAAATAGTTCAGGCTGTTGACTTCATAAGGCTGATAGGGATTTGCCGCTTTCTTCTTCCCTGCGGAGCCGTCGGCGTAGACGATCGAAACGTGTCCTTTGTGGCGGAATGCATCGGGAATGGCGGTAGTGTTGTCGCGGGTCTGCACAAAGGTATTTCCCGTCTGCAGGTCGTATGTTTTCGTATCCATGACGAGATAGGCTTTTGAACTGTATGCAATTTCAGAAAGTTTGGCGCTCCTTCCTTCCTCGTCGAGGATTCCATTGGCCCTGCTTGAACCGAAAACCGTGTAATTGTATCCGTAAGGAAGATAACTCTCTCCCCATGGCGCATCATTCGGACGTTCATAAGGTTCTTTGCCTTCCTCATAGGTCATTGCGGAGTCGAACATGGATTTCCATGTAATGTATTTGCCATGCATGACAAACACCTTGTACCACGCCCAGCCCATATAGTTCTTCTGCGCCGAGATGCCGCTCGGATAGAATTCCCTGTTGTCGGCAAGATAAAACGAGAAGGCCGTTCCGATCTGTTTCAGGTTGTTGATGCAGGAGATTCCGCGCGCCATGTCCCGCGCCCGCCCGAGAGCGGGGAGCAGCATTGAGGCCAGAATTGCGATGATCGCAATCACTACGAGGAGCTCCACCAAGGTGAAAAGATTACAGGTGTGCGCATGCTGCGCATTGTCATTTTTTGTACTGCGGATTCTTTTTTCTTCCGGTTTTCGCATTTTGAATCTCCCGTGGCAAGTTTTTCTTTTCCAGTCTTTCATATTCCGCGCAGATCGGCCAGAGTCCCTTTTTCCTCCGCATCATAAAGCGCCCAGATGACACGGAGTCCCCGGAGACTCTCTTCGGCCCGGTTTCGGGTGCGGAACCGTTTTCGATGCAGTCCGAAAAGGAATGGAGCTCCGCCTTCCGGTGTTTTTTTCTTTTCTCCGCTTATCATAAGGCAGACGCCTGTCGCGGAACCATGCAGATGCCGGGGTGGCGCCTGAAGCGCGGAGCCGCAGAGAGGAAGACCGCCGCGGTGATTGGAAATGACCGGCAGCTGCGCGGGGAGGAGATCCGCAATGCTCCCGGTTTTTTCCTGATCGAGGTCAACGAACACGGGGATTTCCGTTCTGCCCGGAGGAGTCCGGAACATCCCGGCACTGCTGCGTCCCCTTCCGCAGCCGACCGGCAAGACCTTGTGCTTCCTCTGTTTCCGCATTCGTTCACCGTAATTTTCCGGATCTGTTCCTGGCTTTCCTGACACTGGAACGGATCTTTTTCAGAGCTTTCCTGTTATGTTTTCAAAAATCCGGCAGACCTCCCCGGCGGTAACGTGCTGCACGGCGAAATTCGACTCGTTCTGAAAACTTTCCAGATTCGGGCAGGCGCGGAGCCGCTCCATCAGGCGTTTCCAGTCGATCGTTCCTCTTTCCGTGCCGGGAAGGACGTGGTCGTCCGTGTAGCCGCAGTTGTCGTGCAGGTGGCATGTGACGACATAAGGGGCCAGTTTCCCGAGTGCGTCCTCCTCCAGAACCAGATTGTCCCGCCATACGATGTGATGGAAGGTCTCCTTGTATTTTGCCGGGTCCTTGCGATGCGCATCCATGATGTTCGCGTGTCCGGTGTCATAGCAGCAGCGGAGAAACGGCGATTCGAAGCGCCGGATGTAAAACAGCACTTCTTCCGGAGTGTTGACCGGTTCAAAGGAGTTTTCAACGGCAAGAATGATGCCGAGCTTTTCCGCTTCCGGGAGGAGATGTTCAAGCGTGTCCAGCGCATTCGAGCGGAGTTCCTCCAGATCGCGGGGATCCGGCCGTCTGCACCAGGGTGCCGCACCGACATGAACGGTGTAGGTGCGGATGCCGAATTCCGCGCAGAAGCCGAGCGCGCGGCGGTGTTCTTCAATCAGTTCCTCATGACGTTCCGGGATGTCCAGATCATACAGCGGCCCGGCCAGTCCATGGGCATCCCGCATGCGGAGCCCGAGTTTTTTCAATACCGACTGCAGTTCGGCGGCATAATCCGGCTCGTTGAGCATCCGGGCGAGCTGCCGGCTCATGAGCGTAATGTATTCCGCTCCGGCCGCCGCCAGTTCCGCCATGAAATTTTCGATCAGACAGTCCGGAACGACGTTCCATGCCGCGAAATGGGAGACGCGAATTTCCTTCTCTGTAGACATCCTGCATTTCCTTTTCTGATTTTTTATAGATTATAATGTATTTTCTGGTTGATTCAAGAGGAAGCGGATGGTATATTCTGAATAAAAAGATGTATTTTTTAACTGAATCAAAAGATGAAACCGACTTATTTCGACTGGGAGCTTTCCCCGGAAAAGCCCTTTGTCGTGCATTTCCAGAATGTTCGGCCCGCATACAGCAGCGAGATGGATTTCGATTTTCACAGATCGATTCATATCAACATCGCTCTGGAGGGAGCCTTTTTCTGCGATATCCGGAGTTATCCGTATCTGTGCAATTGTGGCGAATGCATGCTGACCGCCCCCTGGGAGCCGCACCGTCTGCGGCGGAGCGATTCCGGCGCCCGCATCTGCATGATCGCCATGAATCTGGATGACGCCATGAAGTTCCTGCTTGCCGACGGAAGGAAACTCACCGCGCTTCTCATGCTGCCGCCGGATGCGAGGCACAATCTGCTGCGGGAAAAGGGACTGATGCGTTATTCCGACGAGCTGGGAGGAAAACTCTGCGGCGCGGATGGGAATCTCCTGCGCGGATGGCAGGCGATCGTGAATTTTTTATTCGAAATCACCGGGGGCCTTGACGGTGGGGACATTCCCGATGAGGCGCAGGCGGACTATATGCGTCTGCGGCCTGCGCTTCAAATGATTAATGCCGGGAAGGGAGTGACCGATGCGGCAGACGCCGCGCGCGCATGTGACTTGAGCGTCAGCCGGTTCCGGGCGGTGTTCCGGCAGGTCTTTCACCGTCCGTTTGCCTCCTACGAGCTTCAGTACCGTCTGCAAGGCGCGGCGGATGACATCGTGAAAACAGGCATGACGGTGAAAGCCGCCGCCTTTGAATGGGGATTTTTCGACGCCAGTCATTTTTCCCGGCTTTTCAAGCGTTCCTTCGGAATGGCTCCCGGACAGTATCTGAAATCGCGCATCCGCAATCCGGAGAATCCGCATGGCGAGTGAGCGTTTTTCGTTCCCGCATCCAGGAATGCTCTTCCGGAATTCCGGCGTGCGCGTCAGGACGGGTTCATTTCACAAGATAGGTGCCGCCGCGCCACTCCTTTTCCTGAATGCTGAAGAGTTCCGTGCAGCGTCCCGTCGATTCGAAGGTGGCTTTGACCCCGTCATATTCCTTCGCGAGAATGCCGGCCAGAATCAGGCGTCCTCCGGGTTTGCAGAAGGAGAGGAGTTTCTCTTTTCCCGCCAGGAGCGCGGAGGACAGAATGTTCGCCGCGACGATGTCGTAGCGGATGCCGCTCTCATATTCCATCAGGGAGGCCGCGGCAAGGGAGAGTTCTCCGTCCGCAATGCCGTTTTTCCGCGCATTCTCCCGCGCGACGCCGACGGTGTCCGGATCAATGTCGAACGCGTCGACCCGCGTGCATCCGAGCTTGCGCGCGGCGATGGCGAGGATGCCGGATCCGGAGCCCGCGTCCAGCATGGCGATTTCCCCGGCTCCGGCGCGGCGCAGTTCGGCGATGCGCCGGTCGATCGACGCCAGGCAGGATTTTGTCGTGGCGTGCTGTCCGGTGCCGAAACTCATGCCGGGGTCCAGCTTGACGACGATTTGTCCCGGCGCCGCCTCGAAATGCTCCCAGGAGGGGGCGACCGCCAGCGTTTCGGAAATGACAAGCGGTTTGAAGTGGATTTTCCACGCCTCGGCCCAGTCCTCTTTTTTCAGCTTTGTACAGGTGAAGTCAGTGAAATGGATGCCGAAGGACTGAAACTCCGCGTCCTTTTCCTCAAGAATCCGTTTTGCGTCGAGAGAGTCTTTTTCCGTGGAAAAATAAAGCGTATGCCTGATTTCTCCGCTCTCCTCGTCCTTCCAGGAGCTGAAGTCGTATCCAAGGGCGGAGAGGAGTTCCGGAGAGGCGTCCTTGAATTCCGAGCGGTCCGTCATGACGCAGCAGTAAATGATATCGTCCATTTTTTTTTGCCTTTTTTCGTCTTGTTGAGTGGAGTAGCTTACAGCGCCGGAAGGGAGATGTCAAGAAAAAAAAGCGATTTTTCCAGGAAATGGCTTGCTTTTTGAAAAGCGCCGGTTATATTTACCCCCATGCTTTCTCGAAAAGCGTTTTTTGAGGCGTGGTGCTCGAACGGCTAAGGGAGCGGTTTGCAAAACCGTATGTAGTGGGTTCAACTCCCACCCACGCCTCCATTTTTTTTGTATCTGTTTTGAGCATGATGACATACAAGATGCCATACAGAAAACCCGCTTCACTTCAAACTAAAATCATCTCGGCTGTTTCTTTGTTGCGGGAATAAATTACCGCGATGCAAGCATGCGCGGTATTAGGGATTTCGCCTCCGGCGACCAGCTTGCGCAGCTGGACCGCGGCAGGACTGAGAGTCCTGCACGAAGCAATTTTTGGCGATGCAGAGCATCGCGGTATTAACCTAAATTTTTTTGAATAAAGTCTTGTCGTTGCATTTGAATTTTGACCTGCAATTCCTTGTGTCGCGTGACGGGGGGATCCCGGCTTCATCCATTCGGGCAATACAAGAAGCTCAGATACAGTGAAAAGATGCTTTTCTTTCCGGCAGCAATGGTTCAAGATTAAAATTTTTCTGCTCTTTTCCGGTCTTTCGTGCTGAATCCCGGGTTGAACAGTCTCTCCGGTTCAAGAGGCACATTCACCCATTGCTGTGCGCCGTTAGGGTGCTTGTATTTCTTCGGCTCAAGATATCTAAAGGGGCGGAGGCATACCCAGCCGATGCGATAATCGTAATCGTTGTCCGGCCGGTCGATGCTTGCGACAAGATCACATTCCCCGATGACAAAACCGGTTCCCGCTTCGATAATTCCGATCCGTTCGCGAATCCGGGTATGACGTCTGCGGAATTCAACCGGCTTTTCACCGTCCACGATTTGGCCCGCGTAAGGGGCGCGAACGATCAGGCAGCGCATCAAAATAAACCTCCTTGGGTTATTGTAATATAGTTTATACTGTGTGCATTGCAAGTTGGCATATATGATTCAGCGGAAATTGAAATTTCCAATGGAGCAATGAAATCAGAAGATGCTTTTATTCTTATGATCTCCCCGCCTTCTTTTATAGGTCAGGATAAGAGAGTTGCTTAGAAAAAAGTATGATTGCGGAACGCATAATGTCCTCTGTGATTGTCGTTATGAAAAAGAAATCCCGCTGTTTTCCGATGGAAGCATTCTCTCTTGCCGACGTCTTGCGTGAAGCATGCGCAATCAGAGCATGGAGATGGGATCCACATCCACGTAAATTTCGACATCCGGGCGGCGGACGGAGTAGATTTCACGGCGCAGCGCCCGTCGAAGGGGCGCGAGTTTCCCGTAACGGAACGTGGCCATGAACCGGTATTTGCCCTTGACGCGCTCAATCGGTGCGGGCGCCGGTTCGGAGACAATTGTCTCCGGGTCGAGCTGCGGTCTGACTTTTTCCATAAGTTCCGCTGCGGTCCGCAGGATCCCCTCCGGATCCTCCCCGCGGAAATGAACGATCATCATGTGCCCGAACGGCGGATACTTCAGCTCTTCGCGGATTGCGATCTCCTCGCGGTAGAATCCCTCGTAATCGTGGCCGGCGGCATACATCAGCGGCGGATTGAACGGCGTGCAGGTCTGGACAAGCACCTCGCCCTTGACCTCGCCGCGTCCGGCGCGCCCCGCCACCTGCGTCAGAAGCTGGAACGAACGCTCCGCCGCCCGGAAGTCGGGCATGAAAAGCCCCATGTCCGCGTTCACGATTCCGACGAGCGTCACGTTCGGGAAGTGCAGTCCCTTGGCGATCATCTGGGTCCCGATCAGAATGTCGAGCTCCCCGCGCCGGAACTGCGACAGCACCTTTGCGTAAAGGCTCGGGCGCGTCATGCTGTCCGAATCCATCCTGGCGATCCGTGCTCCTTTGAAGCAGTCCAGCGAGATGTTTTCGATCCGTTCCGTTCCCGCGCCGGAGTAGCGGATATGCTCCGAGCCGCAGTTCGGGCAGACGGCGGGCGCCTCCCTCGACGATGCGCACAGATGGCAGGTCAGCATCTGCGTTTTCCTGTGATAGGTGTATGCCACGGAACAGTCCGGACACATCGCGACATAGCCGCAGAGGTCGCATGCCATCTGCCGCGCGAAGCCGCGCCGGTTCAGGAAAAGGATGCTCTGTTCGCCGCGCGCGATGCGTTCGCGCACCGCCTGCACCAGGAATTTCGAGAGAAACGGCAGTTTTCCCTCTTCGGTTCCCTCAAGACGCATGTCGATGATTTTGACCTCCGGCATCAGGATGGAGGGGTCGCTCCGCTTCGTCAGGCGGCAGAGCGTGTACTTTCCCGTCTGCGCGTTGTAATAGGACTCCATCGACGGCGTGGCCGATCCGAGGATCACAAGGGCGTTTTCGAGCTTGCCGCGCATGACCGCGACGTCGCGCGCATTGTAGCGGGGCGCCTCGGACTGCTTGTAGGAGGTGTCGTGCTCCTCGTCCACGATAATCAGCGCGAGATTGCGGAACGGAGCGAAAAGGGCGGAGCGCGCGCCGACCGCGATTTTCACCTTCCCGCGGTGCACCTTCATCCATTCATCGTAACGTTCGCCGTCGGTCAGCCCGCTGTGGAGCACGCTCACCATGTCGCCGAAACGCGAGCGGAAGCGTTCCACCGTCTGCGGGGTCAGGGAGATTTCCGGAACGAGGACAATCGCCTCGCGCCCCTGTTCCACGGCGCGCGCGATCGCCTGCAGATAGACTTCGGTCTTGCCGCTTCCCGTGACCCCGTGGAGCAGAATGACATGCGGCGCGGCGGATTCCGGATGTTCCATCCGTTCGAAAATGACTTTCAGCGCGGCGGCCTGTTCATCGGTCGGCGGAAGCGGTTCGGTCCGGAGCAGCTCCGTTCCCGCGAACGGGTTGCGTTCGACGGCACGGTCCTCCGTCGTGACCAGATCCAGTTTCACAAGCTCTTTCAGCACGGCTTTTGAAGCGCCGGATTCGCTTTCCAGCGCCTCGGATTCGATGCCGGGATGGAGCATCAGGGTTCTGATTACGGCGCATTTGCTTCTGGCGCGGGCGTTTTTTGCGATGTAGTCCGCGGCTTTGCTCATGTCGTTCAGAAAATAGAAGGCTTTTGTTTTCGGCTTGATTTTTCCGCTGCGGACTGCGCCGGGCAGCAGCGTCCGTACCGCCAGTTCCCCGGCGCAGCAGTAGTAGTCCGCCATCCATTCGCCGATTTTGAGAAGAGACTGCGGCAGGGCGGGGTGATCCTCGCAGACTGCAATCACCTCCTTGAGATCGCCGTGCCTGGAATCCGAACCGACCGCGACGACATAGGCGCGCCGTTCTCCGTCGCCGCGCCCGAAAGGGACGATGACGCGCATGCCCGCCGTGATCCTGCCGCGCAGAGCTTCCGGAATCCGGTAATCGAAACTCCGGTCGAGCGACAGATTCAGGAGCACCCGCGCAATGTTCGGCAATTCTTTCATAAATCTGCGGAAAAGGTTTCCTCTTTCATTTGAGTATTTTCAGTTCAGGGCTATAATATAAGGCATGGTTGTGCAAATGAAAGCCGGGAGAAGGAAAAAAGTTCCCCCGCCCGGCTCTTTTCCCGGGAGGAATTATGGATTCGGAATGCACCATTTTGAAAAACGACTGTCTGAAGGGACTTTACCGGAGAATCGTCTTCGACGCTCCCGGCATTGCGGGCCGGGCCCTTCCCGGACAGTTCGTCCACGTCAGGATCACGCCGATGCGCGACCGCATCCTGCGCCGTCCGTTCAGCATCTGCGACGCGGACGCGGAAGCGGGAACCCTGACGCTTGTCTATAAGATCGTCGGACACGGCACGGAGGCGCTCGCACAGATGCGTCCCGGCGAGTCCTGCACGATCCTCGGTCCGCAGGGAAAACCCTACACCCTTCCGTCAGAAGGCGTGCGGCCCGTTCTCGTCGCGGGCGGATACGGCGCCGCGGCAACTTATCTTCTGGCGAAGCGCAGCGGGGAAAAAGGTGTGCTGCTCCTCGGGGCGCGTTCGGATGCGGATCTGATTCTCATCGGGGAATACGAAAAACTCGGTTTCGAGGTGAGAATCGCCACGAATGACGGATCGCGCGGGCACAAGGGGTTTGTGACGGAACTTCTGGAGGAGGCGCTCACGCCGGACCGGAAACGCTGTTTCGTCTACGGCTGCGGCCCGGAGCCCATGCTTCTTGCTCTCGGGAAACGGTCGATGGAACTGGGGGCGGAAGCGGAACTGAGCCTGGATCAGCACATGTGCTGCGGCGTCGGCGCGTGTTTCGCCTGCGTGGTGAAGGTGCGCGACGACGCCTCTCCGGACCGCTGGCGGTATTCGAGAAGCTGCAAGGAGGGACCCGTCTACAACGCGAAAGAGGTTTATTATGGCTGATCTGAGAGTCGATCTGGGAAGAATCCAGCTGAAGAATCCCGTGATGACCGCATCCGGAACCTTCGGCTACGGCGCGGAATACGAGGAGTTTTTTCCCGTGGACAAACTCGGCGCCGTGGTGGTGAAGGGGATTGCCCCGTGGCCGTCTCACGGCAATCCGACGCCGCGCGTGGCGGAGGTGACGGGGGGGATGCTCAACGCGATCGGACTGCAGGGACCCGGCGTCGAAAAGTTTCTCCATGACGGGCACTATCTGCCGTATCTCCGCAAGGCCGGTGCGACGACGATCGTCAACATCTGGGGAAAGACGGTCGGGGATTACTGCGAAGTCGCATCGCGCCTCGACGCGGAGTCCGATGGAATCGCAGCGCTGGAGATCAATGTGTCGTGCCCGAACGTGAAAGAGGGGGGGATTGCGTTCGGAACGGATCCCGTCATGATGGGAAAGGTCGTTTCGGCGGTCCGCCGTGCGACTCAGCTTCCTCTGATTACGAAGCTGAGTCCGAATGTGACGAAGATCGCGGATTTCGCGAAGGCCGCCGAGGATGCGGGGAGCGACATGGTCTCTCTCATCAACACGATTCCGGCGATGGCGATCGATATCGAGTCGGTCCGTCCGATGATTGCGAATGTCACGGGCGGTTTTTCCGGCCCCGCACTCAAGCCGATTGCCGTGCGGATGGTCTACGAGGCCTCGCGCGCGGTGCGGATTCCGGTGATCGGCATGGGCGGAATCATGACCGGCGAGGATGCCGTGGAGTTCCTGCTCGCCGGGGCGAGGGCGGTTGCCGTGGGGACGGCGATTTTCGCCGATCCGCTGGCGCCGCTCAAGGTGATCGACGGGATTGACGCCTATCTGGAACGCAAGGGGTTCCGTTCTGTCGGCGAGATTGTCGGTTTGTTCGGCAGACGGAACGCCAGATAAGGAAAACTCGGAATTGAAGGTGGATATCAAATCAGACCGGATTGTAATTGTCGGCGGATGCGGCCATGTGGGAATTCCGCTCGGACTGGCATTTGCCGCCAGGGATTTTGATGTGACCCTTCTGGACCGGAATCTCCCGGCGGTTGACACCATCAATGCCAGCAGGCTGCCTTTCAAGGAAAACGGCGCTCAGGAGATTCTGGAGCGTTATCTCGGAAGGACTCTCCGCGCTGCATCGGATCCCGCCCTGGTCCAAACGGCGCATACCGTCATTTTTGTTGTCGGGACGCCGGTGGATGAGCACCTGAATCCCAAGGTCCGGAATGTCCTGCATATTCTGGATGAATATCTTCCGCTGCTTCGCGACGATCAGCTGCTTGTGATGCGCAGCACCTTGTTTCCCGGCACAATCCGCCTGATCGGCAATCTGCTGGAACGGAACGGACGCGGAACCCGTCTGGCATTCTGTCCGGAACGGATCCTGCAGGGGAAGGGCATCGAGGAGATTTTCAAGCTGCCGCAGATTGTTTCCGGGATGACGCCGGAAGCCGAAGAGGAGGCCGCGCAGCTCTTTTCCGCGCTGGCCCCGAAGGTGATCCGCGTCACTCCGGAGGAGGCGGAACTTGCCAAGCTGATGACAAATTCCTGGCGCTACCTCAACTTCGCCATCGCCAATCAGTTTTACATGATTGCGGAGGATTCCGGGATAGATTTCGAGCATGTCTATCAGGCAATGACAAGTGACTATCCCCGGGCGAAGGATTTCGCCCGTCCCGGCCTTGCCGCCGGCCCCTGTCTCTTCAAGGACACGATGCAGCTCGCATCGTTTTACAACAACAACTTTTTTCTCGGGCATGCCGCCATGCTGGTCAACGAAGGACTGCCCGAACATCTGGTGAGGCAGCTGAAGAGACGCATGGGGGGATCGCTCCGCAACAGGCGGATCGCCATTCTCGGGATGACATTCAAGGCGAACAACGACGATACGCGCGAGTCGCTTGCCTTCAAACTGAAAAAGCTTCTGGAAATGGAAATGGCGTATGTGCTGGAATCCGATCCGTATCTTCCGGAGACGCTGCCCCTGGCTCAGGCTCTGGAACAGGCGGAGGGCGTGATCCTCGGCGTTCCGCATGATGAATATAAGGAGATCATGCCTTCCGTGCCGTTTGTGGACTGCTGGGGAATCTGGAAAAAACGATAAAAAGGGAGAGAGACAATTATGAATATTCTTGTGACAGGGTCCGCCGGCTTTATCTGCGGATATCTGGTGGAGGAGCTGCTCAGTCACGGGCACGTGGTGTACGGGATAGACAATTTCTCCAAATACGGGAAGGTGGAGAAATCCTATGACGGGCATCCGAATTACCATTTCACGGAGGGGGATGTCAAAAACCTTCCGCTTCTGAAGGAACTTGCCGCGGAATGCGACCAGATGCTGTGCAGCGCCGCCATGATCGGCGGCATTTCCTATTTTCACGAATTCGCCTACGATCTGCTGGCGGAGAACGAAAGGATCATCGCGGCCTCCTTCGATGCGGCAATCTGGGCGAAACGGCATGCGAAGCTCCGGAAGATCAACGTTCTGAGTTCCAGCATGGTGTATGAGTCCGCCACCGCATTTCCCAGCCATGAGGGCGACGAACACCGCTGCCCGCCGCCGCTTTCCACCTACGGGTTCCAGAAGCTGGCATGCGAATATTTCGCGCAGGGCGCCTGGGAGCAGTATCGGCTTCCTTATACGGTCATCCGCCCCTTCAACTGCGTCGGGACCGGAGAAAAGCGCGCTCTCTGCGACCGGGAGATCACCAGCGGAAACATCAAGCTGGCCATGAGTCATGTGGTGCCGGATCTGGTTCAGAAAACCGTCAAGGGGCAGGATCCGCTTCATATTCTTGGAAACGGCGGCCAGATCCGCCATTACACCTACGGCGGAGATCTTGCCCGGGGGATCCGTCTCTGCCTGGAAAGCGAGGCTGCCGTCAATCAGGATTTCAATCTTTCCACTCCGGTTTCAACGACTGTATTGGAACTGGCGGAACAGATCTGGCGCAGGATTCACGGAGACGCGAAACCGTTCCGTTACGTGTCCGACAAGCCCTTCCTTTACGATGTACAGAAACGCGTTCCCAGCGTGGAAAAGGCGGAGCGCCTGCTTGGATTCCGGGCGGAAACTTCGCTTGACGCGATTCTGGATGAAGTGATTCCGTGGATCGTCGAACAGGTGCGGATCGGAGGAATCTGAAGACGTGAAGACGACGATTCTCATTCCCGTCTACAATGAAGGGGAAAATATCCGGAACGCCCTTGCCGCAATCCGTGAAAAAGTCCGGGGCGACTACCGGATCTCCGTTGTTTACGATTTCGATGAGGATACGACGCTGCCCGCGCTGGATGCCGCGGAGAGGGATTTGGGAATTGCCGTCCGGCGCATCCGCAACCGTTACGGGCGCGGCGTCCTCAATGCGATCCGGAGCGGTTTTGAATGCGCGGATTCGGAATATGTTGTCGTCACCATGGCGGATTTGTCCGATCCGCCGGAAGTCATCAACGACATGGTCGGGAAGGCGGATGCCGAACAGGCGGATATCGTATGCGCCTCCCGCTACATGCGGGGCGGCCGGCAGACCGGAGGGCCTTTTCTGAAGGGCCTGATGTCCCGATGCGCCGGACTGTCGCTGCATTTCCTGGCAGGACTGCCGGTACATGATCCGACCAACAGTTTCAAATTGTACCGGAAAAGTTTTCTGGACGGAATGACGATCGAAAGCACCGGCGGCTTCGAGCTCGGGATCGAGCTGGTCGTCAAGGCGTGGAAAAACGGCTTCAAGGTCGTGGAGGTTCCGACGGCCTGGACGGACCGTGTCCGCGGAAAGTCGAATTTCCAGTTGAGAAAATGGCTTCCGCATTACCTGCACTGGTATTTTGCGGCGTTCGCATGCACGAAAGATAAATGACGGAATGCGGATGGCCGATGCGGGGAGGAAACTTCCTTTTTCCTGTTGTGCCGCCCGATTTTTTCCCTGTTTCCAGCAGAAGACTTCCGGCATCTGCGGCATGGAACATCCTGTTTCTTGGCGTATGCCGGGGGTTCCTGCGCCTTTTTTTCTGCAAAAAAAGCGGAGTCATATTTTGCAAATTCACTGATTCGTGTTATATTATGCGCCGAAGTTTTCTTCAGGGCAAGGTGAAACTCCTTACCGGCGGTAAAGTCCGCGAGCGGGTCCGGAAGGCTCCGCAGACATGGTGCGATTCCATGACCGACAGTAGAGTCTGGATGAGAGAAGAAACGACCCCGGCGGCAGGATGGATTTCCCGCATGCCCCGGTTTCACCCCTTCTTCCCTCCGCCCCTGCAAATCAACATTCAGCAAGGAGGCTGAGAACATGGAATTTCAATTCGACAGCGTCGAGGATGTCCTGCAGGACGTCCGGAACGGAAAACTCGTCATTGTGACGGATGACGAAAACCGCGAAAACGAAGGCGATCTCGTCTGTGCGGCGGACCGCGTCACGCCGGAAGTCATCAATTTCATGATCACCCATGCGCGGGGACTGGTCTGCGCGCCGATCACCGAGGCGCGCGCAAAGGAACTCGGCATTCTGCGTCCCCCCTCGACCGATCACTTCAAAACCGCGTTCACGGAGAGCATCGACGCACTGAGCGGCACAACCGGCATCAGCGCGTTCGACCGCGCGAACACGGTCAGGACCTTGATCGACCCGAAAAGCACCCGCGCGGATTTCGGCATCCCCGGGCATATCTTCCCGATCGCGGCGCGTCCCGGCGGCGTGCTTCAGCGCACCGGGCATACCGAAGCGGCCGTCGATCTGGCGCGGATGGCGGGGCTGACCCCGGCCGGCGTCATCTGCGAGATCACGAAGGACAACGGCGAGATGGCGCGGATGCCCGACCTGATGGCATTCAAGGAAAAACATGGTCTGAAGATCCTTTCCATCGCCGACCTGATCGCCTACCGCCGCCGCACGGAACATCTGGTGGTCTGCGAGGAATCCGTGAAGCTGCCGACATGCTACGGCGATTTCCAGATGCATCTCTACCGCTCGAAAATCGACAACTCGACGCATCTGGCTCTGGTCTGCGGGGATGTCCGGGGAAAGGAGTCCGTGCTTGTCCGCGTCCACAGCGAATGCCTGACAGGAGACGTTTTCGGCTCCGAACGCTGCGACTGCGGCGACCAGCTGCACACAGCAATGAAAACGATCGCCGCGGAAGGCTGCGGCGTGCTTGTCTACATGCGTCAGGAGGGGAGGGGCATCGGACTGGAGAACAAGCTTCATGCCTATAAGCTCCAGGAACAGGGATGCGACACCGTTGAAGCCAACGAACGCCTCGGTTTCCCCGCCGACCTGCGCGAATACGGAATCGGCGCACAGATCCTGATCGATCTCGGGATCAGGGGCGTCCGGCTCCTCACCAACAATCCGCAGAAGATTGTCGGCATCGACGGCTACGGACTCAAAATCGTCGAACGCGTGCCGATCGTCATTCCCCCGCAGGAACATGATCGGCGTTATCTGGAGACCAAGAAAAACAAAATGGGGCATCTGCTGGACGGCGCCGGCGGGCTCTGATCCCGTTCGGCATTTTTTTCGTTTTTCCTGCCTGGCGCTCTTTCTTTTCAAGTTGAAACGGGGGGGAAAACAAGGTATATTACCCGGATTGCAAATCAGATTAACATGGGATGGATGTGAAAATGGCAGTTTATGAAGGCATGCTGAAGGCGGAAGGCCTGAAATTCGCGATCGTCTGTTCGCGGTTCAACGAGTTTTTTGTGAGCAAGCTGCTCGGCGGCGCGATGGATACAATCGTACGGCACGGAGGAGCAAAGGAAAATGTCGATATCGTCTGGGTTCCCGGCGCGTTTGAGATTCCGTTCATGGTCTCGAAACTCATGGATACGGGAAAATACGACGCACTCATCAGTCTCGGCTGCGTGATTCAGGGGTCCACGGCGCACGCCGACTACATCAACGGACAGGTTTCCAAGGCTCTCGGACAGCTTGCGATCGAGAAGGGGATTCCCGCAATTTACGGTGTCGTCACGACGGAAAACATTGAGCAGGCGATTGAGCGCAGCGGCACCAAGGCGGGCAACCGCGGCGCGGATGCGGCACATACCGCGATCGAAATGGCGAACCTGGTCAAGACCATTCCGCAGAAGGCTTGAGTTTGCAGTCATGAATGATTCAGAAAACTCTCCGGCGGAGAAACATTCCAGAAAGGGCGAGGCCATTGCTCCGATGCGTCATTTCAAACGGATGGGGCGCGAGCTTGCAATGCAGTATCTGTTTCAGTGCGATCTCGCCGGAAACGAGAACCTTTCCGAGTCCCTTGAGAACTTCTGGATTCAGGCGGAGGAATCCGGTGAATTTCCTTCGAACCGCATCTTCCGCAAGGCGCGCAACTATGCTGAAAAAATCATTGCCGGCGTCTGCGAGCATGAAGGGGAGATCGACGGGATCATCGAGTCCTTCTCGAAGAAATGGGACATCGACCGGATGCCAGTTGTTGACCGCAACATCATCCGCGTCGCGATTTTCGAACTGGAGTTCTGTCCGGACATCCCCGCGCTGGTCAGCATCGACGAGGCAATAGAGATATCCAAGGACTTCAGTTCCGAAAAATCGGGCAATTTCATCAACGGCATTCTGAACGGCGTAAAAGATTCGCTCCCCCCCGGCGCAAAGGAACCGCCTGGCCGGAAAAACAACGGAGAAAACGACTGATGTCATTATTCGACACTTTCAAGCGCGGACTGCAGAAAACGGCGACGGCGCTTTCGCGTTCCGTCACCGGAATTTTCACCGAGGTGCGCACGTGGGATGATGAGACGTTTAAAAAACTGGAAGACGAGCTCATCTCCGCCGACTTCGGCGTCAGCGCGACGAAAAAGATCATGGCGGACATCCGCGACCGCTACCAGCGCGGCCTTCTGAACGGGTCCGACGATATCCTTGCCGTCGCGCGGGACGATATGGTGGCGATGCTGAAGCCGGGAATGCGCAAGCTTGCGCAAGCTCCGGACGGATCCCTCACCGTGATCCTGATGGTCGGCGTGAACGGAAGCGGCAAGACGACGACCGCCGGAAAACTTGCGTTTCTTCTGACGAAACAGGGGAAAAAGGTGACGCTTGCCGCCTGCGACACGTTCCGCGCGGCCGCCGTTGAACAGCTCAGGCTCTGGGGCGAACGCACGAATTCGCAGGTCATTGCCTCCCGGCATGGAGCGGATGCAGCCGCCGTCGCCTACGATGCGGTTTCCGCCGCGACCGCTCGCTCTTCCGACTATCTCATCATCGATACCGCCGGACGCCAGCACAATCAGAAGGCGCTGATGGATGAACTTGCGAAAATGCTCCGGATCATCCGGAAACTGAAACCCGACGCGCCGCATGAAACCCTTCTGACGATTGACGCAAGCATCGGCGCCAATGCGATTGCCCAGGCGCGCGAATTCGCCGCGCTTTCCGGCGCCAGCGCACTGGTCCTCACCAAGCTCGACGGCACGGGAAAGGGAGGGGCGGCGGCAGCCATTCAGGAGGAATTCAGGCTTCCGATTCTCTTTGTCGGGCTCGGC
This sequence comes from uncultured Victivallales bacterium, assembly GCA_944390795.1. Taxonomy (GTDB): domain Bacteria; phylum Verrucomicrobiota; class Lentisphaeria; order Victivallales; family UBA1829; genus UBA11452. The sequence goes on from CALXRI010000003.1 coordinate 226,286, forward strand.
GAAGCGCCGGAGGATCTGCAGGAATTTTCTCCGGAACATTACGCGGAGGCCATTTTCTCCGGCGGACAGCCTGAATAACGCAGCTGATGCCGATTTTCAATGCTGGAAAACAATATGCTGCCGGATCATATCCGGAGCAAAGAACAGGAGGCGGGAAAATGATACGTTCTGCAACGGCTCTGGCGCTTTTTTTCGCATGTTTCATGGCGGATGCCGCGCAATGCGATCTGGCGGATCTCTTTGACAGGGACGGAACCGTCTTCGAAAAGCTGACGCCTGCCAATCTCCGGAACAATTCCGTGCTGAAAGCGGGTTCCTCCTTCCAGTGGCTGTCGTCCAGACGCGATTCCGCCCGCTATCAGGCGTTCAGGCGCAAGGGCGTCAGCGGCACGGACGTGAAGTTTTTTTCCGAGCCTGTTCCCGAGGCGATTGTCCGTTTCAAAGACGACAGGCTTTCCCGTATCTATATTGCGGTCTACAATCGCGGCGATTCCAGTCCGATTACCGACGAGGAGGTCTTCGAGGAGAAAATCGAGACGCTGTCCGGAAAACTTTCGGAAAAATTCGGCGCGGAACCGCAGGACAGCCGCAAACGCCTCGGATCGAAGGCTACCGTCATGATGCGCGCCTGGAACACGCCGCGCGTTGTCTGTCAGCTGCGCTGGAGTTCCAATAACCGGGGAAGCTTTTTTGCCGAATACATTCTCGTTTCCCTGGAAAGAAACCTGGACGGAAATGCGGACGATGCGGTGGTCGCCAAAGCCGTGAAAAGCGCGGCGGATCTGCCCGCGAATGTCAAAAGGAACGCGAAGGGCTATGTTTATATTGACGACATTCCGATGGTCGATCAGGGCCCCAAGGGATACTGTGTTCCCGCCGTTGTCGAGCGCGTCATGAAATACTACGGTGCGGACGATGTGACGCAGCATACCATCGCCCAGATCGCGGGCACCCGGAATTTCGGGACCAACGTCAACGAGATGTACAACTCCCTGAAGCGCATTTCCAACCGTTTCGGCTGCCGTCTGGACGAGCATTACACTTTTATCCGGGACATCCGCGATTTCCGGCGCTTTATTGACAAATACAACAGCGTCGCCAGAAAGAACAAGGCTCCGAAGCTGAAGCTCGTCGAGCGCAACAATACGCTGTTTATCGATGAAACCATGGGACAGCAGAAGGCGGAAATCGTCAAGAAAACAAGAATGGACGACAAAAGCGGTTACAGGAAGTTCAACAAATATGTCCATGATTTCATCGACAGGGGGATTCCCCTCATCTGGTGCGTCCCCGGACACATGCGTCTGATTATCGGCTACAACGACAGGGAGTCCTCGATCGTCTTTTCCGACACATGGGGCGCGAAGTTTGAATTTCAGACAATGAAAAAGGATGACGCGTGGACGATGACCTACGGACTTTACACGCTCGAACCGAGCAGGAGGCAGACAAGGAAATGATGTCGGGCGATGTCAAATGGATGCGCCTGGCGATTCGTCTGGCGAAACGGGGACTCGGCACGACAAGCCCGAATCCCATGGTAGGAGCCGTCATCGTGAGGAACGGCCGTCTTCTGGGGCAGGGGTGGCATGTGCGGGCCGGGGAGGGGCATGCCGAAGTCAATGCCATCCGCGATGCGGGGGGGAAACGACTCCGGGGCGCGACGCTTTACGTCACGCTGGAACCCTGTTCCACGACGGGACGGACGCCGCCCTGCACGGAGGCGATTCTCGCATCCGGCATTTCCCGGGTTGTGATCGGCTGCACCGATCCGAATCCGAAACATGCGGGGCGCGGGATCGCCATCCTGCACGAGCATGGCGTCGAGACGGCGGGTCCCGTCTGCGAAACGGAATGTCTTCGTCTGAACGAGGCCTTCTTCAAATGGATCACGACGCGCCGGCCGTTTGTCCTGCTGAAACTTGCGGAAACCCTGGACGGAAAGATCGCCGCGCAGAACGGTTCCTCGCAGTGGATTACCGGAGAGGCGGCGCGTCTTCATGTGCAGAGGCTCCGGCTGTGGGCCGACGCCGTCATGGCGGGCGCGGAAACCTACCGCATCGACGCGCCGCGCTTCACCGTGCGCGATGCGGATGGAAATGCAATCAAGACGCCGCGCAGGATTATCGTCACGCATCGGCCCGACTCCTTCCGAAATGCGCCGGAAGCCTGGGAGTTCGTGACGCTCGACACCCGCGATGACTGGAATCGTTTTCTCGCCCGGCTCGGCGCCGAAAATGTGACGTCGCTTCTGATTGAGGGCGGGGGGGAACTTGCCGCTTCGGCGCTTCGTGCGGATGCTGTGGACAAGGTGGAGTTTCACATCGCTCCGAAGATTCTCGGCGGGCGTGGAAGCCGTCCGTCCGTCGGCGGAGAGAATCCCGCTTCCATTTCCGAAGCCATGGATCTGGAGGATGTTTCCATCCGCAGACTCGGAAGGGATTTTGTATTCAGCGCTTATCCGAAAAAACAGGAGATTTGAGACGATGTTCACCGGACTGATTCAATCGACGGGAGTGTATCACTCCAGAACACTTTCCGGAAAGGCGGGGAAGCTCCGGGTCCGGACGGCGCGCACGTTTCCGGACCTGCGGATGGGGGAAAGCATCGCCGTGAACGGCGCCTGCCTGACGCTGGAACGGGATCTCGGCGGAAATCTGCTGGAGTTTCATGTGATGGAGGAGAGTTTCCGGCGCACGAATCTGGGAAGTCTCAAAGCGGGGAGCGTCGTGAATCTGGAACGGGCGCTCGCCGTCGGGGACCGCCTCGGCGGCCATATTGTGAGCGGACATGTCGACGGAACCGGCACGGTGCTTTCTCTCGGAAAGAACGGCGACGACACCGAGCTCAAGGTCGCAATTTCCCCCGGAATCCGCGAACAGATGGTGCCCAAGGGCAGCATTGCGATCGACGGGATCTCCCTGACTGTCGCCGCGCTCGGAGATGACTGGTTCACCGTCTGCATCATTCCCACGACCTGGCGGGAAACGAATCTTGCGGAATGCGTGAGGGGGGCCGTTCTGAATCTGGAGACCGACATGCTCGGCAAGTATGTTCTGAACATGCTGCGGAGGATGAATCCATCTCCGAAAAGCAATGTCACGATGAATCTTCTCCGCGAATCCGGATTTCTGGAATCATGAGCGAACTCAGGAATATCATTGACATGCGCGCCTGTTATGCGAAGGCGCTCTTCGGATTCGCCGCCGCGAAAACGAATCTGCCCGCATCACGTCTTTCCGAAGCGGCGGAATGCCGGAACTTTGAGGCTCTTGAAATTCAGCACGAACTTTTTGACTCGCTCCCGGCACACAGGAGAGAGGAATGGAAGAAGCGTTTCCGCATCATTCACGCGGGCAGTCTGACGGCCCGTTCTCTCTCCTTCTCCATCACCTCCGCGCCGGAGAAGATCCGTGCCGGATTTGTGGAGGAATCGGCATGGCTTCTGCATTCCATTGCCGCAAAACACGGTTTCCGGATTGCGGCGCTTGATCTTCCCGCGGGTGCGGTTGTCGCCGATCCGGCGCAGAAGAAGATTCTCCGGAGGATTCTGGAAAAACTCCATCCCGTTCTGCGGGAAAACGGTCAGACGCTGCTGCTGCCGTTCCGCCTCCCCGTTTCCGGAGGATGTTCCCCGCTTGAATTCGCCGCCTTCCTCCGGGAGTCGATGATTCCGCAGGTCAAGGTGCATCTGGAGATTCACCCTCACGAACTTCGGAAGGACTTCGATCCCCGGGCGGTTGCGGGGAATCTGCGTTTCGAAACGAGGGCGGTTACGTTCTGCTACGATGCGGACTGCGGAAACCGTCTGCTGCGGCAGCATCTGGCGCCGTGGCTCAAATATTTTGCATTGAACGCATTTTACGGACCCTATTTCGTCTGTCCGTTTTCACTGGAACACCGGCTCTCCGCGCCGGAAGCGGAATCCTATTCCCGCCTGGCGGAAGAACTGAAACACAAACAGGAGTGATGCAGAAATGAAAAGAACCTTGAAACTCGGCGTCAATATCGATCACGTCGCAACCCTGAGACAGGCCCGGCTCGGAAAGTTCCCCAGTCCGGAATATGCCGCGAAAGTCTGCGAGCAGGCGGGAGCGGACGGCATCACGGCGCATCTGCGCGAGGATCGCCGACACATTCAGGATGCGGACATGGAGAGTCTGGTCCGAACGGTCAGGCGTCTGAATATGGAGATGGCTGTCACGGACGAGATGGTTGGAATCGCCTCGCGTCTCCGTCCTGCAAACTGCTGTCTGGTCCCCGAGAAACGGCGGGAGCTCACCACGGAGGGCGGACTGGATGCGGCAGGCTCGCTTCCGAGACTCACGGACGCGGTTTCGACTCTGAAGAACGCGGGGATTACGGTCAGCATCTTCATCGACCCGGTTGAAGCGCAGATTGAAGCGGCGAAGGCTTCCGGTGCGGACTGCATCGAACTTCATACCGGCGCCTTTGCCAATGCGGTCGGTGCGGCGCAGAAGAAGGAGCTGGAGCGTCTTGTCAAAGGGGCGGAGTTTGCCCACAGTCTCGGTTTGACGGTCAACGCCGGTCACGGAATCGACTATGAGAACATCCAGATGATGCTGCAGGTTCCGCATCTTCATGAGCTGAACATTGGTTACAGCATCATCTGCCGTGCGCTTTTCACCGGGCTCAAGCATGCGGTGCAGGAAATGATTTCCTGCCTGAACACCTATGGAAGAAAAGTCGAATAATCCCGACTGGCATTGCAGACGGCCGGTTTTTCGGATTCCGGCCGCCTGGATTTTTTCTTTCGCGACGGAATTCTCTTCGTGATGCGGAAATCTGGAGATTCCGGGAGAAAAAACCTCGATTTTTTGAGAAAAAAATTTGCTTTTTCCAGAAAAAGTGTCATATTAAAAAATCTTTCCAGCCAGCTTAGCTCAGTGGTAGAGCAACGGTTTTGTAAACCGTCGGTCGGAGGTTCGAATCCATCAGCTGGCTCCATTTTTATATTTTTGCACATCGGTAAATCATAGCCTCTTCGACGAACCTTGACACAACTTGCAGCTCCTTTACGCATGAAAATTCCGGCAGCAGATTTTTCAGTTTAAAGTATTCTTGATCTCCGAATCCGCAGGCTTGCTTGATCAGGCATCGGATTTTGTCATGAGACCCTTCCGTCCTTGGAGTGCCGACATGTCGAAACGTCCAGAAACTGACGATTCCATCGAGTTTATCCCGAATGGTATGGGCCATCGTTCTTATTGTGCTGGCCATAGAAAATGTCAGTAATCTTCATAGCCCTTTTTGTGTATGACAGCATGTCCGTATTCGGGCAGGGATTCGACGTAGCTCACGATTCGTTGTTTTATTCAAAAAAATTTAGGTTAATACCGCGATGCTCTGCATCGCCAAAAATTGCTTCGTGCAGGACTCTCAGTCC
>CALXRI010000004.1 GCA_944390795.1 uncultured Victivallales bacterium
TTTTAAAAAACAATCAACTCAGGCTCAAATAGGGTGGTTAGAATGACGATTTCAAAGAATTATGGGACGGCACTGAATTTTTTTAGAATAAAACCTTGATTTTTCAATCAAAAAACATTATTTTCAGATCATATCAAAAAATGGAGAACAATGAAAAAACAGTTACAGCCAGAATGGACTTTCCGGTGGGAAGAAATCGAAAAAAAAAGTGATTTCCCGCTGACGGTGACCAAGGTTCAGGATCTAAAAGCCATGACGCCACCGCATTCCCATGAATTTTTTGAACTCCTGCTGGTGGTTTCCGGAACAGGACACTACGAAACACCATCGGGAGAATACCAGCTCAGGCCCGGCGACATTTTTCTGCTGCTCCCCGGACAGGTTCACGCTTTTTCCCGGCAGCATCATCTGACCGTCTACAATATCCTGTGGAAATCGGCGGAAAGCTGTATTGATTTACAGGAAATCGAAAACCTCCCGGGCTATCACCTTTTTTTTCATCTGGAACCCAACACCCGGGACAGCACACGGTTCAAGCGTCATCTCAATCTGGACCGGGAACAGCTGGCATTCACACAGTCTCTCGTCGAACGTCTTTACAATGAGATTCAAGCCCGCCGCAGCGGCTACAAGCTTCTTGCCCGCTCCCTTCTGGCGGAACTTTTTGTCATGATCTGCCGCTTCAGCGTCAGGCAGAATCCCGAAGAAAACGATCTGCTGCAGACGGCACGGATCATCCAGTTCATACAGGCAAATTTCAGCAAGCCGCTGCACAGAGGATTTCTCGCCAGAAGGGCAAACATGTCGGAAGCCACTTTCTTCCGGCGGTTCAAAGAGGCGACCGGCTTTTCCCCGACGGATTACATCCTCAATTTCCGGCTCGCCAAAGCCGAGGCGATGCTTCGGGACACTTCGCTTTCTCTTGCGGAAATCTCCGAAAAATGCGGCTTCTGCGACAGCAACTACTTCGGAATGCAGTTCCGGAAACGTTACAACATCACGCCGCACCGCTTCCGCAGGCAGTTCTGCCGGTAAGCGTGCCGAAGCGGAAGCATGCCCTTTTCCTGAACTGCCGCGTCAGCGATGAAGCTTCCGCAGCCGGCGCGCGATCAGAAGAATTCCGTAGATGGCAAACACCGGGAGCGCGGCAAGCCAGAGATACGACCAGCCGAAAAAAAGTGCGAAAACCAGTTCCGGCCCGCGGGGAATGAAAAGGCCGCAGCAATAGGGAATCAGAATCGCGCCGACAACGCCGCACCATGAAAACACCGTAAGACCGGCAATCCACAGGAAGAGCTTGCCGCCGCGGAAGCAGCCGGGATGACGTTCCCACAGAAAACAGAGTCCGACAGGAATGACAAGTACGTAGAGGATCAGAAGTATAAAAGGAAGAATTTGCATGACACTCTCCTGTTGTTTATCTGCCGGTCCGCGGTCAGCCGAATGGAAAGGCAGACGGTCCCCCAAATCTTTGTCTGCGGATCCGGTAATCTAATCCCGTATTCCTCTTTGTTCAAGTCGGAGTTCTCCGAAAAGGAAAAGCCGGGATGTCCCGTGCACCCCACCCGCTGAAGAATTTTTTCCCGGAGATTGCTGTAAGGGGGCTTCTTTTGTGACATCCCTGCTTGTCTGGCATCTGCAGCTTTTCCCTGCAACGGCTCTGCCGCGAATACAACGATTCGCAGAGCGCAGGACGGGGCATGAGCATGTCCGTTTCCGGATGGGATGGTGCGGGCAGGATGCAGGGGAGAGCCGGTTTACCGCCCCTTGCGCAGCAGGAAGAGGCACGGTGTGCAGCTCCATGCATGGCAGGCGCTGACAAGACAGGGGTCTCCGTAAAGAACCGGGACGATGCCGTCGGGGTCGAACACCTCCCATATCGACTTGACGGATTCGAGCCGTCTCATGGTCCGGTTTATTCCTTGCCGATAAATTGTTTTGCAGAAAAGCGATTTCATTTTTTCATAATGAAGGGGAGAAGACCGTTCCTGAAATATCATAAAAAATCTGGCTGACAGTGCGATGCTTCGCATTGCAGAAATTGCTTCGTGCTCTCCAGCGAGTCCTGCCGCGGCCCGGCTGCATGGATGGTCTCGCCTGAGGCGAGATTCCCGATACGGGCGCGCGCTCTGCATCGGGGGAGTTTATTCCGATCGGGGATCAAGATGTCCGATCGATCCCTGCCGATGCACGGATGCCGGCTGCGCATATCCCGCGGGCGATCCTTTCCTGGTTTATCCGGGCAGGGATGGACGGCCGGAAGACTCCATCCGTTACGAAGTGTTCACGGAAGGACTTCAGGATCAGCGCGCCATGCAGTTTCTGGAAACGAAAATGCCGCGCGAAGAGATCCTGAAGGCGCTTGACAGACTTTCCCCCGAAGGAAAAATGGGCATTGCGAAGTATCCTCGCGGCGAGAAGAGCATGCTTGCCGTGCGCGCGAAAATCAACCGCCTTATCGGAAAGTATTCCGCATAGCGCCGTCTTCGGAAAAGATCCGGCGCCGGGTTGCGGAGGGGAGAATTCATTCCCGGTTTTCCGAACCGGAAAATTTTCTTCCGGAACCCGGGAGTATATGCGGAACCCGGTCTTCCGAAGACGGAGAGACCGGGCGGGCCTTTCAGCGTGTCTGACGGAAGATCAGAAGGTCTCCCGCCCGAAGGCGGAGCGGCTTTTCCGGCGTCCATTCCCCGTCTCGCATCTTTCCTGCGAGAGCCTCTCCGTTCCGTGCGGCGGAATCCGCGGAGAGCCGGAAAGCGGTGAATTCCGCCTCCCCGTGCAGAATGCGGAGTTTCTGTTCCGTTTCTGTGCGTTCATAGGTTCCCCAGAGTGCGCCGAGCGACCAGAAGCAGCGGAAATCCCCGGAGAGAACCGGGCGGAATCCGATCATGCCGCGCACCATGTCGTAGCAGAAGCCGCTGTAAGCCTGAAGCATCGCATAGGAGGCCATGCTGCGAGCGTAGTTGCTGCCGCATTCGATCTCATTCCAGGGATTGCGGTGCAGGCCGTCGTAGCGTGCGCGGATCGCCCTGGCCAGAGTTTCTCCCTTTTCCGTTTCGCCGATCATGACCAGATGGGCGGCCGCGGCCCATTCAAACCCTGTCATGGTCTCTGAGTTGTAGGGCAGGGGAATTACGGGGCGTTCCTTTCCTTCCGGCCATTCGCAGATGAGGCAGCCCCCCTCGTCATTGACGGAAAAGGTGCGCCATGTGTTGGCAACTTCACGCATGGAGGAGCGGAAATTGTAACGGTAGATCGCATGAAGTGTTGAGCGGATCCTGTCCGGCTGGAAAATCCCGCCGATGCCGTACAGCGACGCATACCACTGTCCTAGATGGGCGTCGATATGACATCCGTCGGCGGTCTGATACTTGATCTGACTGTGCTCGGCATCCCAGTAGGGATTGTTTTCCGGGGTTTCCTTCCCCTGGAGGAAGGGGAAAAGCAGCGTCTGGTCATGGATATCCACATCCTGGCGGTAGTATTCCCCGTTGAAGAGATGCTCCTCGGACCATTTCCGCCCCTTTTCGAAGAGTTCGGCACAGAGCGTTCCGAATTCCGGATCACCGCAGCAGGGCGCCATTTCAGCTGCCGCCTTGAGAGCGCCGAGATAATGACCGTTGAGCCATCCGGAAGCGCCGAACTGCTCCATGTCGAGCGTATGGTGCTGGCGCCCGGTGATTACGCCGGTCCGTTCCGGATCCCAGCGGTCGGCATTCCGGGGGCTCCACGCATACTCGATTGCCTGCCTCACAGCAAACCAGATGGACTTCAGCCATTGCGTATCGCCGGAGATTTTCCACTCACGGTAGATTTTCATGACCTCTCCGTAGGTCCCGTCCACGCAGGGACGCATCCACGAGGCACGCGCTTTGATTCCCAGAGGCAGACGGAGCCGGAACTGCCAGCCGCCTTTTTCATCGAACCCGTATTTTGCCTGGGATTCCCGGATGGAGCGTTCCAGATCGGGAAAGAGCAGCGGGAGCGCCTGCGCATAGTTCCATACATGCTGGCAGGTTCCGGGACAGGATCCCCGTTCCGGCCCGACACCTTCCCATCCCCAGAGTGTGCCGTCCTCCACCCGGAGACAGGTCGGCGAGATCAGAACCGCGAGATTGGCCGCCGCCCCCTGAAGCGAAGCCTCCGGAATCGTGCTTTCATGCAGCGCCTGCCGGAAAAGAAAGACCTTTTTCCGGGTTTCCTTCCATACGGGGAAAAAGCGGCGCGCCGCATCCGCCGCGCCGGAACAGAGACGCGTGTAATAATTTTTCCAGCGGTTTTCCTTCAGGCCGGAATACTGGAGATCCTCCTCCGAGGGAGGTCCCCAGGTGTTCTGACGGTTCGGAACATACCAGCTGATCAGGAAGCGGACCGTCCGCCGTTCCCCCGGCGCCAGTGTAAAATGTCCTGCAAGCATTCCGCTGTCGCAGGCGTATACTCCGGCACGTCCGGAATAACTCCGGTTGCGGAACATGCCGGGCGTGTTCAGATCGTTCCAGTAGACTTCCAGAGAGTCGCGCCAGCGTCCCCGGAACCAATACTCCTGGAAGGAGACGCTTTCCGCATCGGTGGTAAGCGCAAGTTCGCCGTAATCGAAGGAATCCGGTGCGAGATGGTTGCCGAGCAGGAGGGAAGTCAGAGATCCCTCCCGTTCAACCCGGTTGTCCGCCTCGGGATTTTTCCAGGGATTGCCAAGAGTGGCGGCGCAGCTGTAGTCATATGCGGAATCCGAAGTGTTCTCAATCGTAATTTCATAAAGGGCGACAGGCAGGGAAGCCAGATCGGATTCTCCCGGGACAAACGGACTCCATGCCGTCAGAAACACCCGGCCGGGAAAAGCGGGATCCGTGAAAGTGAGTTCCGCCGCAGGAAACTCCCCGTTGAATTCGCATTCCCGGAAATGAGGCATTCCGCACAGAGTGCCGATGTCGGGTCCCCAGCCGAAACCGTGATACACGGCATCGCGCCCCTCGAACTCTCCGGAAAGTCCGGAAATGAGATCGCCATTGAGAATGCGTGCCGCTTCGACACGTCCATCCCGCTCCGCGCGGACGGCAAAGTGGGAACAGCCGTTCAGGAGCCCTTTCCCCGCATGGTTGAAAATTTCCCAGTCGATCAGACGACCGTTTCCGGCAAGTCCGATGCAGCCGGCGCCGATTCCGCCGACCGGAAACGAGACTTCGCGCAGCGCTTCTTTCCGCAGTTTCATGATAAAAACTCCTTTGCAGGTTGATTTTTTTCTGGCTGGATGTTATTATACACGAGATGGAAGAAAAATAGAATGTAAAAACAGGCCGGAAAGATATGATTTTATGCCGTTGACTGAAATTGCACAGTGGCGTTCCATTCACAACATGATTCGTCTGGAACTGCACCAGATCGCATTCGCGGACTTTGCGTGGCAGGGGCGGAACACTTATTTTTTCAACAGGTTGTTCCTGGTCCGTGCGGGGGATGGCGAGGTGCGGAACCATTCCGGCTCCGGGCGTTTCCGTCTCCGTCCGGGTTTCGGGTGCTTTATGCCGGAAGGACTTGATCTCGGTTTTGAATTCCGACAGGGACTGCAGTTCCTGTGCTTTCACTTCAATCTGTCGCTGCTGCCCGGCGTGGATCTTTTCGGGCGGGAAACACTTTGCCGGGAGTTTCCTGTCGATGTCGCAGAAATCAGCCGGATCATTGAACATATCTCCGGAGTGCCGGAGTGGCGGAAAATCTGCGAAACCGAGGCGTTTCTCTGGAAGATCATCGGCAGGCTTCCGCTTCCTTCCGGGGCGCGTCTGGCGGAATTTACCAGCCTTGCCGGACGCTATGGAAGACTGCTCGGATTCATCCGGGAAAATCTCTCCGCCCGTCTGGATATCGATTGTCTTGCAGAGGCCGCCGGCCTTTCGCGCGGCAGGCTTTCGCGGAACTTTTCCCGGGATTTCTCCATGCCTCTCAAATCGTTTCTGCAGAAGGAACTGGTCGCGCAGGCTTCGCGCTATCTGCTTGGCTCGACGCTGTCTGTGCGCGAAATTTCCGAACGCCTCCACTTCAGCAGTGAATATTATTTTTCAAATTTCTTCCGGAGATGCACCGGAACGTCTCCGACATGCTTCCGCCGGGAGAACCCGGGCGTGCAGACACTGTTCCCCGTCGTTGCCGCGGCGGATTGCCGTCAAGAGCCTTCCCCGGGCGCTTTTCCGTAATCGGGAAATTGCCGGTGGACGGCGGGAAATTCCAGGCATGACAATCCGGACATCCTGATACAAGGTCCTTTACGGTTCTGCCGCACTTCGTGCGGAAAAGGAAGGAGAATGTCCGGTCCCTCCCTGGCAGTCAAGGCTCCAATCCGGCATAACCGGGCGCGATCCCATGTTTATTCAAAAAAATCAGGTCAATAGTGCGATGCCCTGCATCGCCAGAAACTGCTTCGCGCTTTCCGGCAAGTCCTGCTGCGCTCCGGCTGCGCAAGCAGGTCGCCGGAGGTGAAATTCCCGATACGGACGCATGCCCTGCGCCGGGATGGTATGTTCATATGCAGAAAGACGTTTTGCGAAGCATGGATACTGCTGCCCGGAATGCTTCGCTGCCGGAACAGGACAGTCATTTATGCGACAACAAATACCCGCGGAGCACATCGCAGGAAGTCAGGGATGCCCCGTCTTCAACGCAACCCGGAGAGCGTTGGATCGAATGGAAGTGAAAAGACGGGCTATCATCCATTCAAAACCGGATTCTCTTCATGAAGAAAACGGTTTTGAACGGATTGTGCGGAAAAACCTTCCCGCGCGCGGCGTTCAGGCTTGTGCTGTTTTTGACTTGTCGCGTTCCAGCGCCACCTTCTTCCCTTCATAGAAGGCATAGAGATTCTGCTTGATGACTTCCGGCTTGCTGCTGAATCCGTCGATGATCGCCTCCTCGAAGGCGCGGTCGAAATCCAGTTTGTCCTCGCCTTCGAGATAGTGGTCGATCAGAATCACGGAGAGCGCGCCGAGAATGACCGAGTTCGCGCATTTGTGGTTGCCGACCCGGTTCGTGGCGATGTCAAGCGCGTCGATGCCGAGCACTTTCTTGTCCGGCGTGACGTCGGGCCGTTTCATCGTGGAGCTGTCATACAGGAGCACGCCGTTGGGCTTGAGCTCGTGAATGTACTTTTCCAGTGCGGTCTGTGTCATTGCGATCAGCAGATTGCAGTCGCGGTCGATCAGCGGCGACGGGATTTTACTGTGGCTCAGAATGATGGAGCAGCTTGCCGAGCCGCCGCGCTGTTCGGGACCGTAGGACGGCATCCACGTGACGTTGAAGTTGCGCAGCTTCGCCATGTTCGCAAGCATGATTCCGAGACTCAGAATGCCCTGTCCGCCGAATCCGCCGATCTTGATTCTCCGTTCGTAGTTGAAGATTTTCGACTCGTTGCGGAAGGTTTTCGGCACGCCGATGTTGAGCTTGCGCGGGAAGAGGAGCTCCTTGACTTTTTCCGGATCGCGGACCGGAGGAGGCGGCACCGGCGCCGGGAAGGTTTCCGCGGAACGGTCGCGGAAGCAGCCCAGCGGGAAGTATTTTTCCATGCGCTCCTCGATGAAGGCGTTGATCTCCTGCGCACTCATCTTCAGATTCACGGGGCAGGGGGAGAGCACTTCGACGAGGGAGAATCCCCTGCGGTCGCGGAGATTTTCAACGGCCTTGAAAACCGCCTTTCTGGCGTCGCGGATGCGCGGCGTCGTGGTGAGGGCGACACGCTCAATGTAGACGGGCGCCTCCAGCGCATTCGCCAGTTCGCAGACTTTCAGCGGGAAGCCGTCCGTCGCCGTGTTGCGTCCGTAGGGGGAGGTCATGGTCTTCTGTCCCGGAAGAGTGGTGGGCGCCATCTGTCCGCCGGTCATGCCGTAGTTGGCGTTGTTGACGAAGAAGACGGTCATCTTCTCCCCGCGGTTTGCCGCCTGGATGAATTCGTTGAATCCGATTGCTCCGAGGTCGCCGTCACCCTGATAGGAGATGACGAAGGATTCCGGATTGGCGCGGGAAACGCCGGTCCCGACCGCCGGAGCGCGTCCGTGCGCCACGGAGATGCTCCCGCAGTTGAAGTAGTAATAGGCGAAGACCGCGCATCCTACGGGCGCGATCAGCACGGTGTCCTTCTGAATGCCGAAGTGTTCGATCGCCTCGGCGATCAGCTTGTGCAGGATGCCGTGTCCGCATCCGGGACAGTAATGCATGTTTTTCCTGATCGGCCCCGGCCGGCGTTCAAAGGTGTCGAAGAAGACGGAAGATTTTCCGAATTTGACAGTTTCGCTCATTGTTTCATCTCCTTCCGGATTGCTTTCACCATATCGCAGATGTCGCCGCAGCTCGGGATGTTCCCGCCCATCCGGTTGCAGAGATGAACCGGGAGGCGGCAGTCGATGGCGAGGCGGATGTCCTCGATCATCTGCCCCGCGCTCAGCTCCACGCTGACAAGCGCGCGGGCATGCCCGTTGTCCAGGAGTTTGCTGAGCGCGTTTTTCGGGAACGGGAACACCATCTGCGGACGCACGAGCCCCGCGCGAATTCCCTCTTCGCGCAGCATCGCGACCGCGCCCGCGGCGACACGTGAACTGATTCCGTAGGCGACCAGCACGATTTCCGCATCGTCGGTCATGAACTCCTCTGCGCGCTGTTCCGTTTCTTCAATGAGGCGGTATTTTGCCTGAAGACGGCGGTTCAGCTCCTCCAGATCGTCATGTTCCAGATAGATGGATGTGATGATATTGGCTTTCCCGTCGACGATCCGCCCCATTTTCCATTCCGGGTCGTAATCGTAGACCGCCGGTTCGGGGAGCGTGAGCGACTCCATCATCTGACCGATCACGCCGTCCGCCATGATGTAGGCGGGCATCCGGTATTTTTCGGCCATGCGGAAGGATTCATACGCCATGTCGCACATCTCCTGCACGGAGTTCGGCGTGAAGACCAGGCACTTGTAGCTGCCGTGCCCGCCGCCCTTGACCAGCTGGAAGTAATCCGCCTGTTCGGGACCGATGTTGCCGAGTCCGGGACCGCCGCGCGTGATGTCCGCGATCACGGCGGGCATTTCATAGGCCGCCAGATAACTGACTTCCTCCTGTTTGAGGCTGATCCCAAGACCGGAACTTGCGGTCATCGCGCGTCTTCCTTCCGCGACCGCGCCGATCACCATGTTGATGGCGGCGATTTCGGATTCCGCCTGGATGAAGACGCGGTTGAGTTTCGGAAAAAGCGCGGCCGCGCTGTGGGCGATTTCGCTGGCCGGCGTGATCGGATAACCGAAGAAGCAGTCGCAGCCCGCGAGCAGGGCGCCGTAGACAAGCGCCTCGTTGCCTTTCAGGAGAAGACGGTTGTTGTATTCCATAAAGTCATTCCTCCGTCTGATAGATGGTGATGGCTCCCGGTTCGGGACATTGCAGATAGCAGGAACCGCAGCCGATGCAGTCTTCCGGGTGTTCCGCATGAACGGAGAAGTATCCCTGCTTATTCAGCTCGCCGCCGACGGCGATCAGGTTTTTCGGACAGGCCGGAATGCACCGTCTGCACCCTTTGCATTCCTCATGCGCAATGACAATGCGGTATTTTCTGCTCATAAATTCACCTCCTGGCGATGATTCCTGGAAAGCGGAAATATACCACGGAAACGGCTGTTTTTCAAGCCGGAAACGACCGGGTGCAGAGCGTTGCGCGGAACCAGGCGGATGCGGAATTCCCGCCCGGTCCGGAGGTCCGTGGACGGGATGAGCGGATGTTCCGCGGAGAGCAGCCTATTTTTTCGGTTTCACTTTCTTCAGGACGGGAACGCCGGTTTCCACCGTTTCCGGCGTGATGACGCACTCCGCGACATCGTCCCGGGAGGGAAGATCGAACATGATGTCCACCATCATCTGCTCGATGATGGAGCGAAGTCCGCGCGCGCCGGTGCCTTTTTCATACGCCTTGTGCGCCAGAGCCTCCAGCGCCGCCTTTTCAAACGTCAGCTTGACGCCTTCCATCGCGAGGAGTTTTTCATACTGGCGCGTGATGGAATTCTTCGGTTCGACAAGAATTTTCACAAGATCCGCCTCGGTCAGCGGTTCCAGGCTCGTGATGACCGGAAGGCGTCCGATGAATTCGGGGATGAGCCCGTATTTGACAAGATCCTCCGGCTCTACGGCCTTCAGAACCTGACTGGAATCGAGACGGCGGTTTTCCTCGACTTCCTTCCGGTCGGCGGCGAAGCCGAGCACATGGCGTCCGATCCGCCGCTGCACCATCTTGTCGAGCCCGACAAAGGCGCCGCCGCAGATGAAAAGGATGTTTGTCGTATTGACGGGGATGTATTCCTGCTGGGGATGCTTGCGCCCTCCCTTCGGCGGAATGTTCGCAATCGTGCCCTCGAGAATTTTAAGCAGCGCCTGCTGCACGCCTTCGCCGGAAACGTCGCGCGTGATGGAGACGTTTTCGCCTTTTTTCGCGATCTTGTCGATCTCGTCCACGTAAATGATGCCGATCTGGGCGCGTTCGATGTTGTAGTTTGCCGCCTGAAGCAGACGGAGAATGATGTTCTCGACGTCCTCTCCGACATAGCCGGCCTCGGTCAGCGTGGTTGCGTCGGTGATGCAGAACGGCACGTCCAGGAGGCGGGCCAGGGTTTTGGCGATCAGGGTTTTCCCCGAACCGGTCGGGCCGATCAGGAGGACATTGCTCTTTTCGATTTCAACGTCGGCGAAGTCTTCGGAAAGTTCCGTGCCGCTGGCCTGAAAGAGGCGCCTGTAGTGGTTGTGCACGGCGACGGAGAGGATTTTCTTGGCATCTTCCTGCCCGACGATGTATTTGTCGAGTTCCGCCTTGATTTCCGCTGGTTTCGGCAGGGGTTTCTTCGCCTGTTCCTGCAATGCGTCCTCTGCGGCTTTTTTCGCCCGTTTCTCCTCCTGCCCGAAAAGACGTTCGCACTCCGCAACGCAGTCCTTGCAGATGTTGGCCCCGTTCGGCCCGATGACCAGCGGCCCCACTTCCGGCGTGAATCCTTTGCGGCCGCAGAACGCGCACTTCATATCGTCATTGCGATTGTTCGCCATCCCGGTTCCACCTTTCCTGAATCTTCATTTCCCGTTCTGTTCCCGGACGCGGTGCGGAAGAATCTGATCCACAAGCCCGTATTTTTTCGCTTCCTCGGCGGACATGAAGAAATCGCGCTCCATATCCGTTTTGACCTTTTTGAGCGGATTGCCCGTTGTCGCTGCGAGGATTTCCGCGAGAATGTCGTTCAGACGGTTCGCCTCGCGGACCGCCAGCTTCATGTCCTCGACTTTCCCCTCGGTTCCGCTGGAGACGGAATGGATCATGATCCGGGCGTTCGGGAGCGCATAGCGTTTTCCCGGCGCGCCCGCGCTGAGCAGAACCGCGCCCATGCTGGCCGCCTGCCCGACGCAGTAGGTCTTGACATCGCAGGAGAGCATCTGCATCACGTCGTAGATCGCCAGTCCGGCGGTGACGCTTCCCCCGGGGGAGCAGATGTACATGTCGATGTCCTTCTTGGGATCCTCGCTCTGAAGAAACAGCAGTTCGGCAATCACAAGGTTTGCGATGGAATCGTCGATCGGCGTTCCGAGCAGGACGATTCGGTCTTTCAGAAGACGGGAGTAGATGTCATATCCGCGTTCCCCGTTGCCGGTCTGTTCCACCACCATGGGGATGGTCATTGAATTGCGCGTCATAAGCTGTTCCTTTCAGAGTTGTTGCCGGGAAGCGGATTCTCAGGCCTTTGCCTGGGAGGCGATGAAGTCGATCACCTTGCCCATCAGGATGTCTGCCTGAATTTCCTCGTAGCCGCCGTTTTCGCCGAGCATTTTGCGGACGTCCTTTTCCTTGTATCCGAGATAGCTGCTCATATTGCGGATCTGGGTGTCCACTTCCGCTTCCCCGACCGTGATCTTTTCGTTTCCGGCGATCTTGCGGAGGATGAAGAACTTCTTCAGATATTTCCCGGCTTCGGCTTTTGCCTCCTCAATGTGTTTGTCCTTGTCCTTCTTGAAGGCTTCGATATCCGCCTCGCTGCGGACAAGAAGCTCCGCGATGCGGGAGAATTCGCGCTGGGAGGCGGAGGCGAGAATGCCCTTGGGAAGCGGGAAATCCTCCACCATGCCGACGATGGTCTCGGCGGCCTTCGCCTTGACGGCTTCCTTGTGCATCTGCTCCAGTTCGCGTTCGGCGGTCTTCCGGATTTCCTCGTTCATCTTCTCGACAGTTCCCAGGCCGAGCTTTTCCGCCAGTTTCGCGTCATCCGCAACGGGAACCCGCCGCTGCGCCTCGAAGACCTTGACCTTGTATTCCACGCTTTTGCCCTGCAGATCCTTTTCCCTCCAGTCGGCGGGGAATTCCGCCTTGAAGGTGTATTCTCCGTCCTTCTTCGCACCGGTCAGAGCCGCGAGGACGCCGGGAATCTGTTCCGGTTCGGAGAGCCAGATCCAGCTCTCCTCGGACTTGACGGCGCGCCGGAGGGAGGCGGGCGCGTCTTCCGCCGGAACGAAATCGGACTCGTAGGAGACCTTGAGCATGTCGCCCTTCTGCGCCGGTTCCTCGATGGTCACATAGTCGGCATACAGGTCCTTGAGATATTTCATGCGGTTTTCGATGTGCTGTTCGAGCGTTTCGCCGTCTTCGACCTTGATTTCGAGGCCCTTGTATTCCGGAAGCTTGAACTCGGGGGCGACTTCCACGTCAAGCGTGACGGCGTATTCCCTGTCCGCGGCGGGAGCCTCTTTGGCGTCCATGCGCCCGAACGCGACGATGTCGGCGGACTTGTCGGAGGTCACTTTGGAGAATGCCGCCTGGTGGAGCAGTCTGGTGACGTCGTCCGCAATGTAATCCTTGTATTTCGCCTTGATGAGGGAAAGGGGGGCTTTCCCCTTCCGGAAGCCCGGAACCTGCGCCTGTTTCGCGGTTTCGCGGGATGCCTGGTCGAATGCGCCGGCAACCGCTTCCTGCGGGAATTTGATTGTCACCTGGCGGGCGCAGGGTTCCGTTTCCTTCCAGTCAAGCTGGGCCGCATCAAGCAATGAGTCGAGAGCCATAATCGTCTTTCACCTTTGTTTTATGTTTCAATATTTGAGTTGTCTGCAATATTAAATCAGAAAATATAATCCGTGAACCTTTTTTTTCCAGCTCGCCAAACAGAAAAAAAGAATTTTTCTTTCCGTTGCGCGTGAGAGACGCTCCCGCGGACCGGGGAGGCGCGCGGCTTTTCCTCTCTCCTGCGCGGACAAAGATTTTTACAAAATGTCCGCTCCTGCAGAAAAAAAGAAAAAAAAGCTTGACAAATCATTCCCGTGTGCTTTATTAACAGCGGAAAATAAGTTAACATGTAAACCTTTGGACGGAGAACGATTCATGCCGCGGCAGAGGGTGAACATCCGCGAAATTGCCAAGCTTGCAAACGTTTCAGTCGCCGCGGTCTCGTACGCGATGCACGGGGATCCGCGCTCGAAGCTGTCCGAATCGAAGCGGAAGGAGATTCAGGCCATCTGCGCGCGTCTGCGTTATCATCCGAACGAAAACGCCCGCCGGGTGTTCCGGAAAAAATCCGAGACGATCGCCTTTTTTTTCCCGCCGCTGGTCGGGAATGTCTACCGGACCTTCGTGGATCAGAATTTCAGTTACAGCCTGATCGGCGCGCAGAATGAACTTGTGAGGCATGGAATGGATCTGCTTCTGGTGGAAACCACGCCGGCTTTTGTCCGGGAAAAGCGTTATCTGCGGCTCTGCCGTGGAGGGCTGATCGACGGCGCGCTGCTCTGGGGAACTCTGGAGAGTGATTCCTATGTCGAGGAGCTCTGCAAGGAGAACCTGCCCGTGGTGATGCTCCAGTCGGACCTGGGAAACACCCTGAGCGTGACATGCGGCGACTACTCCGGCGTCCGGGCCCTGACGGAACATGTGCTTCGCGCCGGTCACCGGAAAATCGCGGTGGTTTCCCCGCTGATGAGTTCCTGTTACGGCAAACGCTTTTCCGGCGGAATCGCCGACGCGCTTGCGGCGGCGGGGATTCGTCCCCGTTATGTCACCGGAGCTTCCGGCTTTGACGATATGGTTGCGGAACCGGCTGTTGCGGAAATTCTCGAACGAGCCCCGGACGCCACATGCATCATGACGCCGAACGATATTGTGGCCTTCGGCTGCATCCGGGCTCTGCGGCAGCGGGGAATCCGGGTGCCCGGAGACATTTCCATTACCGGAGGCGCCGCCACCTTCTCCCTGGTGGATGAGTTCCGGCTGGATGCGTTCCGGATTCCCTCCCGGGAGATCGGAGCAACCGGAGCGCGTCTGCTTTGCGATCTGATCGCGGGGAAGGAGTCCCTCCGGAGCATGGAACTGCCGGTGGAGGTGGCTGTCGGCGATTCCGTCGCAGTTCTGAACGGCGGAAAAAAACGGGCGATTGCCGGAATGTGTTCTGTGTGAAGGAGCCTTGCGACGGATGCATTCCGCCGTCTTTTGAAATCGGAAAACCGCAATTGAGGAAGAGTGACAGGTGAGAATATGAGACAGATCGGCAGTGGACGGGCAAAGACGGACGCCGGAAGGATATTCCGGTCGGGACAGGACAGCGCCGCCGGGGCTTTCCCGGAGGGGCGCGAATCAGACGGGAAGAACGGATTTTGCAGCAGCCGCCTGCGGGAGGTGAGGAAGACGGAACAGATTGCAGCCATGTCCGTGGCGGTGGAACGCGGCGGGAAAATCCTTTACTCCTTTACGGATTCCGACGGGAGTTGGGAGAATTTTTCCGCGGACACACCGCTCGCCGTCATGTCGATCACGAAGATTTTCACTTCCGCTCTTCTGATCGCGCTGATGGAGGAGGGACGCCTCTCCCTGTATGACAACGTGCGCCGTTTCATTCCGGAATTTCCGTTTGACGATGTCCTGATTCTTCATCTGATGACGCATACGTCCGGGCTGAGCGGCTATCTCAATTCCCCGGACGGCGGAAAAATTTTCTCAAGGCTGACCCGGGAATTTCCGCTGGATACGAATTTCAAATATTACAGCAGCGGATACGATATTCTCACGGAAGCGCTGGAGCGCATCACGGGTATGGATATCCGCGACTATGCGAAACAGCGGATTTTCGAGCCGCTGCATATGAACGCGTCCGCGCTGGAGTCCCATACGGGAAAAGCCGGGATGATGTCGACTGCCGGCGATCTCATCAGGTTTTCCCGCCATATTCTGGAAATTCGCCGGACCGGGGCCGCCGGCATTCTGAAACCCTGTTCGGTCGATCTGATGTTCCGCGAGCATACGCGCGGACGCTACGACCGGACACCGGCGTTTTTCAGAAAAAGCCAGACGCGGCGTTTCGGGCGTTATTTCGGTGACTTGAATTCGGAGGAGGCGGTCGGACACGCCGGGGCCAGCGGCTGTTTTCTCCTTCTGGATCCGAAATACGATGCAATTCTCGTCATCCTGACCAACGGGAGCAGGACCATTCAGCTGAGCGACGAGAACTTCGCCAGACTCAACAATCTCCTGATGGGGAGCTTTCTGTAAATGGACTCGAAGGACAAACTCTCCTTTGTCGCGAAGGAAAGCGATCTCTCCTCGTTCGAGCGTCAGGCGGGAGATTATGTGATTCTCTTCAAAGGCAACAGCATCACTTCGCACGGGATCAGGGAAAATCTGTGGGATCACGTTTCCGGCATGGCGGCATCTTCGGCATCCATGGATTATGTCCATCGTTTCGCGGAGATGGTGCGCGGTTTTCTGCGGGGGCGGCGTATCGGAATTGCCATCGGGCGCGGCGGACGTCCGGCCCTCTCCCTTCAGGGGATTGACGCGGAGCGCGCGATCCGGCCCGATCTGATTGTCATTCAGAACGGGGAGCATTCCGCGTTCCGTCCTGAAGTGGAAAATTTCGGCTCCGCGCATGAGACGCTGGTCACCGCGCTGCAGCATGCCTTCCCGTCCGCGCTGATCCTCTCCGTCGGCATCTGGAATCCGCGCTGCCGGGAGGAATTTGCCTCCTGCTGCGCCCCGGAATATGACGAATGCGCGAAAGCGATTGAAAAGATGCAGAGGAGGATCGCGGAAAAGACGGGAATCGGATTCGTTCCGGTTTCCCCCTATGAGAACGATCCCGCCAATACCGGATACGGAAGTTCTCCGGGGGTCCGCTGGCATCCGAACGACAACGGCATGAAGTGCTATGCCGAGGCGCTTTTCCGTGTCTTCCTGCGGGAATTTGCGGAGAAACGTGCCGGAGACTGCAAATTTCGAGGATAAATAAGGAGTGTCGCATGAAAAACAATGTCAAGCTGGATGCAGAGGCGTGGAGCCTGCGCTTCAACGGGATTTCTCTGCGTCTGACACCGCCGCGTCCCGTCGGCGTATCCGATGAGATTTATGAGAATCTGCCGCTCTTCCGGCGAGATGCCGCGCCGTGGACGCAGGGCCGTCCGCTGCGCGGGATTGCCGCATGCGAGGGCTGCCAGACCGGCGCATTGGATCCGGCGTCCGTGAAAGTCCGTTCCGAGAGCGGCGGGCGGCTCCGCCGCGGCAGGGATTACGATCTGAATCCCTTCTGGGGCGTGATCGGGCGTCTGGAGAACGGACGCATCGGGGACGGGGAGAGTGTCCGGATCAGTTACCGCTGTTTTCCGGCGCGTCTGGATTCCGTTGTCAGAGATTCCGCCGGACGTCTGCGCGTTGTGCGCGGGTGTCCCGCCGTGACGCTGCCGGAGCCGCCCCCGCTGGAGCCCGGCGAGGCGAGAATGCTCAATATCTTCTTCCACGGGGCTTGCGCCAGACTGACGGAAGCGATGCTCTATCCCGTTCAGGAGGCGGAAGACTGGCGCAGAGTCCTTCCCCGGCAGTCTCCTCCGCCGGAGTTCATGAAAAAACTGCTTTCCGGGAAAAAGGTCCGGATTCTTGCGTGGGGGGACAGCGTGACCGAGGGGAAATACCTGCCGGAGAAGGACCGCTGGCAGAATCAGTTCGCCGCCGCGCTTTCCGCGCTGTATCCGCATGCGGAAATCGAGCTGGAGACGCTCGGCTGGGGCGGGCGCACCATGTCCGCCTTTTTTGACGAGCCGCCGGGTTCGCCTTATCATTTTCAGGAACATGTTCTGGGGCGGAAACCGGATCTGGTGATTTCCGAATTCGTCAATGACGCCGGGCTGCCTCCGGAAAAGTGGGAGGAGAATTTTTCGCGCGCCCTTTCCGATTTCCGCGGAAACGGGACGGAATGGGTGATCCTGACCCCGCATTATGTCCGTTCCGACTGGATGAATTTTCCGGATTCCTCCGATACGTCGGAAGATCCGCGCCCTTATGTGCGTTTTATCCGTGAATTTGCCCGGAAGCACCGCATTCCGCTGGCGGACGCCTCCCTGCTTTACGGACATCTGCGGAAAGAGGGAATTCCCTATGAAATCCTGCTGGCCAACGGGATCAATCACCCGGACCGTCGCGGAATGGCGCTTTTCAGCAGAGCCCTGCTGGAACTCTTCCGCCCCGCATGCGGCGGAAATGCGGCAGAACGCGGTGACAGCGGAACTGCGGAAAAGAAAAACACAAACTCAGAAAAGGAGCATGAGAGATGAAAATCCCGCGCAGAAAACCGCTGACTGCCAATGTCGGCATGTTTTCCGTCTCCCTCGATACCTACTGGAGCCAGTTTCCCGGACTCCGGGAGGAGATGAACGCCAAAAGCGAAATCCTGAAGCGGAAGCTCGCCGCCAACAGTGTTGTCGTCCACGATTTCGGAATGATCGACAACGCGCAGGCGGCGTATGCGGCTCTGCCCGCGATCAAGGCCGCCGATCCGGATGTGCTGTTTGTGGATATGACCACCTACGGCACAAGCGCCGTTTTCGGGCCGATCGTCCGCGAGATGCGCTGTCCCGTGGTGCTGGTGGCGCTGCAGGCGCTCGATGCGCTCGACTACGGGAACGCGACGACTTTCATGCAGCTCTGCAACGACGACATCTGCGCCGTGCCGGAATTCACAGGAGTCGCCGTCCGGATGGGGAAGCCGGTCTCGGATCTGATTGTCGGCCGTCTGGAAGGGGATGAGGCCGCCGATGCGGAGATTGCCGCCTGGTGCCGCATTGCGCACGTCCGGCACGATCTCCGGAAGGCGCGTCTCGGGCACATGGGGCATGTCCTGGAGGCGATGCTGGACATGCAGAGCGATCCGACCGCCCTTTCCGGGACCTTCGGCTGCCATATCGTCCAGTGCGAGCCGGACGAGATCATGGCAGAGTTTGCGCCGCTGACGCGGGACGATCCCGCGGTGCGCGCGATGTCTGACAGGATCCTGGACTTCTTCGATACGCCGGACCCGGTCTCCGACCCGCTGACGGAGCGTCTTACGGACGGGGATCTCCTGACGGCTTCGCGGGCCGCCGTCGCGCTGGAGCGCTTCATTGAAAGGAAGAAGCTGGACGGGCTGGCTTATTACTACGAAGGTGCGCCGCAGTCCGCGATGCGGACGCTGGTCACCAATCTCATCATCGGGAATTCCCTGCTGACCGGCGCGGGATTCCCGATGTGCGGGGAATTCGACATCAAGACCTGCATCGCCATGCTGATTATGGACCGTCTGGAGATCGGCGGGAGCTTCGCCGAATTCCATCCGGTCGATTTTGCGCGGAATACCGTTCTCATCGGCCATGACGGACCGCACCACCTGAACATCGCGGACCGGAAGCCCGTCATCCGAAGTCTGAAGAAATATCACGGGAAACCGGGTTCCGGAGCCGGCGTGGAGTTCAACATCAAAGCCGGTCCGATCACGATGCTGAGCATCGGCGTGAAGGCGGACGGGCGTTTCAAGTTCGTGATCGCCGAGGGCGAGTCGCTCGCCCTTCCGATTCCGCCCACGGGCAATACGAATACGCATGGAGCCTTTCCCCCCGACGTCCGGACATTCCTCAAACGCTGGTGTCTGGAGGGGCCGACGCACCACTTCGCCCTGGGAACCGGACATCATGCGGAAACCATTGCGAAGGTGGCGGAATCCTTCGGCGTGGAATCCGTGATTGTAACAGAGGAGAAATAAATCATGAAATTGCGCAATGTCATGCTCGAAATCAGTTCGAAGCCTTTCCGGGATCCGTCCGAAGAGACGATGCGGCGTGTCTGCCGTACGATGTTTGAACAGTGGAAGGCGCTTTCCGACACGGCGGATGTCGTATCGGTGCTTCTGTGGATCTCCGACGGCAGCGAGATTCTCGAATATTCCGGACGGCCGGATCAGACTTTTGAATGGGCTTACTGGCAGGGATGCGCAAACGCGCAAAAACCCGCGGAACGCAAGGCGGGCGAGGAGGAGACGGAGATGCAGAAGCGCAGTTTCTTCACGCATCCGCGCCGCTACATCCCCGATCCGGAACCGCGGACCTATGCATGGCTCAAACGCCTGATTGAAGTCATCCGGGAGGAGGGGAACGCCGTCGCCGGCAAGCCGGTACGGATCGGCGCGACCTTCGACATCGGGCCGGAATTCGCCATTTCCGATTTCAAATACCGGACGCATCGCGAAATTCTGCGGAAAGGCCTGACCGTCCGCTGCAATTCAACGCTTCACGCGGACTCGAAAGCATATGCCGCGTTTCCCCGGGGAATCCCCGAGGGAACCGCCTTCGGCCATTTTCTGGGGAAGCAGTTTTTCTGTTTCTCCCGGGATCTGGGATACGATTTCCTCTGGCTTTCCAACGGAATCGGCTTCGGCAGCGAACCCTGGAGCATCTGCGGACCGCTGTTCGAAGACCACGTGTTCCATCCGGAACGCGCGGAATCGGAGAAACAGACCATGCTGGACTTCTGGGAGGCGCTCTACGGTGCGAATCCCGGCATTGTGATTGAGACGCGAGGAAGCAATTATTCCTCCGGAATCGAGTTCGCCACGGAGGGGGCGCCGCTTCTGGAGCTTTACCGGAAGTACAAAATCGCGCCGCCGGTCAACTCCCCCTGGGCCGCGCTGAATTTCAACACCGGCGTGGAACTGGCCGCCTGGATGTCCCATGTCGCGGAACTTCCGGACGACCGTTTCCCGTTCCGCTTTTACGCGCACGATCCGTGGTTCAGCAACAGCCCGTGGCTCGACCGCTACGGGCGCGAGGCATGGGACCTGTATCTGCCGCTGAGTGTCGGCCGGATCGATGAAAACGGGAAAACCGCTGCGGCGAACTCCGTGGCCATCATCACCGTGGACGACTCCGACGGGAACATGCCCCGCAAGGTGCCGCTGGAAGTGATTCCCCGCATCTGCGAGTCCTTCGAGTCGCTTCCGGATATGCCGGGGCCGCTGGTCTGGGTGTATCCGTTTGAGGAGTATGCCGCCTTTTCCACCGGCCGGGAGAAACGTCTGGAAGACGTTTACACGGAGGATTTCTTCCTCGCGGAAACCATTCAGCACAGTCTGGCTCTGAACACCGTCGTCAGCACGGCGAATTTCCGGAAGCTCGTCAGGGAGAACGGGAAAATTTTCGAAGGACGCGTCCTGGTTCTTCCCGTTCTCGCTCTGGAAACGAACCGCGCCGCCGTATGCGCCGCCATGGAATATGCGCCGAATGTTCTGGTATACGGTTCCCTGCGCCGCGCCTCCCGGGAAACGCTGGAGCTGCTGGGCCTGAATCGGAGCGCGGAGCTTTCCGGAACGGTGGAGGTGGAGACGCTCCTGGAGGAGGATCAGTTCGAGCAGGACGGTCTTGCGCGGAATGCGGAAGTGTATCCGCCTTTCGACGGCGGCGGACTGACGGAGGTCCCCGGCATTTCGGACGGGCTTGAAGTCTGCGCCTGGGCCGTGAAGGATGGCGAAAGGCGCGTCCTTGCCTCCGTCCGGACTCTGGAGGGGGGAGGGCGGATTGCGTTTCTGCGTTCCGTCATGCCTTCGAAAAAGACGGTCGATCCGGCGGATACCTGGTTCGAATATGCGGGGCAGGAGGAATGCTTTCCAGTCGCGATTCTGGCGCGATGGCTGGCCGGACAGCGGCTCGGCAACTGGAAAATCCGCTTCTCCGCATTTTCGGGATCCTCGAAACTGCACTGTTCGCCTTATCTGGTGAACAGCGTCATGCCGCGGGTCAATATCTCGTGCAGCGGCAATGCGGTCTGGTATTCCGTCTACGCCCGGAATACGGAGGCGTCCATCCGGACGAATTCTCCGCTCGGCGCGCCGGTCCTGACCGAAATGGAGACGAGAATCCTGAACGGCGACGCGCTCTGGCATCCGGGCCGCGCATGGCGCCGGGAATGCCGCTGCTTCATCCGGCAGGCGCAGGATTCCGTGATCTCCTCCAAAATCCAGACGTGCTATTATCCGGACTGCGCGGGGAGATACAATTATGCCGGACTGCGGGACGCCGAGGTCCGCTTTTTCCCGCCGTCCGGCTGCGGGCGCGTGGAAGTGCAGTGGGGCGAGTCGCCGATTCCCGAATTGTCCGAGACCCTTCTGAAACCGGAGTGGGAGGATACGTTCCTGGGCCGCTGCATTGTGCTGAGGCACATCAGCGGCTACCTCAGTTTCGCCTGGATGAAATAAAAGACGGATTTCCGCCGGGAGTCCGTGCAGGATATTGGAAAGGAAAGAGATTCGAAATATGGAAAAGCAGTTTTATCTTGACAAGATCCGCGGCTGCTGGTTCGGGAAATGTCTGGCCGGAGCCGTCGGAATGCCCTTCGAAGGGGTTCCCTTCACCGTGGAGATGGAGGAAAAGGACATTCATTTGAGCGACGTTCCCAATGACGACCTTGAGATGCAGCTGATCTGGATGGACGCGCTGAAGCGATACGGGACCGGTCTGACATCGCGCGATCTCGGCGACGTCTGGATGGAGAGAATCCCCCACGGCTGCGACGAATACAGCGTTGCGATCCACAATCTCCGGCATGGGCTCCGCCCGCCCGCCACCGGACGGTGCAACAACTTCTTTCATGACGGAATGGGTGCGACGATCCGCTCGGAAATCTGGGCTCTCGTATTCCCGGAGCGGCCGGACGCAGCCGGGTATTTCGCGCAGCAGGACGCGGAAGTCGATCACTGGGGCGACGGAGTCCGCTGCGAAATCTTCATGGCGACGGCGGAGGCGCACGCATGCTGTCATTCGGATATCGAAGGCGCGCTCCGCTTCGCACTGGCGCACATCGACGACCGGGAGTCCCGCACTTTCCGGACATTGAAGCGCATTTTCGACGCCTATGACGGCGGCCTTCCGGAATCCGCCGCGCGCGACCGCCTTCTTCTGACCGTTCAGCGCAATTCCAACTTCACGGACTGCGTGATGAACCTCTGTTTCATCGTCCATTCGCTCCTTTATGGAAGAGGGGATTTCCTGGAGACCGTCCTGTCCGCCGTCCGCTTCGGAAGAGACACGGACTGCACCGGCGCAAGCTGCGGCGCGTTTCTCGGAATTGCAAAGGGAATGGCGGCATTTCCTGAAAAATGGCGCTCCTGCGTAGCGGACAGGCTTTCGCTGAGCGACTATGTCTCGTGCATTCCCGGCGTCCCGCTCACTCTGACGGAGCTGATCGAGAGAACAGCGGAACTGCATGAGGCGCTTTCCCCCCTCCTTCGCGCAGGAACGTATCCCGCATACGTCCCCTGGGAGCCGGTGACTCCGCTTCCGGAAACGACGCATGCGCAATGGCTGATTCTCGATGCCGCCCGATGCGATGCCGCCGCAGTGGAGAGGGAGCTCCGTGAAACGGGGAAATGTCCGGAATCCCTGCGCTCCCGGGTTGTTCCGTTTTCCACGTTTGTCATGGATTTGTCGGAATTTGCGGACCGGGCGGGCACGCTGCATCTGTTTTCCTTTCTGCATGTGGAAAATACAGGGGTCGCCCCGGAGGAGATTGTCTTTTCCGCGACCGCGGATGTCGGGATGACGGTATGGATGGACGGACGGCGTCTGATGAACTGTCACAACCGCCAGAAGATGCTGCCTTCGTTTCATCGCGCGGAAGGCGGCTCCGCGTTCAGTCTGCCGCTGCAGCCGGGTTCCACGCATCTCTTTCATGTCACGCTTTACAACTGTCTCCCCCCCCTGCGGGCCTGCCTGATGTTCGGGAATCTCTTCAACGATCATCTTGACGGATTCCGTTTTTCTCCGGACGCGTGAGAGCGCATTCCTGAGCTCCCGTTCTGCCTGAAGTCCGGGGTCGACGGAATGTTTCCCGGGCGGTGGAAATTTATGATTTTTCCCGCCTGGGGGGTTGACGATTGGGTTAAACTGGGTTATAATAGAGACAGCAACCCGGAGACTTCATGAAACTTGCGGCGGAACAATCGAAGTCTGCTCAGATCGCAGGCATCATCCGGCAGGAGATTCAGGGAGGGCGTCTGCGCCCCGGCGAGAAGCTGGAGCCCGCCCGGACTCTTGCCGGACATTTGGACGTCGGACGTCAGGTGATCCGTTCGGCGATCCGGATTCTGGAAAGGGAGAGCCTTGTCCGGACCGCTCCCGGCAGCGGTGTTTTTGTCCGGGACTACCTGCCCACTTCCGCCGGACGGCGGAGAATCCGCATCGGTTTTGTCAACTGGCACGACTCCCTGGCTGAAAATTTCCCCCTGCGCGCCTATCTGGAGCTTCTGCGGCAGGGGGAAACGAAAAACTGTGAAATTTTCCTGAACAATTCGCAGACGGAACAGGAGCTGCTCCAGTGGTTCCGCAACTACAATCTGGACGGCCTGATTCTTTGCGGACGCATTGACGACAGACTGCTTCACGCGCTGAACAAGGCGCACGTCCTCTTTCTGATCCTTGGCAATTATGCACTTTCCGAACCGGCGAACTGTCTGGAGAAGGATGTGTTCCGCAGCGTGAAAACGGCGGTTTCACTTCTTCTGAAGCGTTATCATTTCAAGCGGATCGCGTGCATCTTCGGCAATATGTTCGGACTCGGCCCGCGTCAGACTCTGGAGGCGCTGAAGGCCGCGGCCGCGGAAAACGGCCTTGTGTTTGACAATACTCTGTTTCTTCAGTCGGAGTCCGGGGACGGTTATGCCTGCATGGAATATCTTTTCCGGGAAAAGCGCCTGGACGCCTGCGACATGGTCTATCTGACGCCTACGACTTTCCACGGCGCGGCCCGATCCATTTTTGAACGGAGCGCCGCCTCCCGCAACCGTCCTTATCTTTTTCTGGACATGCCGGTTTCCGACGTGCCTTATCCGGATCTTGTCGGATGTTTTCTTTATGAGAGCAATGCTCTGGCGGAACAGGCGCTGGATGCGTTTCTGGATCTTTATTGCGGGCGTGTCCGGTGTCCATGGACGGGATGCGTGCAGTGCCGGACCGCCATATCATGAAAACACAGGAGGAGCCAAGCAGATGAAACCTGGGTTTCGGAAGAGGAAAAAGGAAGGAGCATGCTTCACATTGATTGAGCTCCTCGTCGTGATTGCTGTCATCGCCATTCTCGCGAGCATTCTTCTGCCCGCCTTGAACCGGGCGAAACTGAGCGCACAGACCGTCGCCTGTCTGAATCAGCAGAAACAGATTGCCTTCGGGATGCTTTCCTATGGGAACGATTTCAAATCCTGGGCTCCCGGGGAGTCGTTTGTTTACGGGCTTTCCCAATGGCATATCATCCGTTTCCTGTCCCGTCCGAATCCCTCGGTCAATCCCCCTTCGAGTTATCCTTACTGCTATCTCGGGTATGTGCCAGCCAGGTATGGAGAGAAAAAAGGCATCTGGCTTTGCCCGGGGACCATCTGGCAATGGCAGACAGATCCGACATACGCAGGGTTCATGACGAATTACACGATTCCCTCTTTCGCTTCCGACAGCTCGGTGGCTTATGACAGCGGCTTTGTCCGCCTGGACAGCATCAGGAAACCTTCCCGCCGCGGCTGGCTCTGCGATGCCTGGTGCCCGACCAATTATTTCGTGTCGCGGCATAAAGGAAACACCGCAATCAACTTTGCATTCATCGACGGTCATCTTGAATCCGTGATGCGCAGGAATATTCTCATTGCGGATTATTCGGGAACATCCTCCATCGGAATGCAGGCAGTGAATGCGGGACAGCATCCTTTCACCATTAATGTCTCGAAATACCCGTTTCTGTCACACTGAGGCGCGGAGCTGAAAACTTCCGTGGCGGAACGTTCCCGCTTCAAGACTTGAAAATCAACAATCCAAATTCAGGAAAGGATCATAAAAAATGAATCTGAGATGCGGAATGCTCGTTTTTTTTCTGTTCTCCGCGGCGCCGGGAGGCTTTGCCGTGGAATCGCTGGAACTTGTGAAAGACGGAAAAGCCCGGGCGGTTTTTCTTCTTCCTGCCAATGCCGGAGAGACGGAAAAGCTTGCCGCCAGAGAATTTGCCGATTATGTCGGGCGGATCACCTCCGTAAAGATTCCCGTGGCGGACAAAGCGCCGGACGGCATGGCGTCAATCCGCCTCGCACTGAGTGCAGCTCCCGAACTGCCGGAACGTCTGAAGGCGTCGGTGAAACGTCTGGAATATGACGGTTTTGCGCTTGATGTTTCCCGGGAGGGCGTCTGGATTGTCAGTGCGAAAAGGCGCGGACTTCTGTACGGCGTCTATCATCTGCTGCGGGAATACGGCGGAGTGATCTGGTTTCATCCCGATCCGACGGAGGAGGGGGAGTTCGTCCCGCATGCCCCGGTTTTCCGGATTCCGTTTCAGACGACCGTGAAAAATCCCGCCTTCGAATACCGCCGTTTCGGCCTGAACGGCGGTTCCCTGAAAAACGACCATGTCCATGCCTGGTTCCTGCGCAACGGGATGCAGCTGTTCGTCAATTCCGATATCCCGAAACTCCGGGTGTTTGACCCGATTTACAAGGAGGGCGGGCACGATATGACCACACTGCTCGTCGGATATGCCGGAACAAACCGGGAAATGAAGGCGGCAGAACAGAAACTCTACCGGGAACATCCCGAATATTTCGGACTGGATTCCAAAGGCATCCGCAGAATCGGCGGCAACAATGTCCGGAATGCTGTGCAGCCGTGCACCGGCAATCCGGAGGTCCTGAAGCGGATGGCGGATCACGCGCTTCAGCGCATTGCACGCTTCCGGGGGGCGGAAAACATCCGGACTCTCTGCAATGACGACCATACCAGCTGGTGCCTGTGCGAAAACTGCAGAAAGCTGGACGATCCCGCCGCGCCGCGCTCGAACCGCCATGCGGACCGTTGGTGGCATTTCGTCAATTACATGGCGCAGCGCATCCTGACGCCCGGACATCCGGAGAACAAACTGAACGCACTGGTCTATCAGACTTTCCGCTATCCGCCGAAAACGGTCAAGCCGGATCCGCGCGTTTTCATCACCATCTGCCCCCATCAGCGCTGTTACATCCACTCCCTGAACGATCCTTCCTGCCCGGTCAACGCCGGCGGCTTCCGGCAGATGTTCGAGGAATGGCACAAGGCGGGCATGCGGAGCGACACCTTTGAATATCACACGCAGCTTCCCGGCGCGACGCGCTATCTTCCGATGGAGCGGGCGTGGATCCGGGACCTCCAGTATTACAAGAGCCTGAACATGGCCGGATTCGGATTCATCACCCGCGCCGCGCTCAGCGATTTCGGTCCGAGGAAAAGCCCGTTCAACGACCATATGTGGATGTCCCTCTGGCAGCAGCACTGGCTGACCGCATATTATTCCTGGAACATCGATGCGGATTTTGACACGGTCAGCGAGAAAATCAACTCGCGCTACTACGGTCCCGCATGGCGTCATATGAAACCCTACCGGGAGGAGCTGACCAGGGCTCTCTACGCTCCGAAGGTGCACATGGGCTACGGGACGCCGGACACCGCGCTCGGACGCTGCGGGGAAAGCGCGGGACTTTTCGATCGCCTTCACGGTTATCTCGACCGGGCCGAGCAGACCGCAGAAGGCGACAGGCTTCTGCTCAAGCGCATCGGGCGCGACCGTCTGTTCCTGAAGCTCAGCTGGGAGGACGCCTGCGAACAGTACAAGCAGATCAAACAGAAGGAATATTCGGCAAAACGCCTTTCCGGAACGCTTAAAATCGATGGCCGGCTGGATGAGGACGCATGGCGCACGGCGCAGGTCATTACCGACTTCAAAAAAGCTCCGCAGGATGAGGCCGTCGGCAAAACTCCCGCCGATCCGCAGACGTTTGTGCGGATCCTCCATGACAATGACAATCTCTATTTCGGCATCGAGGCGATGAAGCCGAAAAACGGGAAAACCCTGGATGTCGCATCCTCCGACGGCATCCCCGGAGCCATGAAGGGGAGCCATATTGAAATCTTTCTCACGCCGCCGGAACTGAACGGAAAGTATTATCACTTCGGATTCACCCGCAACGGGAGGAGTTTCCAGGCCCTGACCGATTCCCCCGCCACCCGGGATGAGAAGGTCAGAATCAATTTCCAGTTCAAGATCACAGATGCGCCCGACCGCTGGATCGCGGAAGTGAAGGCGCCGGTAAGGAAGATTTCCACCGGAATCCGGGAGGGGTCCACCTGGAAGCTCAATATCGGGCGCGCGGCTCTGAACAAGGAAGGGAAAATGGAATATTCCTCCATGTGCGCGGGACTTTTTCACGGTTCCTCCGGGCATCGCACGATGGCGTTCGGTGAACGCGGCGCGATCGTCAGGAACGGCGATTTTGAGGAGACCGGGAAGCCCCGCATCAAAAAGCATCTGAAGAAACACTGGGAATACCGTTCCGGCACCGTGCCGCTGCAGTGGTGGCTCAATGAGGGGAATACCGGCGCGATTGAAGTCCGGACGGGGGATGCGGCTTCCGGAAATTCCTACATCCGGGTTGCCGGGCTCAATTCCTTTGTCGAACAGCCCATGACCATTCCCGCCGACCGTCCGGAACGTTACTCCTTTACCATGCGGGTCCGGGGCAGGGGCGAACTTCTGGTCCGCATCCGGAACCGCCTGGGGAAATACTCCGGGAATGCATACCAGAAGATCGATTCCGAGCAGTGGATTCCGGTCGTCGGAGTCATCGACCACGTTCCGGACGAACGGAATATGTTTACGCTCCGGATTACGGGCACACTTGACATCGACGACGTCCGGGTCGACGCCGAGGCTCCCGAGGAGATGCCGGACGCGTCCAAACATCAGAACTGACGGATCCCGCTGCGCAGGTCCGGGCAACGGCGGAATTCCGTGAAAAGCGCGGTCCCGCTCCCGTTTTTTCCCCGGCAGGACATGATCCGCATCCGGCTTCCGGGAAAAAATCTGCCGGTTTTCGTGCCGTATTATGCTCATTTCCCAATGCCGGACTGGACTGGGGGGAAGATTCCGTCTCCGGCATGGAGAACAAAAAGCCGATTTGTCAGACAGGGACGCCGCCGCCTTCAATGAAAATCACGGGATGTCTCATCATGCTGTCTGCCGGTTGTGCCCGCAGGGGGGGCTGCGGGCCGGAATCTGCATGGCAAATGGCGATCCGGATTTCCGGATGAAAACGCAGCCCGGCGCTTCGGAACCGCGGACGGCAAAGAGATCGCTTTCGGCATTTCCCACGGCGGAATGTGAAAAAAAAGGAAAGAAGACCTTGTTCCCGCTTGATAACCCGGAACGTTCCGTTATAGTATTTTCCTGTGAACATGATGATGGAGGACGAGGCTATGACAGATGTTCTGATTATCGGAGGGAACCGTTTTCTGGGGAAGACAATTGCGGAGGCGTTTCTGCGGTCCGGCGCATACCGGGTCTATGAGCTGAACCGGGGAACCCGCCCTCCGAATGAAGGAATCGCGGGACAGTTCCGCTGCGACAAGAGCGACCGCGAGGCGTTCGGGAAGATTCTTTCCTCCCGTTCCTGGGATGTGATTGTCGACACGATCCTGAAAGATGACGATCTGGAATTTGTGATCGACGCCCTGAAAGGCCGCGTCGGACATTTCATTCATACGGGTTCCATCGGGGTTTACGGCGACGCCCGGAGAATTCCCGCGCCGGAATGGCTGCCCATGGCGAAGGGGGATCTCGCCGAGGAGATTGTCTTCAATGACAAGATCGCCCAGGACCAGGTGCTGATGCGCGCTTTTCAGGAAAGAGGCTTTCCCGCCACGATTCTGCGGATGAGCAATGTCTACGGGCCGGGGGATGTTCCGCTCGACGGGTGGGGCGGGCGCAATCCCCTCTTTTTCCAGATGATTCTCGAAGGCAGAACACTTCCGATTCCGGAGAACGGCCGCGCGCTGTTGCAGCCGGGACATGTGCAGGATCTGGGAAGGGCCTTCCTGCATGCGGCGAAACGTCCCGCGTCGATCGGCCAGATTTACAACATCTGCGGAAGCTGGAGTCTGATGCTCAAGGATTACGTCCGTCTTCAGGCGAAGATTCTCGGACGCGAAGTCCGGATGGAATATGTGTCCCAGGAGGAGCTGCTGAAGCGTTTCCCGAAAATCAGCGTGTACGGGCTGCGTTTTGTCTGCCAGCACATGTGCGCGGAGATTGCCAAGGCGGAGCGGGAGCTTGACTGGCGTCCGGAAATTCCGCTGGAGTCCGGGCTCCGGGACAATTTCCGGTGGATGTTTGAAAAAGGCCTGCTCCAGGAGAGCGCCGCGCCGCAGGAGTGAAGAAGAATCGTCCGGACCTGTTCCGCATATCCCCGTTCGCCGGTGACGGAAAAATGCGCGAGCATTTTTCTCGGGGTCAAGAGTCGTTGACCCTTGCAGCGACGAAACGCTGGTCGCGCGGAGCGCGAAATTCCCGCCCGGAGCGGTTCAGACCGCTCGGTGACAAGAATTTTTCGACAGAAAAGTTCGAGAGCTCCGGGCGTATTCATTGAGGCGAAAGAATGCGTGCGCATTTTTTCGTCACTTTTATACTCGATAATCACGAGAACTTCGGTTGCATCCCTGAGGTTATACGCTGTTCCGGCGGCTCTCGAAGCTCCGCTTCTCGTCCTTGAGGGGATGGAACAGCCGCCGGGGGGATTTCGCCTTCGGCGCCCAGCTTGCGCAGCTGGAGCGCGGCAGGACTGAGAGTCCTGCACGAATCATAATTTGCGGTGCAAATTATTTTTTTATTGCGCATCTTCGGACGCAGATTTTGTTGCTTCGCATGTTTTGCGCATTTTTCCGTTTTCAACTGTTCCTTTCCCTTCCGCAACCGAATCGGGGACGGTGCCCCTGAGCCGGAATCTGAGTCCGTCTTTTTCCGTCAGGAACTTCGGACGCCCCTGGAAGAGGTCGCCCCGCCGAGGGGATTGCTCCTGTTCAGCTGCTCTGATAGCGGCTCCGGTAGAGAACCGGCGGGCAGGAGTAAAACTGCCGGAAGGCTTTGGAGAAATGATAGCGGTCCGCATATCCGGTCATGGCTGCGACTTCCTCTATGCTCCTGTCGGAATCAATCAGCAGCCGGCGCGCAGTTTCCATGCGCTGATTCAGAAGATAATGTTTCGGCGTTGTGCCGGTTTCCCGGAGAAAAAGACGGTAGAAATTATTCACCGAGATCCCGATTCGCCTGCAGATTGCCCGGTTGCCGGAAAACGAGGCGAACTCCTGATTCATGATCTCCACGGCGCGGCGGATCCGGGAATCCAGAACGGTTTTTCCCGGAGGCAGAAATGCGTTCTCCGGAATCCGCAGCAGATAGTCGTAGACCAGCAGCCGGAATGCGAGCGCGCGAGAGATTTCCGTCCGGCACCGGAGAATCCGCGGAAGGCATTTCGCCGCATGGGATGCCGGGAAACGGAGAATTTCCCTCCGGACGCGGTCAAAGGGCGCTCCGGACTCGAAATGAAGATAAAGATGCTGAAACGGCTTCCGCGATTCCGTGGAAAAGGTTGTATAGGGCGGAATCAGGAAGAGATCAGGAGGATTCATTTCCATTTTCCTTCCGTTTGCCGTCAGTGTCGCGCCGGGATTCCTGTTCCAGTATAGAAGCCAGCTTCCCAGGTTGACATTGGAATGATTCCAGGATTCGACTTCTGCAAAGCCGAAGGTGGAAATTCTGATGTCGAAAGGGGGATAGGGATTCCGGAAAAGGAGATTTTCGGTATGATTTGACATGAAAAATCCAGCTTTTGACATTTATTTTATCAGAACTTCCTCTTATAATATATACACGAAAAGACATTCTTCAATGCCTCAAACCAAAGAAAAGGATTGCAAACGATGAAGATCAGTGCGGAACAGCGTCACAGGCTTGATCTGGCGATCGAGAGACTGTTCTCCAAATGTCATGAGGTCCGGAAACGCAGGACCGTGAAACTCGGGGAGACGGCCGCGCCCCGGCCCGCGGATTATGTGGAGGATGATCCGCTCTGCGGGAAAGTCGACACGGAATGGGTGAAGGACATCGAACCGGAGAATTCCGCTCTGGACGCCGTGATTCTGGAGCTCCTCCATGCCGCGCCCCGCCCGGACACCTCCTCCCTTGTGAAGCTCGGGGACGACAATCTCTGGGTCTGGGGAGGCCCGACTCCCTACTGGGGCGGAAGCATGGCCGACGACACGCTCGTGAAGGGCGCGGATTACTTCCATGCGAAAAATGTCGTGTATGTCTACGGTCCGACCAGCGACAAGATGCTTGCCCTGCACGGCAAGTACAAAAGGATGCTCTGCCAGATCAATGCGAACTGCCGTACGCCCGGCGCCCAGGGAGGCGGCTCCGACGAAGAGAATGCGGAAATTCTCAGCCGTCTTTCCCTCCGGTATCCCAATATCGTCGGCGCGATGTGTGACGATGTGACCACGAACTATATGAAAATTGTTCTTCCGGAACGTTTCGAGGCCTGTTACAGGGCGCTGAAGAAGCACAATCCGGCGCTCCGGATGTACGGGGTCGTTTATACGCATGAGCTGGACAAAAAGGATTTCAGCTATATCCAGCCCTATATGGACGTGATCAATCTCTGGTTCTGGCATAAGGATGAAATCCTCGAATATGATGAAAAAATCGAACTGTGCCGCAGGGCGTTTCCCGACAAGCCGATTGTTCAGGGGATTTTTCTCCATGAATACGGGCGGAGCGACGCCGGCAATCTTCCGGAGCTTCTGACCTATCAGCTT
This sequence comes from uncultured Victivallales bacterium, assembly GCA_944390795.1. Taxonomy (GTDB): domain Bacteria; phylum Verrucomicrobiota; class Lentisphaeria; order Victivallales; family UBA1829; genus UBA11452. Next base: position 31,962 of record CALXRI010000004.1, read on the forward strand.
GACAAGGCGCGCGAGTACATGACACGGGGAATTGTGGAAGGCGTCATCCTCCTCGGCGACCGGGAGATCAAGAAGTGGCCGGAATCCGCGGAAGCGGTCCGGAAGTATCTGGAAAACCAGTAACCCTGTTTTCCAGGGAGGGGCGGCCGGTTCGGAGAGAGGGCTCCGGATCCGCCGCTCCTTATTTTTATCGCAAAGAGGATCATGCTTTTTCCCAATTCCGGTGCGTTCCTGCGGTGCGGCCCGTTCCCCGCAGACGGAATCTTCGAATCTTCCGGATATTTTGCACGGGTGTTCATTTCCGACATGTTTGCGTCAATTTTCCACATGGATTCCTCGTTTTTCCTCCGGATTTTCCGGAAAAGCTCTGGATTTCTCCCGGGAATCCGTCTATATTAAACTCCGGAATGACGCAAAGCAAAACAAAGGATGTTCATGATGGCTTTTCTGGATGAAAAATATCTGATTGGAAATGACGTCGGCGCACAGCTCTTCGAGTCTGTGAAGGGGCTCCCGGTCATTGACGCGCACAACCATGCGGATGTCGCGGAGATCGCGGCGAACAGACCTTACACCGATCCGTGGCAGCTCTGCGCGGCGACCGACCACTATGTGTGGGAGATGCTCCGCAAGCGCAATGTCCCGGAAGAGTTCATCACCGGAAAGACTGCGTCGAACAAGGAAAAGTGGATGAAACTTGCCTCCGTTTTTCCGGAGTTCGTCGGCAATCCGGTTTACGAGTGGATTCATCTGGATCTGCGGCGCAGCCTCGGCATTGAAAACGCCCTGCTGTCCGCGGAAACTGCTGAGGAGATCTGGAACAAGGCCGTGGCGGCGCTGGAATCGCGCCTTCCGCAGACGCTTGTCAAGGCGCAGAACATCGAGGCGATGTGCTCCACGGACGATCCCGTTGACACGCTGGAGCATCATGAAGCTGCGAACAGGGCGCTCGGGCGTCAGGTGATCCGTCCGACCTGGCGGCCGGACAAGGCGGTCAACATCTATCAGTCCGCCTTTCCCGCGTATGTCGGAAAACTTGCCGCCCGCTTCGGCATGAAGATCGTTTCGATCGACGATCTTGTGGATGCGCTGCGGCAGTCGCATGAATACTTCGAGGCGCGCGGCTGTGTCGCCAGCGACCACGGCATTCAGTATCCGCTTTCCGGCGACGCGTCGAAGGAGGAGGCCGACCGCGCGTTCCGCATGGCGATGGAGGGGGGAAAACTCACGCAGGCGGAGATCGACGCCTACATGTCTTATCTGACCGTTCAGGTTGCGGAGATGGACGCGAAGGCGAACTGGGTGTTCCAGATGCACATCGGCGCGGTCCGCGACGTCCGCGACGTGCTGTTCCGCAGTCTCGGTCCCGATGTCGGCGGCGACGTCTCCGATCATATGATCGACATCGTGCGTCCGCTCTGCCGTTTCCTCAACAAGTTCGACAACCGCCTCAAGGTGGTGCTTTACTGCCTCGACCCGCATCATCAGGCGTCGCTTGCGACCGTCGCCCGGGCATTCGGCAGAATGGTCCGTCTCGGTTCCGGCTGGTGGTTCAACGACACGCCGATCGGCATGCGCCGGCAGCTTGAGTACATCGGCTCCGTCGATCTGCTCTTCAACTTCGCCGGCATGGTTTCCGATTCCCGCAAGATCCTTTCCTACGCGTCGCGCTTCGAGATGTTCCGCCGCGTGCTCTGCGATGTCGTCGGCACGTCTGTGCTGCGCGGGCAGATGCCGCTGGAACTCGCGGAAAAGCTGGTCCGGCGGATGTCCTATGAAGGTCCCAAATCGTTTTACGGTTTATAAACAATCAACCAGGAGAAAGACTCAATGGAAGTCATCATCATGCCGACGGCGGAGAAGGCCGAACAGCTTGCCGCCGCGATCATCGCCGACGCTCTGCGTCGGAAACCCAACCTGACACTTGGTCTCGCGACCGGCGCCACGATGGAGAACCTCTACCACAAGCTCGCCGAAATGAACAAGAAGGGCGAACTGGACTTCTCTCTCTGCAAGACCTTCAATCTTGACGAATATGTCGGTCTTCCCGCCGAGGACAGAAACTCCTACCGCTACTACATGAACTATCATCTCTTCGACCGGATCAACATCGACAAGCGCAACACGCATCTCGAAGACGGCATGGCCGAGGATCTTGAGTTCGAGTGCGCGGAATACGAGCGCCTCATGGAGGAAGCCGGCGGCGTCGACCTCCAGCTTCTCGGCATCGGGCTTTCCGGCCACATCGGATTCAACGAGCCGACCTCCAGCTTCTCCTCCCGCACCCGCGCGGTCAACCTGACTCCCGTCACGATGGCGCAGAACGGCCCCTATTTCGATCCCGCCAAGGGCGAGAAAATGCCGACGCGCGCGCTGACCATGGGCGTGGGGACCGTGCTTGACGCCAAGAGCCTGCTGATGCTTGTCACCGGCACGCGCAAAGCCGACATCATCGCAAAGGCGATCGAAGGCCCGATGACCTCGATGGTCTCCGGTTCCGCGATTCAGCTCCATCCGGACTGCACCGTGATCGTCGACGAGGAAGCCGCAGCAAAGCTGACGCTCAAGGATTATTACAGATCCGCGTTTGCGAACGATCCGAAATGGGATGCCTATCGCAAGATCTGAGTTCTTTTTTCAGATCGGTTCACGAAAGCCGTTTAGTTTTCCGACTGAACGGCTTTTTTTCATGTCTTCCGGTCTCGCAGTGCGGCAACCTGCCGTTTCCCCCTTGAAAAATCGGATTTCCGGACTATTGTGCCTTCCGGAAGATTGGGATTTCTCTTCCCGGGGGCAGCAGAAGGAGAAATGGTCATGAGTGCGGGAAGCGACTGGAAAAGCATCATCTACCGCGGCGTGGAGTCCGACGAACTGGATTACAAGGCCGCTCAGGACTGGCGGAAACTGCCGCGCTCCGGCAAGGCGAAATTTGTCCGCCACTGTCTGGCGATGGCGAACACCAAAGGCGGTTACGTTGTGGTCGGCGTCGGAGAGGACGCCTCCGGACAGCCCGCCGTTTACACCGGACTCACCCCGGAAGAGGCGCAGTCCTTCGATCCGACGGCGGTGGGGAGCTTCATCAACCGTTACGCCGATCCGCAGATCGATTTCACCATAGAACGGCCTGTCGTTGACGGGAAACGCTATGCCGTGTTTGTGATCCGCCGCTTCAGTGCGCTGCCGCACGTCTGTTCCGCCGGACTGGATCACGAGCTGCTTCAGGGCGTCTTCTATATCCGCACCGCCGACGCTTCCAGCCGTCCGGCATACCGTTCCAGTGAAATCCACGGGATCATCCAGCGCGCCATGCGCAACCAGCGCGAACAGCTCGGACGCATGATCCGCGGCCTTCTCTACGAAACCCACAACACCTCCGTTCAGGCGGAGGAAGGGCAGAGCCATTTTGCCGAGGAGCTTGCGCATTCCCGGAGTTTCTTCCGGAAACGGCGCGGCGCCTCTTCCGCGGGAGGCTGCACCCTGGATTTTTCGATCACGCCCAATGAATATGTCCCGGAACGTTTCACCTTGAGCGAACTCCGGCATCAGGCGCAGGCGGCCTATGATTTCCGTCCGAATTCCTCTTTCATTGCGCCGGAGGATCTGCAGGAAGCGTATGTGACGAACGTTTCTCTGCGTTTCGCTTCTGCCGCCGGTTCGCGGGGCTGGCAGCTTTACCAGTCCGGGCTTTTCCATTTCAGCGCGGCATATTCCTTCCGGGGGAGGGTGGAATACCGTTTTCTGGTGGATTTCTTCGCTGACGCGATGCAGTTTCTCGCCGGACTCTACGCGGGACTCGGTTTTGACGAGCAGACGTTGCAGATCGCCTTCTCCCTGGACAATGCGGAAAATCTGGAGTTGAAAATCGGGGACGGCGCGGGCGAGCATTACATCTGCCGCATTCCGGAGATCACGGTCTGCCGGACACGGACCGCCGCCGATCTTGCCAGCGATGTCGCCTTCCATGCCGAAAGCCTGCTCCGTTCCGTCTGCGAACGCTTCAACCTTCCCGACGGCTGCCTCAGGACTGCCGCGCGGATGATGAAACAGCACCTGGGCCGGCCCTGAGTTCCCCGGAAACGGAAAACCCCTGCCGGAACCGTTTCTGTTCCGCGGCAGGGGGTCAGGGGCGCTTCCTCCGTCCGGAGATGTCCCGCTCCCGGAATGCGATGTTTCTGCTGCGCGCTTATTTCATCGGTTCGATCGTATCGAATCCGCAATAGGGCCGCAGCACTTCCGGAATGTTCACGGAACCGTCCGCACGCAGATGATTCTCCAGAAACGCGATCAGCATCCGGGGCGGCGCGACGACCGTGTTGTTCAGCGTATGGGCGAAGTATTTCTTTCCGTCTTTTCCGTTGACGCGGATTTTCAGGCGGCGCGCCTGCGCGTCTCCGAGCGTCGAGCAGGAGCCGACCTCGAAATATTTCTTCTGGCGCGGCGACCACGCCTCGACATCGAGGGATTTCACCTTCAGATCGGCGAGATCGCCCGAACAGCATTCGAGCGTCCGCACCGGAATTTCCATCGAGCGGAAGAAGTCGACCGTGTTCTTCCAGAGCTGGTTGAACCAGTGCATGCTCTCCTCCGGTTTGCAGATGACGATCATCTCCTGCTTCTCGAACTGGTGGATGCGGTAGACGCCGCGCTCCTCGACGCCGTGCGCGCCCTTCTCCTTGCGGAAGCAGGGCGAATAGCTCGTGAGCGTCAGCGGAAGCGTGTCCTCCGGGAGAATCTGGTCGATGAACTTTCCGATCATCGAGTGTTCGCTCGTGCCGATCAGGAAGAGATCCTCCCCCTCGATCTTGTACATCATCGAATCCATTTCCGCAAAGCTCATGACGCCGGAAACGACGTTGGAGCGGATCATGAACGGCGGCACGCAGTAGGTGAAGCCGCGCTTGACCATGAAGTTGCGCGCATAGGTCAGGATCGCGGAGTGGAGCAGCGCGACGGGGCCCGTCAGATAATAGAATCCGTTTCCCGCGACGCGGCGCGCGCTGTCGAGATCCAGCCCGCCGAGCTTTTCCATGATTTCCGTGTGATAGGGAATTTCGAAATCGGGCACTTTCGGTTCGCCGAAACGTTCGACCTCGACATTTTCGGAGTCGTCCTTTCCGATCGGGACGGATGCGTCGATGATGTTCGGAATGACCATCATCGCGTTCAGGATCTCCTCGTCGACCTTTCCCTGCTCCGCCGTGAGTTCGGTGATCCGGTCTCCGTCGAGCGCGACCTCCTTTTTGACGGCTTCCGCCTCGTCGCGTTTTCCCTGCCCCATCAGCGCGCCGATCCGCTTCGACGCGGCGTTGCGTTTTGCGCGGAGCTGTTCGACTTCGGTTTTGATGGCGCGGTTGCGGCGGTCGAGTTCCAGAACCTTGTCCACGAGCGCGAGCTTGCCGTCCTGGAATTTCTTCCGGATGTTCTCTTTCACAAGCTCCGGATTTTCGCGGATCAGCTTGATATCCAGCATAGTGACAATCTCCTTGATTCAAAAATCAGTTTTGCGGAGCGAATCCGATGTCCCGCGCCTCAGAACTGGGGCAGCGGGAAGGCCTTCGTGAAGGTGCGGACCTCGTCTCCGATTCTTGCGAGCGCGGCATCGTCGTCCTTCGCCGCGACGGCGCGGTCGATGAAGTCCGCGATGCGGAGCATTTCCGGCTCCTTCATGCCGCGCGTCGTGACGGCGGGCGTGCCGATGCGGACGCCGCTGGTGACCATCGGCTTCTCCGGATCGAACGGGATCATGTTCTTGTTCAGGGTGATCCGCGCCTTGTCGCAGGCGATCTGCACCTCTTTCCCGGTCGCGTGCTTCGGACGGAGGTCGACAAGCATCAGATGGTTGTCCGTGCCGCCGGAGACGATCCGGAAACCCTTGTCCTTGAGCGCCTGTGCGAGAACGGAGGCGTTTTTGACGAGCTGGCGCTGATACTCCTTGAACGCGGGGCTCATCGCCTCCTTGAAGCAGATGGCTTTCGCTGCGATCACGTGCATGAGCGGGCCGCCCTGAAGTCCGGGGAAGACCCTGGAATTGATCGCCTTGATGTATTTCTCCTTGCAGAGAATGAGTCCGGAGCGCGGCCCGCGCAGCGTCTTGTGAGTCGTGGTCGTGACGACGTCGCAGTGGGGAACCGGGGAGGGGTGGACGCCCGCTGCGACCAGTCCGGCGATATGCGCCATGTCGACGAAGAGGAAGGCGTTTGCCTTGTCCGCGATCTGCCGCAGTCTGGCGAAGTCGATGATTCTGGGATAGGCGGAGGCGCCGGCGAGGATCATGCGGGGCTTGCACTCCATCGCGAGACGCTCCACTTCGTCGTAGTCGATCATCTCCGTCTCGGGGGAGACGCCGTAGGGGACGATGTTGAAGAGTTTTCCCGAGAAGTTCATCGGATGTCCGTGGGTCAGGTGTCCGCCGTGGTCGAGGCTCATCGAGAGCACGGTGTCCCCGGGATTGAGCAGCGCGAAGTAGACCGCCATGTTCGCCTGGCTTCCGGCGTGCGGCTGGACGTTGGCGGCCTCTGCGCCGAAGAGTTCGCAGGCGCGGGCGATGGCGATTTTCTCCACCTCGTCGACGAATTCGCATCCGCCGTAGTAGCGTCTTCCCGGATAGCCTTCCGCGTATTTGTTGGTCAGGACGGAGCCCTGGGCGGCGCGGATCGCCGTGCTGGTGAAGTTTTCCGAGGCGATCAGCTCGATGCCGTCGTTCTGACGGTCGGCCTCCCTGTCGATCCAGGCGGCGATTTCGGGATCGGCGGAGCGGACGGCCGCGATGTCGTCATAGGTCTGTCGCTCGAGTTTTTCCAGACGGTTGATATGTCTGCGGTCGTTGGAGAACGGCGTGGAGACCCAGGTTGTGATGATCTCCTTGATCGCGTTGAAGTCGAGATAGTCCGCCGGGATCACCAGCACATTGGAGACGTTGTGTTCGCGCGAGGCCTTCGCGACTTTCGCGGAGTAGGCGACCACGGCGCGCACGTTGTGGAAGCGGTTCGCGTCGATGCCCATGCCGACGCCGGAGCGGCAGAGCAGAATGCCGCAGGCGAGCTCGCCCTTCGAGACGGCGCGCGCCATCGGAGAGCCGAAATCCGGATAGTCGTCGGCGGGATCCAGCGCGAACGGGCCGAAATCGACGGGCTCGAATCCGGTTTCCGCGAGAAAGGCCGCGATCTGTTTCTTGAGTTCGAATCCGCCGTGATCGGAAGCGATTCCGATTTTTCCTCTGGGAGAAGTCTGCCAGTCTGTGATTTTCTGCATGGTCTGCGTTTCCTTATGGGTTATTTGATTTTGCTGAATGTTCTTCCGTCAGGAACGCGAAGAGATTGTCCAGCGCGCCCTTCATTTCCGTAAAACAGCTCCCGTAAAGTTCCTCCGATCCGCCGAAGGGATCCGCCACGTCCGCACCGGGACGCGCCGCATATTCCAGAAGAAGACGGGTTTTCGGCAGCGCCGCCGGATCGAGCGCGCCGATCTGCATGCGGTGGGAGCGCGTCATGACGACAATGGAGTCCGCTTCGGCGAGCATTTCCCGCGTCAGCTGGCGGTTGCGGAATCCGGAGAGATCGATTCCATGGCGTTTCATTGTCCTTGCCGCGTTTTCCGAGGCCGGATGTCCGCCGCCCGCGAAAAGTCCGGCGGAAAGAACCGTAATGCCGTCCCGGTGCGTTTTTTCGCAGAGATGCTTCAGATAGCCTTCGCACATCGGGCTTCTGCAGGTGTTTCCGGTGCATACAAACAATACGTTCATCGCGAGAAATCCACTTTATTTTTGCGAAACGGACTTTCAAGTTCGCGTTTCCGGGTCTATTTTATAATGGAACGGATAATATATCACAGCAGGAAGGAAATTTCATCAGCGATTATGGATAAAAATGCGAAAACCTTGGAAGATATTTTTATTTTAAATGACAAAGACCTGCTTCTCGCCGATTTTCTGACGCTCCCGGAAGGGAAGGACGTGGAACTGGATCTCGGCTGCGGAAAAGGCGGATTCGCCGTCGCGCTTGCGCAGAGTCATCCGGAGCGGATCATTCTCGCCGCTGACGTGATGCTGGGGCGTCTGCGCAAGGTGAGGAAAAAACTCAACCGCGCACAGGCGGGAAATGCGTATCTTCTGCGGGTCGAGGCGCGGCATCTCCTCGGGCGGATTCTGCCGGACCGCAGTCTTGCGCGCATTCACATTCTCTGCCCGGACCCGTGGCCGAAACTCCGGCACCGGGGGCACCGGCTGCTCTGCGCCGATTTCATGATGTCGATCAACCGCGTCCTCCGGGAAGAGGGCATATTCCATTTTTCGACGGACGATCCGGAATACCGTGACGCCGTCGTCCGGCAGGTCATGGATTCGGAACTTTTCGCCCCCGCGCCCGCTTCTGTTCTGGATGATGTAAGGGATTTCAAGACGGAGTTCGAGCGTGACTGGCTGGCGCAGGGAAAGACCGTCACCCATTTTGCCTGGCGCGCTCTGAAAAACCCGTTTCACGGCGCGCACTGAGTCTTTTTTTCTTTCCTCCGCGCCTCTTCCGGAAAAACAAAACCCTCCGCGGAAGGCCGTTTTGCGCTGTGACTGCTTACAGAAGATGTTCGGCGGCGAACGCCACCGCATTGTCGAATATGATTTTCCCCTCACCCCATTCGGGGAGTTTCCCCTCCAGTTTCCGCGCCTGCCAGTCGGGGGCGTTGAAGGGGGAGAGAAACGCTTCGGGATGCGGCATCAGACCGAAAATTCTTCCGGTGGGATCGCAGATTCCGGCAATGTCGTTGATGGAGCCGTTCGGATTTTCCGGAAACCCTTTCGCCTTGGAGCCGTCGGGAGCCGCATAACGGAGCGCGACGAGATTTTCCGCCTCGATCCGCGCGATGACCTCCTCGTCCGCGACGAACTTGCCTTCCCCGTGGCGCACGGGCAGGCGAAGCGTTCCGATGCCCTTGGTGAACACGCAGGGGGACTTCTCGTTGGCGCGCAGCGTGACCCAGTCGTCGCGGAAGACGCCGGAATCGTTGTGCGTCAGAGCCGCCTGCTGTTCGAAATACTTTCCGTCCAGCGCGGGGGCGAGCCCGAGCCGGGTCAGAGTCTGAAAGCCGTTGCAGATGCCGATCACGAGTTTTCCCGCCTTGACGAACGCACGGATGTCGTCGCTGAGGCGGAACTTCAGGCGGTTGGCGAACACCGTGCCGGAGCCGAGATGGTCGCCGAAGGAAAAGCCTCCGATGAATGCGAGAATATGGAACTCGTCGAGTTTTCTTCCGCCGTTGAGCAGATCGTTCAGATGAATCTGTTCCGCCGTGGCTCCGGCGGATTCGAAAGCGGCGGCGGTCTCCTTTTCGCAGTTCAGTCCGACGCCCGTGATAATCAAAGCCTTGACCTTAGAATAATCCGTCATGTCATGTTCTCCACTTGAATCGACAATTACCTGTAAAATGTACCGTTGCAAAGACGTTTTTGCAAATGCGGAAGGAAAAAAAGCGGAGAATCTCGCGGATGCCGTTTTTTCCTGAAGACAGGGGGAAAACGCAATGAGATGCCCCCGCGAAGGGCCTTTTCCCCCTGTCGGATTTCACGATATCTTCGGAAAATCGGGAAGAGGAACTTGATTTTCCCCGTTCCCGCATGTAAATTTCGCCTGTCCGGCACGAACACCCGGACAGAAACGGAGTTTTCCCATGCTCAGTCTTACTGAAATTCTTGTCATTTTCATCGCCATTCTTCTCCTGTTCGGCGCAAAACGGATTCCCGAAATCGCCCGCGCCCTCGGCCGCGCCAGCCATGAATTCAAAAAAGCCAAGGACGACATCATCAATGAGACCGAGGAACTCCGGGATGCCGCGGAAAAAAGGGCGGCTCTCGAGGATCGGGCGTCCGAAAAGACGCAGGACGGAAAAAAAGACGCCGAGTGACGGGGATTCTTCATGCGTGACGCAAAAGATCTCTCCTTCCTCGAACATCTGGATGTCCTGCGCGGCGTTCTTTTCAAAATCATCGGCGCATTCGCCGTTCTCTGCATTCCCGCGTGGTTCTGCGTGCCTCCCGTCGTGAAATGGCTGCTTGCCTATGCGGCGCCGAAAGGGTTCAAACTGCATTATTTTTCCCTGATGGAACCGTTTTTCATCCAGCTGAAAGTCATGCTGGTTCTGGCGTTTTTCGCCTCTCTTCCGTTTACCCTGTACTGTCTTTGGGGATTTGTCGCGCCGGGGCTGACCGAACGGGAGCGCCGGGGAGTCCGTTCTCCGCTGCTGCTGAGCTTTTTCCTGGCGCTGGCTGGTGCGGCGTTCGGCATTCTGCTGATCGTGCCGGTGATTGTCAGATTTTCGCTCTCGTTCCAGGGGGAGAACATGACGCCGGTGATCGGGATCGGCAGTTTCATGTCGATGATCCTGCTTTCCGTGCTGGCGTGCGCGGTGCTGTTCCAGTTTCCGGTGCTGCTGCTGATTCTGCTGTCGCTGGGCGTCATTGATCTGGAGTGGGCGCGGCGGCAGCGTCCGGTTGTGATTGTGGCGATTCTGGCGGTTGCTGCGATTGTCACGCCGCCGGATGTGCTCAGCCAGATTCTGGTGGCTGTGCCGACTTATCTGCTGTATGAGGCCAGTCTGCTCGTTTTCCGTTTCTGCCGGAAACCGGATGAGAGTCTGGCGGTCTATGAAGAAGAGCTGAAAAAATAAATCAACCTGCAAGGAGTCGACTATGAACAGACGTGATTTTCTGAAGACTACGGCGGCGCTCGCCGCTCTCGGCGCTGCGGCGAAAGCGGGGAAACTGTTTGCGGCCGCCCCGAAGGCTTCCGCCGGAGCCGCCGCATCCGGGTCCGGAACCCCCGACATGGTGGCGATCAAAGGCGGAGAGCCTGCGCAGATGTTTGACATGGGGATTCGGGAACTCGGCGGAATGGGCCGTTTCGTCAAAAAGGGGCAGAGCGTTGTCATCAAGCCGAACATCGGATGGGACAAGGAGCCCGAATACGGCGCCAACACGAATCCGGATCTGGTCCGGCGCGTCATTGAACACTGCAAAGAGGCGGGCGCTTCCAAAATCTATGTTTTTGACACGACCTGCAGTCCGTGGGAACTGAGCTACAAGAGGAGCGGAATCGCCGAGGCGGCGGAAAAGGCGGGTGCAATCGTGGTCGGCGGAGACAGCGCGAAAGACAAATCCTATCTCGACAACAACTATGTCGCAGTCGACCTCCCCAATGCGAAAAGCCTGAAGAAAATGAAGATGCACCGCCTGATCCGTGAGTGCGACGTCTTCATCAACATCCCGATCCTGAAACACCATGGCGGCGCACATATGACCTGCTGCATGAAGAATCTGATGGGGATTGTTTCCAAGGACACCCAGCGTTATTTCCACAGCCGCGGGCTGCATCAGTGCATTGCGGAGGTCTGCGCCTACCGCAAGCCCGATCTGAACATCGTGGACGCCTACCGGGTCATGACCAAGCGCGGCCCCCGCGGCGTCGATCTCAGCGACGTCGTCATCATGAAATACCAGATGCTCGGCACCGATCCCGTGGCGCTTGACACCGCCGCGGCACGCCTCATCAAGTTCAATCTGAACCGCATCGGGCATATCCGCATCGGAGAATCTCTCGGAGTCGGCACGACGAAGCTCGGCAGCCTGAACATCAAACGGATCACGGTATCATGAAGTGGAAACTGCCTGCCTGGCCGCGCGTTCTGCGGATTGTCTGCGCGGGAATTGTGCTGACCGCACTGACGGGCGGAATCTGGTTCTTTCCCGGACATGAGGCTGTTTTCGTCTCCCAGTTCGGTTCCAGTCTGCTTGCGCTGATCTCTTCGTTTTCGCTGGGGGCGCTTGCCGCCGTTCTGGCGATTGCCGTTCTGACGCTGCTTCTCGGCAGGATCTACTGCTCGGTGCTCTGTCCGCTGGGGATTCTGCAGGATCTTCTGATGGCGTTCAAGCGGCGTTTCGCCTTTCAGGGAACGTACCGCAGGATCAAGTATCCCGTGCTGGCGCTTCTGGCGGGACTGGCTTGCGGAGGGCTGATGCTGCCGCTGGCGTTTCTGATGCCGTCGGCAAATTTTGTTTCGATCGTGAACAATGTCTTCCGCGAGGTCTGCGCAAAGGTTTTCTACTGGTTCGATCTTCCGGTCGGCTCCGTGACGGTGCATCCGGCCATCGGGGGATTCCTCGGCGCATGGATTGTTTTCATTCTGCTTGCCGCTGCGGTGCGCTGGCGCGGACGGATCTACTGCAACACGCTCTGTCCGGTCGGCGCGCTTCTCTCGCTTGTTTCGCGCTTTTCCCTGTGGAAGATCACGATTGCGGACAACTGTGTTTCCTGCGGCGCGTGCGAACGTGTCTGCAAAAGCGGATGCATTGATTCCGGAAACCGCCGTGTCGTCAATGAGAACTGCGTCATGTGCCTGAACTGTCTCGGGCAATGCAGATTTTCCGCGCTGAAGTTTGTCCGCCGGACCGGAGCGAAAGCGTCCGGAACTGAAGTGCAGTCCGCTTCCCGGCGCGATTTCCTGATCGCAGGCGGCGCGCTGGTCGCGGGTGCCGCCGCGGGGAAGGCCGCGCATGCGCTCGGCGGAAAACGCAAGGATGAAAATGCTTGTGCTCCCGCGATGCCGCCCGGCGCGGTTTCCTATGACCGTTTCTCCGCGCGATGCGTCTCCTGCGGACTCTGCATTGCCGCGTGCAAGGGGCATGTGCTCGCCCATGCGACGGATCAGTACGGGCTGCGGGGATTTCTCCAGCCGTACATGCGTTTTTCCGGCGGCGCGTGTGAATTCAACTGCAATGAATGCATGAAGGTCTGTCCCTGCGGCGCGCTCGACAAGCTGACGCTGGAAGAGAAACAGCACTGGCGTGTGGGGCTTGCCCGCTATACGCGGACGCACTGCATCTCCTATCTGGACGGGACCGACTGCGGCGCATGCGCGGAACATTGTCCCGTGGGCGCTCTTGAAATGGTGCCGTACAAGGAAACGACGCTTCCGAAAGTGAACGAGTCGCTCTGCATCGGCTGCGGCGCGTGCGAAAACATCTGCCCCGCCCGTCCGGTCAAGGCAATCCGCATTGCCGGTGTTCCCGAACAGCGTTTCGTGGAAAAGCCGGTCGCGACACAGTCGGCGGTGCTGGATTCCGGGGAGGATTTCCCATTCTAGCATTCGGAATGAAGCGCGTTTTCCGGTTCGCCGCGAATCATTTTTTTTCGGGGTGGAACTTGAAAAATCCCTTTTCTGCGGTAAGTTAAGGAATTGTTTTTTTCAGACACGGGACACGAAGAGGATTCCAAAGACATGAAAGACAGCATTCTGGTGCAATTTCTCAGGAAGCCGCTGACAACCGGCGCAATCTGCCCGAGTTCCCGCGAATTGTCCAGAACGCTGACCGAATGCATTCATATTGAAGAGGCGCGCAATATCGCCGAGCTCGGGCCGGGAACGGGCGCCATCACGGCGGCGATTCTCTCGGCCATGAATCCGCAGGCGCATTTCTTCGCCGTGGAACTCAATGAGGCGGTGATTCCCGCATTCCGGCGGCGTTTTCCGCATGTCAGGCTTTACAACGACAGCGCGGCGAATCTTGCAAAGATCATGGAACTCGAGTCCGTATCCCGGCTGGACGTCATTCTCTCAGGGCTTCCGTGGGCCTCCTTTCCGGATCATCTCCAGGAGGAGATCCTGCACGCGGTTCTGGAGGCTCTTCCGGACGGCGGCTACTTCACGACATTCGCCTATCTGCAGGGAACATGGCTTCCGACCGGGATCAAATTCCGCCGCCGTCTGGAAAAATATTTCTCCCATGTGGAAAAATCCCGGATCGTCTGGGGCAATATCCCGCCTGCGTTCGCCTACCGCTGCCGGAAATGACGGGGGCTTTCCATCCCGTCTTCCGCATCCGAAATAAAATCAAAAAATTCGGGAATCGGATTTGCATATTTTCCGAACCATGCTAAGATGTATCAATTGTTTTGCAAGTGCATAGTGAGGTCGGAGCGTTGGAAGAGACATTCAAACAGAGAAATCCGGGTTTTTCCGCGGCGCGTCTGCTCCGGCGTTACTCCCTGCTGCTGACCGTGACGGCCGTGATGTTCGCGTTTTTCGTTCCCCGGTATGAGGCGCGCGCCATGGACCCTGTGACGATCGCCATTCTTGCGCCGATCGCCATTCAGGTCGGCAAGGCCATGATGCCCTATGTGATCAAGGCGATCTCCAACATGGGGCGCATGGGGCTCAAGGCAGGCGTGGAAATCATCAACATCTTCCGGCTTCCCCTGGGAATCATTCAGCTGACGCTGCTGGCTCCGTTCGGCATGTTTTACTCCGGGCTCCAGAACACGGTGATCGGATTCATCGCGCCATTTAAGATGGCGTTTTACATCCTTCTGCTGCCGGTGTCGGCCTTCGGCATAGGCCTGTAGCGTCCTTGTACCCCCATTGTGTACCGGCGGCTTATGAAACTCAGGAAAAAAACACTGGATGCCATTCATTCCATTCTGACGGACTGGCACGGCGCCGATGAGGCCGGCAATGCCATGGTTGAATTCCATCCCCGTCCGGTCGGGATCGACACCCTTCTGGACAAGATCGTTGCGAAGGCGCTTCCTCCGTGGGAACGGAATCTGAACGAGCTGCGTTTGTCCTGGACGGAGATTGCGGGAGCTGAAACGGCGCGCCGCTGCCGGGTGTCGCATCTGAATGAGGGAGTTCTTTACATCGAGGTGTTTCATCCCGCTTACCGGATGGCTCTCGACACCCCGAAAATCAAAACCGTTCTGTTGGAAAAGGCCCGTGCGCGCCTCGGCGGCGCGAACTGCCGCGAGCTGAAATTCATTCCTGTCGGGAGAAGCGCTCCCGCGCCTTTGCTCCGGACGGAAAAAGGCGCGCCTTCCAGGAAGGAAAGGACAAAGGGCGGAATCACGCCGGATCTTCCTTTGCAGGACTGACCGCAGGTTTTGTCCGCGTTCCCGCCTTTCCCGGCCGCCCTGTCCGGGGCAGGACGGCTTCAGGTGGGATTCTGCACGCCTTTCAGACTGTCTGCCGTTTGTTTTGCTGCGTTTTTCAACCGGCTGATTCCAAGGAAATTCCTCTGGATCGCCTCGGAACGTTCCGCGATGTTGGTCAGGTGCGAGGAGACTTTTTCCAGTTCCGCGAGAAGTTCGATGTAGATGACTCCCGTGACCGCGCTGCATTCTCCGGTGGCGAGCCGTTCGACATGCTTGGCTTCCAGTTCCGCGGAGAGGCGGATCATTTCGCGCCCGTCCTTCAGGGCCAGTTCCACTTTCAGCGGATCATGCGCGTCCAGGGTGGAGATGACCGCTTTCGCCTGTTCTTTCAGTATGCCGTAAATCCAGTTGAGATCCTGAATGGCGCTGTCGGATAGTCTGGCTTCCGCCTGATTCAGGCGGATCGTCAGGCTCAGGATGTTTTCCGTGTGGTCGGCGATCCGCTCCGCGTCGTTCGTGCAGTGCAGCAGCAGCGGGATGATCTGCGACTGCGGTTCGGAGAGTTCGCGCCGGGTCAGTTGCACCAGATAATTTGTCATTTCCAGCTGCCACCGGTCGATTTTCTCCTCCTTTTTCGCAAGGCTCTGGAAGCGTTCCTCGTTCACGTTGTCCGGGATGAAGTGCTGTTCCGTGGCGATGGCGACCATCTTCCAGGATTTTTTCAGCATTCTCCGCAGGAAGCGTCCCGCCTGTTCCAGGGCGACGGAAGGCGTGTCGAGCAGATGCGGTTCCAGATACT
Source organism: uncultured Victivallales bacterium (assembly GCA_944390795.1). Classification (GTDB taxonomy): domain Bacteria; phylum Verrucomicrobiota; class Lentisphaeria; order Victivallales; family UBA1829; genus UBA11452. Next base: position 47,670 of record CALXRI010000004.1, read on the forward strand.
GGATCCTGACTTTTTCCGAACGGACCGGAATCACCCATTCGCAGACTTTCGCCATGGTTGCGACGAAGGGCAGCAGAAGCAGCGTCGTAATCACGTTGAACAGCGTGTGTGCGTTGGCGATGTGGCGCGGCAGATTCTGCGGGATTGCGGCGAAGGCGTCTCCGGCGGTGAGCTTGTCGACCAGATAGAAGAAGACCGGCACGCCGCTGTCCCCCCACTGGATGTAGAAGCTCGCCCCGATGACGAAGACGCCGAAGATGTTGAACAGCGTGTGCGCGAGCGCGGCCTGTTTCGCGATCCGGTTTGCGGTGAGCGCCGCCAGCTGGGCCGTGACCGTCGTGCCGATGTTGGAGCCGAGCACCAGCGCAATCGCCGTGTAAAGATTGATGAGTCCGCTTGCTCCGAGCGCGAGAATGATGCCGGTCGCCGCCGAACTGCTCTGAATGACCATGGTCACGACCATCCCGATTCCGATTGCTCCGAGGAGTGCTGCGAAGGGCATGTATCCGCCGGGCGGAGGCGCGCAGTCGAAGGTGCCGAAGAAGGCCGTGAAGGAGGGAAACTCCCCGATGAGCTTGAGTTCCGAGCTCATGATGCTCATGCCGAAGAAGAGCATTCCGAAACCGAGCACCGTTTCGCCCCAGCCGCGCAGGTATTTCCATGTGACGAACATCAGCAGAAGCCCGAGGATGATCGCAGGCATGATGATGCTGGAGACGTCGAAGGCGATGATCTGCGCCGTGATCGTGGTTCCGATGTTGGCGCCGAAGATGATGCCGATCGACTGCACCAGGTTCAGGAGTCCGGCGTTGACAAATCCGATCACCATGACCGTCGTCGCGCTGGAGGACTGGATGACCGCGGTGACGAAGGTCCCCGCGACGACCGCCACATAACGGTTGCTGGAGAAGAAGTGGAGAATGCTGCGCATCCGCTCTCCGGCGGCTTTATGAAGTCCGTCGCTCATGAGCTTCATGCCGAAGACGAAGATTGCGAGCCCACCGAAAACGTTCATGAAGAGCGTGTAGACGTTGACGCCGAGTTCCGTCACGCCGATTCCGCGGACTGTGGCGTTGGATTGCGTGGCGCCGACTTCAATGTTGAAATTGTATTTCCCGGTTTTCTTTCCGAGCCTGACCTCTGTGCGCGCCACTCCGCCGGCATCCGTCAGAACCGTTTTCTGCGAAAGGTTTGCGCCCGCACCCGCCGCGCCGGGCATCGTGGTGAAGTAGACCGGCGCGCCTTCCACCGGTTTCCCCTCGGAAGAGACGACTGTGACGGTCAGCGGTTCCGGCAGGCTCGTTCCCGCGCGTCCTTCCTGATCGGTTCCCGTGATCTTGATTCCAGTGATGAAGCGCACGGTGATCGCCTTGTCCGGTGCGTCAGCGGGAATGACCCGGAGATACTGGTCGCCTGTTTTTCTTCCCGCCATGACTTCGATTTTGGCGAGTCCTCCCTCGTCGGAGACGGCCTCCTTCGCGGAGAGACGCAGATCGGAGCCGTCGACGGTTTCGAAAAGCACCTTCCGTCCGGACGCCGGCGGAGGATTGCCCGGATCGCTGAAAAGTCCGTTTCCGGGAACGGCGGTCAGAAGAATGTAAAGGGGTTTTGCAAATTTTTCGCCCGGCAGGGCGCATTGTCCACCGCCCAGAAAGACGGAAGCCTTGTCGGCTTTGACGTTGCGCGCATCATTGCAGCCGGGGAATACGCAGAGCGCAGCGGCCAGTGTCAGCAGAAGTCCGATTGTTTTCACAGTGATTTTCTCCGGAAGGTTGTTGTTTCCTGAAAATATAATCCTTTTTTCACGGGACTCAAACACTCCCGCGTTCTTCTAACGGAATTTTAACACTTTCCGGGATTCCGGGAAGGGGAGGGGGTGCGGAGAGGAGATTTTTCGGAAAATTTTTCCCCTTCCGGTCCGGTGATGTCAAGTTGAAAAAAATCGAAAAAAATAATTTTTTTTCCTTAATTTTTCTTGTATTTGGCCTCGTGCGAGTACATAGTAGCGCCGGATTTGTGTATCAAGTGCATCCCGGCGGGATGCGCGAAATGGAAATGAAATGTTTTAAGTTATTGTGTATTAGAGGTTTAGGAGATGCGAATGCGGAAGAATAATTCCTTGCTTGTCATGATTCCCGTCCTGTTTGCGCTGATTGCCGTGAGCGGCTGCAAATCCTCCGAGGATTATGCGGCGGAACGCGGGAAAAAGGCGGTGACTCACCATCTGCTGTCGCAGCAGCGCGAAATTCAGGACGGCAGGCCGCTTTCGCTGGATCAGTGCATTGAGATCGCCCTGCGCAACAATCTGGACGTTCGCGTGTATGAACTGGAGCAGGAGGTCGCGAAGGAGTTCCGCACCGCCGAGGCGCTGGGCATGCTTCCCGAGCTCACCTTGACCAACAATTTCACGGCGCGCAGCAATTCCCCCGCCTCCAGCAGCAAGAAGCTTGTCTCGACCGGACAGACCTACGGCGCCAGCGTTTCCGAGGACCGGAACATCAATTATCTGAACATCGACCTGATGCTGAGCATGCTGGATTTCGGAATCGCGTATTTCAACACGCAGCAGGCGCAGGACCGCGTGTATATCCGGAAGCAGAGAACCGAGCGCGCCGTCCAGAATCTCTCCTTTGACGTGGTGCGCGCGTATTTCCGCGTCGCCGCCGCGCAGCGCGCCATCAAGATGACCACGACGCTGCTGGAGCAGTGCCGTTCCCGGTTCGAGCTCATTGAGCAGGCCCGGAAGAAAAAGCAGATCACGGTGCCTTTCGCCTATCAGCAGGCGACTCGTTTCATTGACATGGAAAAGCGTCTCACGCAGTTCGTCCGCAGTTATGAGAACGCGTGCGTCGAACTCCGCGCGCTGCTCGGTTATTATCCCAACTCCAATATTTTCGTGGACGAATCCGTCCTGGACCGGGTTCCGGACTTCAAGCTGCCTGAAATTTCCACAATGGAGCAGATCGCGCTGATCCGCCGCCCCGAACTTTACGAAGTGGACATGCAGCGTCACGTCAACCTGGTCGAATGCTACAAGACGATCGCGATGATGTTTCCGAACGTCAAGCTGTTCGTCGACTGGTCGAACAACAACAACTCCTATCTGTACAACCAGAGCTGGTGGGAGCTCGGCGTCCGCGCGGCGTACAATCTTCTGAAGCTGCCGCAGAACATCCAGCGCTACCGCTCGCACCGGAAGCAGGTGGAAACCGAGGAGATGCGCGCCTATGCGCAGGCAGTCGCCGTGATGGCGCAGGTCCGCATCGCATACGGGAACCTTCTTTCCGCCCGGGAGCGTTACGATCTCAACCGGAAGGTTTACACCACCTACGACGAGAATCTGCAGGCCGCGCTGAAGAGCCAGGCGGTCGGGCGGACCATGCAGCAGCTGGAGCTGGATCACATGCGTCTGGCGACGACCGAGACCAGCATCGAGTCGCTGATGTCGCTTGGCGATTACTACGTGGCATACTACCGTCTCCTCAACGTGATGGGGCTGCGGGAGCTTGACGCCCGCTCCGCGGACGAACTTGCGGAGGAAATCTCCGATGCGGACAACCGCATGAAGGATGAAATAGCCGCCGCGCGCAAGGCCTTTGACGAACAGAGGGCGGCCGCGATGAAGGAGGCTCTGGAAAAGCAGAAGCTTCTGGAGGCGGAAAACGCGGCGGCGGCCGCCGCGGAGAGACGCGCGAAGGTCAATGCGCAGATTGACAAACGCATTGAGGCGGAAAGCGCGAATTCACTGGTTCAGTCGGAAAAAAAGCAATAAGATAGTCGGGAAGGAAGGACGATCATGAGAAAGCAGAGAAGACAGAGAAAGATTGAGATCTTCAGACTGGAAGACCGCGTGCTGTTTGAAGCCGCCGGAGCCGCCGAGGCGGTCGAAGCGGTGGAGAATGCGAGCAACCCCAATCCCGACCGGCAGAATGACATTTCCGAGTCCGAGCGCCAGGAAAAGGAAGCGCAGTCCGTCGCGAAATATGCGGGGCCGGACGGCGCGGCGATTCAGGAACCCGGCGCACCCGTGCAGGATCAGGGCGCGGGGCTGACCCGTCCCGACGCGATTCAGCAGGATCCGGCGCAGAAGCTTGTTGACGGTTCCGGGGACTTTTCCGACGTTCCCGACGTGACGCAGGAGCACACTTCCGAACTTTCCGACTTCCTGAATGCCGATTTTTCCGTCACAACCGACTCGACACTTTCCTTCTCCGACTCCCTTTCCTCCGATTCCGACACGCATGAACTGATCGTGATTGATTCCGACGCGGCGAAAGACCTTGATCTCGACGCTCTTTCCGACAAAACCGAAGTGCTTGTTCTCGACAACGATTCCGACGCGATGGAGCAGCTCAACGCCTATCTGGACTCCCATGACGGGAAATATGATTCCATCCGCTTTGTCACGGACGGCGACTCCGGCGCGGATTCCGCTCCGGACCATCTGGAGCTGAACGGCAGAGAGGTGTCCGCCTCCGATCTGGACGCGGTTCGCGACCATCTCGCGGACGGCGGGGATCTTTCCGTGCAGACCGCACTGGATGACGCCGCGCCGGTCTACACGCTGACGCCCGACGGCGATTTCGAGCTTGTCCATGCGGATGATCTGCACGACGCGGTCATTCATCCGGAGATTGACGAAACGATTACGGTCGACGCTTCCGCGAACGTGCCGGTTTCCGCGCTTTCCAATCCTGTTGAAAAGGGCAGGGAGGAGCTTGTCATCATCAATTCCAATATCGCGGACAGGGATGTTGTGCTTTCCCAGCTTGGCGGACGTGATGTTTTGGAGATCGATCCCTCGCAGGATGCGCTGAGCCAGATTCAGGATTATCTCGACGCCAATCCCGACACGCAGTATGACGCGATTCACATTCTCACCCACGGCAACGACCAGGGATTCTACCTCGGCTCCACCCAGGTGACGGATGCAGGGCAGATGACGGTGTTCACCGGTCACATGGCGGAGAATGCCGACTTCATGCTCTACGGCTGCAATCTCGCGGCCACGGAGCGGGGACAGGCTCTGATTCATGAGATTGCCGATGTCACAGGCTGCGATGTCGCCGCGTCCACCGATATGACCGGTGCGGCCGCCGTCGGCGGAGACTGGGTCCTCGAATACAATGTCGGTGTTGTCGAGACGGCCTCCATTTCCCTGAATGCGGACTGGAACTACCGCCTGGCGGCGATTACGGTGGATGGAAAAGGAGAATCTGATACCACTGCTGTGAATTTGGCTGAAGCTTTGACAAAAGCCGGTTCAGGTGGTTCAATCACGATTTCAACTGAAACAACAGGTGCAACTGTCGACTATAATGTCACAATTATTGCAAATGCAAAAGTCTCCACCGCAATTATAATTGAAGGCAACAATGTGACTTTGACAGGAGCGAATTATACCGATGTCACTATAACAACAGGCGGCATTGTGAATTCCAATCTGACCGTTACCGAGACATTCACCAGTCGCGGTAGCATATCGGGATCCACTGTCAATGTGGCTGAGGAATCCATTGTCATTACCGGCGGGAATGTGGAAAATTCCACTCTGTCTGCCAGCGGCACGGGAAGCATTAATATTTCCGGCGGCGGATTTACTGACACGACAGTGATCAATTCCGGAACTGGCGATATTAATATTGGTTCCAACAGTAAGTTCACAGACTCTTCCGTCACGCATTCCGGAACCGGCAATATTAATATTTCCGGTGGCACGTTCACAGAATCTCCCGTTACGCATTCCGGAGCCGGCAGCACGACGATTACCGGCGGAGAGTTTACGGGATCGGAGAAAACCGGAACCGGTATTTCAATTTCCGGGTCCGGAGCGCTTTATATTTCGGGAGGAACTTTTTCCGGTTTTGAAAAAGCCGTTGAATTTTCCTCGTCCGGGACAGCCACAATCACCGCCGGTGATTTCACGCGAAATGTTTACGGCCTGGTCAACAACGGAACCATGAGTGTTTCCGGGGCCGGTGTCTCCTTTACATCGAATCATAACGTCATCGATGATTCTGCTGCCACCGCGGGCGCAGGCATTCTGAACAATGCCTCGGGTGAGTTGTCCGTTTCCGATGTGACGATTGGCGCAATGGGGGGCGGCAATTATTACGGTCTGGAGAATCACGGGTCAATTACTGCGCTCAAGGATTCGACGATTCAGTACAATATGATGTCCGGACTCCGCAACGAGGGATCCATTGACTCAATAAACAATGTCACGCTTAATGAGAACGGGCTCAGCATTGATGAGGAGGGAAATTCCTATACGGCACTTGGCGGCGGATTGTACAACAGCGGGACAATCAAGGATTTCATCGATATTCAGATTACAAACAATCATGCCGCGCAGGGCGGCGGAATTTACAACACTGGAGAGATTTCCGCCGGTGTCAATGATCGTTCCTTCAATATTTATATTTTTCGAAATGAAGCTACGCAGGGCGGCGGCATCTATTGGGGCGGCGGTTTCCTTGACACGTCCGCGCTTGTGTATCAGTATGAGGATCCGGACAGCCGCGGTCTCACCGGCAATACGGCGCATCAGGGCGGCGGAGTGTATATCGCTTCGGGCGATGTTCTTTTCCAGGATTTCCGTTTGTTCGAAAATACGGCCAACCGTGTCAATCTGGATGCAGCAACGTATGCGGGCGGCGGACTTTACATCGCTTCCGGCGCAAAAGTCATTCTCGACAGCGTTACGGTGGAAAACAATGTCGTGGAGAACTGCTCGAACGGAATCGATACCAAGTATTGGCAGTATTATTACAATGATCCGGATCTTGCAATCGGGGATACAGGAAAGACCACGGATAAGGGCGGTCGCGGAGGCGGCATTTACAGCGAAGGAACCCTGACAGTTCTTCATTCTCAATTTAATAAGAATGTTGTGAATTTCGCCAACAGCAGCCAGCTTCCGGACTATTATGCATTTCTTGACACCCTTTCCATGGGCGGCGCCATTTATTCCTCCGGAACGCTGACGGTTTATGATTCCTATATTCATGACAATACAGCGAAAAACGGCCTCGGCGGCGGCATTTATCTCGGCGGCGGAAGCGCCACCATTGCATCCACTGAATATTATACTGGTGAATCGCTCTGGCAGCAGACCGGCACGTTGAATTCCATGATTATTACCGGAAATACCGCCAACGGCAGCAGCGACGGGACGCAATATGCGGCCGGCGGATTCGGCGGCGGCATTTATTCGGATTCCAGCGTGAACCTGACTCTGGACAGCGTCACGCTTTCCGGCAATACTGCGACTCTTACAGTCGCTTCGTCTTCCGGGACGTCTTATGACATCGGGCGCGGCGGCGGACTTTATTTTGGAGAAGCGGACGCCTACCGGACTTATTCCGCCGTGACATCAGCTCCTGTTCTTGGAAATGGCGTTCTGACGATTGACGGCACCGTCCGCGATCTGACCAACGGGAGTGCGAATGTCGCGGAACTGGAAATGAACCGGCGGACGAGTTTGATTTTTGACAACCACGCGGTTTCCGGAAGCGGTCTTTACATCAACAGCGCTTCCACCGTCAGCATTGGCAATACGGAAATTTACAACAATGCCACTACTGCATCCCCTTATTTCACAAATACCAATGACGCACAGAATTTCTTCCAGAATTTTGTCGTGTCCTCCAATCAGAAGGATGCGTCTGTGGACATCAAGGTGGAGGCGCAGGACATTTCCGCCGCCGGTAAATTGTTCACCAGCAGCGGCATTGGACTGTATCTCGGCGGTTCCGGGGCGACAGCGTCTCTGGACGGCGTCTCCATTTACGGGCACGACGTCGGCAATGCCTTCGGCGGCGGCATTTACGTCACGGGGGATATGTACGGTTCCGGTCTGGTTCATTTGAATCTGGTCAATACCACGCTTTACGACAATACCGCGGCCTATGGCGGCGGTGTGTATATCGGCGAAAACGCGTCGGTCAACATTCTGAACACCACCGTTGCCGGAAACGCTGCCGCAACGGCCGGCGGCGGCGTGTATATCATCGGCAGCAATTCCGCGGTCAATATCCTGAACTCCATTCTTGTCGGCAATACAACAGTCGACAAGGATGACAACGAAGTTTCCAATGACTTGGCGGCGGAATCCGACGCCCCTGCGATGAATGACATGTATTCGCTGTTCGGATCGGTTCTCGTGAAAAATTCCCTGACGCTTCAATATGAACAGCAGAGCGTGGATCCGACCAGCTGCATTAATGTCGAGGCGAAAGATATTTTCGCGGATCCCACTCTTGCCAATAACTGGCAGATTCAGGGAGCCCAGTACAGCAAGGAGTTCACGGACTCCGCGGGCAAGGTTTATTACTATGATTACGCCTACGGAACTACGCATACTCTGGCGATTTCCGCAGAAGGCGCTGCCGCCTACAAGGGTGTCTACACGGCGATTGATCTCGCAACGTCGCTCATGTATTTCAACACGCTGAATTCCCAGGCGGTTGCGGCGGGCCAGACGAGCGGAACCTGGATGAATTTCTCCACCCGCACGGCTGCGACGGTTTCTTCGGACAAGATTGTGTCCTCCTCTCAGAACGGCCTGAACCGCCAGACCGGCGCAAACGGATCGGTCAGTTACAACACCTACAATATCGGAGCCTACCAGCTCACGGTAACCGATGTGTTCTACTATGATACTCCCGCGCAGAATCAGCTTGATCCTTCCGGAGAAACCCGTTATGAAGCATATGTTGGTTTTCAGCCTTCTGACGGAATGACCGCCTCATTCAATAATACAGAATATACTTATAATGCAACGACCAGGACATGGAACAATACGAATAACTCCTACACTCCTGTGACCGGAGACACGCTGAGTGTGGAAGGCGTGGATTATAAGTATGACGGAACGGCTTGGGTCGCGACTCCTGTAACCGGAGATACGCTGACTGTGGAAGGCGTGGATTATACGTATGACGAGACGGCCTGGATCGCGGCTCATACTCCTGGAGCTGGAGATACGTTGACCGTAAATGGGGAAACGTATCAGTATAATGCGGAGACAGATGCATGGACCAATCAGGATGACCCGTCTGATACTTATACACCGAAGATCGGAGACACGTTGAGTGTGGAAGGCGTGGATTACACGTATGACGGGACAAACTGGACAGCAAGTTATGCTCCTGCTGCCGGGACTACTGTTTCTGTGAATGGCATGGATTACACGTATGACGGGACAAAGTGGACAACGACTCACACCCCCGCTTCCGGAGATACATTCGGCCATGATGGAACCGATTACATTTATGACGGAACGAACTGGGTTGCGACTTACGCCCCCGCCGCCGGAGATACATTCAGTCACGACGATGGAACCGATTACATTTATGACGGAACGAACTGGGTTGCGACTCACGCTCCCGCCGCCGGAGATACATTCAGTCACGATGGAACCGTCTACATTTATGATGGAACGGACTGGGTTGCGACTCACGCTCCTGCCGCCGGAGATACACTCAGTCACGATGGGACCGTCTACATTTATGATGGAACGGACTGGGTTGCGACTCACGCTCCCGTCGCCGGAGATGATACCCTGTTTGTGAATGGTGTGCTTTACCAATTTGACGGGACAGACTGGGTAGAGGTTTACTCCCCGGAAGCCGGGGATACAATCACAATGAACGGTACAGACTATGTTTACAATACTTCAAGCCATGAATGGGAGGTGACTTGTAATCCTGAATCTGGAGATCAGCTGACTGCTGCAGATGGAGTGACTTACACATACGATGGAACGGCCTGGACTGCGACTCATACTCTTGCAACAGGAGATCAGCTGACTGCTGCAGATAAAGTGACTTACACATATGATGGAACGAACTGGACCGCGACTCATATTCTTGCAGCAGGAGATCAGCTGACTGCTGCAGATGGAGTGACTTACACATACGATGGACTGGACTGGACCGCGACTCATACTCCTGCAGCTGGAGATACATTGACCGCAAATGGGAAAACGTATCAATATAATGCTGAGACAGGCACATGGACCAATCAGGATGACCCATCTGATACTTATACTCCTGTCAATAATGACACGCTGATTGCAGATGGAGTGACTTACACATACGATGGAACGAACTGGACCGCGACTTATACTCCTGTCAATAATGACACGCTGATTGCAGATGGAGTGACTTACACATACGATGGAACGAACTGGACCGCGACTCATACTCCTGAACTTAGAGATACGTTGACCGCAAATGGAGTGACTTACACATACGACGGAACGGACTGGACCGCAACTCATATTCCTGTCGAAGGGGATACATTCACTTTCAACGGGACTGAAGAAAGCACATATGACGGAACGAACTGGGTTGTGACTTACACTCCTGTCAATAATAATACGCTGACTGTGAATGGAGTGACTTACACGTATGACGGTAATGCATGGAAGGATTCTGCCGGCAACGAATACACCCTCCAAATCGGAGCTCAAATTGACGGAACAGATTATGTTTACAATGGCGAGAACTGGGTGGAAACTTATGCGCCTGCGAAGGGAAATCAAATCACCGGAACAGATTATGTTTACAATGGCGAGAACTGGGTGGAAACTTATGCGCATGAAAATGGTGACAGGATCAACGTCGACGGAAAGCTTTATACCTATAGCTCCTTCTACGGCAGCTGGCGCAGCTCTGCCGGTGATGAGTATACCCCTGAAGCCGGTGATAGAATCGTAGGCACAGCATATGTGTATGATGCCGATATTTCGGCATGGGTGAACACCCATCTTCCCGCAGATGGCAATATGATTTATTCCTCGGGAAGCATATTTACTTACAATGCAATGACAGGGACATGGAATAATGTCGCCGCGGTTTACACTCCTGTCGCTAATGATACGTGGATTGTGGAAAGCGTGACTTACACATACGACGGGACGCACTGGATTGATGCCGATAATACTCAAAATCCTGTTTCGGGAGATATTATTACCACCGCTGACGGAACGACATACAAACTTGGCATTGGTGACAAGTTGGTAGAAAATCTTCCCTATCGGTATTATACTGCTTCCGGAGAATATTACGTCCGTCCGATCATCAATACGACGGATGATACGATCAATCCCTATGACGGCTCTTTGTCCCTCCGCGAGGCCATTCTGCTTGCGGGAGAGAATCTGACAATCAATTACACGCTGGATCCCGCCATCTACGGCGAGAATCCCGATGCGCCGGTCATCAGTGAAAAGTTCCATTTCGGAACAGAGATTGTTTTGAGCGAGAAAATTGCTGCTGGAGGAAGTCTTGAATTCATAATCGGAGAATCCAATGTTTACGGAACTGCGGCGGATGGCACTTCTCTCACTTCCTCCTTCTATGATTCGATCGGAATCAACAAGGGGTTGACCGACAGTTTCGGCAATGACATTTCCTACCGGATCATCGCGGGAACGGTGGATCCCACTTCCTATAATGTGACGCTTCCGGCCTCCTCGCTCCTGCCCTTCGAATATGACGCAACAGATGATGACACCTTCCAAAGCCTGAATCTGACTCTGAAGGTCAGCGATACGGTCAACGGGGAAACCGGACGTTTCCGCGTATTCGACGTGATCAGCGGAGACATTACGCTTTACGGCGAAGGAGCCGGCTCCCTGACCATCCTGGGCGGCAATGTTTCCAATGACAACAATCCGAATCGTCCCGCATCCGAACGTACGGATGAGAGCATCAGCAATTTCGGCGGAGCGATCCGTCTCTCCGGCGCAGATGCCACGCTGACTTTGAACGGGGTCACAATTAATCGGGGAATCGCCAACCGGGGCGGCGCAATCTACGTCGCGGACGGAACTCTGAACCTGATCGGCACGACGACAATCAATGGCACGGTGGCGCATGGATTCGCCTCCGCCGGCGATAATGTCAGCCAGGTGACCTACGGCGACGGTTATGTATATACATCCGGATACGGCGCCGGGATTTACATGGCCGGCGGCAGTCTGGTGATCGGCATGGACGCACTGTCCGCGGAAAAGGCGGGCGAGGCGTTTTACGCGTCCAATGTGACGATTTCCGGCGGCACGGCCGCACAATACGGCGGCGGCATTTATCTTGCGGGCGACTCTTCCCTGCTCGGAAATCATTCCCTTTATGCTTACGACGCGGAAAACCGCTTATATGCTCCAGTTTCCGAATCGTTTGCCATTTCCGGCAATTCCGCCGTCAGCGGCGCGGGACTTTACATCGCCACGACAGGGAGCGTTTCCCTGGAGCGGGCAACGATTTCCGGCAACACTCTGCGGCAGGGGGTTTCCTCCAACTTCAAGGTTCCGACTTCAGGCATTCCCGCATCCTACGGAGGCGGTCTTTATGTCGCAGCCGGCAGTTCCGTCAGTCTGAAGGGCGTGACTGTCACGGGGAATGTGACGGCAACTTATGTCCGTCCGGGCTCTGGCAGCAATCCTGACGTTCCGAACTATGTCGTTTCCTATGGCGGCGGTATTTATGCCGAAGGAACTGTGACAATTTCGGAGTCGAATCTGTTTCTCTCCAGAGGAGATGCTCCGGCTCAGGACATTGCCAACAGTTCGATTTCTTCCAATACGGCGTTGCGCGGCGGCGGGGTTTATCTTGCCGACGGCGGAACATTCACCATGAGCGGCGCTGATCCCGGAAAAGGGGGCGATGTGGCTTCTGTTTCCGGAAATAAAGCAACTGCAGGAAGTTACACTAATGAAACTTCCAATACAACCGGACAGGGCGGCGGCCTGTATGTCTCAGCCGGCGCGACTGCGAATTTGTCCAATGTTGTGCTTTCCGGCAATATTGCGAATTCTGTGTCCTCCGGTGCGGCAGCGGATAACAACCTGAGCGGGCGCGGCGGCGCGGTCTACACCGCCGGCGTCTTCTCTCTGACGAATACAACGCCCTCCTCCGAGACGCTGCGCATTTCCATGAATGACAACAGCGCGGCTTACGGCGGAGCCGTTTATCAGGCGGGAGGAACGGTTTCTCTCTCCTATCTTTCCATGTATGAAAACAAGGCCAGCGGCGTCACGAGCGGTTCCGTTTCCGCTCCCACAGGAGGCGCTCTGTATCTGGCGAATGGAACTGCGAATATCCTGAATGCGACGATCGCCGGGAATATCGGGGATGCCGCCATTTATACCGGTGCCGGCACTCTTACTTTGACCAATACGACGCTTGCACTGAATACTGGTTCAAACTGGGGTCTGGTGAATTCCGCGGCGACCGTATTCCTGAGAAACACTCTGGTGATCGGCAACGGCAATTCCGATGACAACAATATCAAAGGAGAATATACCTATGACGGATATTCCCTTGTCGGAACGGAGGCGAACGGATATTCGGCGGAACTGATTTTCGGAACGAATGACTTTGATTCCGAGACCGGTGTTATTCAGCTTGATCAGACTGCCGAGAATCCCGCGCTTACCGGGGGATATCTGTATCGCGATCCCGCTGGAAACGCTTACGATCAGCTTGGCAAGGACCGGACCGAGACGCCCGGCGACGGCGTTTACACCATCGGCGCCGTGATTGCCGGATCCGTTTCACCGACCAGCGTGCTGGTGAATACGTTTACCGATGACACGACTTCCGATAATGACCTCTATTCTCTCCGCGAAGCAATTCAGGATGCAGACGGTGGCGATATCACCATCGCATTTGATCTTGAGGCGTTGCAGAATGAGATGGCGGGTGGAGCTGAAGCCTCATTTATTCTTGATAAGCTTCCAGTCTCCTGGACGGCCGGAACTGTGACGATCGACGGCAGTCTTCTGGCGTCACTGGGGACAGTTTCCATTACTGCCGGAACCGGCAATACCGCCGGATTGTTTGCCCTTGCGGGAACGTCGGGCCTTGTTCTTTCCAACTTCACTGTTTCCGGCAGAGCCGGAGCGTCCTTCGGCAATGACGGCGCGGCTCTCAGTCTTGCCGATTCCTCAACGGCGACCTTGACCAATGTGACCGTTCAGAATGTGGTGACATCCGGCAACGGCGCGGTTTCTGTCGCGAACGATTCGTCACTGACTCTTGCGGGGAATACAGTCTTTGCCTCCAATCAGGCCAAGAACGGCGGCGCTCTCTACAACGCCGGTTCTCTGACAGTCTCCGGAACGCTCGAATTTACGGGGAATCAGGCGACTGAAAACGGCGGCGCAATCTACAATGCCGCGGGTACACTGACGGTTACCGATGCTGTGTTCAGCGGCAACACGGCAGCCGGAAACGGCGGTGCGATCTACAATGCCGCGGGTACACTGACGGTTACCGGAGATTTCACCTCCAATCAGGCTGAGAACGGCGGTGCGATCTACAATGCCGCGGGCACATTGACAGTTTCCGATTCCGCCGTTCTTCAGGGCAACATCGCAACCGGTTCCGGCGGCGCGATTTACAATGCCGCTGATGGAACTTTGATTGCCATGGTCGCGCAATTCAGCGGGAATCATGCGGATTCCGGTTCCGGCGGTGCGATTTACAATGCCGGTTCTCTGACGGTTTCCGGAACCGAATTCCTTGCGAATGAATCCGAGGATGGCGGCGCGATTTACAATGAAGGAGCGCTGCAGTTTACAGAAGGGACCAATACGGTCTTTGCCGGCAATACAGCAACCGGAAACGGCGGCGCGATCTACAACGCCTCCAGTGATCTTCAGCTTGCCTATGCCTCATTCACTGACAACAAAGCTGTGAATGGCGGCGCATTCTATAATGCCGGACAGAATGTTTCGATCACAGGTGTCGTATTCGGCGGCATGTCGGAAGACGGGACTGTAGAAGGAAATACCGCTGCAAACGGCGGCGCGATCTACAATAAGGGGACCATGCTGACGGTTACCGATGCTGTGTTCAGCGGCAACACGGCAACCGGAGACGGCGGCGCTCTCTACAATGAAGGCGCATTGACCATGACTGGCGGCAGTTTCACCGGAAATACCGCTGCAAACGGCGGCGCAATCTACCATAAGGGGACCATTCTGACGGTTACCGATGCTGTGTTCAGCGGCAATGCCGCGACTGCAAACGGCGGCGCGATCTACAATGCCTCGACGGAATCCGTGCAGTTTACAGGGACCTTGTTGACCGACAACATTGCAACCGGAAACGGCGGCGCATTCTATAATGCCGGACAGAATGTTTCGGTTACAGGCGTCGTATTCGGCGGCATGTCGGAAGACGGGACAGAAGAAGGAAATACCGCTGCAAACGGTGGCGCGATTTACAACGCCGCAGGTGCGGTTCTGACACTGGATGCCAGCTCGGCTTTCTCGTATAATAAAGCGACTGGTTCCGGCGGTGCGATCAGCAACAGCGGCACCCTGAGTGTCAGTGCGTCCTTCAGCGACAACCGGGCTGAACAGAATGGCGGTGCGATCAGCAACAGTGGCACGCTGAATGTCAGGAATGCGTCCTTCAGCGACAACCGGGCTGAGCAGAATGGTGGTGCGATTTATACGGATACTTCGGTCACCGTGAATAACTCCGTGTTCAAGAACAACCGGACGTCCGGCGACGGCGGCGCAATTTCCGGTTCCGGCGTGACCGTGAATGGCGGTACCTTTACAGGGAACCACGCGGATAACGGCAGCGGCGGTGCGATCAGCGGCAGCAGTCTGAGTGTCAGCAATGCGACCTTCACCCGCAATACCGCGACAAACGGCGGCGCGATTTCCGGTTCCGGCGTGACCGTGAACGGCGGTTCCTTTACAGAGAATCAGGCGGATAACGGCAGCGGCGGTGCGATCAGCGGCAGCAGCCTGAGTGTCAGCAATGCGACCTTCGACCGCAATACCGCGACAAACGGCGGCGCGATTTCCGGTTCCGACGTGACCGTGAAGGGCGGCACCTTCGACCGCAATACCGCGACAAACGGCGGCGCGATTCTGGCGAACGGTTCGCTCTCCGTCAATTCGAATTTCACGGGCAATAAGGCCAGCTCCAACGGCGGTGCGATTGCGGCATTTGGAGCTGATACGACCATCTCCGGCACCTTCACCGGCAACAGTGCGACTGTTGCCGGCGGCGCGGTATATCTCGATCAGGGCGGCACTCTTGCAAATATCACCCTGACTGGCAATACCGCGCAAGACGGCGCGGCGGGTTACAGTGCGGACGGTGCATTGACAATGAATTCCGCCACAGTGACCAGCAGCAATGCAAAGAACGGTTCCGTTGTAACCAGCCTCGGCGACAAGACGGTCATCCGGAACAGCAGTCTTTACAAGAATACTGCGAGCGGCAGCGTTGTGAACGCGCCGAACGGCGAACTCTTCCTGATTTCGACGACGGTTGCGGAAAACAGCGGCGTTGCCGGAACCGATGTTGTTGGCGCGGATGTCTCGATCGTGAACTCCACAATCGCCGAAGCCAGGAAGAATGATGTGCTGGTTCAGGCGGGCGGCGACGTCCAGATTGCAAACAGCATCGTCGTCGGAGCAGAAGCCGGAACCACGGTCATCGAAGCCGACGGCGATATCGACGGAGCCTATTCGCTTCTCGGACAGGTCGCTTTGGGCGGCACATTCAACAATGAATACGGAACCGTGACGATGAATCAGTCCTATGCCGATGTCTTCAGGTCGAATACCGTGAACGGCAACGGTCTGATATCCCTTCCGTCCGGCTCTCCGGCAATGGCGGGTGTTTGGACCGCGGTGGATACCGATTCGGCTTCCGAGGCCTACGGCAGCGTGTATTACACAACCCGTCCCGATGGCATATGGACGCAGGGCTACAACCCGAATAACATGAATTGGAATCTGCTTGGTGCCGGATCCATCGGCGGGCGCGGAAATCTACCATCCAGCGCGACGGTTTCCGTTGGAAAGGCCGGAGGAACCTATCCGAGCATGGGGGCCAGCTGGAATCTCGCATGGACTCCGGATCCCGGACACGGCCTGAACAGCGATTTCATCAAGCCTTCTGAAAACGGTGTCGCACACAGCATTTATGACATTTACAATGCCGTTTCGGACAGGTTGTATGCGAATCCGGGCTATCTGCTGAATTTCCGCAATGAAGTTTCTGGCGCCTCCCGCCTGAGCTACGACTTCATGCACGAGTTTGACGACCGTTACCGGACCATGGGCGAGTTCTCCGTGACGATCGGACGTTTCGACCTCGGATTCGTTCCGAGCGGCGAGACGCACATCACAGTCAACGTGAAGGGCGATGTCTCCGACGACTTTACGAGATATACGACGACGCCGTATCTCTCGGACGGCACTCCGCTGATTCCGGAGGAACTCAAGCCGATGAATTCCGAGACCGAGCCCCCCGCCGCCGAGGGGACTGCCGCACTGCCGGAGGGACTGGAGGAGAAAGTCATGGCCTATCTGGGACGTGCGGAAATCTTCAAGAATGATTTTGACAAGGCTCTGGACCGCCTGCTGGCCCTGAACGTCTGACAAGGAAGATGAAAACGATGAAAGCATACGGAACAAAGGAGGAGAAAATGCGGCACGGTTCGCATCGGATTGCGCTTGGAGTTGCGGCTGTTCTGGTTCTGGCCGGAGGCTGCAAAACCGCGGATGATTACCGCAGGGAGCGGGTGAAAAACGCGGTGGAGCAGTTCAATCAGGCAAAGAAAACAGAGCTTGCCAAGGAAAAGGGCGTGCTGACGCTTCAGGACTGCATGGGGCTTGCCGTCAAGCATAATCTTGACCTGAAGGTTCAGAATCTGGAAAAGGATGCCGCCAGAAACATCATGATGGCGGAGCTCCTCGGCATGCTTCCGGATCTGACGATTTCCGACAGCTTCACCGGCCGCTCCAATCAGCCCGGCTCCAGCAGCAAGGCCGTGGCGAGCGACGGCGACACCTACGGCTACAGCACGAGCACTGACCGCAACGTCAACAATCTGAGCGTGGATCTCGCCTTCAGTCTTCTGGATTTCGGGCTCGCGTTTTTCAATACGCAGCAGAGCCACGACCGCATGCTGGTCAAGGAGAAACAGATTGAACGCGCCGCGCAGAATCTTTCGCTTGAAGTGGTGCGCGTCTATTTCAAGGTCGCCGCCGCCCAGCGCGCGATCAAGGTGACGACCAAACTGCTCGAGGACTGCAAGAGCCGTTACGAGCTGATTAAAAAGCTGGCTGCGGAAAACAAGATCACGCCGTTCCGCGCAACGGATGAAACGACCCGTTTCCTCGCGATGGAAAAACGCCTGACCAACTATACACGCGGCTATGAAAGCGCATGCGTCGAGCTGCGTTCTCTGCTCGGCGTGTATCCGTCCTCCCGGATCGTGGTGGACGAGAGTCCGCTGGACACGGTTCCGGAATTCGATTTCCCCGATATCGAACTCCTGGAGCAGATGGCGATCCTGAAACGCCCCGAGCTGTATGAGATCGACATTCAGAAGCATATCAACATTCTCGAGTGTCGCAAAACCCTCCTGATGATGCTGCCGAACGTGAGAATGTATGTGGACTTCATCAACAACAACAATTCCTTCCTCTATCATCAGAGCTGGTGGGAACTTGCCGTGAAGGCCGCCTACAACGCATTGAAGACCCCGCAGTACATCTCCCGCTACATGGCATACAGCGATCAGGCGGATCTGGAGGAAATGCGCAGCTTCGCCCAGGCGATCGCGGTCATGTCGCAGGTCCGGATTGCAAAGGCGGACATCGTTTCAAGCCGTGAGCGTTTCGAGATCAACCGCCGGGAGCATGAGGAATACAGCAAATACCTCAAGGCCGCGCTGGCCACCAAGAGTGTTGACGGTTCGGTTACACAGCTGGATATCGATCATCAGCGTCTGCGGACGGCGGAAACCGAGATCGAACGCCTGATGTCTCTCGGCGCATATTATATCGCGCATTATCGCCTTCTGAATGCGATCGGCGTGAAGAATCTTGACGCAAAAACCCAGAGCGAGCTCAAGGCGGAACTCGCGGCGGCACGGGAAAGCGCGGCGGAGGAGCTGGAAAAAGCGCGTGCCGAGTATGCCGCCAGGCAGTCCGCAGTCGAGGACGCGCGCATTGCGAGAATTCTCTTCGATGACGGTTTGAAGCTCTACCGTGAGGACAACGCGCAGGATGCCGCGGTGTATTTCGAGCGTTCCGCCGCCAAGGGGAATGCCTCTGCGATGTTCTGCCTCGGTAAAATGTACTGGACCGGAAAAGGTGTGGAAAAGAACCCGCAGAAGGCCGCGGAGCTTTTTGTGCAGGCCGCGGACAAAGGCAACCTCGAAGCGATGGTGCTGACCGCATGGCTGTATTACAAGGGCAATGTCCTGCCGGAGAATCATGATCTTGCATTCAAGTATTATCAGATGGCCGCGGACAACGGCGATGAGAAGAGTCTGTACTGGCTTGGCTGCCTTTCCTGTGAGCGCGGCGATTACAAAGAGGCTCTGGACTATTTCAAGAGGTCCGCGCGCGGAGGGGAAGCCGCATCGATGGTCTGGGTTGGCAGTCTCTACCGCAGCGGAAAAGGCTGTGAGAAGGACTATGCGAAGGCGATGCTCTGGTACAGGCGTGCCGCGGACAAGGGCAATCCCGAGGCGATGAACAACATTTCGATGATGTATGCCGCCGGTGACGGTGTCCCTCGGAATCAGCAGGAAGCCGACAAGTGGTTCAAGATGGCGGAGGCGGCGTTTGCAAAACGCTGATCCGGGGTTCCGGCATTTCAAATCCCGTTCGTATATGCGAGCGGGATTTTTTTTGTTTTCCCCTTTGCTTTTTCCGCTTCATGCAGTATAGTCATACGGACAAATGTAAGGAAAAAACACGCATGAAGAACTTATCGCCCATCCTGCCGCTCCTGTTGGTTTTCCTCGTTTCGCTCTCCGGTGCGGAAATGACTTATGATTCCCTTCCTGTCAAAGTTGTGCTGTTTCCGTACCGCGAGGCCATTCTTTCCACGCAGATCGACGGCGTTGTCGAAAAATACAGTTTCCGGCCGGGGGAACGTTTCCGGAAGAATGACGTTCTTCTGAAGCTGGACGAGACGAAATACAACAACGATCTTCTCCGGATGCGCTCGTTGATGAAGGAGGCGGAGCTGAATGCCGCTTATGCGAAGCAGAAATGGGAGGACAACAGGCGTCTGTTCAAAGAGGATCTCCAGAGCGAGATCGAAGTGATGAAATCCGAACTGGATGCGAATGTTTCCGCCGAACGTTTCCAGACCGCCCGGATCAATTATGCCGACGCTCTGCTGCAACTGGCGTTCTGCACGATCAAGGCGCCTTTTGACGGAACCGTGGAAAAGCATCTGACACGTGAATTCGAGACCGTCCGCAATGGACAGCCGCTGATCTCGATTATTGATGACAATCGCCTTCTCGGAGTCATGAACCTGCCGACGACCTGGCTTCCGAAGATCAAAATCGGGATTCCCGTCACATTCAAGGTGAATGAAACAGGCAGTGTCGTGACCGGAACTGTTTTCGAAATCGCGGGACGTGCCGATCACCGGAGCGAAACCATCGAAATCAAGGTCCTGCTGGACAACGCCGGACACCGCTTTTCCGCGGGGATGTCGGGGACGCTGATGAAAGTGGGAGACGGCAATGGGAAATAATCCGCAGCAGGAAAACGCCGAACTGAAAGCGCGCCTGCACGCTTTTGCCGCAATCATGCGCCTGGGACGCGACGCGTTCGAGCAGCCGGATCTGTCTGCCGCGGCGGTGCACATTGTGAACAACTCCCGCACCCTGCTTGCCTATGAATCCTCCTCGCTCGCGGATCTGCGCGGAAAAATCTCCATTCTGGCGGAGTATGCGCAGGTGGAGGTGAAGCAGCACACCGAATATGCATCGGATGTGAAAATCCTCTGCCGCAGTGTCGACCTGAGCGGAGGAGCCGTCGAACTGAAAGAGGGGAACGAGCCTTTCAGAAAGTTGACGGAGAAGGCGCGCGGCGCATTTGAACGCCTGACGGATGAAGGCGGTTCCCTGCTGCTGGTTCCTCTCCGCTCAGCGCGCTTTCGAAGTTCCGCGAAAGAGCCTTTTGTCTGGCTGATGACGTTCAAGGGCGCGGTTCCTCCCCATGCCGGAGCGACGATTCCGCTGCTTGCCTCGGATTACGGCAATGCGCTCTGGAGCCATACCCCGCGGGGCGGGGCGCGCCTTCTGCTCAGATGGCTGCGCAGGATCACGCTGATCCGTGTTCTTCTGCTTCTGCTGCTGGCATTTGTGGTCGCCATGTTCACGGTGGATGTGGAGCATACCGTTTCCGCGGAGTTCGTGGTCAAGCCCGATGCCGAATACAATTCCTACGCGTGGTTCGACTGTGTCGTGAAGAACTGTTTCTTCAATGACGGCGACGCCGTCAAGGCCGGCGACCGGATTCTGGAATACGACACGGACCGGATGCGCTTCCAGCTGGCAGCCTCCGAAGCGGCTTTCAAGGAGGCGAACGCCGAATACGAGCAGGTGCTGAAGGCCTCTTTCACCGACCGGGAAAATCTCGGACGCCTGAAAGTCCTTGCATTCAAGCGCGACTCCGCCAAAGTTTCGATCGAGGAGGCGAAATGGTACCTGGCGCACAGCGTGGTGACCGCCCCCGTTTCCGGCATTCTCGCCATTGCCGGGGGAAGTGCGGACAAACTTGCCGGACGAGCTCTCCGGCTCGGTGAAAAACAGTTCGACATTCTTTCCGACAAAGGGATGATCGCCGAGATCATGGTGAATGAAAAGGACGCTTCCGTCCTGGAAGGCAATCCGCGGATTACGCTGTTTCTGCATACCCGCCCGGAACTGCCGATTCCCGTGAAGATACTGTCTTCGCGTTTCTATCCGGAGCTGACCGAGCAGAACATTTACAGCTACAATGTGAAGGCGGAAATGGAGAACAACGTTCCCGGGCTCCGCTTCGGCATGCGCGGGGTTGCCAGGGTGACCGGTGAAAAAGTCAAGCTCGGCTACTATCTGTTCCGGAGTCTGGTTCTCTGGTACCGCGGCGTGTGACGACGGACATGGACATGAATATGGATATGGATATGGAACACAATCCGGCATCGGAAACCGGAGAAAACAAGATGAACCCGGAAAATTTCCGGGAAACGCCGTCCCGAAAGACACAGGAGATCCGGACAGGCGTGATCCGCTCGGACATTCAGTTCATTCCGCCCGGAGAACACGGGGATTACGCGATGATTTTCGATCCTCTTTCCGAGGCGTATTACAAACTTTCCGAGCGCTCCTGCCGGATTCTCCAGCTGATGGACCGCAGTTATCCCCTTGACGAGTTTCTGGAGCGGGTCAATTCCTTCGGCATGGATACGGATCGGGAGGAGCTTCTGGAACTGCTTCATTTTCTCCATGCGAACAATCTGATCGCTCCCGAATACGGTGTTCAGGACGCCAAGGTCCGGCGCCATCGCGAGATGAAGGAGAAGAACACCTTTTACCGGATCATGGGCATGTATCTCTTTTTCCGCCTTCCGCCGATTCATCCGGACGCTTTTTTCACGGCGACCATGCCGCTGATCCGCTTTGTCTTCAACCGCATCACGCTGTTTTTCATCATTGCCGCCGCCGCGGGCGGATACGTCCTTCTGGTGCGTTCCTGGAACGAGGCGTATGCGACATTCGTCAACTCCCTTTCCTGGGCGGGACTTGTGAAATATTTCTGGGCGCTTCTTGTTACGAAGTCTGTGCACGAACTGGCGCACGGCTACACGGCGAAGAGCTTCGGCGCCCGTGTCCGCGCCATGGGACTGAGCTTCATCGTGTTTTATCCGCGTCTTTTTGTGGATCTGACCGACACCTGGAGGCTTTCCCGCACAAAACGGATCGCCTGCGACGGAGCCGGCATTGCAAGCGAACTGATTTTCGGCGGGCTTGCGGCGATTGTCTGGGTGTATGCCTCTCCCGGTCCCCTGAAATCCACGATGTTTTATCTTTTCACCGTCAGTGCGCTGGGAACGATTCTTGTCAACGGGAATCCCTTCATCCGCTACGACGGATACTATCTGCTGTGCGATTTTCTGAACATCGAGAACCTGATGCAGCGTTCCAGCGAGTTCATCAAGGCATGGAACCGCCGTTTTTTTCTCGGGATCGGCTCATATCCGGACAGCGGCGACTGTTCGCCGCTGACGCTGTATCTCTTCGGCATCAGCGCCTTCGTCTACCGTCTCTTCCTTTATACGTCGATCATTCTCATCATCTACTTCAAATTCACCAAACCCGTGGCAATCATCCTGATGGTGATAGAAGTCTACACAATGCTGCTGATGCCGCTGATTTTTGAGCTGAAGGCGCTGAACGCGCTCCGGAGGAGGGTGAACTGGGGCAAGACCTTGCTGACATTTCTTTTCGTATGCGGGCTTGTCTCGCTTCTTTTCATCCCGCTCCCCTGGTCGTTCAGCCTGCCTTGCGAGATCGTGCCGGAGTCCCGCCGCATCGTGACGGTAAATGAATCGGCGTTTGCCGCGAAAGAGCTCAAAGACGAACCGCTTGTCGTGCGGAAAGGGGATCTGATTCTGCCGTTCCGCAATATTTTTCTTGATTTCAACATCCGGCGTTACGAAATTGCCGCCGAACAGAACCGTGCGGAACTGAATCTTCTGCGTTCGGATACCGCGACGATCGGTTCGAGTCCCGCCGTATATGAAAAGTTGCGTGCGAACCTTCTGACACAGAACGAGATGAAACGCCGTCGCGCCAACATGGCAGTGAAGGCGGATGCCTCCGGAATTTTTGTTCCCGCGATCAAGGACGTTTCAGAAGGCAGATGGCTGGAGAAGGGAACGATCCTCGGGGAAATCGTATCGAAGAAAACCGCGGTGTATGCGTATGCGCTTGATCGCGAGGTCAACAGGATTCGGAAAGGCGACCGCGTGATGATTCGTCTTCGCGGTGAATTGAAGGAATATCCGGGCAGGATCGCTTCGCTTAATCCGGTTTCGGTCAAGTTCCGCGACTCCACGCTGGTGCAGGCTCTCGGCGGAATTGTAGCCTGCTATCCGAACCAGAAGACCCATGAGTTCACTCCAGTGAACGTGCTCTACTGCATTACCGTGATTCCCGACGAACCGATTTCCTGCCGTTCGGGACGCACCGGTCTGGCCGAGGTGAAAAAGAGCTACCGCATGTCTGTGGAACTGATCCGTTCCCTGATGCACATCTTCTACCGCGAATTTTCATTCTGATCCCGCCGCGCCGCACTTTGCCATCTGAGGCACGGGCAATAAAAATGGCGGAGACCTCCGGACAGGGGGTTCCGCCAGTGTGGGGGTGTATCATACGCCGCCGACCGCGAGAGAGAAACAGCCGACGGCGTCAGAGAGAATCCGTTTTCAGTTGATGAAAAGCATTTCGCGGTATTTCGGGAGCGGCCAGAGATCGTCGTCCATCTGCTTTTCCAGAACATCGACCAGTTTCCGGAGCCTGGAGAGGGCTTCCACAATCGCCACGCCGTTTTTCTCCTTGGCAAGGGTCTTTTCCAGTTCCGTTGCGGCGCTGGAGATGCCGTCAAGGAGTCCGCCGATCGTTTCCGCAAGCGCCTTCTGGGCGGCAAGACCGCTCTTCAGACCACAGCCGTCCATCACAGCAATCGTCTTGACCAGTTCCGCAAGCTGTCTGCTTCCGGCTGCAAGGATGATTGTCCGCACCATGTTCAGAGCGAGTTCTCCTTCGATGCGGATTTTCCGCTCGTATTCCTCGGTGAAAATCTCATAGCGGGAATGGAGCTCGACCGCGGAGAAGACCTTGTATTTTTCGAAGAGGGCGATATTGTCCTTGTCAAGCAGGGGTTTGAGCGCTTCCGGCGTGTTGCGCAGATTCGGCAGCCCGCGTTTCGCGGCCTCCTTCCGCCATGCTTCGCTGTAGTTGTCTCCGTTGAAGATGATGCGCTTGTGCGCCTTGATGATCTTCTGGAGCACCTTCTGGAGCCCGGTGTTGAAGTCCGCCTTCGGCAGTTTTTCAAGCTGGGCGGCAATGTCGTCGATTGCTTCTGCGAAGATTGTGTTCAGAATCACGTTGGCGCCGGCGCAGGACTGGCTGGAACCTGGCGCGCGGAACTCGAACTTGTTGTTCGTGAAGGCGAAGGGGCTTGTCCGGTTGCGGTCGGTCGCGTCCAGCGGAAGCGGCGGGAGCGTGTCCACGCCGATGCGCATCATATCCTTGTGCTTCGAGGATTTGAGATCGCCTTTTTCAAGCTGGTCGATCACGTCCGCGAGCTGTTCGCCGATGAAGATCGAAATGATTGCCGGAGGCGCTTCGTTGGCGCCGAGCCGGTGGTCGTTGCCAGCCGACGCGGTCGCGCTGCGGAGCAGGTCGCTGTGCTTGTCCACCGCCATGATGATGGCGCAGAGGGTTGTCAGGAAGATCGCGTTCTGGTGCGGATCGGTCCCCGGATTCAGCAGGTTGATGCTGCCGTAGGCGGGGGACCAGTTGTTGTGCTTGCCCGAGCCGTTGATGCCGGCGAAGGGCTTTTCATGGAGCAGACAGACGAGACCGTGCTTTTCCGCGGTCTGCTTGAGAACTTCCATGATAATCATGTTGTGGTCGACGGCAAGGTTGAGCTCCTCGAAGACGGGGGCGATTTCGAACTGCGCCGGGGCGACCTCGTTATGACGGGTTTTGGCGGGGATGCCCAGCTTCCAGAGTTCGGAGTCCACATCGGTCATGAACGCGAGGATGCGGGGTTTGATCGCGCCGAAGTAATGGTCTTCCAGCTGCTGATGCTTCGGCGGCGGCGCGCCGAAGAGCGTGCGTCCGCTCTGCACCAGATCGGGGCGCGCATAGTAGAACTGTTCGTCGATCAGGAAATACTCCTGTTCCGCGCCGAGCGTGATCCGGACGTTCTTGGTTCCATCGTCGCCGAAGCACTTCATCATGCGGCGGACGGATTTGGTCAGCGCCTGCATGGAGCGCAGGAGCGGCGTTTTCTTGTCGAGCGCTTCGCCTGTGTATGCGCAGAAGGCGGTCGGGATGCAGAGGGTTGCACCGTTGCGTCCGCGCTTGATGAAGGCGGGACTTGTCGGATCCCAGGCGGTGTAGCCGCGCGCCTCAAAGGTCGAGCGGATTCCGCCGGAGGGGAAACTTGAGGCATCCGGTTCGCTGACGATCAGGTTTTTCCCGGAGAACGAGAGAATCGCGTTTCCGTTCGCTGTCGGTTCGAGAAAGGAGTCGTGCTTTTCCGCGGTGGTGCCGGTCAGCGGCTGGAACCAGTGAGTGTAATGGGTGGCCCCTTTTTCGAGCGCCCACTCTTTCATTGCGTGAGCAACGGCGTCGGCGATGGAGGGATCCAGCGCCTTGCCTTCCCGCACGGTGTCCATCAGTTTCTGGTAGATCGGTTTCGGGAGACGCTCCTTCATGCGTCCGCAGTGGAACACGTCTTCCCCGAAGCTGTCCGTGGTGAAGGGGTTCAGGGCAACGTTCTCCTCGTCCTCGCGGGCGAGGATGCCTTCAATGGCCATTTTCCTGTCTGCATTCATTTTTGTATCACTCCTCAGTGGTTTCCTGTTATTCAAATCCCGATGCTCTTCTTCTAAGCATGTTGCGTGCCAACTTTTTAAAATCTCTGCGCTTGAGCTCAGGAAGCTCCGGAATGCGGCTGTATGGAATGAACCGTGCAGTGGAAAAGTTACATTTTTGTCATGACATTTTTTGTATTCCTACATTTTTGTAGCTTGAAAAAGCCCCCTGGCGGACTATATTCTCTTTTCACAACTGGCAAAGGGGAACAGGAGAGGAGTGCCGGATGGCGGAAAGAAACGATATTGAAATCGCAGTGCTCAACCAGATCAGCCATGCCATTGTGCATGAGCTGAACGTTTCGGAGCTTCTCAACAACATTCTCAACATTCTGCGCAAGGAGATGGGGCTCATCCGGGGTACGATCACCCTGAAGCATGACGATACGCTTGTGATTGAGGCCTCCAACGGTCTGACGGACGAGGAGATCAGCCGCGGCAAGTACATGATCGGCGAGGGGATCACGGGAAAGGTCGCGCAGACCGGAAAGCCCGCGCTGGTTCCCGACATCTCGCAGGAGCCTGAATTTCTCGGACGGACACAGGCGCGCGGGAAAAACGAGCATGTCGCATTCATCTGCGTGCCGATCATGCACCTTGACAACGTCATCGGCACTCTCAGCATAGACTGTCCCGGCGGAGACCAAGAGGAGCTCAAGCGCGATCTCCGGCTGCTTGACACGGTGGCGAACATCATGGCCGAGGCGGTTGCTTCCTGTCTGAAAAAATACGATGAGCGCCGTCAGCTTCTTGAGGAAAACATGCGCCTCCGCGAGGAGCTTGGAACTACGCCCCGCCCCCCGAATCTGATCGGAAACTGCAACGCGATGCGCGCGGTCTACAAGATGATCGGACAGGTCGCGAACAGTTCCGCAACGGTGCTGATCCGCGGCGAATCCGGAACGGGAAAGGAGCTTGTCGCCCGCGCGATTCAGATGTCCAGCGGGCGGAGGGACAAGCCGTTCATTGCGGTCAACTGCGCCGCACTGCCGGACAATCTTATCGAAAGCGAACTGTTCGGTTATGAGAAGGGGGCGTTTACCGGAGCCGTTTCCCGCCGTATCGGACGCGCGGAGGCGGCCGACGGCGGCACGCTGTTTCTGGACGAGATCGGCGATCTGAGCCAGCATGTGCAGGTCAAGCTGCTGCGCTTCATCCAGGAACGGACCTTTTCGCGTGTCGGCAGCAACGAGGAGATCAAGGTCGACGTCCGTCTTCTGACCGCGACCAGCCGCGACCTGGAGAAGCTCATGGAGGAGGGAAAATTCCGCGAGGACCTCTACTACCGCCTGAATGTGTTCCCGATCCATCTGCCGAGCCTCCACAAGCGCCCGAGCGACATCATCCTTCTCGCGGATCATTTCCTGGAGAAATACAACCGTCTTCACGGGAAGAACATCGCCCGCATCTCCACGCCCGCCATCAACATGCTGATGGCCTATCACTGGCCGGGCAACGTCCGCGAGCTGGAGAACTGCATCGAGCGCGCGGTCCTGACCGCCGGGGACACCGTGATTCACGGGTATGACCTTCCCCCTTCGCTTCAGACCGGAGAGGCTTCCGGCACGGCGGTGATCCATCCGAACATCAAGGCGGATTTCCAGACACTGGTCAATTCCTTTGAACGCGAGCTGATCGTCGAGGCGCTGAAGGCGAATCACGGAAACGTCGCAGCGGCCGCGCGCCAGCTCGGGCTTTCGGAGCGGATCATTCATTACAAGATCAGGAATCTGGGGATTACGCCGGACTGGTACCGGCAGAGAAAAAACCAGAAGTGAGCAGCGGGGGCGCGGCGCGTTCCGGGGAAGGATGTTCCCTGCTCCTCTCATGGACTGCGGCGCGACGGGCGCGTCTCAGGAGAGACGCTCAATGCGTTTGATTCCGTTGCGCGCGAGGGTCAGGCGGAAACTTGCGAAGGAGTCTTTTCCGTCGTTCATGCGCGACTGGATGATAAGATGAATCCGGTAGACCCGTTTTCCCGGCACCCGGACAATGCCGGAAGCGCCGTCCGGCAGATAAATTTCCTTTACCGGATTGTCCATCTTTTCCAGAAGGCGGCGGACATTGAACCGGACAATGTGCACCAGACCGTCCACGTTGAAGTCCGAATAGATTTCCCGGCAGTTGCGCGAACGGAGCGTCAGCTCTTCACGGGAGAGCATGATGTCCTCTCCGGGGAGCCCGTTCTCAAGTTCCGAAATATAATCCTTGTTCCGGAGGCGGACAATTTCTGGGGGCAGTCCTGACTCGCTGACAAAGGAGAAGCTTTCCCGGCAGATGCCGACCTCTTTGCCCAGCGTGCTCCGTATGGTCGTTCTGTAGTCGAACAGACGGGATTTGATCTTGGAATAAAGATAGGAGCGCCCCAGTTCCTTGATCCTGTCCTTTCCCATGTAGGCGAGAACAAGGATGGCGCAGAACGTCAGCGAGAATTCCTGGAATAGCAGATTCTGCGACAGAAACGTGACGGCTGTGGCGAACGCCATTGCGATTCCGGCAGCGATGCCGAACACGAGGTTGGTGATGAGCACACCGTCCCGCCGCGTGTCGCTTTTGAGAAAAAGAACGCTCGCCATGACTTTTTTCAGGATGTTTTCCCGATAGATCAGCTCCTCGTTGTCACTGTTGCAGGAGGGGACGGTAGGATAGTCGCGCCATCGCCGGTAGTCGATTTCCTTCTGCATGGCATGGACGATTTCCCGCCGCAGGATTTCCCTTTCGGCGCGGGAGCCGGAAAGCGTCTCCAGAGCCGGATACAGGTGTCCGCGGTACT
The DNA here is from genome assembly GCA_944390795.1 of uncultured Victivallales bacterium. Taxonomy (GTDB): domain Bacteria; phylum Verrucomicrobiota; class Lentisphaeria; order Victivallales; family UBA1829; genus UBA11452. Next base: position 76,899 of record CALXRI010000004.1, read on the forward strand.
TGTTGACCGTAATGCTGAGAAATTCATCAACGAGCCGGAAGAGATTCCGGCATTTCCTGTCCGTTTCGGAAAATCCGGGGATCCGTTCCAGGCGCCGATAGCCGTCCAGAAGCCGGGCGGACTGTTCCTGATAGTCACGGACAGCCTGGGCGGCGGGATTGCTTTTCAGTGCGGCGGCTCCGTCCCGCAGAGCGCTTTTCATGATGGAGCAGAACATCTTCAGACTGTTTTCATACGTGAGAATCCTGTCCGGGGAAGCGGGCTGGCGGGCCAGGCGGCGCATTGCATCTTCCAGCTTGCACAGCGGCGAGTCCGGTCCGTCCGACATACGTGCGAGGCGGACAACCGGAGTCCGGAGACGGATGTATTTGCGGATGTCGCCGTAGAAATCGTCCGCGGAATAGGTCCTCTTGTTGAGATGGAGATTGTTCGGAAGAAAGAGATAGGCGTCCACGCGGTATTCATTTGCCGCGCGCCCGCGGTCCAGCGGATAGGTGAACTTGGCCTCAAACTGGTATTTGTCATGGATTTTTACGTGTTCATAAACCTCCGGCATCGCACACTCCTGTTTTCCGATATTTCGGGAATGTATCCGAAATTTGCGGATTATCAAGATCCGGAAAAATTTTTTCCGGGGAAGAGGCGGAGCGGAAAGTCTTCCGCTTGCCCGCCGGATCCGCGCACCTTCATGTCGGTCGCGCCTGCAGGGAAGCTCCAGGCATCCGGGGAAGGGGTGCTCGATGAGTTCCGTCGGGAGTCCCGCTGTGTGAAAGCCGATCCGGATCGGGGATTTGCTCCCGGAAGGGACGCTGAAGCCCGGAGAAGCCGCTGGAACCGTTCGAGGAGAGGCGGGAGGTCCGGCTGCCGGAGACTCCGGTGATTTCAACGGCGACGCTGTCTCCGCAGCGGGCAATTGCCGTCGCCTCCGGAAAGCGTTGCAGGAGACGGCGCAGGAATTTCAGTGGTGAAAGATCCGGACGGGAACAGGATTTCTCCGCCGGCGGTGCCGTTGCAGCTCTCCCCGATGCGGACGTTCCGGAATGCATCCGCGCCATACGGCGCGGACTGCGCATTATCCTGGCAATGCGGAGGGTTGACCACCGGATGCAGAAGCGCCGCGCCGGAAATGCCCCGGAATGGAATTTCCCGTGTCTGCGGGGGAATGTCATTTCAGCATTTTGGCCAGGTACTGTCCGGTGAAGGATTTTCGATTGGCGGCAACCTCTTCCGGAGTGCCTTCCGCGATCACGCGTCCCCCCGCGTCGCCGCCTTCCGGACCCATGTCGATGATGTGGTCGGCAACCTTGATGACATCAAGATTGTGTTCGATTACCAGCACGGTATTGCCTTTGTCCCGCAGGCGGGTCAGAACCTCCAGAAGCTGTTTGATGTCCGCCATGTGAAGTCCGGTGGTCGGCTCGTCCAGAATGTAGAGCGTATGACCGCGCGGTACGCGCGCAAGTTCCGTCGCCAGCTTGACGCGCTGAGCTTCCCCTCCGGAGAGTGTCGTGGCGGGCTGACCGAGCGTGATGTAGCCGAGACCGACGTCCTGCAGGGTCTTGAGCTTGCGGTAAACGCCCGGAACCGCGCTGAAAAAGTCCACCGCCTCGTCCACGGTCATGTCGAGCACTTCCGCAATGTTTTTCCGCTTGTAGGCGACCGAGAGCGTTTCCTTGTTGAAGCGTTTTCCCCGGCATGCCGAGCAGGTTACGTAGACGTCCGGCAGAAACTGCATTTCGATTTTCTTGATGCCGTCTCCCTGGCACTCCTCGCAGCGTCCTCCCTTCACGTTGAAGCTGAAGCGTCCCGGCCCGAAGCCGCGGATTTTGGATTCGGGAAGCGTGGAAAAGATCGTGCGGATCGTGGAAAACAGCTCCGTATAGGTTGCAGGATTCGAGCGCGGCGTCCGTCCGATCGGGCTCTGGTCGATGACAATCGCCTTGCCGATGCGGGAAAGTCCGCGGATTTCCCGGTATTCCCCGGGTTCCTCCTCCCCGGCAAGCTGAAAGTGTTTTGCAAGCGCGGCGCGCAGTATCCCGTTGACAAGACTGCTCTTGCCGGAACCTGATACGCCGGTCACGCAGGTGAATGTCCCGAGCGGAATCTTTACATCAATGTTCTTCAGATTGTGATGGCGCGCACCGAGAATTTCAATGCACTCTCCCGTGCCCTTTAGCCGTTTTTCCGGCACTTCAATCTTCTGTTCGCCTGTCATGTACTGCGCCGTGAGCGAACGCTTCACCCGCATGACTTCCTGCGGTGTGCCGGACGCGACAAGCTCTCCGCCGTGCACCCCTGCGCGCGGTCCGAGATCAAGCAGATAGTCCGCCGCGAAGATCGTGTCCATGTCGTGCTCGACCACAATGACGGTGTTGCCGAGATCCCGCAGCTTGCGGAGCGTGGCGAGCAGACGGTCGTTGTCCCGCTGATGCAGCCCGATGCTGGGTTCGTCGAGGATGTAAAGCACGCCGACCAGACCGCACCCGAGCTGAGTTGCGAGACGGATCCTCTGCGCCTCGCCGCCGGAGAGGGTTCCGCTTTCCCTGGAAAGCGTCAGATAGGACAGCCCCACATCCGAAAGGAAGCGGAGGCGCGATGCGATTTCGCGGATCACTTCGCGGGCGATCTCGTTCTTCTCTTCATCCAGACGCAGAGTCGTGATGAATTCATACGCCTTTTCGACGGAGAGCGCATTGTATTCGGCGATGGAGAGACCCCCGACCGTGACGGCGAGGCTTTCCGGCTTGAGGCGTTTCCCATGACATCCCGGGCAGACGCGGTACGTCGTATATTCCTTGAGCCGTTCCCGCACCGCCTCGCTTTCCGAATCGGACTGGCGGCGCTGCAGATTGGCGAGCACACCTTCGAATGGCGCAAAGGATTTGTAGAGCTTTCCCCGGATGCGGAAACTGAAATCGATGCATTCCGTGCCGCTTCCGTAAAGAATCACATGACGGATGTTTTCCGGAAGATCGCGGAACGGCGTTTCCAGCATGTCCGGCATATGAAAGTGTTCGGCAAGGCACCGCAGCATGTGATTGTAGTAGAGAATGAGGCGGCGGGGACCTCTGCGCCAGCCGGGAATCGCTCCCTTGCGGATGGAGAGTGTGTCGTCGGGGATCACCAGCTTCGGATCCATCACGAGAAGAGAACCGATTCCGTTGCAGACAGGACAGGCGCCGTAAGGACTGTTGAATGAGAAATTGCGGGGTTCAAGCTTCCCCAGGCTGATGCCGCAGTCCGCGCAGGCCAGGAATTCGCTGATCCGCTCCTCGTTCCACTTCTTTTCGCCGGAGACGGCGCCGCGTTCCTCAATCATGACGATCAGAGTCCCCCCGCCGAGCCTGAGCGCGGTTTCAACGGAATCGTTCAGGCGGGACTGCTCCAGCTTTCCGCAGATCAGACGGTCGATGACCGCCTCGATGCTGTGGCGCCGGGTTTTCGCCAGCGGTTTCGGGTCGGAATCCAGCGGGACGATCTCCCCGTCAATGCGCGCACGGACGAATCCGTCGCGCCGGATCTTTTCAAGGATGTCGCGGTGTTCCCCCTTTTTGCCGTTGACATAAGGCGCGAGAATCATCATCTGCGATCCTGCCGGAAGGCGCATCAGGCGCTCGCAGATCGCCTGCGCGGACTGTGCCGAGAGCTCTTTGCCGCATTTCGGGCAGTGTGGAACCCCGGTATGCGCGTAGAGCAGACGCAGATAGTCGTAGATTTCGGTTACGGTGGCAACGGTGGATCGGGGATTTGATCCCGCGGAGCGCTGCTCAATCGCAATTGCCGGAGAGAGTCCCTCGATGTGTTCCACCCTGGGTTTCTGCATCCGGTCCAGAAACTGCCGTGCGTAAGCGGAGAGACTCTCAACGTAACGGCGCTGTCCCTCGGCATACAGCGTGTCGAACGCCAGCGAGGATTTGCCGGATCCGCTGAGCCCCGTGATGACCGTGAGCGTGTTCCGCGGAATGCGCACATTGATGGATTTGAGATTGTGCTCCTCCGCGCCTTTTATGATGATGTCGTCTTTCATGATCGGAAAAAGCCTTCTGTTTGAACCGATTAATGTACAGCCGCTTCAGGAAAAGTGCAAACCGGTTTTTCATGAAATTGTCTGCACGTTGAACCCACTGCCCTCTGGAAGGCCGGAAATGCCTCATGAGGCAGAAAAAACTGTGCCGGTCGGTTTCTGACCGGTGGTTGACGGCACATTCCGGATCCGGCGGGAAGAGGCACGGATTTCAAATCCGGATTTTCAACTGCTGAAACGGAGCGGACGGAACGGATGCAACTTATCTCTGATCTCTGCAGGTAGGGCGGCGGAGCTGTCCCGGAATGGCGGACCTTCCGGGATGAGTTCAGGCTTCTCTGCGCAGCAGGCCTTTTGTATTCAGAATACAGAAATCAATGACAGCCCAGACTGCATTGACGAAAAGCCATAACGCGAAAATTCCCAGCATGATCCGCTTGAGAGGCAGACTGAATTCCGAGTAATACTGGACATTCCCGACCGGAGTGTAGAACTGGCGGCTGGACAGGTAGTCCTTCAGAATCTGATCGCGGAACTGGACAACTTTGTTTCCCGCGGTAAAAAGTTCACTGTACATTTCTTTGAGCAATGCGTTGAACTGTTCCGGATTCAGTGCGGGTATTCCTTTGCCGGGTTTCGTGTCCGTCACGGAGGCCAGAAGATTCTGGAAATATGCCAGATCGGCTTCCAGTGCGGCCCGCTCATCCGCGTATTCAATGGCTTTTTGTGCGTAAGTGGCACGAAGCTTGTTGTTGATGTCATTCCGGATCATGTCGGCGAACTGGGTGAAAAAGGAATTGTCAAGCTGGAATGTGACGGGAGTTTCTGTTTTTTTCCCCGTTCCGGCATTCCCTGAGGTTTGAACCGGTGTCTGAGGCTGGAGAATATTGAAGGAGGCGAGCGCGCCTTCATATTTCTTATTGACCTTGGTCAGTTCCTGTTCAATGGCTTTCAGCTTGCTGTGGATGAAGATCTTGTCAAACGTGCCCTGATAGGCGGGATTCATCAGGACATACTGGCGGAAAACGGCGATCTGATACTGATCGATGTCCCGCAGCTGCTGCTGAATGTCTCCGAGAAACTCTCCCGACGGCAGACTGATGTTTTTGCCCTGCTGCATTTCATTGAGCAGCGAACAGACGGCAAGCAGCTTGTTGCAGTAGACTCTGGTTTTTTCCAGCAGGATCAGGCGTCCGGGCTGCTGGGAGACCTTGATGATTTCCTGCTGCATGCCGTTCATGTCAATCTGCGGGAATTCCCTTGCTTCCAGTTTCGAGAAAATCCTGAACCAGACTTCCGGAATGCTGTTCAGAATTTTTGTGATTTCCACTCTGCTGAGCGGCATCTCCGGCTTCATGGAAAGGGCAAGCTGTTCCGAGGCCAGGCTCTGAAGCTTCTGTCTGTATTCATGCTCCAGATTCTGCAGGTCAATGACGGAGATGTTGCGCTTATTCATTTTCTCCCGGTATTCCGCATCCAGCCGGGTTTTTTCCATATTGCTGTCGGACATGAAGAAAGAAGACATGAAGTCGACAAAATCAATTCGTCCTTTCAGATTGTTGGCATTATAGACTTCGCGCAGGACGGAAGGCGTGAGCAGGTCGGACGTGCTGAAGGGTTTCCCGCTGGGATAGAGGGGAACATTGTCGTTTCGGGGGAGCAGAAGTGTAATATTCCGGCTCCATATCGCATTCCGCGGAGTGAATGCATACAACAGAAGAAAAACCAGAAGCATGAGCACGAAGGAAATTCCGGCACGCAGAAGCAGACGTCTTTTCCGCAATTTGAAAAACGTGATGATCTCCTTTACAGAAAGGTCACTGGCATAATCGTCTGTTGCTTGAATATTGTTCTGAGCGTCAGCCATTGTTTTTCTCCCTATCAATATTGAAAACAAGAATATCCTGCACTATAGCATGAGGAGCGCGAAAAGCAAGCTTGAATTTGCATAAGAGTCCGTTTCCGTATCCCCTTTTTCCGTCAGATCAATACCCGGAATTCTGTCTTTTCTTTGCCGGGAGGCATGTGTTTCATGCGGAAAAAGCGTTGTCGCCGGGCTGTCCGGGAGGAAGCATCACGAACTGGCGCGACGGATGAATTTTGTGTCGAAGCTCTTCCTGACAGTTCTGGTTCCGTCCGACCGAATGATGGCAATTACCGCGCGGTTCAGTTCTTCGACGGGATGGGCGACCGTGCTCAAGGCGGGATAGATCATGCGCCCGCTGTTGTCGTCGTCAAACCCCACAACCGCGATCCGATCCGGAATGGAAATGCCGTGGGCCGCGGCATAGTTCATGAAGCCGAGCGCCATCCGGTCCGTATCGAAAAAGACGGCATCCGCTCCGGAGTCCATGATGCGGGGGCCGAGTTCGAATCCGTCTTTGAAACTGGTATTGCGCCTGATCTGCATAAATTCGGGCCGTCTGGCGAGATCAGTCGCCTCAAATGCGGCTGCCAGTCCCGAGTCGCGGGTTTCGATGTCGCCGCAGCGCAGGATTTTTTTCCGTCCGCTCCGGATCAGATGGATGATGGCGGAGCGGATCCCCGTGGCGCGGTTGATTGTCAGGGTGTGGCAGCCCTCGATTCCCTTCTGGTCGATGAAAATCGTCGTCAGCGGATACTCGCGGAGAATCTCCACTGCCTCTGTCGTGATGCCTTCTGTGATGGAAGGCATCACGACCACATGATTGGTAACTCCCGACCATTCGTCAAGCATGTGGCGGAATTTCGCCGGATCGCCGTCCAGACGGCCGATCAGGGGATAGCATCCGCAGGTTTCCAGCTGGGTTTCCAGATCATGCAGCTTCTTGATGCTGACCTCGATCATGGTGTTTGCGCAGATGATTCCGACGATGTTTTTGCGGTTCAGGCGGAGGTTGCGCGCCGCCATGTTCGGGATGTAGCGGTGTTCGTGCGCCAGTTTGAGAATCAGGTCGCGCTTTTCCGGCACGACATGCGCCTGTCCTTTCAGAACACGGCTCACGGTCCGGATCGAAAGTCCGGAGAGTTCGGAGAGCTGCTTGAGTGTGATTCCTGCCATGTCTGCGCCTTACAGTGTTACACCGTCCTTGAAGATTGCAATCTCCTCGAAGGCGTGTTTCTCATTTTGCGCAGGACGGCCCGAAGCGGTATCCAGAATCAGGCGGAAGAATTCCTCGTCAACAGCTCCCGCGTCCGTTCCGGATTCGACCAGACGTCCCGCGTTGAAATCAATCCAGTGCGTTTTTTTCTGTGCAAGACTGGTGTTCGATGCGATTTTCAGAGTCGGCACCACGCCCCCGAACGGAGTGCCGCGCCCGGTCGTAAAAAGAACGAGGTGCGCTCCGGCTGCGCTCAGGAGCGTTGTTGCGACCATGTCGTTTCCCGGTCCGTTCAGGAGATTGAGTCCCCTGATTTTCACGGTATCGCCCATTTCAAGAACGTCGACCACGGTTCCGGAACCGCCTTTCTGTGTGCAGCCGAGCGATTTATCCTCGAGCGTGGAGATTCCTCCCGCCTTGTTGCCGGGCGAGGGGTTTTCATAGATCGTCTGCCCGTAGCGGGTAAAATAATTTTTGAAGCCGTTGATCATTTTCACACACTTTTCAAACACTTCCGGAGACGCGCATCGGTTCATCAGAAGCGTTTCCGCGCCGAACATTTCCGGCACTTCACTGAGAATCGTGGTTCCGCCGGAGGCCGTCAGACGATCGGAGAAACGTCCGACAAGCGCGTTCGCCGTAATGCCGGACAGCCCGTCCGAACCGCCGCATTTGAGTCCGACAACGAGCTCCGATACGGGAATTTTCTCCCTGCGGTCATTCCGTGCGTTTTCAATCAGTTCCTCCAGAAGCCGCATTCCGGTTTCGAACTCGTCCGTTTCGTCCTGGGCGACCATGAAGCGGACGCGCTTCTCATCGTGCGCGCCGACTTCCTTGCGGAATTCCCCGATCGTATTGTTTTCGCATCCGAGTCCGACGACAAGGACGCCGCCCGCATTCGGATGTCTTACAAAATCCGCCAGAATTTTCCGCGTCAGGGCGTGATCGGCGCCGAGCTGGGAACAGCCGTAGGGATGGGGCAGGGCTACGGCTCGTTCGACGGTTCCGTCAGGCAGCTTCCGGTTGATCGCCTTCGCCAGATTTTCCGCAAGCGCGTTGACGCATCCTACGGTCGGCACGATCCAGAGGTTGTTGCGGATGCCGACGCGTCCGTCCGCGCGGCGGTAGCCGAGGAAGAAATCCTTCCTGCCGTTGCAGGGAGCTCCGGACAGGTCGGGATGATACTGATATTCCAGAACGCCGTCGAGGCGCGTCCGGATATTGTGCGTGTGCACTTTTTCTCCCGGCGCGATGTCGGTTCCGGCAGTGCCGATGGGCATGCCGTATTTGATGATGTCCTCTCCGGCGGCGACGGCCCGGAGCGCAAACTTGTGCCCGCGTCCGATGTCTTCCCTGAGGACGACTCCCGCGTTTTCCCCGGCCTTGAGATCCTCCAGCGCGACCGCTACATTGTCGGAGGGATGGATTTTGATGAACCGCATGGCAGACCCCTCAGAGAACGGTTCTCACGGCGGCGCGGATGCCGTTGCGGTTGATGCATGCGAGTTTTTCCGCAACGAATGCGGAAAGTCCCGGGACTTCGTTGAGGTCCGTTCCCCAGAACGCGGTATTGCCGAGCACGGATTTGACCAGCGCCGCCGTGTCGCCGTTTTTCCGGAATGCGCTTGTCGCGTCCGCGAAGAAGCGCAGCACGTCCTCGGAATCCGCCACGGGATAACTTCGGCCGTCCGCACTGCCAAGCGCCGCGCCGTCTTTCATTTCAATCATGTAGAAGCGGATCAGCGCCGCCAGGGAGAAGGCGAGCACTTCCGGCAGTTTTCCCTTCATCGCGACATAATCCAGCAGACTGGGCATGACGCGGACTTTCCATTTCGATACCGAATTCAGGGAGATGGAAAGCAGCCTGTGCTGGGCGAACGGGTTTTTGAAGCGTTCGATCACGGAGTCCGCGAAGAAGCGTTTTTCAGACTCGGGGAGCGGAACCGTATGGAAAATTTCGTCGTTGATCGCCTTGCAGACCATTTTCCCGAAATCGGGGTCATTCATCATTTCATCCACGAAAGTCAGTCCGCCGAGACTGGCCGCAAGAACGTCGGCGGTGTGCGCCCCGTTCAGGAAACGGACCTTTCTCGTGCGATACGGCGTCTGATTGTCCGTGATCACCACCTGAAGCCCGGCTTCCGCCAGCGGGAGCTCCTTTGCGAGCGACTGCGGACCCTCGATCACGAAGAAGTGGAAAATCTCCCCGCAGTCGATCAGATTGTCATGATAGCCGAGTTCCGCTTCGATCTTCGACGCTTCCGCGCGCGGATATCCGGCGACGATGCGGTCGACAAGCGTGTTGACGAAGAGATTGTCATTTCTGATCCACGCCGTGAACGCTTCGGGAAGATTCCAGTCCTTCGCATACTTCAGAATGCAGTCGCGGAGTGTTGCGCCGTTCTTGTCAATCAGCTCGCAGGGAATCAGGATCAGCCCCTTGTCCGGAGACCCGTTGAATGTCTTGAAACGCTCGTAAAGAAGACTTGTCAGCTTGGCCGGATAGGTGTTCTGGCATTTCCCCGGCGTATAGGGCTCGGGTTTGTATTCAATTCCGGCTTCGGTCGTATTGGAGAAGACAAAGCGCAGATCCTTCGAGCAGGCGCACGCGACGGTCTCCGCCCACTGGGCATAGGGGTTCAGACAGCCTTTGACACATTTGATGATTTCTCGCTTCTCTTCCACTTTCCCGTTTGCCACGCCGCGCAGAATCAGCGTATACAGCCCGTCCTGGGCGTTGAGCATATCCCCCATGCCCTTTTCCAGCGGCTGAACGATCTGAACCATGCCGTTGAACTTTCCCCGCTTGTTCATCTCATTAATCATCCAGTCGATGAATGCGCGGAGGAAGTTTCCCTCGCCGAACTGCATGACCTTGACCGGATATGCCGGCTGTTCCGTACGTTTCAAAAGCTCCATTTTTCTGTCTCCCGGATTTAGGAATCATGGTTTGACAATTTACTGGTTACTATATTTGCCATCGTTGGCAATTTCAAGCTGCGAAACGATTTTTTCCTTGTATTTTTCCGTTTTCCTGATCCGCTGTCACGATGTCCGGCAAGGAGGGAAAAACAAAAGGCAAAAAAATTAGCTTATTCTAATTGAAAAATCTTTTTCCCGTGTTATATTGCGGATGTTTTGAAAGGTAACGCGCACCGTTTCCTGCCGGAAAGGTGCGCATTTTACGGAGAGTTGAGTTAGTTTAAGCTAATTCAGCTTGCGCTGACCGAGGGAAAGGACTGGCTGATGAGAAGGAAGGAACGAAGTGCCGCTGCGTGCGGATGCATGCGGCAAAAAATCTGTGAGCGCCGCAGCGCGCAAAGGGAAATGACTCTGGCGGAGCTCCCGGTCGGGACCTCGGCGACGATTCTGAAGGTGATGCCGCACTGGCGCGGGAGAAAGAAATTCGCCGATGTCGGGATTGTTCCCGGAACCGAGCTTCTGATGGAGGCTCATGCCCCGTTCGGAGGGCTGATGCGGGTCCGCGTCATGGAGACCAGCATGGCGCTGCATCGGGATGATGCGGCGCATGTCATGATGCGGCGCATGGAGGCTGCGGAATGAAGAAATGCTTCACGATTGTTCTTGCGGGAAATCCCAACTGCGGCAAAACCAGCATTTTCAATGCCCTGACGGGGGCGCGCCAGCATGTCGGGAATTATCCCGGCGTTACCGTGGAGAGCAAGATCGGGCGTTTCTCCCTGAACGGAACGGAGATCCTTCTGATCGATCTTCCGGGGATTTATTCCCTCTCCTCGAGTTCTCCGGAGGAGGAGGTTGCATTCCGTGAGCTGACGAAACCGGGGGTCGATCTGATCCTGAACGTGGTGGATTCCACCATCCCCCGGCGCAGTCTTTATCTGACGACCCAGCTTGCCGAACTGCATATTCCGATGCTTCTGGCGTTCAACATGAGCGACGATGCGGATCGGAAGGGACTGAAATTCGATCTGCCGAAACTGGAACGCTGTTTCGGATTCCCGGCTGTCCGGACGGTCGGATGCAGAAGCGGCGGCATCGGACAGCTGCTGGATGCGCTCGGCACCGCGCTGAAAAAAACGGAGTCCCGCACCGCCCCTGCGCTTTCCTATGGTGCGGATATCGACGCGTCCATCGGGAAAATTGCAAATGCGATTGCCCCCCTGGCCCCGGAGCGCTTCAGGCATATTCCCGCACGCTTTTTTGCCGTCAAACTGCTGGAACACGACGCCTGTGTCCGGAATCTTCCGGAATTCCGGAGTGTTCATCCGCTGGTCGGGAACGAGATCCGGCATCTGCTTGAAAAGCATGCCATCGACACGGATACTTTCATGGCTGACCGCCGTTACGCCATACTCGCAGGAGCCTGCCGGAATGCGATCGGCATGACCGGGGAGCGAAGACGGGAAATCTCCGATAAAATCGATGCCGTGATGACCAGCAGATACATCGGTCTGCCGCTCTTTTTCCTGATTATGTATGCAACCTTCTGGCTTACCTTCACCTGCGCCGAGCCTTTGATGGGAATCATTGAAGAGGTCTTCGCAGCGCTCGCGGGGGGTGTCAAGATGCTCTGGCCGGAAACGACCCTGCCTTATCTGCGTTCGCTTCTGGCCGACGGCGTCATCGGCGGCGTCGGCGGTGTGCTGGTCTTTCTGCCGAACATCCTTTTTCTCTTTCTGGCCATTGCGATTCTGGAGGATTCCGGCTATATGGCGCGCGCGGCTTTCGTGATGGACGGTGTAATGCGCCGGTTCGGGCTGCAGGGACGCTCCTTTGTGCCGCTGGTGCTTGGTTTCGGCTGCACGGTGCCGGCCATCATGGCGACCCGCTGCATTGAGTCCGAACGCGACCGGAAGACTACGATCATGGTGCTTCCGCTGATGAGCTGCGGAGCGCGCCTTCCGATCTACGCGCTCATCATTCCGGCCTTTTTCGCGGCGGAGTATCAGGCTTTTGTCATGTGGCTGATCTATCTGATCGGCGTCGGGATCGCGCTGATCGCCGCAAGGATCATGAAGGCCACCCTGTTCAAAGGAGACGGCGAAATCTATCTGATGGAGCTGCCGCCCTACCGTATGCCGACGCTCAGAAGCCTGCTGCTTCACATGTGGGACCGTGCCGGAATGTATGTGCGGAAGGCCGGGACGATCATTCTGGCGACAAGCATCCTGCTGTTCATCTGCAACACCTGGCCGGAAAAAACGGCGTTCTCAAAAGATTATGACAAGGCGGCGCAGCTCGTGAACGGAAACCCCGCTTTGAGCGGGGATGCCAGGGAAAACGCCCTGTCCGCACTGGAAAATGAGAAGCAGGCGGAATTGATGGAATACACGATTTCCGGACGGATCGGACACGCGCTTGAACCGCTCTTCCGCCCGATCGGATTTGACTGGAAACTGACAACCGCATCCATCGGCGCTCTTGCCGCAAAGGAGGTTTTCGTTTCCCAGCTCGGGATTCTCTACGCGGAAGGAGAGGCCGATGAGGACTCCGTTCCGCTCCGGGAGCAGCTGATCCGGAATTACACCCCGCTGCAGGCCTTCTGCATCATGCTTTTCTGCCTGCTTTCAATTCCCTGCTTTGCCACGCTTGCAATTATGCGAAGGGAGCTTAATTCCTGGAAGCTGACTGCCGCGGTGGCCGCCGGCATGTTTCTCCTGGCATATCTTGTCACGTTTCTCGTTTATCAGGCAGGATCTTTGTGCGGGATTGGAACTGCGCTGGCGGGATGAGTTCATGGTGCGGACGGGAAAAGAGGAAGCGCGGCGCATTCCGGAATGCGCTGCGCCGTTTCTCCCGCATTCCCGCGTGCTGTGACCGGTTTTTCCGGCAGATGTCGGAATGCGTGATTTTAAAAAAAACAACGGGAAGAGCTGCCTCTTCCCGTTGCCCTGAGAGCGGATGCAATCAGTAGTTTTCCGCTTCGATTTCGAAGAAGGCTTTCGGATGTTTGCAGGTCGGACAGATTTCCGGCGCTTTTTCTCCGATGTAGACATGACCGCAGTTGCGGCATTCCCAGCGGCGCGGACCGGTTCTGACCCAGACTTCATTCTTCTCGACGTTGCTGAGGAGTTTTCTGTAACGTTCCTCATGACGTTTTTCAATGACCGCAACGCGTTCGAAGAGTCTTGCAATCTCGTCGAATCCTTCGGCCTTCGCCTCTTCCGCGAAATTCTTGTACATTTCAGTCCACTCTTCATGCTCGCCCGCTGCCGCGGCGGCAAGATTTTCACTTGTGGTGCCGATTCCGTTCAGCGCTTTGAACCAGAGCTTCGCATGCTCTTTTTCATTGTTCGCGGTCATTTCGAAAATCGCGGCGATCTGTTCATAGCCTTCCTTGCGGGCAACGCTCGCAAAATAGGTGTATTTATTCCTGGCCTGGGATTCTCCGGCAAACGCGTATGCGAGATTTGCCGCCGTTTTGCTTCCTTTCAGTTCCGCCATGATGACTCTCCTTGTTTTCAGGTGGATTTTTTGATCCGGAAAGATGCCGTTAAACTATTCCCTGTTTGCGATAAAGTCAAGTCCCCTTCCAAATAAAAATCTGTTTTTTTAGTAATTTTTCCTGTTTTATGCCGGCTATTTTTTTTAGCTGAATTGATTTTTCCGGGAGAAGGATTTATATTTTCCTGCGATGAGGAAGATTGCGGAAAGGAGAGTGCATGATGCCAGGCTGGATCACCTATCCCGGGGGAAAAGGCCCCGGACGGCGGATGCCGGTGATTTTCATACCGGCGCTTCACAGCAGATGGATGCTGCTTGCGGGGGATTTCAGGGAAAACCAGAAGCCGCTCCTGGAAAAGAAGGCTTCCATCGGCTTTTTCTGCGGTCTTCTTTCCGGTCAGGCCGCCGGCGATTATCCGGCGCTTTCCAGGGATTTGGAATATTTCATGGAGCCCTATGATCCGGTGTATCTGATGACCTCCGCTGCTCTGGATCTTTCCATTCGGATTTCTGTGGCGGATTCCGGCCTCTCCGGCACTTACGGCTTCCGGGATGTGCTTCCCGGGGGGGCTCTCAACGTGCGCGGTTCGCTTCCGGTTTCACCGGCTGTCACGGTATACGAATGCCGCTATTTCGGTTTCAGCCCGTACATCCTGAAAGAGAAGTGAGACTGGATGCGGGGGGGGACCTGAAAAAACGGAATGCGGGAAAAACGAAAACGGAGAGAGGAAAGAATGAAAGTTCTGTTTTTTTCCGATGTGCATGGTTCTCCGGAATCGCTGCGTCTGCTGTTGCGCCGTGCGGAAGAGCGGAATCCGGACGTGTTTGTCCTGCTGGGGGATGCGCTCTACCACGGACCGCGCAATCCGCTGCGGGCGGACTATGCGCCGCAGGAGACCGCCCGGCTGCTCAATTCCATCCGGGACAGGATCCTTGCGGTCCGCGGAAACTGCGATGCGGAGGTGGATCAGCTGCTTCTTGAATTTCCGGTCATGAGCGACTGTTCCATGCTTTTTGCGGACGGACGCAGGTTTTTTCTGACGCACGGGCATTTGTGGTCGCCGGAGAAACTGCCGCCGGTCGCGGAGGATTCCGTTTTTGCGTACGGACATATCCATCTTCCCGTTCTGGAACGCCTTCCGTCCGGAGTGACCGCATTCAATCCCGGTTCCATATCTCTGCCGAAGGGGGGGAATCCGGCGTCCTTCGGATTTTTCTCCGGGGATATGCTTCAGATTCTGAATCTGGAAACCGGGGATGAGATTCTTTCGCTCCGGCTGCCCGGGAAGAAATAGAAAGACACTCCGGACCGGGCGCCGGACCGCCGCCGCAGGGGGCATCTCCCGGTTCGTGGAAAATTCCTTCGTTACTGGAGATCCTCCACCCGGATCGACTGCATGGCGGCGCCGCGCCGCATGGTCCATATCGCCAGCACAAGCGTGATGATCCCCGCGAAGGCATAGGCGACAGGCAGATCCAGTCCGAAGCCGTATGGCAGAATCGGCGAATGCGCCGGTGAAGTCCAGAGAATGAATGATGTGACGATGAATGTCATGAACATTCCCGGAAGAAGCGTGACCCAGGCAGGTTTCTTCTGCATGACCAGCCAGACGGTCGCCGCAAGCAGCGTGGACGCCCCCAGCACCTGATTGCCCCAGGCGAAGTAATTCCAGAGATTGTTGAAGGATTTCGCGCTGCTGTTCGACCACCAGAGCAGAAGCGCCACAATCACGATCAGCGGAATGCAGACGGCAAGACGGCTCCTGAAAGGCTTCTGGTCGATCTTGAAGATCTCCGCCAGACTCAGGCGCAGACTGCGCATCGCGGTGTCTCCGGACGTGATCGCCAGAATGATGACCGCGATCAGCGTGATTCCGCCCATGCCTTTTCCGAGGAAGGTTTTCGTAATGTATTCCAGCGCCAGATTCGGACTCTGATGCATGAGTTCGGGGAAGAGATTGTAGATGGCAAGTCCGCCGGCCGCCCAGATCATGGCAATGACTCCCTCCACGATCATCATGCCGTAGAAATTGCGCCGCCCGTAGCGCTCGGTTTCCATGGTGCGGGCGATGATCGGCGACTGCGTCGCGTGAAACCCGGAGAGAATGCCGCAGGCGATTGTGACGAAGAGCAGCGGAATGATCGGCTCTTTGAACATGCCCTCCTTGAACTGCGCGGACTCTTCAAAAAGCTCCGGCTGCGAGAGTCCCTCTTTCGCCAGCACGAAGAACAGTGCGAGACTTCCGATCATCAGCATGGCGCCGAAGAACGGGTAGATCATCCCGATGATCTTGTCCACAGGGAACATCGTCGCGCAGATGTAGTAGAGGAAGATCACGCCGACCGCGAGCCAGAAGAATTCGTGTCCCGGCGTGAGAATGTTGAAAATTGTCGCGGGGACGTTGATGAAGACCGCAACGACAAGAAGAAGCAGGAGGCACATGAACACGGAGAAGAAGGCATAGTAGGGTTTTCCGAGCGTGATCCTGATCAGTTTCGGCAGATTCGCCCCGCCATGACGGATCGACATCATGCCTGAGACGAAGTCGTGAACCGCACCGCCGATGATGTTGCCGATCGGAATGATGAGGAACACGACCGCGCCGAATTTGATGCCGAGGATCACGCCGATCACCGGTCCGACGCCCGCGATGTTGAGAAGCTGGATCAGCATGTTCTTCCAGTTCGGGATGACGACGAAATCCACGCCGTCGTGAAATTTTTTCGCCGGGGTCTCCCGGTCGTCCGGTTCAATGATTTTTTCCACGAAGCGACCGTAGGTGAAATACCCGACGATCAGCAGAACGATGCCGCCCAGAAACCAGAACATGATTTCTCCTTTTTTATTTGAATTATTGTTTTTTATATTGCCGCTTTTTATGCTGCAGTGTCACAACCCGAACAGATGAAACCGCTTGACGATGCCGATGATCCAGATCGCCAGAATAATCAGCGGCAGCCCCCAGCGCATGCAGGGAACGAGATAATGCGGAAGCTTCCAGCCGATTCCGTGATTGAGTTCTCCGTAGAAATTTTCACTGCCCCAGCCGAAGCGGTTGGTGCAGAAGATTGTCAGGTAGAGCGCCCCCAGCGGCAGGAGATTGTCGCTGACAATGAAATCTTCAAGGTCCAGCACGCTCGAGCCTTTTCCCAGCGGCTGGAACTTCTGCCAGAGATTGTAGCCGAGAATGCAGGGCATCGAAAGCAGCGCGAGAGCGACTCCGAAAATCGCGCAGGATTTCCGGCGGCTCCAGCGGAATTCGTCCATGCCGAATGCCGCGAGATTCTCGAACACCGCGATCAGCGTGGAGACGGCGGCGATGCAGAGAAAGAGGAAAAAAAGAAATCCCCAGAACGGCCCGCCGCTCATATTGTGGAAAACGTTCGGAAGCGTGATGAAGATCAGGGAAGGGCCCGCGTTCGGCGCAATCGAAAACGCCGCGCACGAGGGAAAGATGATGAGACCCGAACAGATTGCCATCAGCGTGTCCAGCGCGATGATCCAGACTCCCTCCATCGGCAGCGAACGGTCGCGTCCGATGTAACTGCCGCAGATCGCGATGCTCCCGATGCCGAGACTCAGCGTGAAGAACGCCTGCGCCATCGCCGCGTGAACGGTCTCCCAGATTCCGCCGCTCAGGAATTTGTCCACATCTGGATAGAGGAAGAAACGCACGCCTCTGACCGCGTCGGGAAGACGGAGCGACTGCGCGACCAGGAGCAGAAGCAGCAGGAAAAGTCCGATCATCATGACCTTGATGACCTTTTCGATCATTCTCCGGACCCCGCCCATGCAGACGAACACCGTCAAGGCCAGCACCAGAAGCATGAAGAGCGTCTGAAGTCCCGGCGAGGCGAGAAACGATTCAAAGAAGGTCCGGCACTGCGCCGCGTCCATCGTCCGGAATTTTCCCGCGGCGAAATAGCACGCGTAGGCGAGCAGCCAGCCGGAGATGACCGTGTAGAACATCAGCAGAAACAGGTTGCCTGTGAAAAGCGCGTAGGCCGGGAAATCCCAGCGGAATCGGGTTTCCGGATTCTGGAGCTTCCGGAACGAACCGGGAAACGTGCAGCGTCCCGCGCGGCCCAGGGAGAGTTCCATCATCATGACCGGAAAGCCGAGAATCGCCAGAAAAAAGAGATAGAGGAAGACGAAGAGCCCTCCGCCGTACTGTCCCGTGATGTAGGGAAAGCGCCAGACATTCCCCAGCCCGATGGCGCATCCCGCTGTCATCAGAATGAAGCCCAGTCTGGATGCGAACTGCTCTCTTGCCGTTTCCGAATTCAAAATCAACTCCTGTCCTCTGCGCGGCGACGTTTCCAGGCATGCGCACATGCGTTCTCAGGCCGCGCAATCCATAAAGACATAAAAATACCATCTTTCCGTTGAAAATACAAGTTTTGACGAAAGAAAAGAGTTGTATTTCCCCGTTTTTGATGGTATCTTTCGCTCCCGTTGCGCAGACGGGATCTGCCGCGAACCGGAGGAGACCGCATGAAATCGGATTTGAAGGATCTGGAAACAATCATTGATCAGGCGCAGGGAAATGCGAAAGCTTCCCTGGTCATTAAGAATGTCACGATATTTCATCTCGCGTCGGGGAAGATGCGGCGGGGGGATGTTGCCGTGTGCGGCGGCCGGATCGCCGGCGCCGGGGAGTCTTACGACGGGGAAACGGAAATCGACGGGAGCGGGCTTTTCGCAGTGCCGGGATTTGTCGACGCCCATGTGCATGTCGAATCCTCGATGATCACTCCGTTTGAATTCGAGCGCTGCGTTCTCCCGCGCGGCGTGACGACAGCGGTCTGCGACCCGCATGAGCTGGCGAATGTCGCGGGGACGCGCGCGCTTGACTATTTTCTGGAGTCCGCGCGAAGAATGTGCATGGATCTGCGCGTGGCGGTCAGTTCCTGCGTGCCTGCCACGCCGCTGGAGACCTCCGGCGCCTCGCTTTCCGTGGATGACATCCGCCGTTACGCGGCAGACCCGCATTGTCCGGGACTTGCCGAACTGATGAACGTGCCCGGCGTGCTTTCGAAAGTTCCGGAGGTGCTTGAAAAAATCGGACTTTTCCGGGGGCGGATCGACGGTCACTGTCCGATGCTTTCCGGAAAGGCCCTCAACGCCTATCTTGCCGCCGGTGTCCGCAACTGTCACGAGTGCAATTCGCTCGCCGAAGCGGAGGAGAAGCTTGCCAAGGGAATGCAGATTCTGATCCGGGAGGGCTCCGTGGCGCGCAATCTGGACGCGCTGCTGCCGCTGATTACAGTTGCCAACGCCCCGTTCCTCTGCTTCTGCACGGACGACCGCAATCCGCTGGATATTGCGCGGCAGGGGCATCTGGACTGCATGATCCGCCGGGCGATCGCGAAAGGCGCCGATCCGCTCGCCGTCTACCGGGTTGCCTGCTGGTCGCCCGCCCGCCACTTTGGGCTTTCCGACCGGGGGCTGATTGCGCCGGGATACCGGGCGGACATTGTGCTTTTGTCCGATCTGGAAAAATGCCGCGTCGCAAAAGTGCTGAAAAACGGCAGGCTGGTGAACGATGCGCTTTTCGCCGCGCGCGGGGCCGCGCCCGATCCGTCGGAATTCCTGCATTCCGTCCGGCTCGGAAAGGTGTCCGCGGAGACGTTCCGGGTGATTTCCTCCAAAGCGGAAACGCCGGTCATCGGAATCCGGGAGCTCTCGCTCATTACCGATCATCTGGAGCTGGAACTGCCGTTTGACGGAGCGGAAAAACGATGCGCGCCGGAGCTTGACATCGCCAAGATTGCCGTTCTGGAGCGTTACGGGAAAAACGGAAACATCGGACTGGGGTTCGTCAAAGGATTCGGGCTGCGCTCAGGAGCGATCGCCTCCAGCGTCGGGCACGACAGCCACAATCTCTGCGTTGTCGGCGTCTCCGATTCGGATATGGCGCTGGCGGTGAACGCCCTGATCGAATCCGGCGGCGGATTTTCCGTCGCGAACCGCGGCGAGGTGCTTGATGTGCTTCCGCTGCCCCTCGGGGGATTGCTCTCCCTGCACGATTTCGCCTCTGTGGAACAGGAGCTGCGGCGGATTCACGCGTCCGTGAAGGCGACCGGATGTCCGCTGGAAACGCCCTTTCTCCAGCTCGCGTTTCTGCCGCTTCCCGTGATTCCGTTTCTCCGCCTCACGGACCGGGGAATGGTGGATGTTGCAAAGTTTGATTTCATCGGAGTGTGACAAATGAAAATTCTGCTTACGGAAACGGAGATTGCCGAACGTGTCGCGCAGCTGGGACGGGAGATCACGGAGGCCTACCGCGGAAGGGAGCTGACCGTTATCACTGTGATGAACGGCGCAGTGGTTTTCGCCGCGGATCTGCTGCGGAAAATCGATCTGCCGCTCCAGCTTGACAGTTTTGCGGCATCCAGTTATGAGAATGACCGCAGTTCCGGGAAAATCACCATCCGATCCGCCTTGAAACTGCCCGTCCGCGGACGGCATGTCCTTCTGGTCGATGATATTCTGGATACGGGGCTTTCCATGAAATGCGCCATGGAATATTTCCGCAGTCTGGATGCGGCGAGCGTCCGGACCTGTGTTCTGATGGACAAAATGCGCAAAGACAAAGTCTGCGCGCATGCCGACTGGGTGGGGTTCCGGATTCCGGACCGTTACGTCGTCGGCTACGGTCTGGACTCCGGCGAATATTACCGCAACCTTCCCTATGTCGGCATCCTCACGGACGAACTGGACGGACAGGAAAAGGCATAATCCTGAAAAACCGCTGCGTGCGTGCAGGGCATGAAAAAACTCCGGGCGGGATTCTGCTCCCGGCCGGAGTCTGTTTCCGAACGCGGAACGGCGGACAATCAGTAATACTGCTGCTGATCCGGATTCCGCGGATACCCGTTGTTCATCGGCTGTTGCATTCCGTCCGGCGGCTGCTGACCTGGAGGCATGTTTCTGCTGCGTTCCTCCTCCGCTTTCAGCCTGGCTTCCTCTGCGCGGCGGGCCGCTTCCGCCTTCGCCCGTTCCACCGCGTCATCCGTCAGTTTTTTCGCCGTGTTCCATTTCCTGTCCGCATAAATATAGCCGAGCTTTTCGTTTGCGGCGCGCTGTTCCGCCTGAAGTTTTCGGAGAAGGCTGTTGGAGTATGCGAATTTCTTCGCGGTATAGTTTTCCACCTTTCCATTGATGAAGTCTTCTCTTGTCTTCTGGTTGAAAATCTTGTCGAACCTGATCCTGGACTCGGGCAGCAGATCGAACATGGCAATATGCCGTTCGTTGACCTGAATGCTGCCGCCTCCGTAGCCGTAGCCGTAAAAAGTGCCGGAGACAGCGAAGGTCCGGTTCCCGCGCTGATAAAAGACCTTGACCTGATCCTTTGGCTTCTGCATGGCGAATTTCTGTTCCGCCTCTTTTTCCGCAGCGGCTCTGACCTGTTTGGCGTCCTGCGGATATTTTTTGTCGACCTGCGGCGCGATCACCTTCTGCAGTTCCTCGAAATTCCGGACATCCGCCGGTTTTTCCGGAGTCATGACGACGACATTCCCCACCTGTTCGTAGAGGGTGTCCAGAACCGCTTCGTCATTAAAGTTCTCATTGCGGTCCAGGAAACCTTTCACGATGTCATTGATCTGTTTCACACGCTTGTTGGAAAGCGGATAGTCCCGGGCGGAAACCCTGTCCTTGAACGTCACCGGACGTTTCTGCTCCTCTTTCGCGCGGTTCGGGTTGTCTCTGTCGTAATTCGGATTCATTCTTCTGGGTGCCTGTGCGCAGAGAAGGGCCGCACAGGAGAGGAGAGAACAGATCGTCAGCAGTGTCCGCATATTTACTTTATCCTTGATTTTTACTGTTTTCCGCCTTTTTTCCTGAAATCATTTTGGAAAAACGCACATTCTAATCTATATTGCCAAGTATGCTTTGTCAAACCCGCTGGAAGGAAAAAAACTATGGAAAAGGCCGTTGCGGCTGGAAAAAGGATGCAGGGGGACGTCGCTCAGCCCCGGAAAAATTTCGTTTTCGAACTTCTCCGTCCGGAGATGCTTGCGCTCCGGAAGATTCTGCTGGAACGCGACTGGAGCCTTGCGGAGGCTCCCTATATGGTGTTCAAGGCATCTGCCGGAAAGGTTTCCGTCGCCGCTTACGAGAGCGGGAAACTTGTTGTGCAGGGTGCGGATGCGCAGGATTTTGTTGAATTCATACTCGAACCGGAAATTCTCCGTGAGAAAGCCTTCGGGCAGTCGCGGGAAATCAGGGCATCGGCGGCGCCTTTTGTGCCGCATGCCGGATTGGATGAAAGCGGGAAGGGGGACTTTTTCGGTCCGCTGGTCATTGCCTGCGTATTTGTTGCAGACGAAACGGTTGCGCGCGGACTTGCGGAAATCGGCGTCAAAGACTCCAAAATGATTAAGAATGACAGGATGATCGTTCGGATCGCCGCGGAGATCCGGCGCATGGTGAACGGGAAATTCTCCGTCGTCGCGATCGGTCCGGAATCGTACAACAGTTTTTATGAGAGAATCCGGAGTCTGAACCGTCTGCTGGCATGGGGGCACGCCCGCGCACTGGAGAATCTCCTCCAGAAAGCTCCCGAGTGCAAGGCCGCGCTTGCGGACAAGTTCGGAGACGAGAGCCTGATCCGGAACGCCCTTCTGAAAGCGGGCCGCTCGATCCGTCTGGATCAGCGGACGAAAGCGGAGAGCGACATTGCCGTCGGGGCCGCTTCCATCCTTGCACGCGCGGAGTTTGTACGCCGCATGACCGAACTCGGAGAAAAACATGGCGTGACGCTTCCCAAGGGTGCGGGTGAGTCTGTCGACCGTGTGGCCGCCCGCCTTGCATGCGCCGGCGGCGCCGCGCTGCTGCGTCAGGTTGCGAAAATGCATTTCCGCAACTCCTTCAAGGCGCTCGGACTTCCCGTACCGGAGAAAAACTCCTGGCGCCAGGCGTGAAAGGCGTTTCCCTGCGCGGTCTTTTCTCCTTCCGTGGGGAGGCGGAGAATATTCCCCGATTCACAACGCCTCGAAGTGAATGCCGCGATGGAAGCGGACAGCGTCTTCCCGCTTCTGTCTGCGGCGGCGCCTGATGCCGAGGAGGAAAATATTTCTTTTCAATATGCGTTCTGTTTTCCCGGAGACCGACGACACCTGCATGCGGACTGCTTTTTCATCGGCATAAGCTGTGAGCAGGAGCGTGCAACTCAAAAGCCTCTTTCTTTGCAGAAAAAAAAGAAAGAGGCTCTTGACAATTGCTTTCTTTGGGATATAATTAATTATGTCATTATATTGTTAATATGAATTTTCGTGCGTAATATCATGGTTACAACAAAATATTCTCAAATTCAGGCCAAGATCGTGGAGTATATCGTCCGGCATCATGTCCGAAAAGATGAACTGCTCCCGACAGAGAAGAAAATGGCGGAATTGTTCGGAGTCAGCATCATAACGGTGCGGAAAGCAGTCTCGAACCTGGAGCAGGAAAAAATAATCCGGAGGGAACAGGGACGCGGGACTTTTCTTCAGAAGGAACTGTCGGACTCTCCTCCTGAAAATGGAGAGCTGCTCTACTTGAACCTGATTCAATACGGGAACGAGGATCATATGCCGGTTTTATTCCCCTGGCTTGAGTCGCATAAGGAGGCCATGCGGAAACTCGGATGGAAAATCTCCATTTTCATCACAGACAGAAAACCGGACACGGCAATTTTGAAACGTCTCCGCGGCGTCAAGGGCATCATTGCGACAAATGAGATCAGCGAGGAGTGGATTTCCACTCTGCGCTCCCTGAACATTCCCGTCGTCATCATGGGGGCGATCAATGTGCCCCGGAAGGAGATTCCACTGGTGGCTTTCGATTATGAGAAGATGACGGAAATGCTTGCGCTGAAACTTCTGGCGGAAGGCGGAAGGCGGTTCGCACTGTTTCCCGGAGGATGCGATTATGCACCCGCCCGCGAGATGTTCCATTCATTATCCAGAGTCCTTGAAGCGCACGGGATTCCCTTTTCGGAAGAACAGGTCTGTTATGCCCGCAGGAACGGCAGAAGCGGAAGCGCAATCGTCGACACGATGGCTTTCCTGAAGCAGCACCCTGATATTGACGCCTTTCTTGTGGAATCGCAGGCGTTTATTCCGATGATGGCGGCCCTTTACGGTTCCACAAGATGTCCGCTCACCGGAATTCTTTCTGTCCGCCCGCGTTTCATGAACTTTGCACGCAATATATACGAGGCAGTCTTCACGGAAGACATTGCGGAGAAATCTCTTGATACGCTTCTGAAACTGATTCACGGGGAAAAGGTGCCGCAACGCCAGAAAATCGCCCCGGAATTTTCAAACACACTGGAGGTAGTGGAATGAGTCGAGTGAAATTTTTCAATGTGCTGGCCCCGTTGTTTCTGCCGCTGCTCATGTTTGCACAGGAACGGGCGGAATGGATGCCCGAGGAGGCCGCCGGCGGATATGAATCGGAGGGAGGGGAACGAATTCAACTCCCCGTGACTCTGACAAAACTTCCCAAAAAGACCGCCGATGTTTCCCGGTTTTCCCGCAAGTATGTCATCGACACTCAAAAATTCAATATATATAAATATGGCACTCATCCGGAATCCACTGTGAAAGGAATCAATGCCGCGCTCCGGTATGCTGGAGAACAGGGATTCAACCGGATCGTGTTTCCCCGTGGAACCTATATGGTTCCCGAAGACCAGGCGGTTGTCATTGATCTGAAAAACACTGTCATCGATTTCAATGGCGCCACATTCACGATCGTTCCGAACGGAAAAACGCATTATTCGATCATTCAAGTCGTGCAGGGCGCCGAGAATCTCCGGCTGACCAACGGAATCATCCGCGGCGACAAGGCGCGGCACGACTACAAAACCGTCAAGGGCACGCACGAAGGCGGCTGCGGACTGTCGCTCGTCAGCGGCCGGGAGCTGGAAATCGATCATATGACGATTCTGGACTGCACCGGGGACGGGGTCGGTGTAAGCTCCATGGGCACAAGGACGCGCAAGGAGCTCCTGGAGCGGATTTTCCTGCGGATTTATCCGAAAAAACATCTGGAATCCGGCGCTTTCAATGAAAAAGGGGAAAAAATCCCCTCTGGAGAAAAGACCCGGACATCCGCTCCGATCGACATGGCAAAATTCGAAGATGAGTTCGAAATCGGTTATCTGGCCGGATATCAGGGGTTTCCCTTTGTGCTGGGACGTGTGTTCCAGGCGCTGTTTTATGACAAGGACGGAAAATTTCTTGAAAAACGCAAATGCCTCCAGTACAGAAAGATAAAACGGCCTGAAAACGCCATGTTCCTGAATCTGGAATTCAATCAGCCCGAGGTGACCGATCAGCCCTTCCACTCCGGAGCGGCGGCGAATTCCTGGGTCTTGAGCATCAACAATTTCCTGCCGCCCGTGGATGTGCATTTTCATCACAACCGGATGAGCGGAAACCGGCGCCTCGGTTTGGGACTCTGCGGCGGGCAGCGCTGGATCATCGAGCATAATGAGTTTTCCGGCAACGGCGGCACTCCGCCGGCATACGGGGTCGATCTGGAGGACGGCTGGGAACTGGTCTATGACATCGTGTTCCGCCACAATGTGTTCCGCGGCAATGCCGGCGGTTCTCTTGTGGTCTGCGCCGGAAGTGAACTTCTCTTCGAACGCAATCTCTTTGAATCGACGCCCGAACGGATCAGCCGGATTCTTTTTTACGGAAGAGCCTACAACTATTTCTTTCTCAACAACACGATCCGGGGCGGCACGGTCGGTTTCGGTTCCCGCACGGGAATTGCGACAATTTCCGGAAACACTTATGAAAACTGCACGATCAGGATTTCCTATGACGGGAAAGGTGTGGCGGACGGGCTTTACAGAAAAAGCAAGAGCGACCAGATCCGGACGCCCCCGCTGGTGCTGAAGAATGAAACTCTCCGCAACATCTCACAGCTGAACGGCACCTATCTGTCCTTCGTGAAATCCGCTCTTTACAAGGTGAATGCCGAAGCCGGAGCGGATACGAAACTGATTTCTTTCCTCGACTGCCGCATTCAGGACTCCACACTCCGTTTCCGCCAGGGAAGGGAAAAAGTGTTTGTCCGGTTCAGCGGAAATCGGGGGGCCTTTGAGGAAAAGGGCCGCGGACTTCATCGCAGACAGATGCTTTCCGCACAGCAATGACAATCAACAGGAGATAACATGAAAACAGCCATTCTTGCCGTATGTCCCCTCGCACTCTGCGGATTGATTTCCGCTGGAGAGGGGGTCGTTGCCATCACTTCCGATTATCCGGGAGGAAATGTCAAGGTAAGCCGTTTGAGCCCAGGCCGAGCGGAGATTGAGGCGGATCTGCGCGATACGGGACAGCCGTGGTTTTACTGGAACTTCGAGGCGACGGCAACAGAACCCGGTTCTGTCAGATTCCTCTTCCCGGTCAATCAGAAGCAGATCAGCGCCCAGGGGCCCGCGGTCAGTCTTGACGGCGGAAAATCATGGCGCTGGCTCGGCAGGGAAAAAACAAGCTTCCTTGCCGCCGAACCGGAGGGAAAACGCGACAGTTTCTCATGGAATTTCACGCAAAAGGGCGAGAAGGTCCGTTTTGCTCAGGGATTTCCCTATCAGAAGGCGGATCTTGACAAGTTCCTTGAAAAATACGGGAATAATCCGAATCTGAAAGTGAACACACTGACGAAAACCCGGAAGGGCGCCTCTTCGCCACTGCTCGTCATCGCCGGCGGGAAAGATGCGAAGAACATTCTTCTGACCGCGCGGCATCATGCCTGTGAAGCGATCGCCAGTTACGCATTGGAAGGATTTCTGGAAGAGGCTCTCTCCGACACCCCCATGGGCCGGGCATTTCGTGAAAAATACGCCCTGCACGTCGTTCCCTTTGTCGATCTCGACGGTGTCGAGGCCGGCGATCAGGGCAAGGGACGGAAACCGCATGACCACAACCGCGATTACGGCATTCCGGAGCCCATCTATCCGGAAATCCGGGCGATTAACGACCTGGAACGGGAAAAACGTTTTTTCCTCTGTCTCGACCTGCACGCCCCCTCTGTTCGCGATGACATTCACGAGGCTTTCTATTTTGACGGTTTCCGTTCTCTGGAAAACAATGCCAACACGGTGGAATTTGCAAAGTGGCTTGCGGCGGAATCTCCGGGCATGATCGGAAACACTCTGAATCTGCTCAAGGCAAAGGCCAGAAAACCTTCCGGCACGGATGGCGTATCATTCGCCCATCACTTCGGCGCCAGTCCGGACGTGACATACTGTGCAACGATTGAAATTCCCTATGCAAAACGCCAGGCCGCCTATGACTTTTCCGTCGCAAGGGAATACGGACGCGGACTCCTGCGCGCCATGATGCGCATGGAATTCCGGAAAGATAAAACGAAACGAACCGGTTATGACGATTTCATGAAGATGGGCCGGTCGCTGAACGGAAGTCCCGCGAATTTCATCCGGAAAGCCGAAGCGATTCTCAACGATCCGAACATGCCGCAGCTTTATAAAATGCAGGCGAAACTGCGTCTCGGATGGCTCTATCCCCGGATGCGGAAATACGATGAGGCGATTGAGTGCGACGAGGAAGTGATGAACTCCCCCTGGGCGACAGCCAGACAGAAGGCGGAAGCGGCCGTTCAGAAAACGGAGGCTCTGTGCGCCGATCCTGTCACTCCGGACGAGGAACTTGCAAAATGGGAGAAGGAACTTGGAGAACTCCGCCTTTCCGGACTGGCGGACTACAACGCATGCGAAGCCCTCTATCAGCGCGCGATCAGGAAAAAGAACGCGGAAAAGGCGTATGAAACGGCGACCCGGCAGCTTGTCTGCGCTCCCGCTCATTTCACGGGCAAAGTCAGGAACCGCATCGCGGCGTTTTATCTGGCGAAAGGCGACCGGGAGAAGGCCGCTCAATACAGCCGTGAAACGGCCGCATATCTGCGCAAACAGCTGATTCCCCGTATGCCGCCGGGCATATTCGGTCCCCAGCAGGCGGAGGAGCTTGTGAATGCCCTTCTCATGATTCCCGATACTCCGAAACAGGAGATCGTGGAGGCGGCAAACCTGGCATTGAATCACAAATACTGTCAGGCGTCTGTCAGGAAAAGACTGAATGCGGTTCTTCAAAGGCTCAATGCGCCGGAATAAGACGGGAGGGAAGGGGAGCGGAATGCAGCGGACTGCATTTCCTCCCGCCGCGGAATGACAGAGAAAAGGCCGTTCGGGGATGGATGACGGAGCTGGGACCTTTTGAAATCCGCATGAGCAGGACGGCAACAGAAATCCGGAAGGAAAAATCATGAAACAGATTGTCTCAAGACGAGTTGAAACTTCCCGGTCGGGAGGGAGAAGGCCGAGGTTCTATTTTACATTGATCGAACTTCTGGTTGTAGTTGCCATCATTGCAATTCTTGCTGGAATCCTGCTTCCGGCCTTGCATATGGCCAGAAACACGGCAAAGACAATTTCCTGTCTGTCAAATATGAGACAGCACACGATCGGCGTCCAGATTTATATGAACGATTACGGATATACTCCGGCGTCCACCGTTGTCATCATGGGAATGTCCGGCGTCATGGGGGATTATATCATTAACAACCGGATCAACTGGTACATGCAGATCTCCATGGCGGGAGGATGCAACAGGAATACCGTCACCTGTCCGGCATCCCTTTCCCGCAGCGTGGATACCGGGCACTACGGCGCCTTTTTCATGGGGCAGGCATGGGGAGCCAAAACAAGCACAATCAAAAACCCGTCAAACCGGATGGCGACATGGGATATCGGCATGAGTGGCGGGACCTACAGCAATCCGAGCGGCTACAGCAGTTCCGCATACTCCTGGTTTATTCCGGGTACCGCCCGGAACTGTCAGGCCGGCAAGTTGCAGAAGGTGATGTCCTCCTCTCTGCTCACCTCTTACGGCGTGCAGAAAAGCGACGTTTATTTTGATTACACGCAGGGGCGCCACAGACAGAAATGCAATGTTTCGTTTCTGGACGGACATGCGGAAAGCGCCGCCTCCAGGAGAATTCTATTATCAGTGGCTCTGGAGCTTTTTCCCGGAAAAGGTTTCCTTTGTGAACTGGATGTCGCCGCACCGTTTTTACCGGCCGCTGGAATCCGGATTCCGGCATGAGGTATCCGCGGAGGATGGAATGATCCGTTTCTGCATGCGGATTGACTGGGAGATTCTTTACGACCGTCTTCCGGACGGGGAGACACGCTGGACCCTCGGGGTGATTCCCTGGCTCCGGACCGGAGGATTCACCTGGGGCAACGGCGGACAGGTGCATGAACTGAACCGGTTTGGAAAACTGGAATTCCGGGGAATCGGGAAAATTCTTCCGGACATCCGCCGCCGCCTGGTCCTTTCCGCCTGGGGCGCCTACTTGAGAAATGCACCTCCTCTGAAGGTTTTCTGGCATGACGAGATTCATGGAGATCGCGGATTTTACAAGAAGATTCTTCTGCCGTATCTGGAGCGTCTGGAAGCTTACGGGAAATCCGTTTCCCCGGAGATGAGCACGGAAACGGCGGATGAACTGTTCCGGGAAGCGGTTCCCGAGTGGTTTGAATTGAAATACCGTGTGGCTGAATTGCGGCGGAACACTCTGCGCAGACAGCTGACCGAAGAAGAAAATGCCGGATGCGGCAACTGATCAACAGGGAATGTTATGAAAAAAGACAAGTTTCATCTGCCGGAATGCGGCATTTACATCGGTTCGGCCATCTATGTGTCCTATGCCGATTACACCGTCGGAACCGGAAGACTCTTCACAACATGGGTGCCGGAAAATCACGATCCCGAATGGTATCTGGAAAAAACCATAACGGAAAATCAGGGAAATATCGTCCAGCTCTGGCCTGGCGGCGTAAAACAGCAGCTGCGGGCGGCGGCATGGTGGCGCGGCATGGTCGCGGACGGTACTGAAATTCCCGTTCCCGACTGGAAAAACCGGAAAATGCTCCGTCCGGAAGACTGGGATGAAATTGCGGGAAATGACGCCCGGCAGGGCGAAGGCATGCTCCGTTTCGTGGAAAAGGCGCGGGAAATGGGACTGTATTCCATGCTGATTTACGGCTCCGACATTGTCAACGATTCCTATGCGAAAGCCGTGAGTGAACTTGGCGATGCGTTTCTCGGGCATGATCTCGGAGAGGTCTTCACATTCCGTTTTGAAGATGAGGAGGAAGCTCTTGTGAAAAGCGACGCAGCGGAGTTTTCCCTCTCGAAAATTGCAGAAAATTTCAAGGCAACCGTCCGCCGGACGCTTGCCGGGGAGAGAAAACGCGGCTACCGCTGTGTCATGTCCACCGGCGTCTCCTTCGCTGTTGATTATGAAGTCGCTGCCGGTCTCGACATTCCTGTGTTTGAGGATTACGCGGAGAACACGGCCTCCGGACTCTGCCGGGGCCTGATGCGCCAGTGCGGACTTCCCGCATGGGGAACCCATATGAATCATGAGTGGTATTCCTGGCTTCCCTATGAGAGCAGATATCGTATGGAATCCTTCCGCAGCGGCATGTACATCAAATACATGTCCGGCTCCAAGATTCTGATCAATGAATGCGGCAACTGGTATCTCCAGTCGAATCTCTGCCAGGATTCCCCGATGGTGACCAGTGTCCCGAAGCTGCAGCCGCCGTCCCAGAAGGGAATCGGGCTCGGAAACGATTTCGATTATTCCGCCGGATTTGTGGAAGAGGCCCGGAAATGCTATCCGGCGATCGGATATGATTCCGCGCCGGCAGCGGAATACCGGCGCATGATTTCCGATTTTTACAATTATGTCAAGAAAAATGGGACTCCCGCCGGACAGCCGGAAGCGAAGATCGCGCTTGCCAAGGGAAATCTGGATCTCGGAGCAAGCGCATCGGGATTCAATCCGAACTGCGCGGTGGGCAGCTATGTGCTCGCGGACCGGAATCCCGCGTGGTTTGCCGGACAGCCGGAACGCGGCTGGGACATTGCATACAACGTTTTCTTCCCGCGTCCGAATGTAACCGGAAAATATTACAACCGCTATCTCTCCGGAACTCCCTTCGGGCAGGTGGACATTGTATCGTTCGCCTGTCCGGTTTCGGCGGAATTTCTGCTGGAAAACTATAAACTGCTGATCTTCACTGGCTGGAACACCTGCTCGGAGGAGCAGTACCGTATTCTGACGGATTATGTGAAAGGCGGAGGAACTCTTTTCCTCGGGATTGCACATCTGTCCACGGACGACACGCGCAATTATACCGCTTATCAGAGAGAAAAGCTGGTCCGCGGCGGAGATTTTTCAGAACTTTGCGGTGTCCGGGCAAGAGGACGCGGGAGACGTTTTCACTGGGCGACATGCGCCGAGCATGTGACGGAATTCGAATTCCCATTTCCGCGCCGCTTCGGTATCATGGCCGCGTGTCTGGCAGAACTGGAAATTGGGGACGGAGTGGAACCGCTTCTCGTTGAGGATGAACGCATGGAGCCTGTCATGATCCGGCATAAATGCGGAAAGGGTGAAGTTTATCTGCTCACCACATGGAATTATCCCGGTGCGCTGGATCAGGACAAGGGGCCGAGCGCCGAACTGCATTCTCCCGGAATCATCGGTTATGTTCTGCGCTCGCTGGCATCCCGGGCTCGGGGGACAATTTTCATCACGGACGACGGAATCATGCCGGCCAGGGAGTGCGAACACGTCATGTACAGCTATTTCCCCCAGGATCATTCCGTCTGTCTTATGAATATCGATTTCGATCACTCTCACACGTTTTATCTGCATCTGCCAGATGGCGTCCGGGAAACGACTTTGACTCCTTCGGAATTCCGCAGATTTAAGTTGCCATGCCGCAGCGGTGTTTCCTGAGGGGGCCGTCCGCCGGAGTCTGAATTGTTCAGAAAGCGCGGAACAGAGGATGCCGCCTTCCATTTCCTCCGAAAGTCAGACTCCTTCCGCATGAAGAGCCAAGCCGCTGCGCCCTGTTTCTGCTCCGGCGCCGTTTGGATTCTTCCCGGCGCCCTATGATTCCGCAATATGGAAAAGCCGTTTTCCGCAACGTGCGGGAACGCGGCGGAAGGAAGCGACGGTGTGAACGGAATCCGCTGAAAAATGATGCCGCAAGAGTGTTTCAGGCGCTTGCCTCCTTCTCGAAAAACTGTTTTCCGGTGCAAGGCATGTTGCGGAATTTCCTTCTGCATTGCTTGCTCGCAATCTGGCAGACTGAATGCGTTACGCGGCGGACGATGATTTCCGGTGGCTTGCATTCCTATGTGCTGCCGCGGCTCCTCCGATGGCTGCCTGCGCCTGGCTGTGTGTGACAGGGCTCCGGATGCCGCTGCAGCGCATTTGCCGTATGAGATCCTCTCTGTCTGACTGCAAAAAAACTCTTTTTTTTATTTTTTCATCTCTTGAAAAACCCGGAGCGGCTGTTATATTGACAGTGTTGCACGCAAGTTGCAGAAAGTTGCAGATAGGGGTAATGGATGAATTCCGAATATAAAAACAGGAATGGGAAATCCGTGCAGATCATTACGGATATCACAGCCAGGATTCGAACCGGCGATTTTCCCGCCGGAACCCGTCTGCCGCCGGAGAAAGAGCTTGTCAGGGAATACGGCGTCAATGTATACGGCGTCAGAAAAGCGATTGCCGTTCTGAAGGAGCAGGGGTTGCTTTATTCCGTTCCGAAGGTTGGTGTTTTTGTGGTAAGGGATATCCGGCTTTCCGGAGAGAATCCTCCTTTCTATTTCGGTCCCGATCTGGGAAAACAGACCCTTCGTCTGGCAACGCAGAGCAATCTGGAGACGCAGCTGAAGTTCTGGAAAAGCGTGGAAAAAGTTCATCCGGGCGTTTCCGCGGTTTCCATCTGGGATTCCTCTGCGGATTCGGGATGTCCCGGTGAGACGGCGCGCGCGGATATTTTCGAATACGGCACGTTTGACGCCGCTTACTACAGACGGAAGGATTTTCTGAATGTCCGGAAGCATTTCGCCTGGGCTTTTCCCGCTGGAGAGCCGATGCCGGATGAACACGGGATTCCGATCTATTCGGTTCCCGGACTGCTGATGGTGAATCTCGACATGCTGAAAAAAATCGGCGTTTCCCAGGAGCATTACCGCAACTACGAGGAACAGAACGCCTATCTGGAGCGGATTCTCTCGGCAGCGGAACGGAAGGGACTGCCTCTTCCGGGAACTTCTCTGGGAGCCATTAAAAGCATCGGGCGCAGGCATCTTGCCGGAATGTATGCCATGATTCTTGATCCCGCGGCGAAACTGGAAGATTTCCGAAAGCGTTTTTCTCCGGTCATTCACCGTGCGACCGCTCTCTGGCGGCGGTACAGGACCAGTTATCCGAATATCGCCGTTCCGGCGTTTCAGGATTTTCTTGCCGGACGGACACCTTTTTTCCGCGGCTCGGTGGCGGATTTCATCAGCATGAAGGAGCGGAAGCCGGAATTCCCCTGCGCAGCGTCCATGCTGTTTGCCGATGATGACACCTACAACCGGATTCTGATGACCCTGTCCATTCATGCCGGAACGGAACATCCCGTGGAGGCGATTTATCTGGCACGTCTTCTGCGCGGCCCCGAATTTCAAGGCAGATTTGCGGAAATGGGCGCGCTTCCGGCCGATCCTCTCTGCTGGAAGGACTATCCTGCGGAATCCTCGGATCTGGCGAAGAATCTTGCCGCTCCGCTTGTCTTCCGTTCTCCGGAGGAGTTTTATGTCTGCGTCAATATATTGAACGTGGAACTCATGAGAATCATTCTCGGGCAGAAGGAACAGGCGGCTGCCGAATATGACGTTTTCATGTTTGGCAGATCCTATCTGGCGTTCCGCGAGGAACGGATGACGGAGGAGGAAAAAGAGCGGTTCCGCGAAAGCGGAAGACGGGATGCGGCTGCCGTTTGATGAAACTGCCGCATACAGGAAGAAAAGAAATGCCCTTTTCGGTATCTTTGCTGTGATGGCAGATTGTCCGTAAGTACTGAAGAAAATCAAAGAAGGAGGCGGGAAATGATTCGGAGAAGGCGGATTCTATTTACATTGATCGAGCTTCTTGTTGTGATTGCGATCATCGCGATTCTTGCGGCGCTGCTGCTGCCGGCGCTGGGCAGGGCGAGAGAACAGGCCAGAACGGTCAGCTGCGCCGGCAATCAGAGACAGATTGCGCTCGGCCTGAACATGTACAGCATGGACTGCAAAGATTATTATCCGCCTGCCGCCAAAGCTTCCTACTATACCTGGGTGGACAAGGTTTATTCCTATGTGAGTCCGGGAAACACGCTGACCGGCGGATATGCCGTGTATGTCCCTTCCAAGCTCTTCCGCTGCCCGAGCAGCAACCAGCAGGAATTTTACACCACGCGCCTCTCCTACGGGTTTCATATGTATTTGAACACCTCGGAATCCGCCACTCCCGGATTTGTTCCGAAGACAGTCAACATTCCGTTTCCATCGGAAGCGCTGCTTCTTTCGGAGCTTTACGACAAATACATAATCGGAAATTATGAAGTCGCTCCGCGGCACGGAACCAGGGGGGATCCGGATGAAATGGTCAGCTATGCCAATTATACCTATTTGTCCGGCAGAGCCAATATGGCGACTGTTGCCGGGAATGTGGTGAAGCATACGGCCAGGTATTTCATGTATGCCTATCGTCCCGTCTATCAGGATCCGACGGTGACTCTGCCCTATAATCAGTCGTTTTCCAAAAACCCGAAACGTCCTCCCATGGATTGAAAGGAGTTTCCTATGTTGTGCCGATGTCAGTTTCCTGCCGCCGTTCTGGTCTTTTTTGCTCTCTGCCGGGCGCTTCAGGCGGAGCCCGTGGAAATCATGACCGGAAACCGGGGATTTGAAGAGGTGAAGGACGGTCTGCCGGAACGCTTTCATGTTTCCGGCGGACGCCTGACCAGCTCGCCGGAAAGGACGAGTGGAAAATTCGGCGCCGAATATGTGACGGAAAAAGGCCGTCCCCTGAATTTTTTCGCAAGCCGGTGGGACAACCCGACACCGGTCCGGTGCGGAGACGTCTACACCTTCAGTTTCTCCGCGAAGGGCAGCGGGAGCGTCGGCTATCTGATTCCGCAGTATTCCGGCAATATGTTCCGGAAGTCCCTGTTCGGCCCCTATGAGGAACTGACACCGGAATGGAAGCGCTATTCCTTCAAAATCCGGATTGAGCGCAAGGACATCAACAACATTTTGCCGGGCGTCAGCGTTTCCTCCGGCGGACATGCGTTTCTGGACGACTTGTCCGTGACCTATGATCCGGCGGACAACGGCGGACGGCTTCTTCCCGTCGAAGCGCCAGCAGTCACAGCTCTTCCGGTGAAAACGGCCTTTCGGAATGCGCGGGGTGTTCTCCGCATCAACGGGAAAAGCGTTTCCTCCGTGGAGCTGAAGGAGGGTTTCAATGTCCTCGAAGTGGAACTGACGCCTTCCGGAGACAATCCGTCATTCCGGATGGAGGCGCCTGCCGGACTGGAAGCGCTGCGCAGAGGATGGAAGGAAGCCCCCGCCGGATTCGGAGCGGACTGTTCGTCCCCGGAATTCGACGACAGCGCGTGGGAAACTGCCCGGACGGACGCTTCCGGAGAAATCGTCTCCCGGCGCGGCGGACGCACGCGCTTCCGTTCGGTCGTTTTGTGGAACCGGGATTATTTCGGCAAAGAGAGCATGCTGAACCGGAAACAGAAGGAGTGGCTTCTTCCTGCCGGTTCCATCCAGCCTCTGCTGCTGAAACTGGGGCCGAGTCCCTTCATCCGTCCCTGCAAGACACTGTATCTGGAACTCTGGCTGCCGGACGGCGTGACCCTGATGGATCTGAAGCAGGAGAAACCCCGTTACGTGCTGAATCAGGAACCGGACAGAGTGGAAAGTAAGGGCAGATGCCAGGTCGCGGGGAAGACATATGCAAAATACGTGCTCCAATGGGAGCGGGAAAAATTAAAGCCGTGGGGCTCCAACGGACAGGAGCCGCAAAGCGTGATTCCGCTGAAAGTGTCCGCCGCGGTTACGCCGGAGACGGAAGCGTCCATTCTGTTCGGCCGGGTCGTTCCGGGGGATTTTGTCGAGATTCCGAAGCGGATTCCCGTAAAATTCTTTCCTCCCGTCCGCGGAAAACAGCCGAAGCGTCTCCGGCTGCAGACCTATGCGCCTGTTCCGCTTTTCGCGCTTTCCGCACTTCCCTTTGAAGTGCTTGACGCCCTGATTCTTCAGGAAAAGAAGATCGGTGTCAATCAGGCGCTCGGCGCCGTCTACATGAAAGGATGGGAGACATATACCCGGCGTCTGATTGAAAACTGCGACCGCGCCGGAATTGACCGCTTCGCATGGCCGCCGCATAATTTCCCCCTGCATTCGATGTATCTGGGAAGCGGAGCCCCCCGGGATTGCGGCTTTGCGCAGCTGGCCGCGGATCCTGCGAAACAGGCCGTCTATTTTCCCGCGGGACCGCAGACGGAATGGGGGGCCGATCCCTGGAACGGGGCGATGTACTGTCCTTCCCGTATGCTGGACACGCCGGAAGGAAAGGCCTTTTTCGCCTCCATGGCGGAAAAAGGATTCCGTCACTCGATTTCTCTGCAGCCGGGAGTGAAAGGAATTTTTCTGGACTGGGAGCAGGAGATCTGGCTTTCGCGGAACCGCATTCCCGGAAAAGGTTCCTACTGCTTCTGCGAACGCTGCCGCGGCGCCTTTCAAAAGGAATGGAAACTGTCCCGTCTCCCGGATGCGAAGGAAATTCACGAGAAGTTTCTCCAGCAGTGGGAAACATTCCGTTCGAATCAGGACCGCCGCCTGAATGCCGTGATTCATGACGTATGCAGGAAGATGGGCTTGAAGCTGATGTTTTACACGCAGACGCAGATGAAAAGCCATTACACGCATGACGGCGGTGCATTCGACTATCTGTTTCTCGGGCATCCGTCCGGCAACGCCATCAATTCCGGCAATCAGAAGGAGCAGGACGATTTTGCCGCAAAGCTTCCCGGGAAACGTATGATCGCGCAGGTCTTTCCGGGCGTCACCTCCCGGGGCGCGGCGCAGGACGGCAATCCGGACGGTTTTGTCGTTCCATCCCGCTGGAAAGGCATTCTGCTGCGTCTGTTCGCCACATACCGGACGGGAGCGGACATCTGCACGCCGACCGATCATATCGGCGGCGTCGGATATTATATCGGCGAGGCGATGCGCGCAGTTGCGGATTTTGAGGATTTCTTTCTTTCGGGAAAACGCTCCGACCGTTCCGATGCGGTTCGCGGCATCCGCTATCCGAATCTTCTCGTTCTTGAGAAAAACGGGAAAAAACTGCTTCTGCTGTTCAATGAATCGGAAAAAGACCTGGAGATCTCCGTTTGTCCGGGCAGCGGAGAAACGGCGAAGGCCTATTATTCCGGACGCATTTTTCCCGGCGGAAAAAACGCCGCGCTCCG
Source organism: uncultured Victivallales bacterium (assembly GCA_944390795.1). Taxonomy (GTDB): domain Bacteria; phylum Verrucomicrobiota; class Lentisphaeria; order Victivallales; family UBA1829; genus UBA11452. The sequence continues at coordinate 113,843 of CALXRI010000004.1, forward strand.
CATCCCCCCCGAGAATGCGGAGATCCTGCTGATGGAACAGAAATAAACTCCGGGTTCAGGAGTCCTCCCGGCCGGAGGGCGCCCGGATGCATTCAGAAACAACAGACAGAAAGGAATTCCCATGAACAAACAACTGATTTGTGCAGTGCTCGCTTCCCTGGCCGTCTTCAGCGTTTCCGGCGCTGCGGACGAGGGGAAGATGGATCTCGGCAAGGTGAATCCGGAGAACGGACAGCCGCAGGGCTGGGTCCTGAACGCGGTCAAGCTCTCCAGGACTCCCGATCCCGTTCCTCCCGTTGCGGCGGTCAAAAAAGATGCCGACGGCACGGCGTATCTGCATCTTGCCGGCGGCAATACGACCATCAACCATTTCTATCTTCCGGATTTCTTCCCCGCTGCGGGCGGCAGGACGAGCATTGAATTCACCTTTGATGTCCGCCCGCTTACCGGAGGAGGCATTGCCTGCGGAGCGTATCTGTTCAGCGGGAAGAAATGGCTGCGGACGGCCTTCGCAAACAAATGGGGGCTGAAGAAAGGCGAGTGGCAGAAAGTGACGGTCTCGATGCCGATTCAGGCGGAGTTCCGGGGAAGTCCGGTGGATTGCGTCCGTCCGCTTCTGCTCTGCGGGCAGAAGGAGAAGGTGGATTTCCGGAACATTGCATGGAAAATTGTTCCGTCGAAATGAATGTTTGAATCCCGGAGCGGCGGCGGAGGGCATCATGGATTTTGTGGAAGAACTGCATACATGGCAGGAGATCCCCTGTGCGGGAAATCCGGAATCTCCCGGGAACATCCGGGTGCATTCCGATTTTCCGGACCCGGAAGGGGTGCTGGATTCGGCATACGCTTTTCTGAAACGTCTGAAATCCTTTCCCCTTCGTGTCGAAATCGTCGGAAAGCAGACGGGCTGTTTCGAGGAGTACGTGTTCGAAACGGAACCGGGAGTCTGCCGGATTTCCGCCTCGGATACCGAGGGAGTCCGGCGGGGCGTCTACCGGATCGGGGAGATCCTGCGCGAATACACACCTTCGTCGCTGCCGGTCTCCCGGGAGACATTTCACCCGTTTTTTCATATCCGGATCAGCCGTTACCGCTTCGGCTCCCACACCTGTTCCGGCGAGAAATATGAACTGGATCCGGATTCCGACTACTATCCGGAGCCGTTTCTGGACCGTCTCGCCTCCGAGGGCGTCAACGCCGTCTGGTTCAACGCGCCCCGGTTCGAGGATTTCTTTCTGACGGAATGGACCCCCGGAAACGCGGAGAAGAAACGGGCATACTACGCCAAGCTCCGGGAGAATGTGGAACGCTGCCGCAGATACGGGATCCGGATTTTTCCATATCTCGTGATTCCCGAGGCATGGTCGTTTGACCATCCGCTTCTGCGGAAATATCCCGGTCTGGCCGGTCCGGCGCTTACAGGACGGAAGTTTTTCTGCCCGGCCTTTGAAGGCAAGCGCTATCTGCATGACTCCATGCGACAGCTTTTCCTGGATGTGAAGCATCTGGGCGGATTCCTGATCATCGTGCAGGGAGAAGGGGCCGCGGTCTGCCAGGAGTTCCTGCAGTTCGGGGAGATTCCCTGCCGGAAGAAATGCGGTCTGAGTCCCGGTGAAATTTTTGCGGAGAGTCTCCGCGCCATGTACGAGGGAATCCGTTCCGCGTCTCCGGAGGCGGAAATGTTCGCCTGGTTTTATCAGCCTTTCGCAAAAAATCCCGCGGAATACCTCCGGGAGACCTTTGCGCTTCTGCCGCGGGGAATCGTGTTCCAGTACAACGCGGAATCCGGCAGCCGCCCGGTGCAGCTGGGGAAAGAGCGCGAAATCGGCGACTACTGGCAGTGCGTCACAGAGCCGTCGCCCGCATTCCGGAAATTCGCCGCGATGATCCGAACGGCGGGACAGCGTCTTTCCGCGAAGATTCAGGTCGGCGCATCCCATGAAGTCGGATCGGTTCCCTACGTCCCGGTTCCCGCGCTCACTTACCGGAAATACAAGGCCCTGCGGGAGGAGGGGGCTGACAATGTCATGCAGGTCTGGGGAACGGGGGGAACGCCCGGCATGATGAATTTCACGGCGGGCCGTCTGGCCTTCACGGATTTTTCCCGGGTCTCCGAGGAGGAATTTCTGCTCTCGCTCGGCAGAACCCTGTGGGGCAGGGAACTTGCTCCGCAGGCCGCCTGCGCCTGGCGGATGCTCTCCGAGGCATACCATGAAAATTATCCTTATTCCAATATGGTTCAGTATTTCGGACCGGTCGCGGACGGCGTCAACTGGCCGCTGTATGCCGTTCCCGCGCGGAAGCCGCTTCTTCCGACATGGAGCCTGAACGGCGGCGAGATCAGCGGGGACAATCTCTGCGAATGCCTCAACAATCACACGTTTTCCGAAATCGTGACACTCTTCGGGAACCTTTATACGCAGTGGAAGGCGGGAGTGGATGTCTTCCGGACCATGGAGCGGACCCATTCCCTCACGGCGGAGCAGAAGCGGGAAATCGTGCGGATGGAGGCTTTGGAGATCCAGTTCGGAAGCGCCTGGCGCATCTTCCGTTTCTATCAGCTCCGGAACCGGATGTTCGCGGAAAGAAATACGGCCTGCGCGCATGAAATGCGGACGCTCGCCGGGGAGGAGACGGCGGCGCGCCTCCGAATGCTGGAACTGATTGCCATGGATCCCGTTCTGGGATACAACCCGGAGGCGAGGGGCTTCAAATATGACGAACGTTCCATCCGCGCCGGACTTGCCTCCATGGAGCGGACCCGCAGGGAGCTTGACCGTCTCGAGGCGGGGGATTTTTCGGATCCCTTTGTCCGGCACGGGGCCTGCCTGGACGGGCGTGCCGTCCGTCTGGAACACTTTTCATGGAGCGGGAGCTGCCGGGACGGCGTGCTCCGGATTCATGTGGAGTGCCCCGGACATTTCCGGGTGCTGGACGAGCTGTTCTTCGCCTTTGACAACGACGGGGCGGACTATCCGATTCACGGTCACGCGGATTCCTTTGCGCGCATCTTTATCAAGCCCGATGCCGCGCAATGGACGATCCGGCGCGGGGAGGACTCCTGGGAGACGGATCTGGAAATCCCGGTTTCCGCGCTTCCCGGAGGCTCTCTGAAGAATGTGCGGATGAACCTGACGCGCCTGATCGACAGTTACGATCATCGGTGCTCCTGGCCGGGGAAGGAGGGCGGTTTCCTGCGGCCCCGCCTGAACCTGGCGTTTTACGATCCGCAGGACATGGGCGATCTTCTGACGCCGGAAAGACCGGGGAATGTCCCTTCCGCATCAGGGCGGATGGATCTTTCCCGCGATTCCGGCATGCGGAACAGCGGGAATGGCGCAGCGCAACCTGCCACTGCTTCAATGAAAAAAGGATGTGCATCATGAAACGATTTTCCTGTCAGCGTTTCGACCGCTGCCCGGATCACGGATATCCTCATGGGTGGAAACTGGAAAAGGACAGTGCGAACAGCAACTGTCTGGGAGAGGTCCGCGCGGGGATTTTCGAGCTTCTTTTTCCCGGGAACAGGCATATCGCCGTGACGCCGGAACTGACTGATTTCGAGTGCGGAATGGAAATCGTGACGGGAAAAATCTTTCCCTGCGCCGGCCTCCGCATTTTTATCGGATATCAGGAAGAGCGGCGCACCGGATATCTGCTGACCTGCCGCTGGGGGACGCAGATTCCGCATCCGTGCCGCCGTCCCTTCCGGGGAATGGCTCCGGAACATTTTTCCGCGGCTCTCTTCCTGTATGACGGCCGGGAACAGGGGATTTCCGCGACTCCGCTGAAGGAGGATCGGGGCCCTTCCGGCCTCTGTTCTCCCGACTGTCCGCTCAAACTGGGGCTGAAGGTGAAGAACGGAATCCTCCGTGTTCATGTGAATGGAGCGTCTGCGGGCGTTTTCACGCTTCCCGGCTATCGCGGGGGAATGCTGGGACTGGACCGGAATCCGCAGGATTTCAAGGACAGTCTGGGAATTCTCTCCTTTCACCTGGATCTTCCGGAAGAGGCGTTTTCAGAGGAGATCCTCCTTCCGGAGCGGAGCATGGAGTTCCCACCCGGAGTGAACGGAATCGTTTCCCCCGTCCATTATCATGCATCGGTCATGCGCAGGTGCGGGATTCCGGTACTGAAGATGCGTCTCACGGGCGGACCTCCGAAGGAATCCCCTTATCCGGAGATCGAACGGTTCCGCCTGGGAGAGCGTATGACCTCCCCGTATCTCCGGCTGATCCGGGCGGACGGAAGCGAATGCGGCAAGTACTGCTTCTGTCGCGGGACAGTCGGGCTGGATGCGGAATGCTGGAATGAGCTCTGTTCGGTCTATCCGCCATCTTCGCATGTCTTTCCCGTCGAAACGGAATTTATCCTGCGCGAGTGGTCGGATGAGATGCGCTTTGTTGCGGGATATGAAAAATATGAGGCGGAAGACTCCAATTCCACTGCGGGCGGTCCGACGGAGGCTTTTCTGGATGCGCAATGGAATGTCCTCTGCGCCGGACCGGCGGAGGACGAGCGCGCGGAACTTCTCTCTGTTCCCGATAAAAAAATTGTCGCCGGAATCCCGCGGGACATTCCGGATTTTGAAAAGGCGCTTGCGTTCGCCCGCCGGAACTTTTTCTACGCCCCGGATGAGGAACCCCGCGTCGTTCTGCGTTTTCTCTCCCGCCATGCCGGAGACGGCGTTTCGAGTCTGCGGGCGCTTCTGGTTCTGGAGAATGCCTTCGGCGAACCCGCGGACTGGAGCGCGGAGGTGAGTCTGAAACGGACGGCGGCTCCGGAGAATGCCGCCGGTTACGCCGTATTCTCCGGCGACGGACTTCTGCCGGAACTTCCATGTGGTGTCTGGCATCTCCGCGGGGAAGTCTTTTTCTCCGGCGTCCGGCATGAGGTCCGGAGGGCTCTGGAAATTCTGACGAATGATCTGAGTCTTCCGCCGCCTCAGGTGTCCGGACTTCCGGCGCTTCACTGCAACATCATTGCGGGGATTTCGTCCGAACACTTCAATCCGTGGTCGGAAACGGTCAATGACATCATGCACTATCACAGCTCGGGATCGTTGTTTTTCAAAGTCGCGCAGCGTCTTCAGGCGCCCCGTCTGCTGCATGTCTACGGACGCCCGTATCTGTTCTGGCTGCGCGGCGGCTGTTTCGCCCCCGGAGGAATCGAGGGAAATGCCGGGCTGATCCGGGAGGCCGATTACACCGCCATAGAACGCTACCGCCCGGACTGCTGGTGCCGCGCGCATTACAATTCCCCGGATCTCCGGCGGACTCTGATCCGTTTCCTGAAGAGCGGCGCCTTCCATGCGCTTCCCGGCGGATGCCTTTCCGCCGCGACGGTTCCGGAAGATCCGCAAATCCCGCTTTCCGAGGCGCAGTTCCGGGAACTTTACGAATGCTTTTTCAACGAATGGCTTGACTGGTGCGACCGGGAAAGCGGCGCATTTGTTCTGGATTACGCGGACGCCTTGAAAAAGGCGGGGGCAAAGGGGCTTTACGCCTTCTGCAGCGCGGGGTATCCCACTTATGCCAGTGTCGGGAAATCCGATTATTTCCTGCGTTTCTGCGGACTGGATCCCCGCAACGGGCCGCCGGTCGAACAATATGCATGGGGCCCGAACGGCGTGGAGGATTATCCCTGGTCCTCCCGGTATCCGCTGTCCCGCGGCGTCTTTCAGATGGCGGCGGGGAAACTCTCCTTTCCGAATGCCCCGCAGAATCCGGAATGCTTCGGGACGAACGGGGAAACGGCCGACTCCCATGTCGTTTATGCGCATCCTCCCTTCGGACGATCCTCTCCGCCGGCGGGCTTTCTGGAAAAGCTCTTTTACAATTACAGCTACGGAATCTGTTATTTCCGCGACGGGGCTTTTCATTACTGGAACGATCACGGGTATCATATCCGGATGTGGGAGAAACATCATTATGAGGACATGTTCCGTGCCTACCGGTTCATCCGGAGGCATTCCCCCGTCCGTCCGGCGGTCCGCTCCGTCGGCTTTGTGCTCAGTCTGGATTCCTGCGCCGCGCACAGGAGGGATTGCGACGATATTCCGGAAATTGCGCCGGGAGGCGGGATTTACAACACCGCGGAGGAGTTTGTTCCCTTCATTTACGAACAGCGCCGGAAACACGGGGGAAGCGCGGGATTCGTCACACGCATGGAGGATCTGGCGGGACTGCGCGGGGAGGATGTTTCGCTTCTGGTGGTGCCTCCGCTGGAGGGGGTGCCGGAAAAATATCAGAAGGAGCTCCGGCGTCTGCACGGGGAAGGGACGTCGCTGCTCGGTTCGGAATCGCCCGGAACTCTGGCCGACCTTTTCGGGCTGGACGCGCGCTCCGCACCGCTGGAGATCAGGAAAATTCTGCCATGTGAAGCGCTTGCCTGCCCGGCGGATCTTTCGGAAGTTCCGGAACGGCGCACGCTTTTCGCCGGATGGGACGCCGCCTCCGGCGCAACGCTTCTGCTGCGTTCGGAAACGGATGCGCCTGTGCTTTCCGAATTTGCCTCAGGCGGTCCTCCGTGCGCGTTTTTTCATCTGCCGCCTTCCGCGGTCCGCCGCGCCCGGGAATATTTTCCCAGTTACGGCGCGGAGTCCCTCGGCACGCTGGTGAATCTGGCCGCGGGGGCGGTCTGCCGGAGACTGGAACGCTCCGGCGTTTCCCTCTCCGAAGGCAGCCTTCTGGATTTTCAGGACACCGCCGGAGAGAGACATTTCATCATCTCCGAAGATCACTGGCCGGAGGGGGAGAAAACCATATTCCCGACTCTGGTTTTCCATATGCGGGGGATCTCGCGTGAAAAAATCGAATCCTCCGTTCCGTATGAGATTCTGTGGGAGAAGGAGGACGCTCTGGCAATCTCCTTTATGCTGAAAGCGCATGAAAGCGCAATCGTAAGCGTCCGGACCTGATGCATTTCCCGGACGGAAGCGTCAGATCTTTCTTTCCAGCAGTGCGCCGAACGCTCCGTCATGAACTTCCGAAGGCAGAAACAGCCTGCTGTTTTTCAGCGTGAAATCCGGGTGCAGCGCAAGGAAATTCTCAATCTGAAGCGCATTTTCCTCCGGTTCGATGCTGCAGGTGGAGTAAAGCAGCCGCCCGCCCCGGCGCACCAGGCGCGAAAGCGAGTCCAGAATGTCCGCCTGCAGCAGGACGAGTTCCTCCAGGCGTCTGGCCTGATAGCGCCACGGCGCGTCCGGCCGTCTGCGGATCACGCCGCTGTTGCTGCAGGGAACATCCGCCAGAATCAGATCGAAGGATTCCGGTTCAAACGGATTCTCCTGCGCGGACGCCTGAAGCGTGCGTGCGCGGACTCCGGCGCGTTTCAGGTTGATGTTCAGCTGACGCAGACGCTGCGGGGAGCGGTCTGTCGCGGTCAGTCTGCAATCGCGTCCCGCGGCCAGATCGGACAGCATGATCGTTTTTCCGCCCGGAGCCGCGCAGGCGTCCAGCACGCGGCCCGAGACATCGCCCTCCAGAAGCGAGAGCGCCAGCGCAGTCGCGGGATCCTGCACATAGACCATTCCTTTTTCCAGCCAGTTCCGGCGGAAGAATCCCTCCGGATCGGCCGTCTGATAAAAGCGGAATTCCGGCGGAAGATCGTCCGCGGCGACCGGGGTGCAGCGGAGTTCGTTCAGCTCCTGTTCCGGAAGTTCGGCGCGAAGGCGGAAAGCCGTCTGCGGGTTCGAGGCGTAGCAGGAGAGTAGGCGCGAAGCCGTCTCCTTCCCGAACTGGGCGAGCCACTTTTCCCGCAGCGCCTCGGGGAAGGAACACTGCGGAATCCGTTTCGCTTCCGGCGAGGACAGAACCGCCCGGAGAATCGCATTGACGAATGCTCCCGGCCCGTTCCCGAAACGCCGTTTCACGGAGTCCACCGCGATGTTCACCGCCGACTGCGGCGCGATTCCCGTCTGGAACAGCGCCTGAGTCAGGGCGCACGCCACGACCACGCGCATCTCCTGTTTCACATTGCCGCGCTTCGCATGAGTCCGGATCAGCGAATCGACGAAGCCCTTGTGACGGAAATATTCAAAAAGAAGCGAGGCGACGGCGGATTTTTCATGACCGTTTTCCGCGCGGAGCTGCTCCAGGCAGTCGTCCAGCGTGGCGTTTCCGCTTTCCCATTCCTTCAGGGATTCCGCGCCGCGTTCGAGGATTTTTTCTGAGACAGAATTTCGTTTTACCATCGTTTCCCCTTTCATTCGGCGGTAAAATAGCGCATAAAATGTGAAATTTCATCTTTTTTCATTCACAAAATTCCGGAATTATGATATATTATCGGGAAGGAACCCGGTCATGGAGCGGGAAACACGGCTCTTCCGCCGGGCTTAACCCATGGAGATGGAAACATGCTGAATGATAGAATCGCATTTATCGGCGCAGGCAAGATGGCCTGTGCGATCGCAAGCGGACTTCGCGGCAAAGGGATTCCCGCCGCACAGCTTTCCGCCTATGATCCGTCCGGAGCCGCGGCGGAATCTTTTACCGCTCTGACAGGCGCGCCATGCGCTCCCGACATGGGCGGAGCGCTGAAAAATGCGCAGATCGTAATTTTTGCTGTCAAGCCGCAGTATGCGGCGACGGCCTTCAGCGAGGCGCGCGAATTTCTCGGCGGAAAACTGCTGATCTCCATTGCCGCCGGTCTTACCGTCAGCAGACTGACCTTGCTTTCCGGCGGAATGGAGCGGATCGTCCGGGTCATGCCGAACACTCCCGCTCTTGCCGGAGCCGGCATGAGCTGTTTCTGCGGCGCGCCCGGGGCGACGGAGGAGGACCTGTGCAAGGCCGAAGAAATTCTTTCCGCGTTCGGACTCTGCCGCCGCGTGCCGGAATCCATGCTGGACGCGGTCACCGGACTCAGCGGAAGCGGGCCCGCCTATGTTTTTGAATTCATCATGGCGCTTGCCGACGGCGGCGTTTACGCCGGTCTCCCGCGCGACGCCGCCCTTGAACTTGCCGCGCAGACCGTTTACGGGAGCGCCCTGATGGTGCTCCGGCGCGGGAAGGAACATCCGGCCGTGCTTCGCGACGCGGTCATTTCGCCCGGAGGAACCACGGCCCGCGGCGTGGCGGCCCTTGATGCCGGCGCATTCCGCAGTGTCGTGATGAACGCCGTGATTGCGGCGGCGGAACGGTCCGCGGAACTGGGAAAACAGTGACCGCTTCCCCGATGCAGACTGTTTTTCCATTGCCGCGCGGCGGAACGTCAAGATGCCTTGCGGTCCGGCTTTCGGAAAAGGGGCTCCGGAGCGTTCGAAGAAGACACCCCTGGATTTTCGCGGATTCCATCGAAAAACTTGCCCCGGATGCGGCTCCGGGGGATGTCGCGGTGGTTTACGACGGGAAAAAAATCATCGGCGCCGGCATTGCCGACCCGGATTCGAATGTGCGTGTGCGCCTCCTGTCCTTCGGCGCGTCCCGCGAGAAGGTCGGGCCGGAACTCTTCCGGCGTCTGGCCGGAACCGCGGCGGAGCGCAGGACGGAGGCGGGGGTGCCCGGTCCGGAGACGGACGCGTGGCGGCTTCTCAACGGGGAATCGGACGGTTTTCCGGGGCTTGTCGCGGATCAATATGCCGACGTGCTGGTGCTGAAAATTTATACGAGCGCCTTTCTCCCGCATGTCGGGGATGTCGCGGACGCCCTTTTTGCGCGGTATCCCGCCTTGAAACGCCTGGCTCTGCGCTTTTCGCGCGAGCTCTCCGCCATGAGTGCGGAGCGGCGGCTCCGCCTGGCGGACGGCATGCTGTTTCCCTGTGAACCGGAATGGAACGGCGAGGTTGTTTTCCGGGAAAACGGACTCCGTTTTCTCGCCGATGTCAGGAGCGGTCAGAAAACGGGTTTTTTCCTGGATCAGCGGGAGAACCGGGCGAGAGCGGGAGCGCTTGCCGCCGGAACCGATTCCGTGCTGAATGTTTTTTCCTATTCCGGCGGCTTTTCCCTCTATGCCGCGAGAAGCGGGGCGAAGCGGGTGACGGACATTGATTTCAGCCGTCAGGCGATTGCCGCGTCCATGCGGAATTTTGAACTGAACCGGGAGATCCCGGCCGTTGCGCGCTGCCGTCACAGGGGAATCGCCGACGACGCCTTTCATGCGATGGGGGAGCTGGAACGGGCAGGGGAGCGTTTCTCCGTCGTGATCGTCGATCCGCCTTCCTTTGCGAAATCCGCCTCCGAACGCTCGCAGGCCCTGAAATCCTATTCCCGGCTTGCGAAATCCGCCGTCCGGCTGCTGGAGCGGAACGGAATTCTGGTTTTCGCCTCCTGTTCCAGCCGTGTCGGAGCGGACGAGCTTTTCGAGGAAGTGCACCGCGCCGCGGCGGACGCCGGGCGGCCTCTGACGGAATTTGACCGCCGTGCCGAGGCTCCCGACCACCCCGCGCTGTTTCCGGAATCGCACTATCTCAAATGTCTTTACGCGCGCGTTCCGTGAAAAAACGATGCGCGTCATGCGCGGCATCCCTTCCCGTCCGCTTCCTGATTGTCATCGTTCCGGAATCCGGAACAATCTGCGCGCAGACGGCATGAAAAACCTTTTTTTTCCGGATCCGCATCTTGACGCGAAGTTAGACCATCCATAAAATATATTCCGGAAAACGGAGTTCCATACATGGCATTTCCATCGAAACAGAAGGCGATCTACGACCGTCTTGTGCGGGAGATTGCGGAGCGGTATCCGCCGGGTGCGAAACTTCCGCCGGAACGGGCGCTTGCCGCTCGGCTGGGGATTGCGCGCATGACTTTGCGCGGCGCCATGGCGCGTCTTGCGCGTGAAGGCCGGATCGAAAGAAATGTCCGCGGCACCTTTGCATCCGGAGAAAATCCTCCGCCTGCTCTCGGGGAGAAAAGGCGGATTGTGCATGTTCTGCTTCCCTGTCCGGATTACACGGTCCGTTCGGGCGCCTCTTCCTGTTCGGCCGTCCGTTCCCTGATCCGCGGCGCTGTCCGGGCCGCGCTCCGCTACGATGCGCAGGTTGTCACGATTCCGGTTTCGGATACGAACGATCCCGCCGCGTTTGACCGGAATCAGCTTGCGCCCCTCAGAAAGAACGATATTGTTCTCTTTGTCGGTTCCTGGTATGAAAATCTCTTCCCTCTGCTTGCGGAACGTCAGTGCCGGGTCGGGTTCATTGTCAACGGCGTGGAACGGATTCCCGCATGCTTCCGGGACGGGAATCTGGCATATTGCGTCTTCTCCCGTCCGATTCTGGCAAATTATCTGCCCGAGGCGCTGCGTCATGCGAAACGCCTGCGCTTCCGGAAGGTTCTTCTCTTTCTCCGCAGGGATTTCTCCTTGTGCCGCTATCGCACCGAACTTCTGGATGCGGCGTTGAAGAAGGAGACCAGGGAAAGTCTGCCGATGCAGCTGAAAACTTTCATCTGCCGGAATGACGCTTCCCTGGCGGAAGAGTGCGCGCGGATCCGTTCTCTTTATGAGCGAGAGGCTTTTGACGCATTGATCTTCGATGCGGAAACGAAGGCCCGGTTCCCGCTTTCTCTTCACCGCCTCTGCAATCTTCCGTCCCATGTCGCGATTTATGTCCGCGGAATTGATTTTCTCTGCGGGAGCGCGGAGGAAAGAAAACACCTTTATTTTTCCCGTCCCGCGTTTCGCGAGTGCGGCAGCGCTCTCGCCGACTATTTCCTTTCCGGAGAGCGGCACGGGGGGAAAATCCTGAATTTCAGGCATATCCTTGTGAATGGAGACAAAATATGGAGGAAAAGATGAAAGACCAGAAAGGCGGAAACGGGGAGCGGATGATCCGCATTCCGGAGCTCATGCTGCCGGAAGCTGCCGGTGTACCAGAACTCATGTCTGCCGGGAATTCCGGGAAACGGAGGCGGTCATGAAACAACGCTTTACATTGATCGAGCTGCTGATCGTGATCGCCGTCATTGCGATTCTGGCGGCCCTGCTTCTGCCTGCGCTCAACAACGCCAGAAGCATTTCCATCGGGATCAAATGCCTGTCCAACATCCGGCAGATCGGCGGCATTTATGCGCTCTACGGGACGGACTACCGCGATCAGATTCCTTCTCCTTATTCCATGCGGAACAATTCCGGAGCGGATTATTCTTTCTTCGGAAAACTTGCCTCTCTTTATAAAATTCCGTTCGGGAAAAATGCGGAAAACGGGATTTTCCGCTGTCCGGCCTATCCGAGGGAAGGGTATCTCGGGAATTCCTTCTACACCAGTTACGGAGGGAACACCTACGGGCTCACCAGGCAGCAGTCTCCGTCCGCATCCGGCGCAAACCAGCGGACAACCGTGTTTTTCAAGCAGCCGTCCAGAACGGTGTTCCTGGGAGAAAACCACAACCATCACAGGGTCGACATGGCCGGGACGGTTCTGCCGCCGGAAACCCATACGAATGCGACCATTGCATTCCGCCACAACGGGAAGGCTTCCTTTTCCTTCGCCGATGCGCATGCGGAACAGCGGTTGAAAAAGGCGGTTCCCTGCGTGCAGGGGTATCCGTTCATGACATCAGGCGCGGATCTGCTTCTTCTGAAAGGCAGCTACTTCTGGCATGCCTTTGCAACCGCGGAAGCTTTCAACGGAATGTGAGGAGACCGAATATGAAAATCATTCTTCTGCTTGTCTGCGCGGCCATGAGCATGAACGCCTCGGAAATGACGATCGTGCGGGACGGGCGCCCGGAAGCGGTCATTGTTCTCAGGAAAAAGCCGACCGCCTCCGCCCAGATGGCCGCCTTTGAGCTCAACCACCATATCGAGATGGTGACCGGAACCAGACTCCCGGTGAGGACGGAAGAAGGCATCCCCGGAAAAATACGGATCGAACTCGGCGGCGATGCGGAGCCTTCCGCGCATGAATACTCTTCCGTTCAGTTCCGGAAAGACCGCATTCAGATCCGGGGTTCCGATACGGCCGACTTTCACAAGGTTGACTACGGAAACAGCGCGACTTTCCCGAAAGGCTCTTACGGAACGCTTTTCGCCGTCTACGATTTTCTGGAACGCTTCTGCGGCGTCCGCTGGTACGGACTGACCGACGATGCCACGGCGTTTGTCCCGCGAAGGACGCTGACGCTGGAATGCCGGGATTTCCTGCACATCCCGAAAACGGACGCCTTCCGGAGCATTTACAACTCCGGCGGACGGGCGCAGACTTTGCGTGTCCTCTCCTACACGCCGCGCGACGAGGCGCTGATGAAATACCGCTGGCGCTGCGCCGCTTTTTTCGGACAGACCAATCACAATCTCTACCGGATTTACTTCACATACTGGGACCGGGCGAAAAAGCCTGCGTATGCCGCGCTTTTCCGCGGCCGGAAGCCGGAGTATTTCGCGCAGGGATATGCGGGGAAAATGATGCCTCTTGACGGATTTCTCCGGCGGGAATACCCCGATGACCCGGACTGTCCGCCGGGCATCTGCTTTTCCTCTCCGGGTCCCGTGGAGTTCTTCGCGGAACAGGCCGTCGATCAGTGGAACGGAAAACCGATGCCCGGACTGCCTTCCGGCGGCGCTTACCTGAAACGTCTGCCGGGAAGACCCTTTTTCTCATCGGTTCAGCATCTGGATACGCAGGGACCCTGTTACTGCGCGGCATGCGCAAAACGGGCCGCGGAGAACGGACAGAACCATCTGATGTGGCAGTGGATTGCCGACATTGCGAACGCCGCGGGCGCAAAACAGCCCGGACTCGGAATCTCCACGCTGGCATACCAGCGGACCCTGGCTTATCCGGAACACGTGAAGCTGCCGGAGAATCTGTGCGTTCAGCTCTGCCTGGGCATTCATGCGTGGTGGAATCCGGAATTCTACCGGATCCAGCATGATGAAATTTACAGGAAATGGATGGAAAACAAAGGCGGCCGGGTCATGACATGCTGGCTGTACCTGTTCGGACCGGGATGGGACTCCAAGACCCGCTACAGGCATAAATTCTTTCCCGGCGTCTATCCGCGCCATGCGGGGCGGATCGTCCGGGAGATGGTGCGGGACGGCATCCGGGGCGCGTTCCTCGAATGCGAATGGTCGCGCAACATGCTGGAAGTCTATCTTGCCGCCCGGCTCTTTTACGATTCCGAACAGGATGTGGATGCGCTGCTGGACGAGCATTTCCGTCTTTTCTACGGACGGTCCGGCGATGACATGAAGGCGTTTTTCACCGAACTGGAGAACATCTACTGGAATTGGAGGAATTACCCCGCGTCGATGTTCGGAAAGAACGGCGTGGCGTCGCGCCTGCGCGCCCATTCGCTGGGAACCGGAATGCTCAGCGCGGCGAACAACTGGAGTGTGGGGACTGCGGGGCGCATGAAACGTCTGTCCTCCCTGATCGACGCCGCGGAGGCGAAGGCGGACACCCCGTTGATCCGGAAGCGGATTTCCTGGATCCGGAAGGGTTTCTGGGATCAGGCTCTGGAAGGATACCGGGATCATCAGAAGAGGATGAAGCTTGAACGGATGCCGGAAAAAAGCATTGTCATTGCGCGCTGTCCCGACGCGGACGGGAATCCGGATGCCGTGGACTGGACACTCGGAACCTCGGCGGGAGACGCGCACACGCTGGAGGACGGCACCGTGCTTCCGAACACATTCCGTTTGAAACTTGCCGCGGACAGCCGCTATCTGTACTTCGACTTTCTGGAGGAGCGGAATCAGACGCAGCCCCGTCTCTGGAAAAATTTCTTTGAGATTTTTCTTTCGGCCGACGGCGCCATGCCGGTGACGCAGATCGCTTTCGCTCCATCCACGAAGACGCCGCTGTGCTACCGGACGGAAATGGTGAACGATGTCACCCATACCGGAACCTTTTCCCCGCCTCTGAAATTCCTCAGCACGGCGGAGGAGGGGAAATGGCGCTGGCGGATGGCGCTTCCTCTCTCCGTGATCGGTCCGGAGAGCCATCGGCGCTTCCGGATGAATTTCCGCCGTTTCCGGGAGGATTGCAAACTGGTCTGGAACAAGTTTTTCGCCTCGGCGCCCGATTGCGTCGGTAATATGGGATATGTCTCCATACGCGGCGGAAGTCCGACCGCCGTGAAGCTGGGATTCCATGAGGGGAGAATCCGCGGGGAAATCGCCTCGTGGCATCTTTCCCGGGGAACAATCCGTTTCTCCTCCGTTCCGGATGCCGCCGATGTGGTGATGAAGGCGAAAGACGCTCTCATCAGCGCGGAGAAGATTCCCGTGGTGCAGGGTGAAACGGTCCGCATCCGGTGGAGGGCGGAGGGGGATCGTCTCCCCCGCTGCGGGCTTCAGTTTTTCAAGGGGTCCGGACCGGGGAGCGGCGTCCTGCGCGGGAAAACGGGCCGGAAGAAGGGGGATCTCCGGGAAAGCCTCTTTTCCGTTCCGGAGGGGGCGACGGCCTGCCGCTGCGTCTTTTCCGCGGACGGCCCGCTTGCATTCCGGCTCTCGGATGTCACGGTTTCAACAGGAGAAAACATGCAATGAAACATCTGGCAGCTCTCGTTTTTCTGTTTTGTTCCGCTTTTCTGACGGCGGATGAACTTTCCGAAGTGCAATGGCCGCCGGAAAACAGCGGGATTCCCGGCTGGAACGGGACATTTTCCGTGGGAAAAGGCGGCGGGATGGTCGTGAAAAAAGGTGTCGTCCACACCAGGAGCAAATATCCGGCCGGCGGCAGGCGCATCCTGAATGTCCGCTTCGCCTTGAAAGGGACCGGCGCGGGAATCGGGCTGTATTACTATGACCGGGCGGGCCGTCTCTTGGGAAGGGATCCCGAACGGATTCCGAATGCGGAGAACACGCGGGTTTTCCACGCCGTCTTCAAGATTCCGGACAGATGGGAAGGCAAGGAGATTTCTTCCTTCCGGATTTATTTCTCAACCGGAAGCGGGATGGCATTGTCGCAGTTTCATGCGGATTTGCAAACGGGGAAAGGGATTGCAGATGTTCCGGAAAAATTATGACATTGCGGTGTGCGGCGCCGGAGTGGCCGGCGTCGCGGCGGCTCTGGCATGCGCGCGCCGGGGAATGAAAACCGCGCTGATCGAGAAGACGACGCAGCCGGGAGGTCTTGCTACGGGAGGTCTTGTGCTGGTCTATCTGCCGCTCTGCGACGGACTGGGGCGCCAGATGATCTCCGGCATTTCCGAGGAACTGCTTCTCGCCGCCAACCGCTACGGTCCGCGCAATCCCAATTTCGAATGGCGGACGCACGGCAGATACACCGCGAGGTTTTCCCCGTCCTCCTTTGTGCTGGCCCTTGACGAACTTCTGGAGGAATCCGGCGTGGAAGTCTGGCTTGACACGCTGATTACGGGTGCGGAAACCGAACATGGCCGTCTGGTTTCCATTTCCGTGTCCAACAAGAGCGGTCCGGGAAACATTTCCGCAAACGTCTTCGTGGACGCCACGGGAGACGCCGACGTTGTGCATCTCGCCGGGCATCCCTGCCGTTTCTCGGAGAATTCCATGACTTTCTGGGTGATCGAGCACAACGAAAATCAGCGTTCCAGCAACGATCTTGACCATTCCTGCCAGGTCGCCGTCCATGCGGACCCGCTGGAAAACGTTTATACCTGCGACCCCCTGAGCGGGAAAATGGTGACCGATTTCATACTGGAAGGGCGCAGGCGTTACCGGAGACTCCTGAAGACGGAGTATGCCGCCGGGATCGCCTCGCGGACTTCCCATTATCCGATCTCCCTGCAGACCGTGCCGCCCATCCGGAGGGGACGTTCCGTCGTCGGGCGTTTTACATTGGATTCCACCATGGCCGGGCGTTCCTTTGATGACTCTGTCGGCGTCTTCGGCGACTGGCGGAAGAAAGGACGCCTCTGGCAGATTCCCTATCGGGCGCTGCTCCCCGCGGAACTCGCCGGCGTGCTGGTCGCCGGCCGCTGCATTTCCGCAATCGGAGACGCATGGGAGGCCACGCGCGTCATTCCGGTTTCGGCAATGACCGGCGAAGCCGCCGGGACCGCCGCCGCACTTGCCGCGGCGGAAAACCGCCTCCCGCATGAACTGGATTATCCGCGCCTCGAAAGGGAGCTTCGTGAAAGAAACGGGTTCCGCCTTGCCTTCCCGCAGAGCGCCATCTAAAGGATTTCCGGAGATTGTTCCGCCGGTGCCCTTCCGCGTCCGGCGGTTTTTTCTTCCATTCTTGCCGCGCGTCTTCTGTTGAATGCCGCGGAGCGTGTTTCCGTCGCCTCGTTCCGGTGACCGTATTGTTTTTTTCATGATTTTATTGCCGATTCTTCCTTGACTTGCTGTTTATCTTATTATATATTTTTACTAAACAAATAACTAAACAAAACTGAATTTGATGAAAACCCTGCTCGGGTCAGGCCGCTTTTTTCCTGTGGCATTTCCCGGAGGAGGGGAAGGAGATTTTTCATGGTTTATGACGTGGCCGTCATCGGCGCGGGCGTCAGCGGCGCATCAACGGCATGGCGCCTGTCGCGCTATCAGCTGCATACGGTTCTGCTGGAGTGGCGTTCAGATGTCGGCTTCGGGGTTTCCAAGGCGAATTCCGGAATCATTCATGCGGGCTTCCATCACCAGCTTTCCACCCTGAAGGCGCGACTGGAGATTCGCGGCAACCTGATGTTCGAGGCGCTTCAGCACGAGCTCGGATTTCCGTTCCGGCGGACGGGAATTCTCGTCGCGGCATTTTCCCGGGAGGAGATGGCCACGGTTCACAAACTCTACGAGCAGGGGATCGCAAACGGTGTGCCGGGCATGGAAATGTGCGGGCGGGAGCGTCTGCTTCAGCTGGAAAAGAAGCTGAATCCCGAGGTGATCGGCGGCTGTTTCGCGCCGGGCGGGGGGACGATCGAACCATACCGCTATGTGTTCAGTCTGGTCGAGTCCGCGACGCGGAACGGGGTATGCCTGAAATGCGATTTCGAAGTTGCGGAGGCGTCGCGCGCGGAGGATGTCTGGAGGATCCGTTCCTCTTCCGGCGCGGAGGTGCGCGCGCGCTATGTCGTCAATGCGGCGGGGCTTTTTGCCGACCGCGTTTCCGGGATCTTCGGCGCGGAGGAGTTCACGATCCATCCCCGGAAAGGGGAGGAGTATCTGCTGGACCGCAGCAGCGCGGCGCGGCCGGAACGGGTTGTCTTCCCGGTTCCGGGCGCGCATTCCAAGGGGGTGCTCGTCATCCCGACCGTCGAGGGGACGACGATGATCGGCCCGACTTCGGATGCGGTCGATGACAAGTTCGACACGGCGGCAAGCGCGGAACAGATGCAGCGGATTCTTTCGCATGTCCGGAATCTGATTCCCGGAGTGTCACCGCGCGACCTGATTACCTCGTTCGCGGGGCTGCGCCCGGTCATGGACAACGAGGATTTCTACATCGCGCTGTCGGAAAAGGCGCCCGCGTTTGTGCAGGTGGCGGGGATCCAGTCGCCGGGCCTGACCGCGTCTCCGGCGATCGGGGAGTATGTCAAGGACCTCCTGAAAAGCGCGGGACTTCCGCTGCTGGAAAAGGTCCATTTCGCCGTCGAGCTCGCTCCGCGGCACGAGGTGCGGCATGAATCGCCTGCCGCACTGGACCGCCTGCACAGCGGGAATCCGGCATGGACGCACATCGTCTGCCGGTGCGAGAAAATCTCCGAGGCGGAAATAGTCGAGGCGGTCCGCAAGGGACACACCACGCTTGACGGTGTCAAGTTCTACACCCGCGCCGGAATGGGACGCTGCCAGGGCGGTTTCTGTGCGGCGAGGATCATGAGAATCATCAGCAGGGAGACGGGAATCCCGATGGAGGAACTGACGAAAAAAGGCGGAAACAGCCGTCTTGCCGCCGGACGCCTTGGCGATCTTCCGGTGAATACTGCGGAAGTGCGCGGAGGAGAAGGGGCATGATTCAGGAGGAAAAATACGAAGTTGCCGTGATCGGGGCGGGCGCCGCCGGGCTTTGCGCCGCAACGGTCTGCGCGTCCGCCGGGAGGAATACGCTCGTCGTCGACCGCGAGGAACATCCCGGCGGAATTCTGCGCCAGTGCATTCACAGCGGGTTCGGGCTCCGGTATTTCAAGGAGGAGCTGACCGGGCCGGAATATGCAGAACGGGTTGCGGAAAAGGCGGAACGCGCCGGGGTGCGCTTCCGGTTCGGGACGACGGTTGTCTCGATCCGCCGCGAGACGGACGGCGCGCTGTGCCTGACGTCGCTTTCCACTGCGGAGGGTGTCCGGATCATCCGCGCGGATGCCGTGATCCTTGCAATGGGATGCCGCGAACGCACCCGGGGAAATCTGGCGGTTCCGGGGAGCCGTCCGGCGGGCGTCTTCACGGCGGGCGCGGCGCAGCGCCTGCTGAACATCGAAGGCATTCTTCCGGGGAAAAAAGCCGTGATCGCGGGTTCCGGCGACATCGGACTCATCATGGCGCGCCGTCTCACATGGGCGGGGATCCGCGTCGAAGCCGTGGTCGAAATCATGCCGTATCCGGCGGGGCTGACGCGGAACATCGTGCAGTGTCTGGACGATTTTCATATTCCGCTCCTGCTGGAGCATTCGCTTGTCAACATTCTGGGACACGGGCGGGTTGAGGCAGTGGAAGTCGCACCGCTTTCCCGCGGCGTTCCGGTGACGGAGCGCAAGTTCCGCATCGACTGCGACACGGTGCTGTTTTCGGTCGGACTGATTCCGGAAAACGAACTCTCCGCCGAAGCCGGCGTCGAACTCAATCCCGCAACCGGCGGGCCGCTGGTCGATTCCAGCTATGAAACGGGCGTGCCCGGCATTTTCGCCTGCGGCAATGTCCTGCATGTCCATGATCTGGTGGATTTCGTTTCGGAGGAGGCGGAACATGCGGCGCGGATGGTCCTCCGGCGTCTGGACGGGAGCGACGGAGGGAGCGGACAGTTCCCCGTGCGGGCGGAATCGAATCTGAAGTATGTGGTGCCGAACCGCTTTCTGCCGGGGTGCGGCACGCGTTTCGCGTTCCGGTCGCTGATTGTCTGCGATGACGGCGTTCTGGAGGCGGAGCAGAACGGGAAAATCCTTCTGTCGAAACGTTTTTCCTGCGTCCGCCCGGCGGAGATGCTGACGCTCGAAGTTCCCGGATCGCTTCTGAAGGAGCCCGGGGAACTCAAGTTCCGTCTGCGGAAAGGGGAGGAAATATGAAAAAACGGGATCTGATCTGCATCAGCTGTCCGTTCGGCTGCCGCCTGCATGCGGAATGGAGCGGAACGTTTGAAGAGTTGAAAATCACGGGAAACCGCTGTCCGCGCGGGGCGGCGTACGCCGACCGGGAGCTGCGCAATCCCGCGCGGATCGTGACGGCGGTCGTCCGGAGCACTTCCGCGGAACATCCGTGGCTTCCCGTGCGGACCGACCGGGAGCTGCCGAAGCCTCTGATCGACGCTCTTCTGAACCGTCTTTACCGGATGCGGGTGGAAGTTCCGGTTTCGCGCGGGGACATCCTGATCGAAAATTTTGAAAACAGCAGTGTCAATGTTATATTTTCCAGCACAACAACGAGGTGAAACATGAGAAAAGTGGAATGGATTTCCCATCGCGGCGAGTCGTTTGACGCGCCGGAGAACACGATCCGCGCATTTCAGCTGGCGATGGAGCGTGAAACGGACGGCATCGAAACGGACATTCATCTGACCGCCGACGGCGCAGTTGTCTGCATCCATGACTCGGATACGGGACGGGTCGGGAACCGGAAACTGCCCGTCGAGACAACCCCGCTGAACGAGCTTCAGGAGGTGGATGTTTCCAACGGGATGGCGGAATTCAAGGGCGAAAAAATTCCTCTTTTCCGTTCCGTTCTGCGGATCCTCCGGCCGGGCCGGATGTTTTTCGTGGAAGTCAAGCAGAATGACGAACGGCTCCTGGAAGCCATGCGCAGGGAAATTGAAGAAGCCGGCGTTCCGCATGACCAGATTGTGATGATCTCCTTTTACCGGGAGATGGTAACGGCAAGCAAACGGATCATGCCGTCTGTCAGAACGCTCTGGCTGACGGGATTTACCGAGGAAAACGGGACCTTCCGGCCGACTCCGGAGGAGACGCTTGCGTTTCTGAAGGAGGCGAAAGCGGATGGAATCGACGCTCATGCATTGGAAAAAGTCTTTGACGCGGACTATATTAACGCCCTGAAGGATGCGGGTTTTTACGTCGCCGTCTGGACCGTGGACGACGCGGAACTCGCGGAACGCTATATCGCCATGGGGGTGGATTCCATCACCAGCAACCGCGCGGCGAAGCTGCGCTCGATTCTGAAAGGACAATGACGGGTTATGAACCTGCTGGAACTCTCCCGGACGATCCGCCGGGTGCGCCAGGCGCAGAAAATGACGCTGGAGGCTCTGGCGAAACGAAGCGGTTACAGCAAGGGGTTCATCTCCCAGGTGGAGAATTTCCGAACGACTCCTTCTCTGAAGGCGCTTGAAAGGATCGCCTGCGCGCTCGGCGTCGGGATCGGCGATCTTTTCTCGGGGAACAGTTCGGGAGAGGAGTTCTCGTTCTGCCGTCTGGACGAGGGCGAGGAGCTGGAACGCGACGACAGCGATCTTCACGGCATCCGCTATCTCGCTCTCGCCTACCGTCAGCCCGGACGGAAGATGGAGCCGTTCATTCTCGAATACACCGAGGCGAAGCCGCGCAAACTCATGTTCCATGATTCCGAGGAATTTTTCGCGGTGCTGGAAGGATCTCTGGATTATTGCATTTACGACAACCGCCGGCCGCGGCGGATGGTCCCCGGCGACACAGTGTATCTGAAGGCCAACATTCCCCACCGGGCTGTGCTCGCGCCGGGATGTTCCCGCGCAAAGGCGCTGGTCGTCTATTCGGAACCGGCGGGGCTTCCCGCGGACTGAACTTGGCGGGGAGGGAATCCCGCGTCAGGAATCAAGCGGAAAAGAGACTTCCGCAATGTCCTGCCTGTCTGCAAAAAGCATCACAAGACGGTCAAAGCCGAGCGCGGCTCCCGCGCAGGGCGGAATGCCCGCGTCGATCGCTTCCAGAAATGCCGCCGGCTCCGGATATTCCGCCAGATGCATTTTCTTGCGAGTTTCCGCGAATTGACGGAAGCGCGCGCGCTGGATCGCCGGATCGATCAGTTCCCCGTAGGCGTTGGCAAGTTCAATCCCCCCCATGTAGATTTCCCAGCGCTCGGCAAGAGTCGGATCGGAAGCCTTCGGACGGGCGAACGCGCCGAAACGGATCGGGTAATCCAGGAGGACGCAGGGGCGGTCCTTCGGCAATGCCGGTTCGATCCGGTCCACCAGAACATATTCGAAATGCGCCTCTTCTGCTGCGCAGCGGTCGGCATTCTCGCCGGCGAAACGTCGGAACGCCTCGCGGACGGGAATGATTTCCAGCTTGTCAATGTCAATCTCATTGCCTCCGAAATGGAAACGGTGCGAACCGTAGAGATCCGAGCAGATGCCGCAGAGGAAGGATTTGGTGAAATCCAGCAGTTCCAGATAGTCTGCGCCGGCCATGTAGTATTCCAGCATGGTGAATTCCGGGCGGTGCTTCGTTCCGTTTTCCCCCGCGCGGAAACAGGGGCCGAGCTGGTAGATCCGCTTCATTCCCGCGGCGATCAGACGCTTCATCTGAAGTTCCGGGGAGGTCCGCAGAAAAAAGGCCCCCGCGCGGGGAGCCTCGATGTATTCCTCCGGAGCGGGAGCCAGAATCCCGACCGGGGTTTCCGTTTCGAGAAAACCCGCGGATTCGAAGGCGCGCCGGAGCGACGAGGCGATTTTCGAGCGGAGCGCCAGGGCGTCTCCGAGCGCGCGGAGCGATGCTGTGGAGAGGCGCTCAGCCTTTGCTGACGCGTTCGGCATAGAGACCGGTCCGGGTATCGACTTTGATCGTGTCGCCCTGATTGATGAAGAGCGGGACCATCAGCTCATAGCCGTTGTCGAGCTTTGCGGGCTTCTGAACGTTTGTGGAGGCGGTGTCGCCGCGGGCGCCGGGTTCGGTTTCCGCAACGACGCGCGTGATGAAGGTCGGCAGGGAGATGTCGATCGGCTTGCCGTTGAAGAAAAGCACATTGCAGGTCATGTTGTCGATCAGGAAGTAGACCTTGTCGCCGAGCTGTTCGGCGGAGACCTGAATTTCCTCATAGGTTTCCGCGTCGCTGAAAATGTAGTTGTTCCCGTCGTGGTAGGAGTAGAACATCTCCTTTTCCTCGAGATTTGGCGTGTCCACCTTGTCCACCGGACGGAAGGTGCGGTCCATCGTGCTGCCGTTGATCAGATTCTTGAGTTTGCAGCGGTAAAGCGCGGTGCCTTTTCCCGGCTTGCAGAATTCAAATTCTGTGATGGCGTACGGAATGCCTTCAATTTCGATTTTCAGGCCTTTTTTCAGATCAGCTGCGGAATACATGTTTGCTCCATTGTTGAATGATTTCAGTTGCATGAACCGGATACTATACACCGCGGCGGTTCAAAAATCAACAGCGCACTTCAAAAAAACGGAAAACTGCGGTGTTTCCCGCTGTTGGAACGGGGAATCCAAAGCCGTGTTTTCTCTGAGCTTTACCGGAGAGAAAGAATCCGGAAGGATTCCGCAGATCGGGCGGTGCGGACAGTAAAAAGCCTATGCACCGGCTGTTTTGCGGGGGTATGCGCGGAACGGATGTTGAAAAGCCCGGCCGGGAACGGGACCCCGTCGTCTTTCCGTCCCCGGGGCTTTTTCCTCATTTCTGTTCCGCGTCAGTTTCTTCTGCCTCCGAAAATGCGGAGCAGATAAAGGAAGAGGTTGATGAAATCCAGATACAGCGTAAGCGCGCCGAGCACCGCGATCTTCCGGACGGTTTCCGAGTCGTCGGTTCCCGCGGCAAGATACATCCGCTTGATTTTCTGCGCGTCATAGGCGGTGAGACCGACGAAGATCAGGACGCCTGCGTAAGTCACGATCCAGTAGAGGATGGAATTCTGCCAGAACAGATTCACGAGCGAGGCGATGATGAGTCCGATCAGAGCCATGAAGAAAAGATTGCCGAGACTTGTCAGATCTTTTTTCGTCAGGGTCCCGATGACCGCCATGGCGCCGAACGTCCCCGCCGTGACCGCGAAGGTTACGGCGATCGAGCCCAGCGAATAGGCGATGAAGATGAAGGAGAGCGTCAGCCCGTTCAGCACGGAATACGCGATGAAAAGGGCGGTCGCGGTCGACGCCTGCATCCGGTTGATGCCGGCCGAAATCCAGAAGACCATGCCGAGTTCGGCAAGAATCAGGATAAGGAAGATCCCCCGGTTCTGGAAGATCATCCGGCTGAGCTCGGCGGAGGTTCCCACCGCCCATGCGGTTACTCCGCTGACCAGCAGCGCGAAGGTCATCCACCAGTAGACGTTCGCAAGACATGCCGCCAGCGCCGGAGACGCGGCGGAGCGTTCCATTTGACAGTTGTCGTCGTACATTGCATCACTCCTTGGTTTTCTCGTTTTTTGGTTCAGCCCGGCTTTCCGGTACGGCGGGATCTGCCGCAGGCGCGGCGGCGCTGGGCGGATTCCCCCCTCCGAATTCGGGGAAAATATAGCTTCCCAACTTGAATAAATCAAATTGGGAATTAAATTTATTTCCCTCTGAACAGGAAAGGAAGCAATGAATAGCTTGCGGAACAGCTGGCTGGAAGCCGATGACGAACATCTGCTGCGAGACTGCGTGCAGGATTTTCACAAGGCTTCCGGAAAAGGGGGGCAGAAAGTCAACAAGACCTCCTCGGCGGTCCGTCTTACGCACACTCCCAGCGGCATCTCCGTGACGGAGGCGGAAAACCGGAGCCAGACCGCGAACCGGCTCGGCGCACTGCGCAAGCTCCGTCTCCGCATCGCCATGACGCTTCGCTGCGAAATAGACGGCGGAGCTCCTGTCGCGGATCCCTTTTACATCCCGTCCGTTTCCAATGTTCATGCCTATGCGCCATGGCTGGCCGTGCTGCTGGATCATCTCGCATTTGACTCGTGGGATGTCAGGAAGACTGCGGAACGCTACGGAATCAGTCCATCCAAGCTTGTAAAAATCATATTCCGGGACGCGGAACTGTGGCAGGAACTCAACCGGAAAAGAGCCGCCGCGGGACTTGCTCCGCTCAGAGGCGTCAAATGAAAATATCCGTTGAAAATCTCACGCTTTCCGTCAAGGGGCTTCCCGCGACGATCGACCGGGAGCTGCATCCCCATATTGCCGCGCGGTGCGGCATCCGCGCTTCCGATGTTCTTTCCTACCGAATTGCAAAACGAAGCGTCGACGCGCGGCGCAAGCCCGACGTGAAACTGATTTACTCTCTCGTGGTCACGATCCGGGACGGCGCGGACGCGGCGTTTCCGCTTGTTCCCGCACCGGAGGACATGGACAACGGCACCCCGCATTTCGAGTGCAGGAACGGGCTCATGCATCCGATTGTGATCGGTTCCGGTCCCGCCGGTCTCTTCTGCGCGCTGATTCTCGCGCAGGCCGGATGCCGTCCCGTTGTGCTGGAGCGTGGGAAGGACGTCGACCGCCGCCATGAGGACATCGACGGATTCCATGCGACACGCAGACTCGACAGCGAGAGCAACTATCTCTTCGGGGAAGGGGGGGCGGGCACATGGTCCGACGGCAAGCTCTATACGCGCGTCCGGGACGGCCGTGTCGGTTATGTTCTCGACACGTTCATCCGTTTCGGCGCGCCCCGGGAAATCGGATATTACAGTCATCCGCATCTCGGTTCGGACCGCCTTCCGCTGCTGGTTTCGGCGATCCGCGACGAGATCATCGCGCTCGGCGGGGAGTTCCGCTGGAGCACGCGCGCGGAGACAATTTCCGTAAAAGACAATGTCTGCAGAGGCGTCGTGCTGGCGGACGGTGAAACCCTGGAAGCGCCCGCCGTTGTGTCCGCCTGCGGACACAGCGCGCGGAAATTCATTCTGAACCTGATGAAGGCCGGAGTGAAAACCTCCTTGAAGGGGTTCCAGATCGGGTGCAGGATCGAACATCCTCAGGAATACATCAATCTGCTCCGCTACGGCATGCGCAAGGCGCCGCCCGCGCTTGGAAGCGCGGAGTACGGATTTGTCTCGAAACCGGCGAAAAACGGGTCGGCGGGCGGCGCGACGACGTTCTGCATGTGCCCCGGCGGCGAGCTGATCCCCGCGACTTCCGACTGCGGACAGCTCAGCACCAACGGAATGAGCAACTCGGACCGCGACGGCTTCTTTGCGAACGCCGCGATTGTCACCGCGCAGGATATTTCGCGTTTTTCCGACGCCGCCGAAGCGTTCGCATTTCTGGATACGCTGGAGCGGAAAACGTTCGAGGCGGGCGGGGGCGACTACACCTGTCCGGCGCAGAACGCGGCGGATTTTCTCCGCGGCACACTGGGCGAGCTTCCCGACAACGGTTCCTACGTGTTCGGACTCCGGAAATTCCGTGTGGATTCCCTGCTGCCGGAGGAGGCGAAACACGCGATCCGTCGGGCGTTGAAGCACATCGGCGGCATGGCGCCCGGTTATATCGAGAACGGAGTCGTCGCCGGGTTGGAAACCCGTGTTTCCAGTCCGGTCCGGTTCGACCGTCATCCGGAGACACAGGAGACCTCCGTCACCAGTTTTTATGCGGTCGGCGAAGGCGCCGGCATGGCGGGTGGCATCACCTCTTCCGCTGTGGACGGCATCCGGATTGCGGAGGCGATGCTGAAAAAAACACTCTGACGACTTCGCCGTCCTGTTCATCCTGTGACATTTTTGAAAAAAAAATGATTTCCGGTTTGACATTTTGCCGTCGGCGTGATAAGTTGCCGGAGCATTGGGATTGTGAGAGGTCCCGCTGCCGCCGTCATCCGGTTTTAGAGAGAGCCTGCTGGCGGTTGAGTCCGCTCCTGACTTTAAAAAGGAGATCAAAAAAGTGGGGGTGGAGGTCGAGAGGCCTTCACCTTTTTTCTTTGGTCACTTCTGTGAAAATGCGGGAAAATATTGGAAAAAAGTTCTGTTTTCCCTTTCCTCCGTCTTGAAAAAGGAAATCCTGATGTTACATTATATGCTTCCGCGGCTGCATTTCCCGATCGCGGCCCGGTGTCGGAGCCATGGCCTGGCAGCATGGGTTCCGGAAGCGAGTTTTTTTTTAGAGCAGGCTTGAATGCAAGTAATTTTTGGAAAGCGGAGAAGTAGAAAATGAAGACGTATCTGGCAAAAGCCGGCGAAATCGAGCGCAAGTTCGTCCTTTTCGACGCGGCGGATGTTCCTCTGGGCCGTCTTGCAGTGAAAATCGCGAATTCCCTTCGCGGCAAAGACCGTCCCACCTATACGCCGCATGTTGACACCGGCTGTTTCGTGATTGTCATCAACGCGGAGAAAGTGCTCCTGACCGGCGCGAAGGAAGAAAAGAAGATGTATGAGTCCTTCTCGGGATACCGCAGCGGTCACAAGCTCAAAAAAGCCAGTGAGGTCCGCGCGAAGAAACCTGAGCTGATGATCCGCGAGGCTGTCTGGGGCATGCTTCCCAAAGGCCGTCTCGGCAGAGCGCAGTACGCGAAGCTGAAAGTTTATACGGGCGCGGAGCATCCGCATGCGGCGCAGAACCCCGAAGCGGTAAAACTTTGATGGAGATTTTCGAATGAACGCAGCAATGTCCAAATCTGAAATCGGCGCCACCGGACGCAGAAAAACAGCGAGCGCGAGAGTCCGCGTCTGCCAGGGGTCCGGCAAAATTAAAGTCAACGGCGAAAATTTCGACAAATATTTCAATGTGGAAGCCATCCGCGGCTTCATTCTTCAGCCCCTCACGCTGACCGGTCTCGGCAATACGCTTGACGTTTGCGCGACCATCACCGGCGGCGGAAAAACCGGTCAGGCTGGAGCTCTGCGTCACGGCATCGCGAGAGCGCTCATCAAATTTGACGAGTCTCTCCGTCCGGTTCTCAAGAACAGCGGAATGCTTACTCGCGACTCCAGAGAGAAAGAGCGCAAAAAGGCCGGTCAGCCCGGCGCCAGAAAGCGCTTCCAGTTCTCCAAGCGCTGATCGTTCCTGTGGCGATTCGGGGGAAAGAAGAAGTTCTTTCCCCTTTTTTCTTTTTTGCGGTTTTGTTCAATCATATCAGAAAAATGCGGGTTGAGACGCCCGCCGGGAGTGGGGTAGTATCATGTCTAAAGTTCGTGCGGCCATCATCGGAGCTTCAGGGTATGCGGGAGAGGAACTGATCCGTCTTCTGATCCGCCATCCGGAAGTTGATCTGCGCGTCATCACCTCCAGAAAGGAAGCGGGGAAGAATATTTCCGACATTTTCCCGCGCTTCGGAGATTACGCACTGAAATTTTCCGCGCCGGATGTGAAGGCGATTTCGGAGAGCTGCGATGTTGCGTTTCTTGCTCTTCCGCACGGTCTTGCCGCCGAATATGCGGCGCCGCTGGTGGAAGCCGGCGTGAAGGTGATCGACATCAGCGCGGACTTCCGCATCCGCTCCACCGCGAAATACAAGGAATACTACGGCGTGGAGCATCCCGCGCCCGACTTCCTGAAAAAAGCCGTCTACGGACTGCCCGAACGCTATCGCAGCCAGATCCGCACCGCGGATCTGATCGCCTGTCCGGGCTGTTATCCGACCAGCGTCATTCTGCCGACGGCGCCCGTGCTTGCCGCGGGACTGGCCTCCCATGACAACATCATCGTTTCCACGGACAGCGGCGTGACCGGCGCGGGACGGAAAGTGGATCTTCCCTATATTTTCCCGGAGTGCAATGAGAGTGTCCGGGCCTACGGGGTGGTGCGTCACCGGCATCTGCCTGAAATCGAGCAGGAGCTTGCCGTTGCCGCGGGGGTTCCGGACCTGGCGATGAATTTCATTCCGCATCTTGTCCCCGTGAACAGGGGCATTTTCTCGACGATCATTCTCAAGGCATCCTCTTCCTGCACGATGGACGCGGTCGCGGAAGTTTATGAAAAAGCTTACGGCGCGGAGCGTTTTGTCCGTGTGCTTCCGAAAGGGAAGCTGCCGGACACCAAGCATGTCACCATGACAAATTCCTGCGAAATCGGTTTCGTTCTGGACGATCATACGGGCAATCTGATTCTCTGCTCCGTGATCGACAATCTGACCAAGGGCGCTTCCGGACAGGCCGTGCAGAATCTGAACATCCGTTTCGGACTGGATGAAACGGCCGGCCTGCTCTGAACGGTCTTTATCCCCGGGGAGGACGGGCAGGAAGCGGTTCCGCGCTTCGCCTTTCCCCGCCGAATCCCGGAGATGAATCATGGAAAACAAGGAAGGTTGCCTGAAAAATGCCAACAGCGGAAGAAATTTTTGCACGCGTGCCGAAAACCCACAACTGTGCGCAGTCCGTGGCCGCCGGATGCGGTCATGAGGAGCTTCTGGAAGAGCTGGCGGAATGCGGGGGCGGCCGCGCTCCCGGAGGATTGTGCGGCGCTTTGCATGCGGCGCTTGCCATGCTTCCCGAAGAAAAAAGAGCGGAAGCGAAAGCCGAGTTCATTCGCCGGATCGGTGCGGCGGACTGCAGAACGATCAAGACCGAATGCGGGACTCCGTGTTCCATGTGTGTGGCCGTTGCCGCAGCGCTCGTACAGAAATAACCGGGACCGGCTTGCGGAATCTCAGGCGCGGGGAGGGGAGGCTTATTCCGATGCTGCCGCAGCCTGCCGCTGCGGGGCTTCCAGAGCGATTGTCCGGTCGCAGTACTCGAGACTGGAGAGGCGGTGCGCGATCATAATGATGGTGATGGAGCCTTTCAAGGCATGCAGGGCGTCGATGAACGCCTTTTCCGTCTCGTTGTCCAAAGCGCTTGTGGCCTCGTCCAGAATCAGGAGTTCCGGCTGCTGATACAAGGCGCGCGCAATGGCGATCCGCTGCCGCTGTCCGCCGGAAAGTCTCATCCCGAATTCTCCGATTGCCGTATATTCCTTTTTCGGCAGAGTCTGGACGAAATCGAAAATCTGAGCGGTTTTCATGACTTCCGCAACTTTCTCGTCGTCGACATCCTCTTCGCGGCAGAACGCGATGTTGTTCCGTACGGTATCGTCCAGGAGATAGATGTTCTGGGAAACATAGCCGATTTTCGAGCGCCATGCTTTCAGGTTTTCAAAGATGCTGACTCCATCGGCAAGAATGGCTCCGGAATCCGGCGTAAGAAAACCGATAATCAGGTCCGCCAATGTTGTTTTTCCGCTGCCGGAGGGACCGGTGAAGGCTACGCATTCCCGGTGCCGGATGGTTGCGGAAAAGTGGTCAAACACGGGTGTTTCATCGTAGGCGAAGGATAGGTCGCGGATGGACAGTTCCTTTTCGAAGCGGACGGGAACCTCGGACCTTTCCAGGGATTCCACCTTGAAATCCGTGAGATCCTCATACAGTTTGTTCAGGATGAATACTCCTCCCCGGATATAGACCAGATTGTACTGGATTCTGGTGAAGGAGGGCAGGAGCCGGAACATCGCCGCGATGAAAACCGCCGCATACATGATGATATGGGAGAGGGACGTGTTTGTCCCGACCAGAAAAATCAGGATCAGCATGGCGAGAACGACGGCAAACAGTTCAATCATGAGGCGCGGCAGCTGGGAGATGTCATATGTCTTTTTTTCCGCGCGGGAAAGATTCCACCTGGCGTCGACGACGGAATTGATGAAGCAGGATTCGTCGCAGGAGAGTTTTACCTCCTTGATGGTCGCGAACGCCTGAAGAAGGGCTTTCTGGTATTTGCCGTTCCAGACGAACTGTTCCTTCCCGAGCGTTTCGATCTTCTTTTTCAGCGGCAGGTAGGCGAGGAGGGAAAGAATCCCAAACAGCAGTACAAGACCCGCCGCGGCGGGCATGATGAAACAGATTCCAAGAACAAGCGCGGCAATGACGAAAATCTCCGAAAAAACAAGCAGAAGCGGTTGAAACACCTGTGCGAGCAGTGTCCGGATGCTCTGCACGCGGTTCATCAGATCGCTCATTCCGTTGCGGACATGGAAAAGATAGGGCGCGGAAACATAGTTGGAAACCAGATTTTTTGTCAGAATCCGGGTGAGGTCCGCCACAAAACGCGATTGACTCCAGATCATCAGGTAATTGAATCCCGCTTTGAGGATGGCGAATGCGATCATGGCAAGCGCAAGGTAAATAATGAACACATGCTCGGAGGGGGATCCGCAGAGACGGTACAAGTGGTTCAGTCTGCCTCCGCCCGCGGTGGCGCCCGGATTGGATACGGTAAGAACCAGAGGCATCAGCAAACCGAGCATTCCGAGTTCCAGAACTGCGCTGCATCCCATCATGACGATCAGGAAAATCGCAAAAAACTTATATTTCGGCGGTATGATCCGCCGCAGCTTGTAAATAATCTCCAGCATGCGCTGACGCCTTCCCGTTTGATTGCGGCATATTTTCCGTAACATATCCGGAATTCACCTGATTTTCAATACGGAGGAAGAAAAAAAAAGCCAATGAGAGCGTCCTCGCGGGAAAAGAGGCTTCTCCGCGGGACTTCCAGGCGGAGGCTGGAAACTTTTCCGCGGACGGCACAGTTTTTTCTGGGCAAGCATCTTCCGCGTCCGGGCGGTCAGTCTGTTGCGGCTGCGTCCGTCGTGGCTGTGTCATCGGGGAGGAGATAGCGCTTCCCGGAAGTTGCCTTTTCCCGGAGGCGCGGATGGTTGAGCGCATTGAGTGCACGTGTCAGTTCCACCGTTTTTTTCAGCAGTTCATTCCGTTCCGCTCCGGGCGGAGTGGCGGCAAAGTTTTTTTTCAGTTCGCGCAGCTGTTTTTCAACGAAGAGAATCCGAATGCGCTTCAGGCAGTCGCCGGCTGTTTTCGCACAGTAGGAGCGGGAATGCTTCCTGGGTTCGGCAGCGAGAACGGCGCTCAGCGGTCCGCAGTCGAATTCGCATCCGATCAGGCGGCGTGCAATGACTGCGGGCGCGTCTTCCCACTCGTCGTTCATGCGCGACTGGATCACGGTTTCGACAGCAACCGCGAACGGTCCGTTGTCGAGCATTTCCGGAGGAAGTTCGGCCTTGACGAAATCGGCGGCATCCGAATCACTTAAAATCACTTCCAGAAGTTCGGCAAGCGCTTTGGCCAGCAGCGGATTCGCGACGGATTCCGGGAGCGTGTCCGGCGGGGGAGCTGTGGATTCCGCCTCAGGTTTCCGGCGTTCGTGCGCTCCATGCTGAAAACGGTTTTTCCGCGCCTCCTTCGCAGAGATTCGCCGCACCTCGGCAAGCATGGCTTTCGCCTCGAGACCGAGTTTGGCGGCAAGCCATTGGATATAGGAGTCCCGCGCCACTTCGCTCTCCGGGAGCATGATGAATTTCAGGAGCTTTTCCGCGATTCTTGTCTTTACCGCGGGTTGTGCGAGATCCTGATTTTCCGATTCCCTTGCAAGAAGAAACGCAAAAAAATCCTCCGCATCTTCAACTGCCTTCCGGACGGCTTCCGCTCCGGCGTTTTTGAGCAGTTCATCGGGGTCTTTCCCACCGGGAAAGCGCGCGACCTTGAGCGTAAAGCCGAGCGGAAGAAGAATGGCCGCATCCTTGAGAATCGCATTGACGCCCGCGCTGTCCGAGTCGAGCGCAAGCGTGATGTTTTCCGTGTGGCGGTGCAGAATCATCGCCTGTTCATTGCCGAACGCGGTGCCCTGCGCCGCCACCGCGTTGGCGCAGCCCGCGCTGTGCATTGCGATGACGTCCATCTGCCCTTCGCAGATGACGGCGAAGCCCTTTTTCGCAATTTCCTGCCGTGCGAAGTTCAATCCGTACAGAATCCGGCTTTTTTTGAAAATGACGCTTTCGCTGCTGTTGACATATTTCCCGCCGCCCTGTTCGGGATCGATCTGGCGCGCACTGAATCCGACGACCCGTCCCTGTTCGTTCCAGATCGGGAAAATGAGACGGTTGCGGAAGAAGTCGAAGAACTTCCCCGGGGTCTGCCTGCTTTCGGAAACCAGGCGCGCCTCCTTCATTTCCTCGATCGTGAAGCCTTCGCGCTTCGCCCACTGGATCATGCCGTCCCAGAGATCGGGAGCCGCGCCGATCATGAACCGTTCGGCGAAAACCGGATCCATCCGGCGGGTTTTGAAATACTCGGCCGCTTTTGCCGCGCTGCCGTTCACCAGATTGGCCCGGTACCATGCCGCGAGTTTTTCATGCAGCAGAAAGACGCGTTCGCGCAGGTTGTAAGCGG
The DNA here is from genome assembly GCA_944390795.1 of uncultured Victivallales bacterium. Taxonomy (GTDB): domain Bacteria; phylum Verrucomicrobiota; class Lentisphaeria; order Victivallales; family UBA1829; genus UBA11452. Next base: position 146,912 of record CALXRI010000004.1, read on the forward strand.
CCTCCGCCGCCTCCTTGTCTTTTTTGCCGGAATGCCGGTGTTCGGGTTCGGGGATGATGACGTTGTATTTGCGTGCGAGCATCTGGGCGGCATCGGGAAACTGGAGGTTTTCGATCATCATGACAAAGGTGAAGACGTTGCCGCCCTTGCCGCAGCCGAAGCAGTGGAAGGTGTTCGAAGTCGGATTCACAATGAAGGAGGGGGTCTTCTCCTGATGGAACGGGCAGCAGGCCTTCCAGCGCGAACCTGCGTGCTGGAGGGAGGGAATGTAACTTTGCACGACGTCGACAATATCGGCTCGCGCTGCGATCTCGTCGATGATCTGATCTGGAATATATCTGCCCACGGCGGAGGCTCTTTCCCGGGAATGTCGTCAGCGGACGGCAATTTCCGTCAGGCGTTTCCGGACCTTCGCACGCAGCTCATCATATCCCGCCTTGTCTCCGGTCAGGCGCAGGAACTTGTTGTAATAGGGAACGGCGTTCATCGGGCTTTTCAGGGCGGAGTCGTTCACAACGGCGAGATTCAGCGCGATCAGCGGATTGTCCGGGGCGCGGCGTTCGGCGAGCGTGAAATAGGAGCGTGTGAGCGTCGGCCTTGTTTTCAGGAAAGTCATGCCCAGTCCGATCCATGGGGCGGGCGTGGGATAAAATCTGCGGTCGCGGGCGATGATCTTGTAGTATCCCGCAGCAGCGGTCGTGTTCCGGAGTTCCAGGGATGCCTGTGCCAGCAGAATTGCGCTGTTCATGTCGGTGGGGCGCAGGGAGCGGGCGATGCGCAGCGGTTCGATGCACTGATCGTAATTGCGGTTTTTATAGAGCAGGTAGCCTTCCAGATATTGCGCGGTGAAACTTCCGGGCGCGAGCCTGACGGCTTTCCGGGATTCGTCAATCGCGCTCTGGAGACGGTCCGTGTAGCTGAGCGCGAGCGCATGGAGCAGCAGCGCCGTGACGTTGGAGGGTTCCTGATCGGCGGCTTGTTCGGCGAGCTCCGCGGCATTCTTCCAGTCTCCCGCCATGGCGCTGTCGAAGGATTTTTTTATCAGAACATCAGCCGGTTCCGATTTCGAGGAACACGCGGCAAGACAGAATGCCAGAAGAAGCGCGGCGGAAAGCATGGCGGAAATTTTCAGTTTCATGATAACGACTCCGGATTGTTTTCATTCAGGGAAACTGTATTATCAAAACGTCTTTTTGTCAAGGGCTGTCATGCGAGATGATCGAAAATATAATTCGGGCGTTCCTCCTCCGGTGCGTGTTCCAGCGCTTCGCGCGTGGTCACGCCGGTCATCATCAGGCCGGACCCCATGCCCATTGCGTTGGCGCCGGCGATGTCCGACTTCAGAAAGTCGCCCAGCATCAGGACCCGTTCCGGGCGCAGGGCGGTCAGGCCGCAGTCGCTGCGGAGCTCTTCAAGCGCATAGTCGAAAATCGCCCGGCAGGGTTTTCCGAGATAGAGCGGCTCCTTGACGATGCCGAGCTCCGAAAGCAGCTGAACGACATAGCGCGCCTGGGATCCGGCGCCGATGCCGTAGCCGCCCTCCGGTTCCGGATAGTAACTGTCCGGATTCGCCACGATGAAGGGTTTGGCGGGATTCCGGGCGAGCTCGTTGAAGACGGCGAGGATGGATTCGCGCCATTCATAGCGGCCTCCCGCGGCGAAAATCGCCGCGCATTCCGAAATCCTTGCCGGATCCGTGACGGGGTTCAGCGCCGCGTCGCGGATGTAGTCTCCCGGCGGAACGGGATTCCCCATCACGAAGATGTCGCGCCCCGTCAGGCCGAGACGCTGCGCAACTCCTTTCAGCGCGTGGGAGCAGCTGATGATCTCCTTTGGCGTCACGCGGATTCCCGCCTCCGTGACGAAGGAGCATTTCCGTTCGCGCGGCCGGTTGCCGTCGTTGGTCAGAAGACGGAACGGAGTGGAGCATGCGTGCAGATAGTCGATCGTCTCCGGCGCGCCCGGCAGGGGGTTCCCCCTTCCGAGGATCAGCGTGCCGTCAATGTCGAACAGAATGGCGTCGTAATGTCTGCGGCCCTCCTGTTTCCACCAGTCGAGGAAGGCTGGATGTGTCTCCATCATCAGTATTCGATTCCTTTCTGGGCGGGCCGTCCCTGCGTGTAGTAATGTTTGCTGCACAGGATTTCCGAAACGAGGTCGGCGCGTTCCCTTGCCGTCTGCGGTGCGTTCCGTCCGGTCAGGATCAGCTCTGTTGCGCCGGTCCGGGCGTTCATCAGGGCGAGAATGTCCTCCTCTTTCAGGAGCTTTGCATGCATCGCGCCGAATATTTCATCGGCGAAGACGAGGTCGTAAGACTCCTGTTTCAGCGCGGAAACGAGAGCCTCAAGCGTACGTTCCGCCCGTGCAACTTCTCCGGGCGGGGGAGTCCCGATGATGAATTTTCCGCTGCCGCGGCAGAAATAATGAAAGCGGTCCGGCGCGCTTTTCCGGAGAAAGGCGATTTCGGAACTTGTGCCATCCTTCATGAACTGGGCGAAAAAAATACGCCGTCCGGCTCCGAGCGCGCGTACGCACAGGCCGATTGCCGCCGTGGTTTTTCCCTTTCCGTCACCGGTATAGATGTGAATCTTTCCTTCCCTCTGCATTTGCAATCCTCCGAATCGTTCAATATAGCGCGCCGCGGCCGCCTTTTCAAACCCGGAAACCGGGGATCCGTTCCCGGATTTCCGCATGGAATGCGTCACGACGCCACGGGGCGGAAAGTGTTTGTTAAATTTTCATAAACTGAATTGAATTTTCAGGCGTTTGAATCTATATTACCGGCATTTGTCTTCAACATGGGACCGGGATAGTTTTTAAGATTAGGAGGAACTTCCGGAGAATGAACGTTCATAAAGACGCTTTTGAACACTGGACAGCCCGCGATTCCGCGGATCTCTACGGAATCAAGGACTGGGGCGCCGGCTACTTCGACATCAACGAGAAGGGAGAGCTTGTCGTGACGGCTTTCGGGCCGAAGGGGCCCGCGGTCAGTCTCATGGAAATCGTGAACGGCATTCAGGAGCGCGGCATGGACATGCCCGTGCTGCTCCGGCTCCGGAACATTCTGGATACGCAGATCCGGCTGCTACACGCCAGCTTCCGCAAGGCGATCCAGCAGACGAACTACACGGGACAGTACCGCGGCGTCTATCCGATCAAGGTCAACCAGCAGCAGCAGGTGATCGAGGAGGTCGCACGCTTCGGACGCGAGTTCCATCACGGGTTCGAGGCGGGAAGCAAGGCCGAGCTGATCGCCGCGATCGGCAACATGACCGATCCCGACGCCTGTCTCGTCTGCAACGGCTACAAGGACGAGGAGTTCATCGATCTCGGACTGTATGCGACGAAACTCGGCATCCGCTGCATTCTCGTCGTCGAGATGCCCGGAGAGGTGCCGGTCATCATCGAGCGGAGCAAGGCGCTCGGGATCAGGCCCAACATCGGGCTCCGCATGAAGCTTTCCACCCGCGCGGGCGGACAGTGGACCGACTCCGGCGGCGACCGCAGCGTCTTCGGACTCAACACGGCCGAACTGATCGCGGTGGTCGACCAGATCCGCGACGCGGGGATGCTCGACTGCCTGAAGCTTCTCCATTACCACATCGGTTCGCAGATCCCCAACATCCGCGACATCCGCGCGGGGGTGATCGAAGCCTGCCGCGTCTACTGCGGACTGGTCGAGGAGGGGGCTCCGATGGGATATCTGGATCTCGGCGGCGGACTCGCGGTCGATTACGACGGCTCCCATACGAACTATCACGCCAGCAAGAACTACACGCTGGACGAATACTGCGTGGACATCATCGAGGCAGTCGCGGAGACGCTGAACGCCAGGAAAATCAGGCATCCGAACATCATCACCGAGTCTGGGCGCGCGACCGTCGCCTATTATTCCGTGCTCCTGTTCAACATTCTGGACGTCACATGCTTCGCCCCGTCGAAGATGCCCGCGAAGGTGCCGGACGACGCCAACGAGATGACCAGGGACCTGATGAACATCCTCGGCACGATCAACGCCAAGAATCTGCAGGAGTGCTACCATGACGCGATCTACTACCGCGACGAGATCCGCATCCTGTTCAAGAACGGGCGCATCTCCCTGCGCGAACGGGCGCTGGCGGAAAACGCGTTCTGGCACATCATGGTTTCCGTGAACCGGGAGGTCAAGCGCCTGAAATACATTCCGGACGAATTCGAGGGCCTGGATGCCGCGCTTGCCGACATCTATTACGCGAATTTCAGCGTGTTCCAGTCGCTTCCGGACTCCTGGGCGATCAAGCAGGTCTTTCCGATCATGCCGATCCACCGCCTGACCGAACGCCCGACCTGCAACGGCATCATTTCCGACATCACGTGCGACTGCGACGGAAAAATCGACAAGTTCGTCGATCTGCACGACGAACGCCGGACGCTTCCGCTGCACCCCGTCAGCGACGATGACGAATATTATCTCGGCGCGTTTCTGGTCGGCGCCTATCAGGAGACCCTCGGCGACCTTCACAATCTGCTCGGTGACACCAACGTGGTCAACATCAACATCAGCCGCGAAACCGGGCATTTCGAAATCGTCAAGGAGATCGAGGGCGACACCGTAGCGGACGTTCTCAGCTACGTGGAATACAGCCCCAAGGACCTGATAAACAGTTTCCGCAGCATCGCCGAACGCGCGATCGAGGAGAAGAAGATCACCCCCGCCGAGCGGCGCACGATCGTCAACGCCTACGAGAACGGACTGCGCGGCTACACGTATTTTGAACGCTGAAGATCAGCATGAACCGGAACAGGAAAACCCAATTCATCATTATTCAGGAGAAGAAACCATGGCACGAATTCTGATTATCGGCGCAGGCGGCGTCAGCGGAGTGGCGGTGCACAAGTGCGCACAGGCGGCGGACGTCTTCACGGACATCTGCCTTGCGAGCAGAACGAAATCCAAATGCGACGCGCTTGCCGCGCAGGTCAAGGCGAAATACAACCGCGACATCCGGACCGAACAGGTGGATGCCGACAATGTGCCGCAGCTCGTTGAACTCATCCGCAAAGTGAAGCCCGATGTCGTGCTGAATCTCGCGCTTCCCTATCAGGACCTGCATATCATGGACGCCTGTCTCGAAACCGGCGTCAATTATGTCGACACCGCGAATTACGAACCGCCCGAAGAGGCGCATTTTGAATACAAGTGGCAGTGGGCGTATCAGGACCGCTTCAGGGAGAAGGGGATCATGGCGCTTCTCGGCAGCGGATTCGATCCCGGCGTGACCAACGTCTATACCGCCTGGGCGATGAAGAACCACTTCGACACCATCGAGACGCTCGACATCATCGACGCGAACGCGGGCGACCACGGCCAGCCGTTCGCCACGAACTTCAATCCCGAAATCAACATCCGCGAAGTGACCTCCAAGGGCAGATACTGGGAGAACGGCAAGTGGATCGAGACCGAGCCGCTTTCCGTCAGGGAGACGATGGACTTTCCCGACGGAATCGGCCCGAAGAACATCTATCTCATGTTCCACGAGGAACTCGAATCGCTGACGAAGCATCTTGCGCCGAAGGGACTCAAACGCGCCCGCTTCTGGATGACCTTCTCGGACAACTACCTCAAGCATCTGGAGGTGCTCGAAAATGTCGGCATGACCCGGATCGACCCCGTGATGTACCAGGGACACGAGATCATTCCGCTGCAGTTCCTCAAGGCGCTGCTGCCCGATCCCGCCTCGCTGGGACCGCTCACGAAAGGCAAGACCTGCATCGGCTGCCGGATCAAGGGGACAAAGGACGGACGCGAGCGCGAATACTACATCTACAACGTCTGCAATCACGAGGACTGCTACAGGGAGGTCAGTTCGCAGGCGATCTCCTACACGACCGGCGTTCCCGCGATGATCGGAGCGATGATGGTCGCAACCGGAACATGGAAGGGATGCGGCGTCTTCAACATGGAGGAGTTCGATCCCGCGCCGTTCATGGAAAAGCTCACGCAGTACGGGCTTCCGTGGACCGAGGTGTTCCTGAAGAAATAAGCCGTTTCAAAGGGACTTTCTTTCATGGGGACAAGCTGTGTGACGCTTCCGGATGGAATTCCGACTCCCTGTTTTGTTGTGGATCTTTCGCTTCTGCGTAAGAACCTGGCGGTTCTCTCTTCCGTCCGGCGGAAGACGGGAGTGAAGATTCTGCTCGCGCAGAAGGCGTTTTCGATGTTTTCCGTTTACGGCCTGCTCAGCGGGACGCTCGACGGCACCTGCGCAAGCTCCCCGCACGAGGCGCGCCTCGGACGCGAGGAGTTCGGCAAGGAGGTCACGGCGTTTGCCGCGGCGTATTCGGAGAAGGATCTGCGCGAACTGCTCGCCTGCTGCGACCGGATCATCTTCAACTCGTTCTCCCAGTGGAAACGCTTCCGGGCGGTCACGCGGGAGGCCTCCGGCGTGAAGTTCGGGCTGCGCTGCAATCCGGAGCACTCCGAGGGCGATGTCGCGATTTACGATCCCTGTGCGCCGAATTCGCGCCTCGGCATCCGGCGCGCGGATTTTGAAGGCGAGTCCCTGGAGGGGATCACGGGGCTGCATGTGCACAACCTCTGCGAGAAGAATTCCGACGCGTTCGCCCGCACGCTCGCGGTGTTCGAGGAAAAGTTCGCCGATCTGATCCCGCGCATGGAGTGGATCAATCTCGGGGGAGGGCACCACATCACGCGTCCCGACTACGACATCGACCTCCTCTGCCGCCTTCTGAACGGTTTCCGGAAGCGCTGGGGAACGCCGGAGATTTTTCTGGAACCCGGCGAAGCCGTCGCGCTGAACGCAGGCTATCTCGTCGCGACCGTGCTGGACGTGGTGCACAACGGAATGGACATCGCGATTCTGGACACCTCCGCGGAAGCGCACATGCCGGACGTGCTGGAAATGCCCTACCGTCCGAACATCGCCGGCGCGGGACTGCCCGGGGAGAAAGCGCACACCTGCCGTCTCGCGGGGCACTCGTGTCTTGCCGGAGACGTGATCGGCGACTACTCTTTCGAAGAAAAACTCGATTATGGTTCCCGTGTCGTTTTTCTCGACATGGCCCACTACACAATGGTCAAGACCAACACGTTCAACGGACTCAAGCTGCCCTCCATCGCGACCTGGGATCCGGAGACGGGGGAATTCAGACTCATCCGCGAGTTCGGGTATTCCGATTTCAAATCGCGCCTTTCATAAATTCATCAACCACAGAATGCGAGGACAGGGAAAAATGGCTTGCAACGGACAGTGTTCTTCCTGCGGGGAGAAGGGAAAATGCGAAGACGAGAAACTGAATCTTGTTCTGGGTAAAATCAAGCACAAGATCATGGTGCTTTCGGGCAAGGGCGGCGTCGGAAAGAGTTCCGTCGCGGCCGCGCTCGCAGTCTCCCTTGCGAAGAAGGGATTCAAGGTCGGGCTGCTGGATCTGGATTTCCACGGTCCTTCGCAGCCGACGCTGTTCGGCGTCCAGCATCTGCGCATGGACGGATGCGAGTCCGGGCTCCTTCCGATGGAGGTGGCTGCCGGCGTGAAGCTGGTTTCGGTCGGGCTGCTTCTGGAGGACGAGGATCAGGCTGTCATCTGGCGCGGCCCCGCGAAGATCGGCGTGCTCAAGCAGCTTCTGGAGGAGGTCGTCTGGGGGGAGCTTGATTTTCTCGTGCTCGACTTCCCGCCGGGAACGGGAGACGAGGTGCTTTCCGCCTGCCAGATGATTACCGGCGACAAGCAGGCCGTGATCGTCACCACGCCGCAGGAGCTTTCTATGGCGGACTGCCGCAAGTGCCTGGATTTCTGCGCCAAGGTCAATGTGCGCGTCGGCGGCATCGTCGAGAACATGAGCGGCTTCACCTGTCCCGACTGCGGACACACGCACCCGCTGTTTTCCAGCGGCGGCGGCGAGCGTCTTGCCAAGGCGTATTCGATTCCTTTGATCGCGCAGCTCCCGCTGGATCCGAAATTCATGGAACAGTGCGATGCCGGCGCGGTTGCCGAAGCGCTGGAAAAGGCTCCGGCGATCGGTTCCGCGCTTTCCGTTGCCGCGGAAATTCTCTCCCGCTGACGGAATGAGGATTGCGGCATGCGGCGGCTGTCAGGCCGCCGCATGAGGCTGTCAGCGTTTTCCGCTCAGCCGTGCGACCAGGCGGATGATTTCGCCGGCGGCCAGAACCAGCGCGCTGCATCCGATCAGGCGGATCCACTGACCGAAATCCAGGGGAACGGTTCCGAACATTCTCCCGCCGAACTGGGTAATCAGAATCTGGCCGACGGGGATGATTGCGGCGATGATCCAGAAGGTCGGATTCTCCTTCCATGCCGTGAAGACCGAGCGCGACGCTCCGAAACATTTCACATTCAGAAGATTCCAGAACTGGAGCATGACAAATCCGCTGAAGATGATGCAGCGGTCCTCCGGGGAAATGCCGCTTCCGCCCGTGTGCGTCAGCGCGTACCAGATGAAAATCCCGATGAAAAGAGCCGCCGTGAAGAAGATGTCGAAAGCCATTTTTCCCGTCACGATGAAGGCGGACGGATTGCGCGGCGGGTGTTTCAGAAGTTCGGGATTCGGCGGTTCGGTCGCAAGCGCGAGCGCCGCCATCGTGTCCATGATGAGGTTGATCCAGAGCATCTGAATGACCGTGAGCGGCAGCGCGATTCCGAGGAAGGGGCCGAGCAGCGCGATCCCGAGCGCCGCGACGTTGATTGTGAGCTGGAAGACAAGGAAACGCTGGATGTTCAGGTAGAGCGAGCGTCCCCAGAGGACGGCGTTGACGATGCTTCGGAAGGAATCGTCCAGCAGAATGATGTCGGACGCCTCGCGCGCAATCGCGGTTCCGGTTTTCCCCATTGCGATTCCGACGTTCGCATAGTTCAGCGCGGGCGCGTCATTGGTGCCGTCTCCGGTCACGGCGACGACCTCGTTGTTTTCCTGAAGCGCCTTGACCAGCTTGAGCTTGTCGTTCGGGCGGGCACGGGCGATCAGGCGAAGATTGCGCACCTCCCGAACCGTTTCCTCGTCGGAAAGTTTTGCAAACTCGCGTCCCTCGATCAGCGCACCTTCCGGCGGGCGGGGCGTTTCCCAGAGACCGATCTGACGGCCTATTTCCGATGCCGTTCCCGGAGTGTCGCCGGTCACGACCTTGATTTCGATGCCCGCGCCGCGGCAGGCGCGGACCGCCTCCGGCACTTCCGGACGGACCGGGTCGGCGATGCTGGCAAAGCCGAGATAGATCAGGTCGCGCGCGGCGTCCGCAAGATCATCGGCAGGAGTGTCCGTTTCGCGATAGGCCAGCGCCAGCGTGCGGCAGCCGGTTGCCTGCGCCTGCGCCAGTTTTTCCAGAATTTCCGCGCGGTCCTGATCCGTCAGAGTGCGGACGGAGGAGGGAAGGTGCAGAGAGGAACAGTGCGCAAGCACGATTTCCGGTGCGCCTTTTACGTAAAGTCTCCTGCTCCCCGAGAGCGGCGAAACGCCCTGCGTCGCCATCATTTTCGTTTCCGTGGTGAACGTCCACTGCCGTTCCGTCCGGAATGCGGCGCGGATTTCCGCATATTCGGATCCGCAGCGGCGGACGTATTCCAGAAGCGCGCCCTCCGTAGGATTGCCGATGATCTCCGGATCCGGACCATCGCCGTGCAGACTGGCGGTGGAGTTCGCGCAGACGGACTCGGCGAAAAGACGCCATTCCGGACTTTCCCTGTCCGGAAGCCCGTCTTCCGGAAATGCCGGGACGTCGACGGCCCGCGTCCGCATCCGGTTCATCGTGAGCGTTCCGGTCTTGTCCGTGCAGATGACGGTGGTCGCGCCGACGGTTTCGCATGCGTGGAGTTTGCGGACGAGACAGTTGCTTGCGGTCATGCGGCGCATGCTGTAGGCGAGACTCAGTGTGACGCTCATGGCGAGTCCTTCCGGCACCGCCACGACGATCAGCGTGACGGCGATCATGAAGAGGCCCAGCAGGGCATGGAGATTCTCCCACTGCGCATAAGCGCGGATCGAAGACGGCAGCGTGCCGTTCGCCGTTCCCTGCACGATCAGGATGACGAGCAGGAGAAGGGAAAGTGTCGTACCCACGGCTGCAATCAGCTTTCCAAGCTTGTTCAGCTGTTTCTGCAGCGGCGTTTCCACGGATGTGATATCGGTTGCCGCCCGTGCGGTCCGTCCCATTTCCGTTGCCCCGCCGACGGCTGTAATCCGGATGTAGGCGTTGCCTTCCAGGACGGTCGAGCCGCGCAGAAGCTGATGATACGGATAGGTCGCGTCGCGCATGGATTCCGGAATTTCGCCGGTCTGTTCCGGCATCTTGGGGACGGGTTCCGGTTCCCCCGTGAACTTGGACTGGTCGACATGCAGATTCACTGCGGAGAGCACTTCCGCATCCGCCGGCACTTCCTCGCCGGTTTCAAGGAAAACAACGTCGCCGACCACCAGATCCTGTTTCGGAATCTGTATGAGCTCTCCGTTGCGGACGGTCTTAAACGGCAGCGTGTCGTCGACCTTGTTGAGAATGTCGAATTCCCTGCCCGCCCGGTATTCGTTCAGGAAGGCGATTCCCGTGGCGAGAATCACTGCAAGGATGATCCCGGCGCCTTCGATGAAGCCGCCCGTAAGGGCGGAAATCATGGCGGCGACGAGCAGAATGCAGATGATGGGATCCCTGAATTTTTCAAGGAAAAGCTTCCATGCCGAGGTGCGCGGCGGTTCCGGCAGGGCGTTTGCTCCGTGTGCTGCGCGGCTCGACGCAACCTCGGCGTCGGTCAGCCCTGAATAAGGGCACTGTGTCTTTTTTGTCATGATGTCTGAAAAATCCTTTTCGTCTGATTTGCAAGTTGCTGTCTGTGTTCCGGAAAATCAGACGGAGGAAGGACCTGCCCGGACGGGCTGGCAGACGGAAAGAAAATATTTGACGTAAGGAAGCACGGGAGAGCGGCGGAAAGTGTCCTGAGGCGTTTCGCACGCGAAGAGCGGAAACGGAGGAGGCTCAGCGGAGAGGAGCGGGGAAAAAAGCGGGGAATTCTCCTCGGCAATGCCTTTCTGACGGCTGGACTGGAGTCCCGAATTGTCGGGTGTGAAGAAGTCGTCGTCATAGGGGTTGTTGTCGCTGTTCGCGTCAAGAACGGCAATATCCGGCTTTCCCGCACAGAATGGATCGAAGAAAAAATAGGAGGCTGCGGCTGTCAGTGCAGACAGTGAAAGCAGAAACAACAGTGTTCGAAATCGGATCATTGCAACACCCTTCCCGTTCAGTGTCCGGTACTATACCCCGTTTCTTCCCGACTTTCAAGGAGGGAGAGGAAAGTGATTTGCCCTTGCTCCGTTCCCGGAAGGGAAGGCCCCCGGGATGCAGGCATGCGATAATCGTTTTTTTTCATGCGAAATGAAGTTGATTTTTTCCCTTGGAGTGTTATATTGCAGTTTATTGAATTTTTGGGAGAACACAGCCATCATGATCAGAAAAAGAAATCTTGTTTTTCTCGGACCGCCCGGCGCCGGAAAGGGCACCCTGTCCGAAATCCTCATCAACGATGAGAAGCTGGTTCATATCTCCACGGGGGATATTTTCCGGGCCGAGATCCGGAACGGGACCGCGCTCGGCAGCGAAGCCAAGGCTTACATGGATGCCGGGAAACTGGTGCCGGACCGTCTTGTCGTCGACATGGTGGCTGCAAGACTTGCGAAGGAAGACTGTGCATGCGGGTTCATTCTGGACGGTTTCCCCCGGACTGTCGTTCAGGCGGAAATGCTCAATGAAATCGCCGGAAAGACCGGACGGGGCCTGGACTGCGTCGTCCTTTTCGACGCACCCCGCGATCTCCTGATTCAGCGACTGACGGCCCGCCTGACCTGCCGGAACTGCAAGGCGAACTTCAACAAGCTCTTTTCGAAACCCCGGAAGGAGGGTGTCTGCGATCACTGCGGCGGCGAGCTCTACCAGCGTTCCGACGATTCGCTTGAGACCGCACAGAACCGTCTCAAGGTTTACGAGGAGCAGACCGCCCCCCTGATCGATTTCTATACCGGCAACGGACTGCTCGCCAGAATCGATTCCTCCCTTCCCAAAGACCGGGCCTATGCCGCCCTCCTTGCCGTGCTGAGCTGAATCATGAGACCCGAATACGTTATTCACACCCCTCAGGAGATTGTTAAAATCCGCAAGGCGGCGCACATGACCGCGATTGCGCGCGACCGGATCTGTTCTCTGGTTCATTCTGGAATGACGACGAAGGATCTTGACAACATCGCCGGAGAGGTCATCCGTTCCATGGGAGGCGAACCGGTTTTTCTGAACTACCGCGGATATCCCGGAAACATCTGCATCTCCGTGAATGACGAGGTCGTGCACGGAATCGGACGGCATGACCGCTTCATCCTCAAGGGGGATGTGGTCAGCGTTGACGTGGGCGTCGCCTTCGACGGCGGCGTCGGCGACAGCGCCCGGACGGTTTATGTCGGAAGCGAGGAGGAGATGCCTTCGGATATCGCACGCCTTCTGGAATACACCCGCAGATCCCTGGAGGCCGGGCTTGCCGCCGCGCACCCCGGCGGATACGTCCAGGATATCTCCCGCGCGGTCGAGGAGGTCGCGCAGGAGGCGCATCTCGGAATCGTCCGCGAATATGTCGGGCACGGATGCGGGACCAGGCTTCATGAACCGCCCGATGTCCCGAATTTCGCCCAGCATCGCAAGGGACCGAAGCTTCTTCCCGGCATGGTGCTCTGCGTCGAGCCCATGCTGAATCTCGGATCCCACAGGGTTTACACGGAAAGTGACGGATGGACGGTGCGCACCCGCGACGGGGAGCCTTCCGCCCATTTCGAGCACATGATACTTATTACAGAGAACGGAACGGAGGTCTTAACTCGTGTCTAAGGATTTGATCAAAGTCGACGGCGTTGTCAAGGAACTGCTGCCGAACACCATGTTCATGGTGGAACTGCCGAACAAGCATACGGTTCTTGCTCACATCAGCGGAAAAATGCGTCTGAACTTCATCCGCATTCTGCCCGGCGATACCGTGACGCTTGAAATGTCGCCTTACGACCTGACCAAAGGCAGAATCGTTTTCAGACAAAAATAATTTCCCGTCTCTGATCTCTCTTCTCCCGTCCTTTCCGTTTTCCTGCGGTTTTTTTTTGTGTACGGAACAGTTTTCCGCCGCCTTTTCCTGCCTTGCGGCAACGGCAGAAAGAATGTCTCCTGCGCTTTGAAACGCAGACGCGATGCCGCATTCAGAAAACGGAGGACGCTTGATGAATGTTCGCTTTCACGGCATGAAACCTTACCGCGTCGCCGCCGTTCACGGTGGTCCGGGCGCAGCCGGAAGCGCCGCCGCTCTTGCAGAGGGACTGGCCGGGTCCTGCGGTGTTCTGGAACCGCTTCAGACAAAAGATTCTGTTGACGGACAGGTCGAGGAACTCGGGGAACAGCTCCGGATTTCCGGCGGGGGAAAGGCACTGGTCCTGATCGGGCATTCATGGGGGGCGTGGCTCTGCGCCATGACCGCGGCCCGGTATCCCGAACTGGCTGCCCGTCTGATTCTTGTCGGGGCGGGACCGCTGGAGGAACGCTATGTCCCGATCATTGAAAAGCGGCGCCTGTCACATTTTTCCGGAGAAGAGAGGAATCTCTACTTTTCCCTGCTTGAAAAGCTGCAGGATCCGCGATCTGCGAAAAAGAGCCGCCTTCTGCAATCCCTCGGAGAGTTATGCGGGAAAGCGGATTCCTTCTGTGAGCTTCCTGACACGGAGCCGCCCGTCATTCCGGACGGGGAAATCTATTCCCGTGTCTTTGCCGAGGCATCGGAAATGCGGAAGAACGGAATGCTCGCTGCAGAGTTCCGGAAACTCCGAGTCCCGCTGCTTGTCATTCACGGCGAATATGATACGCATCCGCCGGAGGGGGTGACGGAACCGCTGGAAAAGGAAGGCGTCTCCTGCCGTTTCCAACTGCTGCGGAGATGCGGACATACTCCATGGCGCGAAGTATATGCGCGGACACAGTTCTTTGCAATTCTGCGCCGGGAAATCCAGTCCGCAGGCGATTTCCGGGAACCCGGGCGTTTCATCTTTTCCGCATGAAACGCCGTTTTGTCGTTCATTCCGCAAACGGCAGAAGAGCGTTTTCCTCCCATTTGTTGGCCGCCAGATCAATCCGGATCTCATACACGGGATACATCCAGAGAAGATTCATGGAATTCTCCTTCGCCGGCCATTCATATGCCTTTTTCCCCGCAAGCGGATGCAGCCTGATCTGACCATCCTGTTTCCGGAAGTGCGCAATCAGAATCTGCCCGGAATCGCGGAGTTTTGCCGCGACAACGCCGCCGTCGCGCGGATATTCTCCCCATGCGATCAGAAATGCCGTGCCGTCCGGAAAAGAGGACTTGACGGACGCATCGGAAGACAGTGCGAAATATCCGTCCTTCACTTCGCAGGCGAATTTCATGCTGCCGGAAGGTGCCGGATGCTTTTTTGTAAAATCCACGGGAGATTCGACAAGAGGGTCGAAATCTGTGAAATCCTTGAAAGCGGTAATGGGAACATCCGGATTTTCTTTCGAGACCTGTTCACTCCCGTAAGACGCCCGGTCGTCGCGCAGCTGATATTTCGCGGCATTCAGACTTTCCATTTCCTTGTAGTGGATACCGCCGGGCATGAACGGCTTCAGCTTCTGGTGTATTTTTTCTATCCAGAGTTTGCCGCTTATGTTGGTCGTTTTTCCGCTGCGCCAGAAAAGGATGGTGCTGTGCGCTATGCCCAGGTGCTGGGCAAGCAGTGTAATGTTGCCGTAATAATCGCTGGCCCGATCGATCGCATCAAGAATTTCAGGAGTGACTTTCATATTTCCTTCTCGCTGTTCTACGGTATTTTTCCCATTGAAAGAATATAATAATCCAATTCTCTCCAGGATGCAAGGAGAGTTCAGATTTTTTTATTGGAAAGTTGGGCTCTTTCCGGACATATGACATGCGGGAAAGTTTTCCCGCAGGACTGCTTCCATCCTTATTTCGTTCCGAAACGTCATAAAAAAAACGCAGCCTCTAAAGGCTGCGTTTCCTGTGTCCCGGGGAGGGGATGTTATTTGTCGTATGCGTGTCCGGCGGAGCCGAGCACGTTGATCACTTTGTGCGTATACATCGCCTTCATTCTGTCACGGGCCGGACCGAGATATTTTCTCGGATCGAATTCGGCGGGCTTTTCCGCGAAGACCTTGCGGATGCCTGCCGTCATGGCAAGGCGGGAATCGGAGTCGATGTTGATCTTGCAGACTGCGGATTTCGCAGCTTCGCGGAGCTGTTCTTCCGGAATGCCGACAGCGGCCTTGAGCGCACCGCCGTATTTGTTGATGATGTCAACTTCCTCCTGCGGGACGGAGGAGGCGCCGTGAAGAACGATCGGGAAGCCGGGAAGCTCCTTTTCGATCGCCTTGAGAATGTCGAATGCCAGCGGCGGCGGAACCAGTCTGCCGGTCTTCGGATCGACCGTGCACTGCTCCGGCGTGAACTTGTAGGCGCCGTGGGAGGTGCCGATGGAGATCGCGAGGGAATCCACACCGGTCTTGGTCACGAAATCGACGACCTGCTCCGGTTTGGTGTAGTGGGATTCGGCCGCGGAGACCTCATCCTCGACGCCGGCGAGAACGCCCAGTTCGCCTTCGACCGTGACATCGCGCGGATGCGCGTATTCCACGACCTTCTTGGTCAGTGCGACGTTTTCATCATAGGGGAGGGAGGATCCGTCGATCATGACCGAGGAGAATCCGAAATCAATGCAGGACTTGCAGAGTTCGAAGCTGTCGCCGTGATCCAGATGCAGAACGATCGGAATCGGGCCCTTGCCGTTGCTGATTTCCCGGGAGTATTCCACGGCTCCCTGCGCCATGTAGCGGAGCAGTGTCTGATTTGCATACTGGCGCGCGCCTTTGGAAACCTGGAGAATGACGGGGGACTCATTTTCCGTGCAGGCCTGGATGATCGCCTGCAGCTGTTCCATGTTGTTGAAGTTGAACGCCGGAATCGCATAGTGACCGGCCATTGCCTTTTTGAACATCTCGCGGGAATTCACGAGACCGAGGTCCTTGTAGCTTACTGCCATTTTGAAATCCTTTCCTTAAAAGGTGAAAAACCTGTCCAGCTACTTTATACTCCAAACGGAAAATTTCAACTGCCGGAACATAAAAGTTTACACAATTTGCTTGTGCCGGATCCGACATGAGGAATGCTGCTCGAATATGGAGTCCGGGGTGAATCCGGATATGGAAAAAGCAGAAGGGGACTCAACAGCATCAGGATACATCCGGCCGCAAATGGCATGCCGGTCCGATTCATTGTCCCAAAAGGTTTCCCGCAGCGGATTGTAAACAGCCTGAGCCCCCGGGGAACGGCATTGTCGCAGAGATTTTTCTGACGGATCCTGGTCGACATTCGGGTGCGGTTGTTGAAAAAACAGGAAACCGGGAATCGAAGCGCCGCCCTGATTTGAAAAAGACCCGCGACTCGGTTGTCAAGGGGACGTCTGCGTGTCGCTCCTTCATGCGGAATCCATCCGCATCAAGAAAGATTTCCTGGAAAGGGTGCTGAAGCATTTCTCCGGAATGTAATCCGTTCGGCTTCAGCGGATCTCCGGAGCCGCCAGTCCTGCGAAATTCCTGTCGGGGCGGGCTTGTGTTCCGGCATCCGTTTTCCGCTCCGGAGCGGAAAGGGCTTCCGCGCTCAGCGGGATTCGCAGCAGGAGAACACTCTCCTGCGGAAGATGCAGGACGCGCCCGGAGAGTCTGCGCCGAGCTGTGTGCGGATGCCTCCTGTCAAGCAGGGTGGCGTCCGCATCCCGCAGCGGACGGCCTGTTTCCAGCTCCAGGATCCGTTCCCGTTTCGCGCGGTTCACCAGCAGCACTGCGCCCTCACCGGCATCCGCCGCCGCGAGGGCGAAAAATTTCCGGGGAGGTTTTCCGGAAAGCGCAATCCGTCCACCGAGGCGGTAAAGTTCGCTGAACATGCGGAAGACATGATAGGTCGGGGTGACAGACTCGCCGGGAAAGTAGAAGAGTCCGCAGTAGGTTCGTGTCGGTTCCGCGTCGTAATACATTGCCTTGTCGACGGGCGAGTCCTGCAGGCGGCAGAGTGCTTCCGCGGTGAAAAGCGCCCCGGGCATCTCTTTCATGGAGACGAAAACCGCGTTTCCCCTGCATGTCGGATCGATGAAATTCCATTCGCCGAAAATGTTTTCGGTCCGGGAGAAGCCTGCGTCCCGGAGTTTTTCCGCGACGTATTTCGCATGGGCGCTGATCTCGGCGGCATCCGAAGTGTAGAGATGCCAGGAGAAAAAATCCAGCGGCGCGTTTTCCTTTCGCACATGGCGGAGGAAGGCATCGAACCAGCGCGGAAAGGTCTGGAAAAAAACGCTTGTATTCTTTCTCGTGACGGAATAGAAGCCGCATGATCCGTATCCGCCGATCTTCAGGGCGGGGAATCTCTGTTTCAGATGCTTTGCCGTTATGGTGTAGAGACGGAAGAACTGTTCCATCGTGCCTGACCACATCGGCGGATTTTCCGGTTCGTTCCAGATCTCCCAGTATTCGATTGCGTAATGGAAGCCGTTCGCCCAGCCTTCGTTGTAATGGCGGATGACTCCTTCGCAGATTCCTGCCCATTTTTTGAAATCCGCAGGCGGCGCGGTCCGGTATGCCTTGATTGCATGGAAGTTTTCGATGGAGATGCCGAGGCGGTAGAAAATCCGGCAGCCGGAGTTGACCAGATTCCGCAGATAAACATCGGTAAAGGCGAAGTCGTAGGATGCCGGATCGTCCGGATCGGCGTTGAAATCGCGGAAGATGTTCGGAATGTCGATCAGGATGCTGCGTCCGTAGGGGCCGCCGGAGTCATGCGTGCGTACAAACGGGATTCCCGCCGCCTCGAATTCCGGAATTTTCCCGTCATGAAAACGTACGGGGCAGTTGTTTACTCCGTGAAGCGGTTTGATTGTTTCCTGAGAACGCCGGAAATCAAGAGAGAGTTTGAAGGTAGCGCTTTTTCTTTTCATGCCGGATGTTTTCAATCCTGTTTTCCAAGTGCCGGTTCCGTCTTATTTTTTTCGCGGCGGCTGCATCCTTCCGTCGCAGCTGTGAATGGGAGGCGCGGAGACGTTTCCCGGAGATTGGATTCAGCGTCGCGCATAATTGCGGACGCGGTTCTTCGAAACGCCGCTCTGGGATTTCCGGATGGATTTGCGCTGTGCGCGTTCCGCGCGCTTTCTTGCTTCCTGTGCCCAGAGACGGCGTTTTTCCTCCATGACCTTTGCTTTCGCCGCCTTGAATTTCGCGTCGTATACCGCAAGGTCCATGTCGGGCGGCGTCCGCATGAATTTCAATGTCCGCTCTGCAATGCTTCTGAAGTAGGGTCCGGAAACCGTGCCGCCGTAATAGGCACCGTGCGGTTCGTCGGCGGTCACGAGCAGGACGAATCGCGGTTTGTCCGCGGGGACGAACCCGATGAAGGAAGCCGTGAATTTTTTATGGGAATATTCGCCGTTGATGAATTTCTGGGCGGTTCCGGTTTTCCCCGCAACGTGATAGCCCCGAATTGCCGCGATCGTGGCGGTTCCTCCGGGCTCCGTGACGCGCTTCATCATTTCAATGATTTCATGATGCGTGTCTTTGTTCCGGTATACGGAGGGGAGGCGCGTCACGGGAATTTTTTCCACTTTTCCGGTTTCCGGATTTTCAATCCGGTCGACAAGACGCAGATTCACCGGATGACCGCCGTTGGCGAGCATGCAGTAACTGCGGACGATCTGGAGGGGGGAGGCGGCGATGCCCTGTCCGATCGGAAAGCGCGTGATGGAAAGTTTGTCCCACTGCTTGAGGGGACGGAAGATTCCGGCTGTTTCCGGTTTCAGGGGGACGCCGGTTCTTTTTCCGTATCCGAATGCGCGCAGCGTGCTGTCAAGATTGCGTTCCCCCATCATCAGCGCAATCTTGGCTGTGCCGATGTTGCTGGAGTGCTGGATGATTTCCGAAACAGTGAGAATGCCCATCGAATGCGAATCCCGGAGCAGTTTTCCGCCATAGAACCATCTGCCTCGCTCGCAGTCGAATCTTGTTTCAGGGGAGACGACGCCGAGATCCAGGGCGCCCGCAACGGCAATCGGCTTCATGATCGAACCCGGTTCGAAGATGTCTTCGGCGATCCGGTTCCGCCATGCCTGCGGATTCATGTTTTCCCGGTCGTTGGGATTGAAGGTCGGACGCTGGGCGACGGCGAGGATGTCGCCCGTGTAAGGATCGGCCATGATCGCATATGCCGCGCTAGCCCTGCTGACTTCCATCAGCTTGTCAAGCTCCTCCTCCAGAATCGCCTGAATCGGCTCCCGGATCGTCAGATAAAGATTCAGACCGTCGTGGGCCTCTTCCCGTGAAATGTTGCCGAACGCGAGCGGGAGCCCGTCGCGGCTGCGTTCGAATTTTGTTTTTCCTTTGCCGGAGGTCATGTTCCTGTCGTAGAATTTTTCAAGCCCGATTACGGCGACGATTTTGTCCCGGTCGAGGTTCGTGAATCCCAGGATATTTGCAAGAAGCTCGTTTTTCGGGTAGCTCCGTTTGAAGGAATTCCGGAAATAAATGCCTTTCAGTCCGGCATTGGAGATTTTCAGCTTGAGACGCTCGAATTCGTCAAAGTCGATCACGTTTTTGATGACGGCGTAGCGTTTCGGCACCGTTCTGCTTTTTCCGTCCTTGCCGCGTATGGAAATCGTGCGGGTCGTCAGGTCCCTGTAGATTTCGTTTTCATCCAGCGACAGTTCCTTCGCGAGAAATTCCGCCGTTTTGCGGCATTGCGCCTCGGAGCCCGTTTCTGTCGGATCCACGAAGATATTGCCGCATGGCACGTTGCCGACCAGGAGATTGCCGGAATAATCGAAAATCTCCCCCCTGTGTCCCTGGCTTGTCTTTACCGTCGTATAGCGCTTTTTCGCCTTGGCGTAGAGCTCTTCGTGCCGGAGAATCTGGACGGTGTACAAATGCCAGGCCAGATATGCGAAAACAAGAAGAAAGACGATCCATGCCGCCTTCATCCGGATTCCGATGTAGCTGAGCTGTGTCATATTCCTTCCTGTTTCCGGTGTATTTCAGCGTGTCAGCGGGTCGAGGCGAGCGCTGCAGTGCGTTCCGCCTGTTTCCTGCCTGAAAATGAAGCCATATGGCGTTTTGCCGCCCGTTTTTCCGGCAGGTCGATGATCCGCAGATAGGAAATCTGCCGGTAATCCGCTTCGCGCAGTCCGAGATTGTACTGCTTGATTTTCGCGCTGATGTAGGGATATGCCGTGAGTTCTTCGCGTTTGTTGCGCAGATTTGCGGAGATGAGATTGATCTTCCGGATGCGCATCTGGATTCTGGTCGCCTCCTTGTTCAGGGATTCGATTTTCGCGTTGTAGCGGACCCGGCAGGTCACAGCCGCGAAAATGAATGCGCACATCAGAATGATCTTAACGGCGAAGGCGAAAAACCAGGGTTTCGTTCCGTCTCTGCGCGATCTTGATGCGCCTGTCCCCGCGCCTTCCTCCTTCAGCGATCTCGTATAGGTGTTCATAAAACGCTATCCTCCTTTGTCTTTCCGTCCGTTTCTTCCGTTTTTTCCGCCGCGCGCAGTTTGGCACATGCCGCCCGGGGATTTGCCCGGAGTTCATCCGTTTCCGCCGTGACCGGTTTCCTTGTCAGGATCCTCAGTTTCGGTTTCCAGTTGCAGATGCAGACCGGACAGCCGGGGGGACACTTGCAGGATTCCGCCATGCTCTGGAAAAACTGCTTGACGATCCTGTCTTCCAGGGAATGAAAACTGATGACGGCGATCCTGCCTTTCGGTTTCAGGAGCGCAAGAGCGTCCTGCAAAGCCTTCCGCAGCTGCCCGAGTTCATCGTTGACTTCGATTCTGAGCGCCTGAAAACAGAGGGTCGGCGCGGGCGGAGCGTTTTTCCTTACGGCGCGGTGCAGGACGCGTTCGCAGAGTCGGGCGAAAGCGCCCGTTGTTTCAAAGGGCGCAAGTCTGCGTTCCGCGACGACGGCGCGGGCGAGACGGTTTGCCTCCCTGAGTTCGCCGTATTCCCGGAAGATCCGTGCCAGCTCCTGTTCCGGATAGGTGTTCAGCACCCGGCTTGCCGTGAGCGGAGAACGCCTGTCCATGCGCATGTCCAGAGGCCCCTCGTGACGGAAGGAGAATCCGCGTTCCGGATCGTCGATCTGCGGAGAGGAGACGCCGAGATCCAGAAGAATCATATCCACGCCGTCGTCCCATCCGGCGCTCTGTGCCGCACTGCGGACGGAGGCGAAATCAGACTGCATGAGACGGATTCGCCCGTCCGCGAACGCCAGAACTTTTTCCGCTCTTGCAAGTGCGTCCGCGTCGCGGTCGATTCCGAGAAGTTCCGCCTGCGGAAGCTTCCGCAGGAGCAGCGCGCTGTGACCGCCGCAGCCGAGCGTGCCGTCGATGATGCGGCATGTGCCCTTCCGGGTTCCGGTCAGCAGTTCGACAGTCTGCTGCGGCAGAACCGGAATGTGTCCGTAATCGGCCCTTTGATCCTGCGTCTTCACTGCTGCGTGATTCCTTTCAAAACTCCGGCGAGACTTTCCGGCGTGTCGTTGATTCTCTGCATCACATCGAAAAATCCGTCATTGCCGCCGGATTCGACATTTTCCCAGGTTTCCGGCGAAACGATCTGGATCAGCCACAGCGAGCCGACCAGGACCGCCTTGTCCGT
The DNA here is from genome assembly GCA_944390795.1 of uncultured Victivallales bacterium. GTDB lineage: Bacteria > Verrucomicrobiota > Lentisphaeria > Victivallales > UBA1829 > UBA11452. The sequence goes on from CALXRI010000004.1 coordinate 168,659, forward strand.
CAGCCCCGCATGTTCCATGAGCTTGGCGTTGATCTGGATTCTGCCCTGTTTGTCACAGGTGCATTTCATCGCGCGCGAGGCAAGTATCATCAGGTCGCGCATTGCCTTTGCATCCGCAAGGGACATCTTTTTGGCTTTTGCAAGAATCTCATCCTGAAACGTTGTCAGCGGAATTGCCTGAATGACGCGGTTTTTTGCGGGCAGGAGCACGAACTGAGTTTCTCCGTCCTTCCGCCTCCAGTCCGAAGGAATGGCGAATCTGCGCTGCGAATCAATCGCATGCGTGAAATTTTCCAGAAAGCAGAACTCTTCTCCCGAATTCGCCATATTCGCCCCTTTATAACAACTATCTTCCCCTAATTGCCCCTATCTACCCCTAACTTATCTCCTGAAACCCTTTCTGCAAGTCTTTTTTTCAAAAAAAAATGAAAAAAAATGGAAAAATTGCGACTTTTGTTGAAACAGGGATCAGAGGACGATAGAAAAACTCCGTCCCGCGGGAAGATGCCTGGAGGATTTTCCGGGAAAACTGCCGCCGTCGCAGCAAAGGGAGTCCGCCGGCATAGGGAATCAGGACGGCTGTTTGAAGGCGTATTTCGTTTATGCGGATCAGGCTGCCTGGATTTGGACTGTCAGGAGCGAGGTTGCGCCATATATTTTCCGGCATTCCCGTCATGCTTCGCCACGTTTTCCGCATGTTGCGCACAAAATTACCATAGTTCGCACAGAAATCCCATACTTTTATGGAAAAGCGCCTTTCATTTTATGTTTTCAAATTTATATTTTTTCATGAAAAAGCGATCACTTCACTTGAAACCAAATCAAAAGGAAAACAGCATGGCAAAAATCACATTCATGGGAGCGGGCAGCACGGTATTTGCAAAGAACGTGCTCGGCGACTGCATGTGCAGAGAGTCACTGAAGGATTCCCACATCGCGCTTTACGACATCAGCAGGGAGCGGCTTGTCGAATCGGAAAAGATGCTCACGACGCTCAACAGGAATATCAACGGAGGGCGTGCGAAGATCACGACGCATCTCGGTGTCGCCAATCGGAAGAAAGCTCTCAAGGGGGCTGATTTCGTGGTGAATGCCATTCAGGTCGGCGGTTATGAGCCCTCCACCGTGATCGACTTTGAAATTCCGAAAAAATACGGGCTGCGTCAGACGATTGCGGACACGCTCGGCATCGGCGGCATTTTCCGCGCTCTCCGCACCATTCCGGTGATGATGGATTTTGCCCGTGACATGGAGGAAGTCTGCCCGAACGCCTGGTTCCTCAACTATACCAATCCGATGGCGATGCTGACCGGCGCAATGCTCCGCGGCACTTCCATCCGGACGGTCGGACTCTGCCATTCGGTTCAGGTCTGCGTGCAGTCTCTCCTGTCGTCGCTCAAGCTCTATGACGAGAAGAAGGACGGCCCCTTTGAACAGCTCAACTACCGTTCGAAGATCGCCGGCATCAATCATATGGGCTGGCTGCTCGAGCTTACGAAGGACGGAAAGGACGTTTATCCGGAGATGCGCAGGCTCGGACTGAAAACCGTCAAGAAATACCGCGGCGGCAAGGAAAAGCACGGAAATCTGATCCGTCTTGAAATGATGAACCGTTTCGGATATTATGTCACGGAATCCAGCGAGCACAACGCCGAATACGCTCCCTACTGGATCAAGGCAGCCTATCCGGAGCTCATCGACGAATACTTCATTCCGCTGGACGAGTATCCGCGCCGCTGCATTCATCAGATTGAAAACTGGAAGAAACAGTACAAGGATATCTGCGGCAATCCGAAGCTGGATCACAAGCTGTCCCGCGAATACGGTTCCGGCATCATGAATGCAATCGTGACGAACACGCCGTATCAGATCGGCGGCAACGTCATGAATCACGGACTGATCACCAATCTGCCGGACAACGCTGTGGTCGAGGTCCCCTGTCTGGTCGATGCAAACGGCGTCCAGGGCACCTATGTCGGAGCTCTTCCCCCGCAGTGTGCGGCGCTGAACATGACGAACATCAACGTGCAGCTTCTGACCATTGAAGCGGCGCTGACGCGGAAACGCGAGCATATCTATCATGCCGCGATGCTGGATCCGCATACCAGCGCGGAGCTGAATATCGATGATATCGTCGCCATGTGCGACGATCTGATCGAAGCCCACGGCGACATGCTTCCGAAATATCATTGAGTCCGCCGCTGTGCCCGGCGCTTTCCCGCCGGAAGATGCCGGCCCCGTGCATGTTTTCTGCTCCGGGGCCGGTTTTCATTTACCAGGTTCGGCTCGGCTGCGGGGAAGTTTCCCGTTACTCCTTCAGGAGCATTTCGGGAAAGGCCGCAGGCATGTGCGGTCCGGCTCCGGCATGGGAACTTGTTTCGGCATTCTGTCCGTCGGCGCGGTGGCGGACCGGAAGAATCCGGCACCTGTTGTTTACCGTGATCCGAAGTCCGAGCTTGTCCAGAGGAATCCGCATGACGGCCTCCCAGGAGTCACTGTTCCGTCTTGCCGCATAGTCCCATGCCACATTCCAGCGGTGATTGTAGCCTTCCGCCTCATATTTTGCGCCGGAGGGGCTTCCCGCAAAGTGATGGTATGTCTTTGCATCCGCCGTCTTCAGGAAGAGCTCCACGCGGTCGCCCGGCGGAAGACGGCCCGGATAAGGCGCTTTCTGTGCATCCAGATGTTTCATGTCGGGTTCCGCGCAGCGGAATCTGACGTAAAGATTCCGGCGGTCGTGAAGGAAGGACACGCTTGTCCGGACTGCGGCGTCCTTGCTCCGGTTGCCGGTGATTTTGAAGTTTTCGATGCGCGATGCAGAGTTCCAGACCGGCGCATCGAAATCCATGGCGGTTTTCCCGGCGTCTGCGGCAAGGGGAATTTCGAAGAGTGCGGGATTGCTCCGCGCGGCGCTCCGCATCAGGAACTCAAAGCGTTCGCGATGATTCCGCACAAGCTGTTTTACGGCGTCCCGCCCGGCGAGTTTTTCCGCGGCGGCAAGTTTTTCCCGGAGCGTTTTTTCCATTCCCGGGCGGCGGATGTAGAGTTCCGCGCATTCGACGGCATTGTCATTGTACATCGAAATTCTTTTGTCCGCGTGCCATGCTTTGCGAATGGCCTCGTAATATTCCCGCATGGGAGAGGCGGCCGGGCCGTAGACCCGTTTCAGATATTCGTTCCGCAGCTCGCTCGGGTTCCGCGAGGAGTCCAGCATCAGGCGGCTCAGCACCCAGTATTCCATGGCGGAGACATCCCAGGCTCCGGCCAGTTTGTCCTGTTCCGGAGGCGTTTTCCGCACGTCCGGATAGGTTTCCGTCGAGAGGAAGTGGCGGATGCCGAGTTTGTTCCAGATCCGCAGATTTTCCGCCGCCGCATCCGCGACCGGGCGCGGAAAGTCGCTTGCGTCGCCCCAGTATTCGTAAATTCCCACCCTGGCGCCGGATTTCGCCCAGTCGCGGCTCCGGACACCCCATTTTTCATTGCCTTTTCCGTCGATGGAAATCTTGTCGTTTTTCGGGTAGGGGCAGTAAATCACGGTAAGTTTCGGGTGGGGTTTCACCCGCGGGGGGACGGCGGCGTAAAGGTAGCCGAGCGTTTCCGCTTCCAGATGCGGATATTTCTTCAGCATGGCTTCCACGACGGCGTTCAGATAGAGAAAATACTGCGTGGAGCGGAAGGCGTCGTCATCGGGCGTGAGCTGTGAGCCGTCCGCAAGAGGAATCGGTCTGCGGCATTCCGGACAGTTGCAGAGACTCCAGGTGTCGCCGAAACCGAAATGGATTTTCCGGATTTCCGGCGTGAGGTCCCGCTCCAGAGCGGCAAGCATCTCCCGGACCAGCGCTTCGCGTCCCTCCCGGTCCGTATAGCAGAGCTGGGGGCCGTAATGCTCATATTTTTTTCGTTTCCCCTCCTGCCAGGCGTAGTAGCCGGGATGTTCCGCGAAGTATTTTTCATTCGGGAGAAAACGGCCCAGTTCGTAGGTCAGGACCCCCGAGAAAAACAATTCCAGCGTGGAGCGGATATGATATTTGTGGTAGAACATTCCGCGCGAGTTGGAATAGTTGCGCCGCGCCCAGAGACTGGTCGGCGGGTCGAAATGGGCATGCACCAGACCGAACTCGCGGTAATTCCAGGAGGGGCGTCCCCGGAAATCCGTTTCCCGGAACGTCAGATCGGGGTCCGGCGTGAACAGGGCTTCTCCGTCCATGACCGGGCGCGGGAAGATGAGATCCGTATTCCGGTCGAACAGGAGAAACACGGCGTTTATGACGCCGCCGTCCTTCGGACCGGAAAGAAACAGTTTTTTCCCTTCCCGGCGGACAACCCAGCCGTCGGATTCCCCGATGAAGCGGAAATCCTCCTCCGGCGCGTAAAATTCCTTCCCGAGAAAAATCTTGTGATTGTTCTGCTTTGTCGGCGCGTGAAAGACGGCGGGTTCCGCTCCGGAGATGCGCCCGATCCATTTCTGAAGCTCCCGCGCGGCGAAGAGAAGTTCCTCCGAAGGCTCTTCCGGAACAATGATTTCCGAGACGCTTTTCCCTTGCGAGGAAACCTGGAACGCCGCGCAGAGGGCGGAGGCGGCGCATGCCAGAAGCAGTGCAAGTGTTTTCTTCATCGGGCCTGTCCCCGCTTGTTCTCTTCGGTCAGATAAAACGCGGCGAACTTCCCGTCCAGAAGCAGACATTCCAGAAATGCCGCGGACGGCGGCGCGGTGAACTGCTTGGAGGCGGGGAAATCATTTTTCCAGTTCGCATAGAATGTAAACGACTGTTTCCAGTAATCGCGCTGATTGTCGAGCACGTTTCCGGTCTTGTCCAGGAAGCGGATGTAAACGCCGATGTTTTTCTTCGGATTGCCGGGACCTTCCCTGCGCAGGGAGACGCGGTATGTCCTGCCGGGCGTGACGGGAACCGGATCGGTCAGCGTCATTCCGTAACGGGAGTCGGAAACTTCCAGATAATTGCCGTCCGCACCCTTCCGGATCACGGACTGCGTGGTGCGGGCATATCCGGAATAATTTTCGCTTCCGAGCCTGAATTCCGGATTGAGGTTCAGATATTTCGAGTTGCCGACGGCTTCAAAGCGGACGTTTTCGACCTTGTCTTTCGTCCGGAGTGTCGCCTTCTTTGCGAAATGCGGGGTGTAGAACTCGCGTACATACGTGTTTTTCTCCGTGCCTCGGTATCGCTCCCCGCTGGAACTGAGAATTCCGCCGAGGGGGATGTTTCCGTCCGCATCCGTGAAGCGGATCTGCCATTCCGGAGGCGCGGGGGCCGTGAAAACGACCCGGTACTTCACATCGGGGCGGACTTCCGCGCTGAAATCCGCCGCGCTCAGAAGCGTTCCCGCCAGAAAGGCTGCAAGGGAAAAGATTTTTTTCATGACGACATACTCCATGGGGTTCCGAATTGTTATTGCATTTCAAGGTAGAGATTCTGAAATCCGCTCATCTGGTGGACCTGTCCGCCGTTCCAGCTGCCGAAGGGGCCGCAGAACATTCCGCTGATCCTGTTTCCGGTATTCACGTTGATGCCGAGTTCAAGGAGAGGCACCGTGAAGATCGCTTCAAACGCCGCGGCCGTCTTGCGGACTTTCGCACGGAATCCGCAGTCGAACTTCGCATTGTATCCCTCCGCGTCATACAGGGCGCCGTGATTGTTGCAGGCGAACTGGAAATATCTGCTGCGGTCCGGGGGCGCGAGGAAGAATTCCAGCGTCATCCGCGTGTTCACTCCGTTTTTCCAGACCTGGTCGCGCGGGTAGTTCCTGTCCGGGTTGCATTCCAGTTCCGGAAGCTGGAGCCAGCCCTTCTTCGCCTTCAGCGGCAGACGCTGGGTCCATTTGACGTAAAGGTTCAGGCGGTCATGCAGCAGCGTGATGACTGCGTCTTTGTCGGCGGGAAGTTTTTCCGCTGCTTTTCCGTAGGGACGCAGTCCGTCGATTACGCCTCCCCTTTTCCAGAGCGGAGAGTCGAAATCCTCTCCCGCCTTCGCCGCGTCGGACAGGCAGGGCACGTTCAGCGTCAGAGTTTCCGGAATGGTGGCCGCGACTTCCACGAGATGTTCGAAGCGCGCACGCAGGTGATTCAGGAGCTTTGCGCTGGCGGGATGACGCACTTTCTCCGCCGCTGACTCGAGAGCCGCGCGCATGGCCTTCTCATTGCCTTTTTTCAGGATATAATAGGCGGCGGAGTTGTAGGCGATGTCATTCCAGTAGGCGGGGAAGGCGTCGCTGTACCAGGCCCGGTGCAGGATTGCGTAGAAGCGTTCCACATCCGGAGCGGCTTCCCGGTAGGCGCGGTGGAAGTATTTCCGCCGGAGTGCGCGGACGTCCTGCGACGGATCCCACATCAGACGTCCGATGCACCAGTATTCCACGCCGGAGACATCCCATGCGCCGGCCATCAGGTCGTCCCTGACTTTCGGCAGACGGTAGTCCGGATAGGTTTCCAGAGAAAGATAGCTGTTGATGTTCAAGCTGTTCCAGAAGCGCATGTCCTGCATCGCCGTATCCGCGATCGGGCGCGGGAAGTCGCTGGAGTCTCCGTAATATTCATAGATTCCGATGTTTCTGCCCGCCTTTGCCCATTCCCTGCTGCGTTTCTCCCATACCGCGTTCCCGGGAGCCGTGACGGGAATCTTGTCGTTTTTCACATAGGGGCAGAAGATCACGGTCAGGCGCGGGTGCAGCTTCACTTTCGGCGGAACCGCGGCGTAGAGATAGGCGAGGGTTGAAATTTTCAGATTCGGATAGGCTTTGGAAACGGCATCCGTGATCCGGTTCAGGTAACGGTAATACTGCGTGGAGCGGAATGCGTCGTCGTCCGGACGCAGAAGCGTACCGTCTTCACAGCGGATCGGTTTCATGCATTCCGGACAGAGACAGAGATCCCAGGTGTCTCCGAATCCGAAGTGAACTTCCGAGATTTCCGCCGTCATGTCGCGTTTCAGGGCTTTCAGAGTTTCCCGGATGAGGGTTTGAGCGCCTTCTCCGCTGGTGTAGCAGACCTGGACACCGTAATGTTTGTAAGGATGGCGTTTCCCCTCCTTCCAGCCGAAAAATTCGGGATGGCGCTCAAAACGTCCGTCTGCGGCGAGCAGCGTGCCGTATTCATAGGTGATGGAGGAAGTGAAAAAACAGGAGAGAGAGGAGAGTATGTGGTATTTGTTGAAGAACATGCCGCGGTAATTGGCGAAATTCCGCATGCTCCATTCGTGGCTCCAGGGATCGAAATGATGTCGCACGAGCGCAAAATGGCGTTCCTTCCAGCCGGGTACGACGCGGAAATCCGTCTCGGTGAAGCGGAGATCGGATCGCTTTGAAAAAACGGTCCCGCATTCCCGGTCCGGACGGGCGAAAATGAGATCCGTGTTCCGGTCAAGCAGTTCATAAACCCCGTTCAGGACGCCGCGGTCCTGTGCGCCGAACACATACAGCTTGCTGCCCTCCCTCCGGACCGCAGTCCCGTCGCTTCCGGACATTGCCGCCAGATCCTCCCGGTACTTCCCGGCGAATTCCCGGCCCAGAAAGATTTTTGTGTTCGGTGTTTTTGTCGGCGCATGATAAATTTCAAGCTCCGCGCCGCTGATTGCGGCGATCCATTTCCGGAGTTCGCGCGCCGCGGTCGCGACGGGAGGGGAGGGGAGCTCCGGAACAATAATTTCCGCCATGCTTTTCCCGTTCCGCGCAATCTGCGCACCGGGATGATCCGTCTGCCCTGTCTGTCCGCCGCAGACGCATCCTGCAAGCGCTCCGCAGAGCAGGAGCGCGAAGATTCCTTTTCCTGAAAACCGCATCCTGAAAACAGCCTTTTTGTTATTGATCCATTTTGATGACTTCCTGCGTCACCCGGATGGATTCGAAGGCGACATTCTTTCCTCCGTAGACCAGCATCCGCAGATACGCCGCGTTGTCCGGCGCAATGAAGTTGCCTTTTCCGGATCCGTCCGCCTTTTTGACAAGAACCGTGCCGCCGCAGTTCTTGAGCTGTTTCATGTCTTTGTCAAAAAATATCACCTGGATCCGGGCGCCCTGAAGCGGATTCGGGGCAAGTTTCGCCTCGATTACGTAATTCTTTCCCCCCTCGACAGGGACGGGATCGCCGCTGGCCCAGCTTGCGACGTTCAGAGAATACCCTTTTTTGTCCGGACGCTCCGTCATGCGGATGTTGATTCCGTATCCCGCCTGTCCGAATCCGGAATGGTCGTATTTTCCCAGCTTGAATTCCGGATTGATGTTGAGCGCGTCCTCCGTGAAGGTTTCCAGTTTCAGGTCGTCAATGAAAACCTTGTTTTCCGGAGACGGATTCTCAAAGCGGATTTTCATCTGCGTCGCACCCGGAGCGGGATAAAAGACATCGCTGCAGGTCCGGAACTGATTGGAGAGGATCACCTTGTGATAGGGAAACAGAATATGCGGGTTGCAGTATTTCGCCGTTTCGGAGGAAAACGTCAATCCCCATCCCGGCAGTTTCAGACCTTTGCTGCTCCGGTTGACGTCATAGAAGGCGTTTTCCAGCTGGGGATTTTCCTCCAGGCTGTCGGGACCGACGGAGCGGGCGCGGAAGGTCAGGCGGTATTTTGTTTTCCTGTCCACCTTCACGGCTTTGAAGATGGCCGAGGATTTCGGGCCGAGTTCCAGAAGGCGGCCGCTTTCCCCTTCCGGAGCCTTTACCAGAGCCGCGCCGCGGGACATTCCTTCCATTGCGGGGGCCAGCTTGTCCGCACCGTCAAAGTTTTCATTTAAAATCGTCTCCGCGCAGAGAGGCGACACCGCAATGGCGAGGCATCCGATCATCATTTCCAGTTTCATTTCATGGCTCCTTATGCTTTTTTTCAACCAGGATAAAAAGATTCGCGAATGGGGACGGAGAGGAACCGGTTTCCGCCCGGCGACTGACGGGCGGCATGCGTTTCCCTTCAGTTGTTGTCAAATCCCGAGTGTGTGTTCCTCCACCAGCGGGTATATTCCCTGTTCTGATACCGCAGCGACTCCTCGTAGACTTCCCTGCTTTTCAGGTTGATGACAGAATTGTCCGACAGAAGGGCGTTCACGCTGAGCTGATGCCTTCCGAAAAAAAGATCGGGATTGTTCGGCGCCTCCACGCCGGTGAGCGGAGGGATGGCGAACAGGCCTCCCAGACCGGGAAGGGAAATGCCGGCGGTCTGCGGCTGCTTCGTCGTTTCCGTACAGATATAATTCGGATGTGTCTCGTTCCGGAGGGAATCCATGCTGATGAAGAGAGACGAGTGCTGCGGAAGGCGCATTGCCTTTCTCGAAAAAGTCATGCTGCGCATGATCGCCGCGTTGCATCCGTAGGCGCCGCCGTACATCGGGCATACGGTCGTGCTGGTTCCGACGCGCGGCGGGTTCGGGGTGTTCGGACACACCAGCGCCGTGGTGCGCTTGTAATAAGTTTCGTTTTTCAGTCCGAGATACTGTGCGATTTTCTGATACCATGCCTCTCCAGTGGTGGCATGATTTGTCGGATAATAGTCCTTGTTGTCGTTCAGATACATGCCGAACGCCATCCCCTGCTGGCGCAGACGGCCGACGCAGTCGATTCTTTTTGCCGTTTCCCTGGCGCGTCCCAGCGCCGGAAGGAGCATGGCGGCCAGAATTGCGATGATGGCAATCACAATCAGAAGCTCTATCAATGTGAAATTCTTCATCCGTCCGGCAGGACAGTATCCGGGAAACATCTTCCGGGAGTCATCATGTTTTCCGGGGCTGCTGCAATATGCGGTCATTCGTTTTTCCTCCTGCGTGTCCGATTGATGCTACTTCGTAGTAGCTTTATCTGTTTCTATTATAATCGGAATTGAGGAAAATGCAATACCGGGAAAGAAATTTTCCGCGTTTTTTTTTGCAATGCACGGTCAGGAGAAAGAAAAGGGGTGCCGTCGAATCCGTAGGAAGAGTGTGCGCGTTTCAGGGGCGGATGATGGGCCGTGAACAGTCATGCCGTTTCCGGAACAGGTCAAGCCCGTTCCCGCGATGCAAGACGCCGGGAACGGATTTTCCCCTGCGCCGCGTGGCAGGGAAAATCCGGAAAACCCCCTGCCGCAGCCTGGCGCTTCAGCTTCTGATTCTGTGTCAGAACAGCTGCTTTCTGGCAAGAACACCCCGCACGGCATGGTAATACTCCCGGATGGTGTCTTCATCCAGGGCGGAATCAAACAGAATGAACTCGTCAAAACGCGTTCCGATTCCGATGCTGCGCCCGAATGTGATGCCGCCGGCTGCTTTCCCTGCGGGAAGCGCCCGTTCCAGGTTTTTCTGCTTCAGAAGTTTCCCGTCCAGATAAAAGGCGACGTTTTTCCCGTTGCAGGATATTGCCGCGTGATGCCACTCTTCCGGGGAATGATCTCTGCTGAAATCGCCGGTCGCGGCATGATGGAGGTTCACGGAGCCCGGCAGATGATAGGCCTGACAGTAGAGGCCTGTTTTCTTCTGTCCGCCGATCCGGTTCAGACGGTCCTTGAGGAACATGGAAATCCAGCCGACGCTTTTCTGCGTTCCCGGAGGAAGTTCCCGGGAATGATAAAGAAGATTGACTTCCGAACCCGGCGCCGGCGCTCCGTCGGTTTGGAACCAGACGGATACGGTTCCGCCTCCGCCCGGGGCAAGATCGCCTCCGGCAAGATGCCAGCCGATGGACCCCGGATCGAATGTGATGCAGGATCCCGTCAGTCCGTCCGGCCTGATCGCGGATTTGTTTGTCCGGATCTTCCATTGGCACGACGGGTCGCGCAGACTCGCGGGCGTGTCGAAGCCGTTCCGGTAGACAACGTGCCCTTTCAGATTTTCCGGGAGCGGAATTTCCTCCGCGGGAAGAGGAACAAGGGAGAGAGAACATGCAAACACGGCAAATGCGCATGAGAGTTTTTTTTCCGGATTCATTTTTCATTTCTTTCCCTGTTTTTGAATTCCAGCGCGAGAACCTCATAGGGGTTCAGCTTCAGCGTGAGGCGGCCGTTTTCCGTGGCGACGGATCCGCCCGTTTCAAAATTCGAGACGCTCCACCCCGCGGGACAGCGGATTCCGACGTTCTCCTTTCTCCCGCTGTAGGAGCAGAGTCCGAGCAGCGCCTTTTTCCCCGGAACGCGGTGAATGATCCAGGCGATTTCCCCGTTTCCGACGGAAAAGTCAGGACATTTCCTTTCATCCCAGTAACGGAAGGTCTCCAGGGCGGGATCGTGCAGATATTGCGCGTGAACGGCCAGGTTGAGGGATTTCAGCGGTTTTGTCGGGACGAAATTGTAGCGGTCCAGCATATGAACCAGCGTCACTCCGGCGAAGGAGCGCTGAATGTCTTCCCGGTCCGCCAGGGGACCGGCGTCGTTGCACACAAACGGAGTGACTCCTGCCAGTTCTCCATGGGAGACAATCTGGCAGTAGTCCCGGCTGAAGCGGGTCTGCACCGGTCCCGCCGAGCGTTTCCATTCCCAGTCCAGCTGATAGGTGGCAAAGGAGAGCAGGGGGAGAATGGACAGGGAGGTCATGTGAGGCAGCGTGACAGGCGCCATGCCTTCCTCGCACATCATGACGAAGGCGCGCTTGACCATTTCGCGCATCTGCCAGATACCGGCGGCGGGAACGACGCTTCCGTCCGCCGCGCGGTAGGCGTCGGTCATTTCCGTATTGTAGGTGGGAACGATCATCATGTTGTCCCAGTAGATGCCGTTGTTCCGGTACCGGAAACTTTTCCTGTGCCAGTACAGCGAATAGTCGATATAGCTTTTGCTCGGAATGATGAAAATCTCATTGATGGACGGCACATAGCGCCGGGATTCGAAATCCGCGGCGGTCCACTCGTTCATGAATGTGGGGTATTCATCCAGTCCGTTGTAAACGGAGCGGTTGTAGTAGAAAATCATGCTTCTGCCGTAACTCGCTCCCCGGACGATTCTGTGGTACACGGTCCGGTTGTATCCTTTCTGATAATCCGGCACGTCATAGGCTTTGAAATAACGGTCCGCGATCCGGATCAGGCTGTCGGCCGTTTTTTTGCGTTCCTCCCGCTGCGCCGGGGTCCTGACCGGTTCCGTATTCGCCTTTGCGAGCGCTTCCCAGAAAATCATTTCGCGTCCGGGGGGATAGACGCAGGCGCAGCAGCCGGGACCGCCGAGCCAGTTGACGTCCGTGCCGAGCACCGTGTATTTGTTGTCGATCCAGCGTGTCGCCCAGTCCGCCGGACGCGGCTTGACCGGCGCGGCCAGAAGCCCGAAGGAGAGCGTGCGCGCCTCCGTCACGGCGAGCGGCGCATTGACCAGATGGATGCGGAGGATCAGTTCCCCGCCTTTTCTCTCCACCTCCAGATTCGGCGTGCCGTGTTTCCATCCCCAGTTCCGGTCGTTTTCCGCAAAGAAGCAGAGTCCCCGGTGCGCGCTGCCGAGATAGAGGTAGTTGCAGAAGCCCTCCGGCATGTTTTTGACAAGCGGAACATCCGTCGATTTCCACAGGATTCCGGGACGCTGTTCCAGGCGTTTCAGCCTGATATCGCGCATCATGCCCGCATAGGCGACGGGGATCAGTTCCCCTTTCAGCGGAATTTCCACTGTCAGACGCTCCACTCTGCCCGGCTGCAGCGTCAGATCGTATTTCAGCGCGCCATCATATTCCCAGCGCCCGGATGCGACGGCCGAAAAGCCCTTTCCCGTCAGAATCGACGAGGTTCTTACGCAGTCCTCCGCCTTTTCCCGGAAGGAGAGGGAGCCGGAAACCGCCTCCCCGTTGGCGAGAATGCGGCTTCCCGATGCAAGAAGATCGACTCCTTTGACCGTGATCTGTTCCGGGAGTCCGGTTTCCGCAAGACGATGTTCCCGCAGAACGGTTCCGATGGTGCGCCCGCCGACCGTCATCGGCGTGAAAGGCGGATACACTTTGCGCGAGAGTCCGAGTTTGTTGTTTTCCCATTCGAAATGTTTGCGTTCCAGTTCTTTTTCCAGCGTCGCGCCGTTCATGTCAAAAAGAAGTCTGTATTTCCCGTTCAATTCCGGAACGGTGAATTCCGATATCGCGCCGTCCTTCCCCGGCAGGAAGTTTTTCCATACCGTCTTTCCGGTCTCCCGTTCCACCAGCGACACCGGAATTTTTTCAGGAATTCTGCCTTTGTAGGAGCGCAGCATGTTTTCAATCCGGAGTTTCCGCGCATAAGGGTAATGCGCGAACTCGAAATCAAAGGCGCTGACCGGAGCGGATGCAATGACCCAGCGCAGTTTCCGCGGGGGGACCGTCCAGACATGCTGAAGAGGAATGAGCTCTTTTCCCGATTCGTCTTTCAGGGAAAGGGAAAGCTTGAAATCCGTGCAGGTGTTTCCCGTCAGTCTGGAGTCGAAACGGAGATTTGCCGCTTCCCCCGGATTCAGCTGAAGGTCCTCCTCCTTCCGGGAGTCCGGCATATGGTTGTTGGTCAGCAGAACGGCGAAGCGGAACTTCCGCCGCGTCTGAGCCGTGTTCCGGACGGCAAGCGTCATGTCGATGTGTTTCAGAAAGGGATCCTTGTTCCAGCGGAATGCGAGAGCGGGATTTTCCCGGGAAAAGACGATGCGCACGTTTCCTCCGTTGAACTGTCCGGGGATGGAGGAGAAGACAAGCGGACGCATCCAGCTGCGGCAGATGCTGATTCCCCACGGCGATCCCGCAATTCCGCGCTTGAAAAGCGTCAGGGGAAATTTCACTTCGACTGTCCAGTTTCCGTTCCCTTTCGACTGGCGGAATTCCACCCCGCTCCGGCTCCAGTCCGGTTTCTCCGCCTTTCCGCGCGGCAGCGCATCGAAATCCGCGTTGCCGGCCGCATTCACCAGCAGATGGTAATTGATTCCCGACGCCGCATCCGGAGCGGGATCAACGAAAAACTCCGCAATGTCTTCAAAACAGGCCTGCACCCCCTTGCGCTGTTTGCCTGTGACCAGGCTCCTGTCCTCCGGCAGTTCCGTTTCCAGCGCAAGATAGAGCGCCTTTCCGTCCGTGCCGATGAAAGCCCTTGCGCGCCGCCATTCCAGAGCGCCTCCGTTATGCTGCCTCACGCCGTCGAAAGAGAGCGTTTCCTCCCATTCTCCGGGGGAAATCTTTCCGTCCAGCAGCGGCGCTTTCCGCATGACGGGGGCGGAAAAGTTCAGGTTTCCGCCGGCGGCGCAGAGCGACGCTGCCGCCAGAACGCCCAGAGCGGTCATTGCGATTTTGTTCATGAAACATCCTTTCCCTGTTTTCATTTTTCACTCCATGGATAACTGGTGACAGCGACATTGGTCGGGTAAGCGGGGATGGACCTGCGGGTGCGCGTTTCGGCATGCCCGTCAAAAAAGAAAAAGTTTCCCGTTTCCCTGTGACGGAATGCCGCGAAGCGGATTTCGTCCGCGGTTTCCAGCGCCTTGTGCCCGAATTTTTTCTGTATCATCCAGGAGTTTGTATTGTTGACGCCGCAGCCGACTTCCCCCCCCCTGCATCAGGCGGGAGGCGCTTTTCACGTTTCTCCGTCCGCGCGCCGTGGCGGAAACATTGGTTCCTGACGCTCCGTTGAGGGCAATGTCGAAGGCCCGTCTGCGGATGGTTTCCACCGCCGGACATGCAAGGGATCTCAGTCGGGCGGAACTGCCGTCCTCCAGGAAGTAGTAGATTTTCCGCGTATTGAATATGCCTGCATTGTTCAGCAGTTCAATCCAGCAGACATAGGTTACGCCGTTATGATACATGTAGGGCATGAAATACGCGTAGGAGTCATAATACTGGGCGCAGAGGAGCGCCGACTGTTTTACGTTGTTCAGACAGCTCATGGCCCGGGCTTTTTCCCGCGCCGTGCCGAGAGCCGGCAGAAGGAGCGACGCCAGAATGGCAATGATCGATATGACAATAAGAAGTTCTATCAGCGTGAATGAATTTCCCCGTTTCATCATTTTCTTCCTCTCCCGTTTCATATTCTGATTTTCTCCGGTTCGATCATTGTGAAATTCCGTTCCTTTCCGGAGAGGGCCAGCGCGTTCTTCCACATTTTCGTCAGGTTCAGCGGAACCGATGGAAATTCATGCCCGGGGAAGGAGGAATAAAGCATATTGAATACGCCCGCCTTCGGCAGGGAGAGCAGAGCCGGACACTCTTTCGCGGCCAGTTCCAGGAGCTTGGCGATATAATAGTCGGAAACCGCGAAGAGCGCGTCGGGCATTCCGCGCGCCGCAAGGGATTTCAGGCTTGCGGGTTCCTGCCGGATCTCTTCGAAGGAAAAGGGCAGGAGTTCCTTTCCAAATGTGAATCCGGAGAGTTTTTTCAGTTCCTCCAGAATCTTCTGGCGGAACGGCATCTGGTATTTGTGCGCGTTGACGAAGAGGATTTTCCGCGCCCTGCTGCTTTCCCGGAGAAAGCGGAGCCCTTCGGCGTAGACGGCCGCATAATCCGTGATTACCGCGTTCCGAGGAGTTTCATCCCACTCCCAGCGGTTGACGAAAATATGCGGGATATCTTCCAGAAGGGCATGCACCAGTTCCAGCGGGAACAGCCGCCCTTCCAGATCCAGCAGCACCTTTTCCGGGGAACGTCTGCGGATTTTGTTCATGACATCGGCAAAATTCACCGGAGTCACCCGGCAGATCATCGGAAGCATTCCGGCCCCTTCCGCTTCCCGGAGAAAAGAGTCGATGTAGTTTTCGAAATTGTCCGTTTCCATGGAGATGACCAGAACCGCAAGGCGCGAGGGGCCGAATCTGAGCTGCGGATTCACGAAGGTGCCGCTTTTGGGCTTTCTGATGATGATCTGCCGGTTTTCGAGAAGATTGCACACTTCGCTGATGACGGTGTCGCTGCACTGGAAACGTTCCGCCATTTCCCGCCGGGAGGCCAGACGGATGCCGGGCGCCAGCTTCCCGCCGAGAATTTCATCTTCCAGGATCTGGTAGATTTTCTGCTTTTTGCTTGTTTCCGTTACGAGCTTCACGGTTTTCACCTGTTATTTATTGAAACCCAGTTTACACCAGTTTTACGCCGGTCTGTCCGGATTTGCGGACGGCCGTTCCGGAAGCCAGCGGTCCAGTGCGTCAAGACGCACCGGCAGACCCGTCCGCGCGGACCGGTTCGCCCCCCAGCCGATCATCATGCTCGCCATTCCGTCCAGCGCGCCGGCAAAAACGCCGATTCTGTCGTCCGCAGTGCCGGCTTTCCGGAAGAGCGCGTTGAAGATCCGGTAATCGCCGCCGCCGTGTCCTCCCGGCAGATTCGGCACGCGGTGGAGACGGTCAAGGCCGCTGTGCGGCATGACATGGATGGTGTACTCGGATGGCCAGCTTGTCACCCTGGCCTCTTTGCCGCCAATTGTCCTGCCCTTTTTGTCGACGATCTGGAACTTCTCCTGCCAGCCGGGGAAGGGCTTGTTGTCCGTGATTCCGGTCTCCAGACGGCCTTTTGTGCCGTTGATTGCAAGATTCCAGCCTTCGAACGGCACCGAGGCGTCCAAAGTGTAGGAAAGAATGCCTCCGTTCCGGTAGCGCACCAGAAGCGCCATGGTGTCATAGATGTCCGAATCCTCGGAAAATACGCACCGGTCGCCGTCATACCCGCGGACTGCTCCGATCTCATAATTCAGCTCATTGGAACGTTTTTCGAGATCCGCGATATCGGAATAAAATTCGCATGCCGGGCCTTCGGAGCATTCCCGGCAGCGCGCAGCATGCATTTTTCCGCCGGCTCTGCCGAAAAAATTCTGCGCGCAGAGGGCGGAAACGCTTTCCGGATAATCGCCGAAGAACCAGTTGGCAAGGTCGAAATGATGCGCCGCCTTTGTAATCAGGAGCCCTCCGGAGTTCTTCATGAGGCGGTGCCAGCGCCGGAAGTAGGACGCCCCGTGTCCTTTGTAGTCGAGATACCAGGAAAGATTCATGGAAACCGGGCGTCCGATTTCTCCGTTCAGAATGACTTCCCGGATTCTGGTGCAGAGCGGAATATGGCGGTAGTTGAATCCCATGAACAGGCGTTTCCCGCATTCGCGCTCCGCGGCAAGAATGGCGTTTCCCTCCTCCGGGGTCAGGCAGAGGGGCTTTTCCGACGCCACATCGCAGCCTGCGTGAAACGCTTTCACGATCTGGCCGGCGTGAACATGGTCCGGAGATGTCACGATGACCAGATCAGGCCTTGCCGCGGCGAGCATGGCGTCGTAGTCGGAATATTCCTCCGCGGAGAGGCCAAACGCCGCGCACATGTCATGGCAGCGTCCGGGAACGGGGTCGCACAGGGCAATGATTTCCGCGACATCGGAATAGGTCTTCGCCACTTCGGAAATCCAGGTCCGGGAACGATGCCCGATCCCGCTTATTGCACAGCGCATTCTGCTCATGGATTCATGCTCTTCTTTTTCCGTTTCTTTTATATGATTATACACCAGATAACACCAGATGTCAAGGGGCGGACATGCGAAATTTTCCTTTTTTTGAAACGGCCGCTGAAGAAAAAAGAGAGAAGCCCCGGGGGTGGGGCCGTTTCGGAGGAGAGCCTGTGCACTTTCCTTCTCCTGTGACATTGCCCTTTTTCCGGCGCGGAGCGCATCCGTGAGGCATCTGCAGGAATTGTCCTGGAAAATTTCAGTTCCGGGAAGAGGGGTTCAGAAAGCCGGAGAGACCGTCTGTTGCGTGCGCCGCATGCGTCGCCTGGTCTCTTCCGGAGAGCGGGAGTTGTATTTCTTATAGAGGCGCGCGAAATAGTTGGGATTCTCAAATCCGCTCAGAGCCGCGGCCTCGGAAATGGAGTAGTATTCATTCCGGAGGAGATTTTCCGCGTGGGAAAGCCGCAGCGCAATCAAATATCGCTTGGGGGAGACTCCGCATGCGGAGAGAAAGAGTTTCCGCAGACGGCTTTCGCTCATGCCCGCGTGCCGCGCCGCTTCCGCCACCGTGACGGGAGAACGGAACTTCTGCCCGAAAAAATGGATTGTTTTTCTGACCGCCGGGTGCATTTCCGCATGGATTCCGCGGGATTCCTCGAAGTGTGAGAGCCGCACCAGAAGCGTATACAGGATGCCTTCCGCGCCCAGGTGGTCTCCGCGCAGCGTCATGGAGAGAAGCGCGAAGAGGAGTCTGGACACCCAGGGATCCTGCGTCAGGCTCCATTTCCGGAAAGAGGTCTCAAACAGTTCCCCGGAATGGCTGAAGACGCAGTAAATGTTGCGTTCCCCTTCGGAATTGATCTGGTTGTGAGACACCCCTCTCGGGATGTACAGGACATCTCCGCGATGGAGTGTTTCGTTTCCGACTGGAGTTTCCACCCGGCAGGAGCCTTCGAGCTGGAACAGGAGTTCCGGCGCATGATGGGTGTGAAAAGACACTTTCTTTGCGCCTTTGTGATCGCCGGCATAGAAAAAAATGCACGGGAACTCCTCTTCCGTACGATTCATGCGCTTTCACCTCCCTTCCGGAACAATCTAACACCGCATTCCCTTGCAGGCAAGCGCAAAAGGAGGAAAAGGAGCGGTTTGTGCTATTCTTTTGCCGTTTTATTCTTTTCGCGGCATTGTTTCCGCGCCAGAAATGCGTATAATCTTTTTTCAGGAGTTTCCGTTTGCAACAGAGGAGCTGAAAAATGGATTTCAATCGCGACATATGGCTTGACACGGACATCGGTACGGATATTGACGACTCATGGGCTCTCGCGTTTCTGCTGCGGTCTCCGGAGCTGCTCCTGCACGGCATCTCCACCGTGACCGGCGATACGCGCTACCGCGCCCGGATTGCGGAACGTCTGCTGCGCGCGGAGAAAATTTCTCTTCCCGTCCGGCCCGGCGAATCGGCTCCGGACGATGAACATATCATGCTGTCCCTTGCCGAAGGTGATTCCCCCGACGGGGTGCGGACACGCTTCACGGACACTGCCGTTCCGGAAAACATTGCCGCCGCGCTTGGAACCATGAAAAAAAATCCCGCCGTAATCGCCATCGGCCCGATGACCAATCTGGCAGAAACGCTCGTCCGTTTTCCCGGCTGCGAATGTTCCTGCGACCTGATTGCCATGGCGGGAGCCGTTCAGGATGCGTCCGCGCAGGCTCCGGAATACAATATTCGAGTTGACATTGATGCCGCCGCCAGGGTCATGGACGGAAAGTGGAAAAGCATCACCCTGCTGCCGTTTGAACTTTGCAGGCAAATCACGCTTCCGGGGTCCTTTCCGGAGATTCTGGAGGCTTCCGGCGATCCCCTCTGTGTGGAGCTTGCCCGTCAGAACGCACTCTGGAACGAGCGTGTCAGAGGGGGCGGAAAGCATCCGTTCACCTCTCCTCTCTTTGATACGGCGCCGGTGGCCTTTGCATATGACGAATCATTTTTCCATGTTCGGGAAACAAGTGTCAGGGTGACTCCCGACGGCAGGACGCCGGAAGATGCGGACGGCCGGAAAATCCGCCTGGCATACGGATGGCGTGATCTGCCCGGCTTTCTTGAGCTCCTGAAATCCCGTCTTCTGCCTGACAGATAAGGATGGAGACGTTACGGGCCTTTTGCCATGCGCGTTCCCGTTCCGGCGGACATCGGGCGGACGGTTCGGTTCCGGCTTCGGATTGCGCAGGGCTTTTACTGCGGAATCCCGGGAATGCCGATGAGAATCAACACGGATGGAGACATCCGAACCCAAATGAAAAGGTGAAATGCCATGATGAAAAAAACACTGCTCCTGCTTGCCGCTTCGGTTTCGTGCGTTCTGCACGGTGCGGACGCCCCTCTCAAACCGGTGTTTGAAAGCGATTTTGAAGGGGGAGGGGGAAACGCGGTTTCCGACCGCGCCGCTTCTCCGCTTGCGGGGGAACTCCGTCCCGGAGCGGTAAAAACGGAGTCCCCGTTCGGAACCGCGATCCGTCTGGAGGGAAGGATCAACAACGGTGCACGTTATCCCGCCTCTTCCAAGCTGAATTTGAAGAGCGAATTCACGGTTTCCGTCTGGTTCCGCCTGGATGCTCTTCCGGCTTCCGGCGCCAAGGGGGCTGGGCGCTCCTATACGCTTCTTTCCCTTGGCAATGAGAACTGGCGCGCCTGCATTGACGCCGCCGGCAGGATCAGTGTGCAGAACACTGCTCCCGGAAAAGAGTTTTTCATCTGGAATTCCGGCCCGGGAGCCGTAAGCGCGGGCAGGTGGAGTCACGTTGCATATACGTATTCCGTCTCAAAGGGGGAATACGCCCTCTTTGTCGACGGGGTTCTGAAATCCGTCCGGAAAACGAGTGTGGACAAAAAGAAGATTCCTCCTGTTCCGATTGAGAATTTCTCCCCGCTTCTGATCGGATCCATGCCGGATTATTTTCCGATGAAAGGGGAAATCGCCTGTGTGAGGATTTATGACAGGGCGCTTTCGCCGCAGGAACTTGACGGTGCGGAACGGGATCGGATGCGGAAACTGCTTTCGTTCCTTGCTTCCGATGCGGAGAAGTCCGGTGAAACGTCTCTTGCCGGGCTTCTCCGGAAAAATGCCGCAGATCCGTCTCTTTCCCTGAAATCTCTTCAGGATCTTCAGAAAGAGCATCAGAGCCGGTGCGGCGGGAAAAAGGGGACAGCTCCCGGGAAGGCGTGAGTCCGGCTGCCGGGAGACGGCCGCCGCGGAGTCATAAGGAACGGGAAATCATGAAACGGAGAGTGGAATGAACGGGAACATGCGGAACGGTTTTACTCTTGTCGAGCTCCTGGTCGTGATTGCGATCATCGCGATTCTGGCGTCGCTTCTGCTTCCCGCTCTCGGGAAAGCCCGGGAGGCGGCAAAAGGGATCAAATGCATCGGCAATCTGAAGCAGATCGGCATTGCGGTTCACGGGTATTCCGATGATTATGCCGGCTGGAATGTCGGGAACTGGTGCGTCTACTCCGCCGCAAACCCCTGGCCGGCGTTTCTCGGAAAGGAAACCGGGTATTTTGCCGTGGACAAGCTCGGCGCCATCAAGGGGATCGGAAAGTGTCCCTCGATCGCCCGCGTCCATTCCTATGGATGCGGCTATGTCATCAACAACAATCTGTATAACGGGAACTGCGACTCCGGAAATCCCTACCAGATTGCTCCGGCGGGCACTTTCCCGCGTCTCTTCAGACCCGGTTCCGTGAGACGTGCTTCCTCCCTTGCATGGTTCGCCGATTCCGAACAGTATGGAGGCGACGGCGCCTATTTTCTCCAGCCGCACAACGGTTCCGCCGGGATCCTGTATGCGGATCTCCATGCCGGACAGACGAAGGAGGGGAGGGAGATCGGCATGGGAGCGCAGACCGGCCTGAATCAGCTCCTCCGCTGGAACTATGCAAGCAAGCCTCCGTTCAAACTTTAAAACCACCAAGGCAGGACAGACGATGCATAAAATCTTCTTTTCCCCGTTTCTGTTTTTATTTCTCCTGACGGCGGCGCTTTGCGGCGCGGAAATTCCTTCTCCGGTCTTCGAAACGACCTTTGAAAGCCCGGACGGGAAAAAAGTGATCGACAATATCGCCCCGTCGGCTGACGGCGTCCTGCGGGAAGGCGCCGTGCTGGAGGATTCTCCCGCCGGGAAAGTTCTGAAGGTCGGCGGCAGGATCAACAACGGCGCGCTGTTCCCCGCCGCTGACAAGCTGAATCTGGCGGAGGAATATACCGTTTCCGGATGGTTTTTTCTTCCGAAGCTCCCGGACCGCAATGCGAAAGGTGCGGCCCGCAGCTGCACCCTTTTTTCGCGCGGCGACGAGAACTGGCGCGCATGCGTGAACGCCGACGGGATGCTGATGGTCCAGACAACCTCTCCGGAACGGGAATATTACATCTCCAATTCCGGAAGGAACCGGATTCCGGAAGAACGCTGGTTCCATGTCGCCGCCACCTATTCCGTATCCGGCGGAGTGTACGAACTTTTCATCAACGGTGTCCGGTACAGTTCCAGAAAAAGCAGCGTGGACAAGAAAAAACAGCCTCCCGTCGCAATTCCCGTTCCATCGACTCTGCTTCTCGGCAGTCTTCCGAACTATTTCCCCATGAAGGGGCTGATCGGGAGGACGCGCGTCTATCCAAAAGCGCTCAACAGTGCGGAAATCACGGCTTCGGAGCAGGATTATGCGCGGAAACTTCTTGCCGGACTCCGGGAGACGATCCGCCGCGAGATCGGAGAAAGCGCGGACGGAAAACAGCTTCTTGAGAAGGTCTCGCAGCTGGAAAAAAAGCCTTTGATCGGTCTGGACGCGCTGGACGCAGTGCAGGCGGAATACAATCGCCGCAGGAAAGTTGCGCTTCTGGAGCGGAGCGGAGCGGCAAACCGCCATTTCGCATACAGCGCGGTCGATCCGGAGTCGCAGGAGCTCCTTTATCACGATTCCGATCTCCCCAAGGAAGGATTGAACGGAAAAATTCTTGTCGCAATGGCGCGGAACGAGTTTGAATCCGCCTCCTTCGTCATCAAGCCGGTTCGCGATGTCGCCGGATTTCTTCCTGTTCTGGAACCGCTGAAAAGCGGAAGCGGGGAAGTGCTTTCTCCGGATATCGCGGACATCCGTCTTCTGAAGCTGCTGATCGGCGCAGGCAAACAATGGATTCCCGGGGTGCTTCTCCATGACGACGGAATGGTGAAGACGGATCCGGAGAAAATGGAAATGTTCCTCCGCCTGAGTTTTCCCTCCGGCGTGAAATACTACAAGACGGATCACGACCGGAAACACACTCTTGCGGATCTCATGATTGACAAACTGCCTCTTTATGACAGCGGAAAACTTCTTCCGCTTGCCCTGAAGAAAGGGATGAACCGGCAGTTTTTCATCACATTCAAGACAACGCCGGACATGAAGCCCGGACTGTACACATCAAGAGTCCGTCTCATGTCCGAAGGCCGTGAAATCGGTTCGATCCCGCTGAAACTGCGGATCCTTCCCTTCGAACTGCCGGAACCGGCGACCAATTACGATTTGTCGCGCGAATATACGACCGCCGTCTATTATTTTGACCGTCTTCAGAACGGAACGCGCTTTTCCCGCGGAGGCTCGCTGTGCATTTACGACCGGAACGCCGAACAGGTCGGAAACGAATTGAAAAATCTTCGCGAGCACGGGATCCGGCGTCCCGAAATGATTATGAACAACAATTTCCCGCGATGGCATGTCTGGGGACCGAAGCCCTATGGCGAATACAAGTTCCCAGGCGGAAGCGAAAGAGCGGATGAAATGATGCGGGAACGCATCCGGCTTCTGAAGGAGGCGGGCTTCTCCCTCCGTCCCCTTTATCTGCATACCGGCGGGAATCTCGGGTTCCGCCATCTCTACAGCCGCAGGGAACACAAGGAGATCCTCCGGGATTTCATCCGCCGCGGCAATGCGTTCTTCCAGAAGGAGCTCGGGCATACGGACATCTATCACTACGGCATTGACGAGGCGGACGGCGATGTCCTGAAGTCCGAGTTCGAAGTCTGGGAGGACATGCGGGAAATGGGCGTGAAAATCTTTACGACCATCAAAAAGGCGAATGTGCCGCTGGTCGCCGGAAAGCTGGATGTCGCCGTGGCGGTCCACCGTCCCGACAAGGAGAGCGCGGCCATGATGCACCGGAACGGAGGCCGCCTCTGGGTGTATGCCACGCCCTTCTATGCCACGCTGGACAAGCCTTTTCTTCATCGGAAGGCCTATGGCTTTGACGCTTATTTCGCCGATTACGACGGCGTTTACAACTACAGCTACAACCACTGGTCCCCGGAACTGGGCATGCCGTGGGACAAGGCGGAATCCCTCGTTTATGTGATGCCCACGGCGGACGGCGTGCTTGACAGTCCCGGCTGGGAGGGCTTCCGGGAAGGAATCGACGATGTCCGCTACGCCACGAAACTGCGCATGGAAATTGAAAGAAATCTCTCTTCTCCTGACACGGTGCGGCGCAGGGCGGCGGAGCGTGCAAAAAAATATCTTGCGGAAATCAATACGTTCTCTCCCGGTTTCGATCCGGGATGGACCCGGATGAAAATGATCGACATGATAATCCAAATTACCGAAGCAGTACTGGAGAAATGATGATGAAATTATCTGCGGCGCTTGCATTCGCATTTGTCCTTCTCTCCCTCGGAGGAGAAGAAATCAGAATCCATGAAACTTCCTGGTCCGATCGGACTCCCGTGCTGGACGGACGGATTGAAAACGATCCCGCATGGGAAAAAATTCCCTGGGAACCGGGCGGTTTCTTCCTCCACAGGAAAAAACTCTCTCCGTCCAACGATACCAAATTCAAATCCCTGTACACCGCCGACGCTCTTTATTTCGCAATTCAGTGCAGCGAAAAGGAAATGGACAAAATGCTTCCGGTTTTCAATTTCGGCGAATTCTGGAAGTATGATGTGCTGGAACTCTTCTTCCAGACCGGGCGGAACGAGCTGATCCATCTTGCCGTCAATCCCGACGGCATGAGCAGTGACCAGATCCCCGGTTCGGTCGCCAAACGGACGGATTTTCAAATCGGCTGGAACTGCGCGGCGTTCCGCGGAAAAGACGCATGGTATGCGGAAGTGTGCATCCCGTTTTTCCTGCTGGGAAAGGCACCGGGAAAACAGGCTCTGGAACTGCCCTTCAACCTCTGCCGCCATTCCACTCCGGCGAAGGAATACAGCACCTGGTCGTTCCAGACCGGCCCGTTCAACAATACGGCATGTTTCGGAAGCCTCCGCTGCCTTCCGCCGCCTCCGGAAAAAGTGGCGGAAGTGACGGAAAGTCTTTCCCGCCCCCACTGGAGTTCCCTGATCCGGCGCTACAGGGACATGAAAGGCGATCCCGCCTGGAGAAGCGTCCTGAAGAAGTTCCCGGCGGAAACCGCGGTTCTTGAGAGGATTTATGCGAATCCGCCCGACCATTCCCGGAAGGCGGCGCTGTTCGGCGAAACGCTGCGGCGGATTGAGAATTCGGTCCGCGATGCGGACGCCCGCGACAGAATCCGCATCCGGAAACTGCTGTTTGACGAATGAAAATGTTCTCTTCTGCTCCGCTCCGCGTTTCCATCCTGACGGAACAAGGCGGAGCCTCCCTTTGCACCGGTTGGCGCATGGCGGAACTTTTGCAGGCGCAGCCGGTCGCGGGAAAGATTGATTTTTCTTCTTCAGGCGGGGCAGACGCCATGGCGTCCCGTTTCCGTCCTGTTCCGGTTCCGTGATTTCATCTGCCGGAAGAAGCTCATGAATCCTATGCGGAAGAGAAAAAACGGTTTTCGGTTCCGTATGGATCCCGGAAGGGAAAAACAGTTTCTGTGACAGAAAAGCGGTGGAGCATTTTGAGGCTTTCCAGAACTCTTCACTCCGCCCCGAAACGGCGAATTTTTCAAGTCTCAAATGGAAGGCAAATTCATCTTCTCGGAAAATTCTCCGCGAGATCGTTCAAAATTCATGCAGCGCTTCTCTCTGCAGAACACAATTGACCGCATTTCCCTATCAAAATGTGCGTAAATTCCCGGACGTTATCCCCGCGAGCAGTTGGAAGCGGATGTGGCGGAGTATGTTGAATATTTTTACGGAATGCGCCCATAGCAAAGATCGGAAATGCGGACTTCGAGTGAAACGGAGCGGGATTTCGCAGATAAAAAAAAGAATATTTTGGACTTTCCAACAAAAAATGTCCAAAATATCCTTACAGTATCACCGCACGCCGGAAAGAAATGGCGCGGGAGGCCGCGCACGATACGGCGTTGATTTCCGCCGGAATATCTTTTCTTTCCGCTTGCAATAACCTAACGATAGGTTATATTAATGGACAAAGGAAAACGGGGACATGCCGGTATTGTTTTTTTACAAAAATTATACTTTCAGATTCTGGAGCGCGGAAGAATCCCGGCCGCATGTCCATGCGATCGGACCGAATGGAGAAGTAAAGTTCTGGCTTGATCCGGACGGAGTCCATATTGCGGAGATATCGGGGAAAATAAACAGTTCGGAACTGAATCAATTATTCCGGGAGGTGAAAAACCATGAGAAAGAATGCCGCAAAAAGTGGCGCGAGTATTTCGGCGATTGATGCAGGCGGTTTTATCCTGAATCTGGACGGGAAGGAATACCGGCTTGATTTCAGTGTTTATCCCTGGTTTGAATATTGTTCCATCCGGGAAATGCTGGACGTCCGATCTGATGCTTATGGCGTATATTGGGACGAAGCCGGGATAGAGCTTGAAAGAAAGTCGCTGGAAAAGCCGGAGGAATATCCCTTGAAAATGGCGATTGATAAATGGTTTGAGGAGCGCCGGAGAAAAGCCGCGTCCATACTCGGGAGAATGATAACCCCGGAGAAATCCCGCGCCAGCCGCTTAAACGGAAGAAAAGGCGGAAGACCGCGACGGAAAGCCGCTGTTACTCTTTCCTGAAAAGTTCCTTTTCCCTTTGTTTTTGTCATTCCGCATTCAGGATGAACCGTGCCTAGTTTCCGGCGCCAGCCGTGTTCTTGTTTTCGGACGGTTCGGACGGTAATGCCACGCGCGCCTGCGCCGGAAAAACGAGGCTGATTTACACATTTTTTGCACATTTTATGGCTGTATGTCCCGGATCGGTATAAAATGTGCAGAATTGAGGAAAAAACCTAAGAAAACATAAGGGGAAACAAGAGAACATCAAGCGCCGGAAATCGTAAAAAAAGAGCCTGAAAAGTGGAGGAGCATTTTGGGGATTTTCAGAAATCTACTCTCCATTTCAAAACGACGAATTTTTCAGGTCTCAAAAGGAGGAGCAAATTTCCCCCTTCGCAAAATTCTCCGCGAGCTTTGTAAAAATTTGCTCAGACTCAAAGTGAAGTTTACACATCGCAAAAGCGTTCTCAAAAGGATTCGGACTTGCGACCTCTATACTGTTTTTGCCTCTTGCAAGAAACTCTTGTTCTGAGAATCAGAGATTAAAGGCAGACCTTCATGAACTGACATTTTCCTGTCCGGGGATTGTGCCAGAAATAATACAGGATTTCATTGTGTTTCACCTTGGCAAAATAAAAATCAGAAATTTTTCGTTCATCAGCATTCCACCAGAAAAGATCAGAAGGAACAGGAAAAGGATTTTTCCAGACCGTATTTTCTTTTTTCGCCAATTGGAAACGTTTTATGATTTCTTCAACCGGCCTTGATGAGGACAGGAATGCAAAACAATAAAGCGGATCAAATCCCAGTTCATCGGCATAGAAGTAAACTTCCCGGACTTCATCTCCCGGTTGGATTCCAATTATATTTGCAAAGCCGTTTCGATTTGCTTTTGTATCTGGAGTTTTTACATCATAGCGTGAACAGCCAAACAAAAACAATAGGAAAAAACAAAATAGGAAAAACGTAATCTTATGCATACATATATTTCCTTGGGTATTCAAATAATATAAAATTGTTTTCCGAAAAAACAAGTTTTCACCATAAACTGATTTTTCCTTGACCGTCGTTTATTTCTTTCCAATATGCGCGA
The DNA here is from genome assembly GCA_944390795.1 of uncultured Victivallales bacterium. GTDB lineage: Bacteria > Verrucomicrobiota > Lentisphaeria > Victivallales > UBA1829 > UBA11452. The sequence continues at coordinate 196,011 of CALXRI010000004.1, forward strand.
ATTTTCATTTTATCAGTATTCCCGCAAATATCATGATAAACCGTCCCAGAAATTGTTGCGGCAATATTGTATGCGCCTTTTAAGTCAATACTGCTTAGTGTAGGTGATCAAACAATAGTGCGGAGCAGTTTTGGATGAAAAATCCTGCTTGATGTTCCATGCTTTGATTTTGCGTTTTACAGCTCATTCCCTGCTTTGCAAGGAAAGACTTTGCTTCGTTTCCCCAGCGTTTACTCCGTCCTCCGGACACTTCCGGCGCTTCCGGATCGCGTTTCCCTGAAAACCGATCCGGAAGCGCCGGTCAGTTTTCATCCTTCATTCCAATATTCCTGATTTGCAATCACATTTCTTCATGCTATTTTAGTCGATCATGAAAAATTATTTAACAAATTGAATATCAATAGAAAACCATTATTTTTCATGATATATTATTGC
>CALXRI010000005.1 GCA_944390795.1 uncultured Victivallales bacterium
CAAGCTGGTCGCCGCAGGCGAAATCCCCGATAACGCGTATGCCTGCATCGCATTATGCTTCGTGCAGGACTCTCAGTTCTGCCGCGGTCCAGCTGCGCAAGCTGGTCGCCGCAGGCGAAATCCCCGATAACGCGTATGCCTGCATCGCATTATGCTTCGTGCAGGACTCTCAGTCCTGCCGCGGTCCGGCTGCGCAGGCTGGCCGCCGCAGACGGAATCCCCAATGAGCGCATGCTCTGCATCAGGGCAGTTTATTTTTCCGAACGCGGGGAACTCTCCTCCACAAGCGGGCGCAGTTTCACGCCGGCCTCGCGGAGAATGCGCTTGGATGTCTCGTCAATGGAATAGCGTTCCTTGTAAACCACCTCGCGGATCCCCGCGTTGATAATCATCTTCGCGCAGAGCAGACAGGGGCTGAACGTCGTGTAAAGAATCGCATCCTTCACCGAGATGCCGTGATAGGCCGCCTGAACAATCGCGTTCTCCTCGCCGTGACAGCAGAGACACTCCTCCAGAGCGGTTCCGGACGGCGCATCCGACGAACAGCGCGGACATCCTCCGTCACAGCAGTTTTTAATCCCGCGGGGCGTCCCGTTGTAACCCGTGGAAATAATCCGGAAGTCCTTGACGATCACCGCCGCGACCTGCCGCCGCGAACAGTTGCTCCGCAGCGCGACCACCTGCGCAATCTGCATGAAATAGGTGTCCCAGTCCGGACGGACCGGTTTCTGTTTTTCCCCTGCCATGAAAGGCGCCTCCTTCCTGAATAATGTCAAATTGTCTCCTGTCCGCATCCCGAACAATACCACCGCACGGGAAAAAAATCAAGTCTTCCGGCCGGCATTCGCGCAGGAAGAATCCTTTCCCCGGACAAAAGGGAAACTGGCTTCCCGGTTCCGGCTGATCACTTTCTTTTCTTTTTCACGGAAATTTCCGTGCCGGGACTTGAAATCATACGGGATTTAAGTAATCTATTGAGAAAAAAACATTTTTGAAATTCCATACTCCGGAGAAGATATGTCATTCCCTTTCCGAGAAGAAATTGAATCGCTCAAAGAGAGCGGAAATCTTGAGTTGCTGGCGGATCTGGACGCGCGCGGTCTTCTGCTCGCGCCCGGGGAAACCGCAGGAGAATATGCGGAGCGTCTGCTTGCCGAAGAGGAGCGGGTGGAAAACCTGCGCGCGAAACTCGACGGGGAAAAAGAGCTTGAACCTTATACCGGACTTACGATCCGGGCCGGAATGGAAATTCCGGAAGAGATTCTCGATGAGGCTGCGGAAACCACCCGCGCCGCCTACGGATTCGCCGTAAAATGGGTGCCGGGATTCTTTCCCACGCACGGACTCGGCCTCCTGTGGGGCGGATGCTCCATTTCCGCCTATGAAGATCTGCCGACGCTCTTCCTGATCCGGAAAAGCTTCAAGGACAGAAAAAAGTTCTTCATTTACGGACGCGAGGAGCTGACCGCGCATGAACTCTGCCATGTCGCGCGGACCCCGATTCAGGATCATGAATACGAGGAGCATTTCGCCTACGCGATTTCCCGCAGTCCGCTGCGCCGCTACTCGGGCAACTGCTTCAAAAGCGAAAAGGATGCGATCCTGTTCATTCTGCCGGTCTTTCTTCTGCTTCTCGTCCAGATCGGCCGCGTTACCTACTGGCCGATGATTCCGGCATGGCCGTTCTGGATTCTCGCATTCGTCTGGCCGGTGTTTCTGATCGTCTGCAACATCATTGCCAGAAGACGCTATTTCCGCGCGGAAAACGCGCTGCGCTCCCTCGGCGTCGCGATGCCGCAGGCGGTGCTTTTCCGGTGCACCGGACGGGAGATCGGAGAATTCGCCGCGCTGGCACAGCATCCGGAAGCATTGCAGGAGCATTTTCAGAAGAAACAGGAAAGCGATCTGCGCTGGAAGGTCATGACAGAACGTTTCATCCGGAAAAAGGAGGAATAAAATGGCAGAACTCAAAGACATCGCCGCATTTCTCGACGAGCGGCTCGAAATCGCAAAATACCGTTCCGACGCGTCCAACAACGGACTGCAGTTCGAAGCCGGAGCCGATGTGCGCAAGGCCGTTTTCGCGGTGGACGCCTCCTATGCGCTGTTCTCGACCGCCGCGGATCTGGATGCGGACTTCCTCTTCGTCCATCATGGAATCAGCTGGGGAGGGTCGCTCAAACGGATTCTCTCCCTCGACGCGAAACGCGTTTCCATGCTTGCCGCGAATTCCATTTCCCTGTATGGCGCGCATCTGCCGCTGGACGCCCATCCGGAAATCGGGCACAACGCCCAGCTCGCAAAAATGATGCAGCTGGAAAATCCCCGTCCCTTCGGGGAATACGATTCTCACAGGATCGGATTCCAGGGCGTTCTGCCGAAGGAAACGGCTGTCGGCGAACTGGCGAAACGGCTGGACGCCGCGCTGCCCTCGGAAGGACCGTTCCGGATCTTCGGCGATGCGGGCCGGAAAATCATGCGCGTCGCGGCGATTTCCGGCGGCGGAGCGTATCCCGCCGTCTTCAGCGAACTGTATGCGGAAGGCATCGACTGTCTCGTGACGGGGGAAATGACGCACGAAGCGTACCATTACGCGTCGGAAGCCGGCGTCGCCGTGCTCTCCATGGGGCACTACCGCTCTGAAACTCCCGGCGTCATCGCCGTCATGCAGGAAGTCGGAAAACGCTTCGACATTGAAACCGAATTTCTGGATCTTCCGACCGGAATGTAAACGGCACGGGAACCGGGAGAAGCCGGTCAGTTCTTTTTCGCTTCGATCTTCGCCCAGGAGTCCTTGAGCTGAACGGTCCGGTTGAAGACCGCCTTCCCTTCAAACGCGTCCTTGCTGTCCACGCAGAAATAGCCGATGCGTTCGAACTGAAAGCGCGCACCTTTTTCCGCGTTCGCCAGAGAGGGTTCCATCATGGCGTTGCGCACGACCTTCAGGGAGTCGGGATTGAGATAGGCGCGGTAATCCTCGCCGTCGGGAATATCGCCGACATTGTCGATCGTGAACAGACGGTCATAGAGCCGGACTTCCGTACGGAACGCGTGTTTCGCGGATACCCAGTGAATCGTTCCCTTGACTTTGCGTCCGTCCGGCGCGTTGCCGCCCTTCGTTGCGGGATCGTATGTGCAGTGGACGGCCGTGATCTCACCGTCCGCGTTCTTGTCCACGGAGACGCATTTCACGAAATACGCGTACCGGAGGCGCACCTCCGCGCCCGGCGCCAGGCGGTAGAACTTCTTCGGCGCATCCTCGCGGAAGTCGTCGCGTTCAATGTAAAGCACCTTCGAAAAGGGAACCTTCCTGGTGCCGTCATCGGGATTCTCCGGATTGTTGACCGCATCCATCTCCTCGACCAGATCATCGGGATAGTTGTCGAGAATCACTTTGAGCGGATTCATGACAACCATGACGCGTTTTGCCGTCCGGTTGAGATTCTCCCGGATATAATATTCCAGCAGGGAGAGGTCCGTGAGACTGTTGTATTTCGTCACGCCGACGCCTTCGCAGAACGCCCGGATCGCTTCCGGCGGAACTCCGCGGCGGCGGAAGGCCGAAATTGTCGGCATGCGCGGGTCGTCCCAGCCGGAGACGTGATGCTCCTTCACCAGTTCGAGCAGTTTACGCTTGCTCATCACGGTATTCGTCAGGTTCAGACGCGCGAATTCGATCTGGCGCGGCCGCGGCGCAGGCGTGAGATTCTCCAGAAGCCAGTCGTAGAACGGACGGTGAATCTCGAATTCCAGCGTGCAGATCGAGTGGGTGATGTGTTCGATCGCGTCTTCCAGCGGATGCGCGAAATCGTACATCGGGTAGATGCACCACTTGTCGCCGCTCCGGTGATGGGACGTATGCCGGATCCGGTAGATGACGGGATCGCGCATGTGGATGTTCGGAGAGGCCATGTCGATCTTCGCCCGCAGGACCTTGGAACCGTCCGCGAACTCGCCGGCGCGCATTCGGGCGAAAAGATCAAGGTTCTCCTCGACGGAACGGTTGCGGTAGGGGCTCTCTTTTCCGGGCGTCGTCAGCGTGCCGCGGTACTCGCGCATTTCACTGTCGGAAAGCTCGCAGACATACGCCTTCCCGAGCCGGATCAGCCGCACCGCGTATTCATAAAACTTCTCAAAATAATCCGAGGCGAAGAAAAGTTTGTCTTTCCAGTCCGCGCCGAGCCAGCGGACGTCCTCCATGATGGATTCCACGTATTCGGTATCCTCCTTTGTCGGATTCGTGTCGTCAAAACGCAGATGGAAGGTTCCTCCGTATTTCTGCGCGATTCCATAGTTCAGGCAGATGGACTTGGCATGTCCGATGTGCAGATATCCGTTCGGTTCCGGCGGGAAACGGGTCACGATTTTTCCGTCGGATTGTCCCGTTCTGATTTCCTCGTCGATGATTTCATGAATAAAGTTCGATGCGGAAGACGATGCTTCATTTTCGCTCATTTCAAAAACACTCCTGTCGGTTATTTCGCTGCGGCGCTTTCAATTTTGACACTGATGGTTTCCGGATGGATGTTGCGGATATTCACGCCGTCCCGGTCGGACCAGCATTTCACGGAAACATTATAGAGTCCCGGCCTGTCAAGCGGGGAGATGTCCACATACGGCTGCAGATCATCCTTGCGCATGGTTTCAATCAGGTTTTTGAGTCCGCTTACGGTGATCTCGACATTCGGAGAGGAAACGATTTCATATTTCAGGCCGGAACGGTCGGACGAAGCGGCAAGCACCCGAACGGGAACGGCGGAAAAACGCCGCTGTTCATGGGAACGGATCACATCGACCTGCGCCATCACAGTCTGCGGGCTGACCGTCAGAGCGGGACTCTTGTCCAGCGCAAGATCCACCATGTAGTCGAAATTCTGCGTGATGCCGCCGAGCGGAATCGGATTGGTCTTGATGTAGGAAATTCCGCGCAGGATCGACGAAGCCCCTTCGATCCGGACTTTTCTGGGATTCAGCACGACCTTTCCGATGGCATATCCCTCCGGCAGCCCGGGCTTGGTTTCAAACTCCGGCGTCACCTCCACCATCTTGCTTACAAGCGGATTGACGGCAAGATTGAACTTGCTCGGAGACACGGAAACCGGACTTGTGCCGAACGGCGTCTTAATGTCCTTCATCGAGATGGTCAGCGGGTAGATGTTCGAACCGCTCTTGTAGAGGGAGGGCTGCACCCTGACATCGATGGAAATGTCATTTTCCGTCATTCCCTGCATGACCATTTTGCTGCCGTTGAGCTTGACCGTCACGAAACGCGGCGCATCATCGATCAGGACCAGGTTGTCCGGCATCGTGATCCGCACTGGAACATCCTTGATGTAGATGTGGGAATCGACCTTGTTCTTGACAGAGCCGTAAATCAGCGTGGAGAGGAAGAGCGCGGCAAGCTTCCGCCCGATGTTCGCCTTGAAAAACATCGGAACGCGGTCCCAGAGTCTTTTCCGGAAGCTTCTACTTGATGACATCGTGATCCTCCTCGTCGTCCACGGTGCTCAATGCCAGCGTCTTCTGGTCGTCCAGATCGCTGAATTTTTCGTAAATCGAGCTGACCTGCTTGCAGTCGATCAGCATTTTCTTGAGAAATGCCAGAAGATCGGTCTCGGAAAGATTCCGGATCAGGCGTCCGCGGTAGGCCACGCTGATGGTCCCGGTCTCCTCGGAGACGACCACAGCAACGGCGTCCGTCTCCTCGGTCACACCGATCGCCGCGCGGTGCCGGGTGCCGAAATCGCGCGTTCCCGCCTCGTCCTGGGAAAGCGGCAGAATCGCATGCGCAGCGGCGATAATCCCCTGCCGCACAATCACGGCGCCGTCATGCAGCGGTGAATTCGGATAGAAAATCGCCTGCACAAGCAGGGAATTGATCTTGGTTTCCAGCGGAACCGCGCTGTTGATGATTGCCGCCATTCCGATCTGGCGTTCGAAAATAATCAGCGCGCCGCAGCGGCGGAAGGACATCTGCATCACGGCGCTCACGATCTCCTCGATCGCCTCTTTCTGCTCGATTTTCCGATGCCTGCCGATATGGCTTCCGAGCTGCGCGAAGGCACGCCGGAGTTCCGGCTGAAAAATCACGATCATCGCCGTGGCAAACACGGTCCAGAGATTCTCCAGAAGCCAGCCGAACACTTCCAGATTCAGCGTCAGGCTGAGGAACGTCGTGAAAAGCAGGATCATGATAATGCCGGCAAGCACGCTCACTGCACGGGTGCCGCGCATGAAATAAAGCACAAAATAGACCATCACGGTGATGATTGCGAATTCCACGACGTTCTTCGCGTATCCCCACCCCTGAATGATCAGATTTGAAATCTCGTTGATGCCGTTTCCCATTCACGCCCCTGATTCTGTGCAATATGTTAGAGTAATATAAACGAGGAAATGAAAAATGCAGTCCGGATTCCGACTTTTTTGCAATATTTTTCCGGAAAACGGCCGGGAAAACGGTTTCCGCAAAGAACGACCGTCTGCCGCCTGCGGAAAACCGGCGGTAGTTCGCGGCAGGTTCCTCCGGCGCTTTTCCCGCCGGAATGCATCTTCTCAGCGGTTTCCCGCAGTAAGGAAATACGAGAAGAGAACCCGGCCGATGATCTGCTTGCCGCGTTCACCGGAATGCACCTGATCGCGGCTGTAGAACTCATAGGGTTTCCCTGATGCGTAAAGCCAGGAATAACACGGCGTGGTCATGTCCCATACGGGGATGCCGAGTTCCGCAGCGCCGGGACGGAGACGCTCCCAGTCGTTCTGCTTCCCCGTGACCGGATCCGTCTCCAGCGACCATTTGCGCGGCGAAATATCCTTTCCGCGCGTGTCCATGCTCAGAGCCGCGGTCAGGATCAGCACCTCGCATCCGAGCTCTTTCCTTGCACGTCCGGCGACCTCAAGAATCGCGGCGGTGTTCCCCATTTTCTCCCCTGCACGGTAGTTGGAGATTCCGCCGATAATCAGCAGATCCGGTTTCTGGTCCGCAACATAGGCCTTGAAGTTTTCCGGCTTGCGGTAGAACCAGCATCCGGTGGACCCCCGCACGGAGGAAACATAGTCCATGTCCGACTTCGGGAACGCACGCTTGACAAGCGCTTCAAACACCGAATGAAAGGTATCCTGAATGATGCTGTCTCCGAGCATCACCACGCGCCACGGTTTTCCGGAACGGAGTGCGCCGGCCGTATGGGGAAGCAGACGGAAGGAATCCGCCGGCGGCTTGAACACCACGGGGGGAAGAGTTCCGTAGAGCTTGTCGCACCAGAGCGCGGCTTCGAGCGCCGTGGCGGGCTGCACGGAAAGGTTCCATGCCTCGATGCCGCGGCTGGACTGGAAGAAAACGCGGATGGTGTCCACCATGCCCATTGCATAGATGATGAATTCATGATCGGCGCGGGGACCGGCATGAATCACACCGTAGTAATCCGGGAGAAGTTTTCCGTCCGCATCAAAGTAATCCACTCCCCAGTAACTGCGTTCCGGCGCGCGCGCCTCGAACCGGATTCTGAAAAAAGTGCCGGACGGACGGACTCCGATTTTGATCGGGGCGGAACTGAGTTTCCCCCCCTTGTCAGGATAATATCCTTCGAATTCATTGTAGACAAGACCGTCCCGGGGCCTGGACGCCTTGAAAGTCCATCCCGGCAGCTTGTCCGTAAGCGCTCCTGTGAATTCCACAGCCATCGAAACCTCCCCGACGCAAAGCGCCGCGGCAAGCAGCATTGTTTTCACCGTCATTCTGAACCTGAAATGAATTGCTCGCAACCAGACCGCATGAGCCCTGCCGCTGGAAAAGAACCGCCTGCTGTGCAAACGGATTCCGCCATACGCGGGAGGAAAATGCCATGCCGACCGTGTTTCCGAAATGGACATCCATTCCAGCCACTCCGGAAATATACCGGAAAACACGGAAAAAGCAAGCAGAGCGGCCAAAATAATTCCTCGCAGTGCCGGATTCTCCCTGTACATATCCGGCGAAGCGGAAAATCTCCGGACTCATGCTTCATCGCGCATTTTCATGAAAAACGGATTTTCCGGAAATCATCAATTTTTCCGGCATGTCCTCTTGAATTCCGCAAAAGTCCTGATATTTTCTCAGGCATGGGGAAATCAAAACGCCGGACGGGTCCGCCGCATCAGCGGCTTCTGCGAGTCCGTTCGGAACACAGGCAAACAACCAGGGGGGGAATCATGTCTGATGATTCAACAAAAAAACTCGGGGTCATTCCGCTGGCGGCGCTCGTCGTCAGTGCAATGATCGGGGGCGGCATTTTCAGTCTTCCGCAGAACATGGCGCAATCCGCCGGAGTCGCGGCAGTCATTCTGGCATGGATCGTAACCGGCGTCGGAATGTACTTCATCGCAAACACATTCCGGATTCTGGCGGACGCGCGTCCGGACGCCACGACAGGCATCTACGCATACGCCAGGCTCGGCTTCGGACGGTTTGCCGGTTTTCAGATGGCCTGGGCCTACTGGCTCTGCAACATTTTCGGCAATGTCGGCTTCGCGGTTCTGCTGATGGATGCGCTCGACTATTTTTTCCCGGGCCGTTTCACAGGCGGGAACAATCTTGCCTCCATCATCGGGGGCTCCGTTGTCATCTGGCTGATGAACTATGCGGTTCTGCGCGGCATGAAGCAGGCGTCGTTCCTGAACATTGTGGGAACGGTGTTCAAGCTGGTGCCGATCCTGCTCTTCGTGCTCATCATGATTGTCGGGTTCCACTGGTCATGCTTCACCACTGACATGCTCGGCAATGAAACAGTCCTGGCGGACAAGCTCAAACCGCTCGGCTCGATCCTGACACAGGTGAAATCCACCATGCTGGTGACGCTCTGGGCGTTCATAGGCATTGAGGGCGCAGTGGTTGTCTCGGGCCGCGCGAAGAACCAGAAAAGCGTCGGAAAGGCGACGCTTCTCGGCTTCCTGATCTGTCTCCTCATCTATGCGCTGCTTTCCATTCTGCCTTTCGGACGCATGGTGCAGTCGCAGCTTGCGGCGCTCCAGAATCCGTCCACTGCCCCGCTGCTCAGCGACGTCGCCGGAGCATGGGGCGGCGGCGTGATGAACCTCGGCGTGATCGTGGCGCTTCTCACAAGCTGGCTGGCATTCACGATCATGATTGCGCAGATTCCTTACGCAGCCGCGAACGACGGCACCTTCCCGCGGATTTTCAAAAAAGAGAACAAAAATGAAATGCCCAGTGTTTCGCTCTGGGTCACAAGCGGCATCATGCAGCTTGCCATGATTCTGGTCTACTTCGCCAGCAACGCATGGAACACCATGCTCTCCGTGACGGCGGTCATGATTCTGCCGCCTTATCTGGCATGCACCGCGTATCTCTGGAAGATCTGCGCGACAAAACAGTATCCGGCGGGAATGCCGGTCAAAGCCGGCATGGCATATTTCTGCGGAATCGCGGGTTCCCTCTACGCTCTCTGGATGATCTACGCGGCAGGATTCACTTATCTGCTGATGGCTTTCGTGTTTCTGACGCTCGGAATTCCCGTTTATGTCTGGGCACGGAAAAACGCGGCGCAGGATACCGCCGATCCTCTTGAGAAAAAACAGCCGATTTTCACGAAATGCGAACTTGTCGGCGCAGTCTGCATTGTACTGGTTGCGGTCGGAGCGCTGATCGCCTTCGTCACTGGAAAAATCAAACTTTGATCCGCAAAACTTCCCGCCGGACGGACCAATCTTCCCGGCGGGAAATTTCATGGGAAGATTGCGCCGTCAGAATCCGAGCGGGATCGTATCCTGCATCACCCGGAGACGGTTTTCGACGGAAACCACACCGTCGATTTTCCTGACGGACGCCTCAATCTTCACCAGCGCCTCCTGGGTGGAAACCCCGCCCTCGATCATCACTTTCCCTGCATCGCATTTGATTTCCAGGAAGGGAATTTCCTGATTTTCGGACACTAAAAGCGTATAACGAATCGATTGCTGCAGAACCCGGTCGCGCAGACGGCGTTCCCCCTGCGGCGAAACTTCCTTCGCGGCAATGAGGCCCGGAATCATGCGCTCCAGCGCGGGCATGTCGATTTCCGCCGTATTGACCGTCAGATCGTAGGAATCGGCCTCCCCCCACTGTTTTCCGTAAAAGTAATAGCAGAACCCGGTCCGCTCGCGGTCGCTTTTCCGGATACAGGCCAGCGCCTGATCCCGGGTGCAGCCCCGCAGCTCTGCAATCCGTTCCGCCCGGATCGCGGGAGGCGCGATGAAGCGGAGACGGAAGCACTCGGCCACGCCGTCAAGAAGGAAATTCGCGCCGCGCCCGATGATCGCCACATCCCCCTGGACAGCCTCCTGCAGAATCGCGGTCTGCAAGGTCTCCCAATAGATATCGGGACGTCCGAGAAACGAATCCATCAGGCGCGGTTTCCGTTCATCAAAACGCTGAATGAATTCCTCCCCGGTCCCCAGTTTCCGGAACCGGGCCTCCAGGGTATCCCGGCGGACCGCCCGAAGACCGGCGGCGCGGCAGAAGGCCTCTTCCTGAGCGGAATCGAATGCTCCGAACTCGCGTGCAACTGTTACAATCCTCATGGCTCCCCTCCTTTTCTCTGCCGGATCCGACCGGCTTTTTTCCGATGAATGCGGCGGAATATGTTCCGGCGTCCGCCGCTGTGATATGCGTCACGTCTCCGGTCTGCAAGCCGGAACCGGAAGAGACTCCCGTCCCGAATTCCCCAGGTCCGGACACCTTCCCCGCGGAGAATACCCGGCAAAAGAGAAAGCTCCGCGCCGTACTCCGCTTTTGTCCTCCTGTCAACGGTCCTTTGCAGTCCCGCCGCAGCCGCCGCGTATGCAGTCGCGAACATAGGCATTGAGTTCCCCGTCGGACCAGAAACGCCTGACACATCCCTCATACATTCTCCGGACTTCCGCGGGAGAAAGCTCATTGCGCTGAATGAAACGAAGAAGATCCAGCACGGGATTATACGCGTCTCCGGCAATACACGGAATGTCTCTGAAGAAAAACCATTTACGTTTCCCGTTCGGATTTTTAACCGCGCGAATCAGAAAATTGCGGGAATATCCCGTAACGGCGGAATAGCGGATCATGGGTATCCCATAACCGAGCCCGTATTTCCGGTATAGATCCTGAAAGGCGGAATCCCCGCAGTAAGTGACGGTGATGCCGGAAGCCGCATTCCCGTTCCCCTCTTTCCGGATCACAAACCTTCCATTGGCAAAATCAAATCCCCGGGCAATATAATAATCCGGCTCCCGTCCACCTGTTTCCGGAGGACACAGCAGCAGCACAAGCGTCGTACAGGCGCAAAGGAAAAGAGCGGACAACAAAATAATTTTCACTGTCGGCATTCCGCGCATGAAACCGTCTCCTTATGAGTTGCGGCGTTCCAGAGTCCAAACCGGCCTCTCCTGTTCTATTATAAGCCATTGAGGAAAGAAATGCAAGATGCACATGCCGGAAAAACGGAACTGTCCGGAGTCATCCCCTCCGCAGAAATGAAGCGGAAGCTGTGCAGAAAAGCAGGAAAGGGCGGAAGATTACTTCAGACGCCGGAAATACAAGGTCCCTTTGGATGAGGGAGAATTTTTTTCCGGCATGGTTCCGATTATCATCATCTCGGAGCCATTCCCCCGAAGAAAAACGTCGCCGGACGCGGAAGCGGAATCCGTCTCCCCTGTGCTTTCCCATCCGCCTGCACGCAGGGCTCTGGTCAAATCGGAAAGCACCTGTTTATCCGGATACGGACTCTGGAAAGTTCCATATACGGATTTTCTCGCCGGGAAACGCATGACTGTGACCGGCGACGCGCCGGGAGGCAGCGGCAGTTCCTCCGGCCACTGGATTTTTGCACTGGAAAAATCACGGGGAATATCCATCGTAAACTGGACAATGGTGTCTTTTCCTGCAAAGCCGACCAGAAACACCCTTCGCCGAAAACCGTTTCCAAGAGGAATCTCAAAAAGAACCGAATTGGAATTGGCGGCAAATGAAACATTCGGATATTTCAAGCGCAGCAGACGAAAGGCCTCTTTCAACTTCCGGTCCACAAGGGACACCCCCATTTCCATGGCATGACCGTTTATCACGACCTTTTCCCGCCAGAGATTCTGCGGCTCCAGAACATCGGTCACGGAATTCCCCGCGGATGCCACAGAACTGTTTCCCCGAAACGGCCAGAGAGAAAAGATATCCGCGTGAAGGGAAAAGGAAAAAAGAAAAAGCAGAAAGGCGCATATTCTCATGAAACACCGTCATTTCAGTCAGGAAATCAGAGATCGGAACTCTTGGAAAAATCCCTGGTCTCCAGCCTGCCGACAGCCACGGCCAGGAAAATCGCCGCAAGACTGAATGAATAGATCAGCAACATAATGAAAACCAGTCCGAACATCTTGAAATCCTGAAAATAGAAAATGAAATTCGGGAAAAAATAATATAAAATGAAAACGACACCGCCCGCAGCTCCGGCAACCCCCTTCGGCAGCATCGCCATGGCGATCGGAATGAAACTGAAGGAAAGGGAAAAAACCAGATAAAAGAAGGAAACAATCATGGCCGCCAGTTCGCCTGTGAAGCATGAGATCATAATTATCATCGCACAGAAGGGAATGAACGCCAGAAGCAGATAAAGCTGCTTGAGCATCAGCATCAGGGAAAACAGCTCTCCCGTATTGATGTAATGCGTAACATAGATCACAGCTTCGGACACGATGAAAAGACTGGAACAGATAATCAGCATGCCGAAATACTTCCCAAGCATGTAACTGATTTTCCGGATCGGCTTGGAAAGAATAACCAGAATCAGATCCGAGGAGATGTCGCGCGGAATCTCGGAAGCGCCGAGAAAGCCGCCCAGCACGGCGCATACAATGAACATGACAAACGATGCGGCAAGCAGAGGCTGGGAACTGCGCCCCGCATCAAGGACCTGGGCAAAAATTGAATCTCCGGAAACCTGCTGGGTAAGAGGATCCAGATCCGCCATGAAATAGGAAATCACCAGGACAATGGAAAGGAAAATGAAAAATGCCGGTTCCTTCATCCGTTTGACAGTGAGCAATGTGATGGCCAACATTATTTTTTCCCCTTTCCGCCGGCGTTCAAACTGTCCATTTCCTCCTGCATCAGGAATTCCATGATTGAGGGACAAAGCCGGCTTTCATCATACAGGGCTTCCGCCTTTGCCTCGATGTCGCGGAACTCGAAACGCCCCGCAATCCGGGAAATTTCGGTGTAAAGAACGGAATAATCACGGAACTCCGGTTTCATGTCAAGAAGGGGACGCAGAAAATCAAGACGGTCTTTCCACGTGATTTTCTTCCTGATGTCGTTCAGGCGGTTGAGCCCGGCGGCCCAGACATTGTACTGATACTGCTGCGGAAACTTTTTCAGATACGAATGATAATCGGAAAGCGAAATCCTTTTGGGGTTTTCATCGTTCAACAGATAATAGGCGAATGCGGCGGCGGATTCCGGATGATCCGCATACTTCGAGCGAACCTCCCAGAAGATTTTTTCCTTTTCCAGAGGGTCGCGGGTATAGCTGCCGAGAACAACCATTGCCGATACTTTCTCGTCATCCGTCTCGGCAGCCGCAAGATTGTTCAGCATTTCTGTCCGGGTAATGCGATAAACCACAAGATCACGAACTGAATCCGGCAGTTCATTCAGAATGGAATCGATTTTCACCTTCTGCGGATTGATGTTCGCCACTGCGGCTTCCCTGAGCACTGCCTCGGACAGGAAATAAAGCAAAAAGACCGGTACGATTATAAAAATCAGACCGATCTTTTTCTTCTGCGTCATAAGAGAAAACACGACGGATGCGGATTATTTGTTCTTCGTTCCGCAATCGGCACAATAGGTCGCGCCGTTGAGAATCTTATGACAGGTCTTGCAGGTTCCCCAAACCTGAACTTTTGTTCCGCAGGAGGTGCAGAACTTCGCTCCGGCTGCCGTGGGGATGATGCAGTTCGGGCAGAGATGGTTGTCGGCAAGGACCTCCTTCTGCACTTTGGAAATAAGAGCCAGCGTCTGCGGAAGCGGCTTGATCGGCTTGCCGTCATAATCAACCGGATTCTTGGCATTCTGCGCAGCCTTGAGAAGACGGGATTCCAGATCAGGAATGAAACTGGTTTCTCCGATCACTCCCTCGTAAGACCCCTTCTTGGAAGCTTTCCACTCGTCATAAAGGACACAAAGCGTGGCATAATATTCATCGATTTTCTTATCGGCTTCCGCTTTGGCTTTCGCCTTTGCTCTGACATAGCTGCTCACCACATAGGGTTCCGGCGTCGAGGCGCGCTGCATGGCCATCCGGAAATATTTCGCCGCCTGCGTATAATCCGGCGTGGAAAGAATATTGTCCGGATCATTCTGATCGACAATCGTGCGGGAAAGCAGGAAACCTGCATTGAAAGGAAGCTTGGAATTGGTTTTCAGGTATTCATTCTCACAAGCCTTTTTCAGGAATTCGATCGCCTTCTTCGGATCGGCATTGCTCATGCAGAGAACACCGCTCTGATACATTTCTTCAAAATTCGGATCATAGGCAATGATCTTTTCGAGCATGGAGGAGATCTTGTCGACATTCCTGGTGTCGATGGTATCCATGCCGCCGGCGACATTGATGAAACGCATCCATGCGACATCCGCCATGATCTTGTGAAGCCCGGCGATCGGCGCCTTGGTCAGTTGAGCTTTCTCAATGGAAATCTCTTTCTGCATCGGAGTCAGAATATTGGCAAGGTAGGATGCGGCAAGCAGTGCGACAATCATAATGACAATGCGGACGATTGTATCTTTTTTCATGGTATTGTTCACCCCTGTTACTTACTTGATGTCTTTTACTTTGAAAAAGAGACTTGTGAGCATCAGGGCGAAAACCGCAAAGGCAATGCCCCAAAGCGTGACAAGTCCGACATAGGACCATGGAATGTCGGCATGGTAAACGGCCTGCGAACGGAAATTGAAGAGATCCAGATTCGGAAGAATGCCGCCATAAAGCAGTGGAATGTTCTGGAGAACGCCCACGGAATAGGAGAACCAGATCGCGATAATGGTTAGAACGGGAGCGACCACTTCAGGGAAAAGTGTCGCGAAGAAAACACCGATCGCTGCCATCGGAATAATGCTCAGGATCTGGAGAAGCTGCGCCTGGAACATCGGCAAAGCAATGGATTCCGAGAACGTGTAGTAGAAAATCACAAAAGAACCGATGGTAATCAGTGCGCAGATCACCATCGCCGCGAAAGCGATGCCGATGAGCTTGCCCGCCAGATACTGGGTTCTGCCGAGGGATTTCGTCAACAGCGTGGAAGCCACGCCCTGGCGCAGTTCGCGGGGAATCTCGAACGTGATGGAGATCACCACCAGTGCGGCAGCAACCGCGTTCAGCGCAAGAGACACGTCAATCATCAACGGCTTGTGCTGCCCCATCGAAAGAACCTCATACAACGCGGCGCTTCCGATCAGAATCCAGACACACAGAATTAAGAAGTACACTACTTTCATTCGCAGAATGTTTTTCCACGTTCCGCTTGCGATTGCCATGATCTCACTCATCTTGACACGCTCCCCTGGTTATTTTATATTGAATTACTCCCTGCCTGCTGTTAAATATAATGCCGTCTCACGAATTTTCCAGATTATCTTCTTCAATTTTTCCGAAAAAGAATGATTCCAGATCCTCCCGTGCATTCAGACGCTTCACGGAATCTCCGTGTTTCGCAGCCAGATCATTGATCTTCCTGTCAAGCGCCGGAGAAACGGTCCTGAACGTCAGCTCCCATTCGTCATTCTCCTTTTTCTGGACATTGTCGGCATCCGTCATCAGTTCCTTGACCGCGTCGTCGCACTGGCGGATCTTAATCAGAACGCCGTTGTCCGTGTCGCGGGAAAGAAGATCGGAAAGTTTCCCCGCGCAGAGAAGACGGCCTTTGTTCAGAATCGAGATGCTGTCGCAGATTTCCTCCACGTCGGAAAGAATATGGCTGCTGAAAAACACCGAAGCGCCGAACTTGTCACGCTGCTCCAGAATAATTTCCTTGAATTCCTGCCGCCCGTAGGGATCCAGTCCGAGAAGCGGCTCGTCCAGGATCAGAAGTTCGGGACTGTTCAGAATCGCCTGCGCGATTCCGACACGCTGCAGCATTCCGCGCGAGAACGTTCCGACTTTGGATTTCGCATGCGGGGCCATCCGGACAATTTCCAGAACCTCCTCCACGCGCTGTTTCCGTTTCGAAGACGGAATTTTGAGGAGTCTTGCGCAGACATCCAGAAACTCCATGGCGGAAAGCTGCGGCGTGAATGCCGGACTGTCGGGAAGAAATCCGATCCGGTTCTTCACTTCCACATCATCGTAGGGTTTCCCGAGAACGGTCGCCATGCCGCCGGTCGGGCGGATCAATCCCATCAGAATCTTGATGGTCGTGGTTTTGCCCGCGCCGTTCGGTCCCAGGAATCCGAACACCGATCCCTTCGGAATGGAAATGGTCAGATTGTTCAGCGCGGGACGTTTCGCCTTCCGCAGCCAGGAACTGTAATCCTTCGTCAGATTTTCCGTCTCAATTACAAAATTATCCAAGTTCTCCTCCCTTCCGGTGTCAGTTCACGGCGGGAAACGGACGGCCCGCGCCGTCCCTTCCGTCATTTTTCAGCAATCAGTTCTTTCGTAACTTTCAGCAGTTCCGTCATCTCCTCCGGCGTGCCGATGGTGATTCTGACGTAGGAGCATGTTCTGGCCGCCGGGAAATACCTTACCAGAATATTCTGCCGTTTCAAGTCAAGAAAATAATTTTTTGCTTCAATCGGCGGCGCGGCAAAGACGAAATTGGTATCCGAATCGATCACTTTGAAGCCAAGTCCGCGCAACGCGATCGTCAAGGCCTCCCGCGTCGTCTTCACTTTCGCCACGCAGCTTTCAAAGTAGCTTCTGTCCCAGAGCGAGGCAAGCGCCAGTTTCTGCGTCAGCATCGGAACGTTGTAGGAATCCTTCATTTTCAGCATGCCGTCGATGATCTTTTCATGCGCGACGGCAAAACCGAAACGGAGTCCTGCCAGATTCCTGCTTTTGGAAAAGGTCCGGCTGACGATTACGTTCGGATACTTTTTGACGAAATCCAGGCAGTTGTCGCGGGAAAAATCCGCATAGGCCTCGTCGATCAGGACGATTCCGTTGAAGTTTGCGCAGATCTCCTCCATTTTCTCCTTCGGGAACAGATTGCCGGTCGGCGCGTTCGGGCGCGCAATAATGAAAAGATTCGCATTGCGGGCCTTTTCCAGAGCATCGGACGGCATTTCAAATTCCGTTCCCAGCGGAATCCGGATGCACCGCGCCCCCTGAAGCCCGGCAAGCGTGGGATAGAGGGAATATGTCGGATCGAAACACGCCATCGGGCGATGCGCATCCGTGAAACAGCGCGTTGTGATCGTCAGAATGTCATCGGAACCGTTGCCCGCAATGATATTGCCGACGGAAAAACCGGTCATCGCCGCGATTTCCGCGCGCACTTCGAGCGCAAGCGGATCCGGATAAAGTCTCAGTTTCTCATAGGGAAACGCCGCAAGCGCTTTTTTCACACCCGGCGACGGCGGATACGGATTCTCGTTCGTATTCAGCTTGATGACCGGCGCCCCCTTGGGCTGTTCCCCCGGCGTATAGCCGGTCATATTGTCGATCTCCGGCCGGAAATAGGATATGTAGGCGCTCATTTCCGCACTCCTGTTCTGCGGATGGAACCGCTTCTGCCATGCGCGTCCAGCCATTCCAGTTCGGCAAATTTTTCAATGAAATCCACTTCGCGCATGAGAGCCTCCCGCGTATACCGGATGGTGCTGCTTCTGCGCAGGAAATCGTTTGCCGAAAGCCCGTGGAAGAACTTTGCCGTGCCGCCTGTCGGAAGCACATGGCTGGGACCGGCGGTGAAGTCGCCCGCGGGTTCCGGCGTCCACGGACCGAGAAAGACCGCGCCCGCCGCTTTGACATCGCATGCTCGTTTCTCCGCTCCCTCAAACATGAGCTCGATATGTTCCGGGGCATAGTTCCCGGCGATTTTGAGCGCTTCGCCGATATCCGGCGCTTCAATGAAAAACACGCCGTGCTCAATGACGCGCGCGACAGTTTCGCTCCGGGAAAGCGTCTCCGCCTGACGGAGAAGCTCCGTCCTGACCTTGCCGATGAGTTCGGCACAGTCGGTGACAAGCACCGCCTGTTCCAGCCCGCTCCCGTGCTCGGCCTGCGACAGCATGTCCGCCGCGATGAACGCCGGGTCCGCCGAGGCATCCGCCACAATCATGATTTCAGACGGCCCAGCAACCATGTCAATGGCGACACTTCCGTAGACCAGTTTCTTCGCCGCCGCGACATAGGCATTGCCGGGACCGACAATTTTCTCCACCTTCGGCACCGTCTCCGTTCCGTAGGCGAGCGCGGCAATCGCATAGGCTCCGCCCAGGCGGTAGACCTCCTTCACGCCGGCCGTCCTGAGCGCGTAAAGCGTCGCCGCATGAACCGATCCGTCCTTCATCGGCGGAGTCGCCGCGACGATCTCCCTCACGCCCGCCGCGGACGCGATGCCGGCCGTATGCAGAACCGTGGAAACCAGCGGCGCCGTGCCGCCCGGGATATAGCAGCCGACGCGATCCATCGGCGTGAACTTTTCACCCAGCACAACGCCGGGACGCGGGGAATAGCTCCAGTCCTTCGCAATCTGATGCAGTGCGAAATCCCGGATATGAGCCAGAGCTTCGGAAATTGCCTCTTTCGCCTTCCGGTCGACCTTCTCCTCCGCTTCCTCAAACTCCTTTTCCGTGATGCGGAAGGAGGCGGGGGGAATATCGAGCGAGTCGAATTTCTTCAGAAAACCGCAGATCGCGCGGTCGCCGTCCCTGCGGACTTCACCGACGATTTCCGCGACCGCCGTTTCAATCTCGCGCGGGCACGCCGGGCGGTTGTAGAGCTGTCTCAGCGCCTCCGCACAGTCCGCGTTCCGATAGGATATCAACTTCATTTTTTCCTCTTTCCCCAAGTTCCGAATATTTTGCGCTGTATACTATACATCAAATCTGCGAATATGCTAATCGGATTCTTGACGGAACGGCCTTTCCCGTGTAAATTACCGGAGATTTTTCAATTTTCATGACTGAAAGGGCATTGCTCATGACATCCGACGTCATCGCCATCGACGGTCCGGCGGCCTCCGGGAAAAGCACGGTTGCGCGGAATCTTTCCGAAGCCCTCGGCATTCCTTATATCAACACAGGTTCCCTCTACCGCGCCGTAGCCTGGAAACTCCGGAAAAACGCGCTGGATCCCGACACCGTCAGCCCGGAAGAAGTCGACCGGATTCTCGCCGATACGCGGATTTCCTACGAAAAACCCGCACCGGACGCACCGCCGGACATCCGGATCGACGGCGTCTTTCCCGGACAGGAGCTGCGCAGCGCGGACATCGCATCCGGCGCATCGAAAGTCGCAACCATGCCGAACGTGCGCGCCTGGCTGCTCGATCTCCAGCGCGGCATGGCGAAACTCGGACGGATCGTCATGGAGGGCCGCGATATCGGAACGGCCGTCTTTCCGGACGCGCGCTTCAAGTTCTTCCTGACCGCATCCCCGATGGTTCGCGCACGGCGCCGCCTCGCACAGAGCGGCGAGACCGTCGACGGCGCGACGCTCGAATCGGTTGCGCGCGACATCGCGGCGCGGGATGAACAGGACAGCAGACGCGCCGTGGCGCCGCTGAAACGCGCCGAAGACGCCGTGCTTGTCGACAACAGTGAATGGGAAAGCCATCAGACGCTCCAGTTCATGCTGGACAAAATCAAGGAGAAGGAGACCATGGAAAAAGAAACGGTTCTCAACTACCGTGTCCCTTATGCGGACACCGACCAGATGGGAGTTGTCTATTACGCAAACTACCTCAAATATTTTGAAATGTTCCGCAGCGAGATGCTCATCGACGCCGGACTGAGTTACCTGCAGATGGAAAAAGAGGGTATCGCGCTTCCCGTGATCGAGGCGGTCTGCCGCTATAAGAGTTCCGCGCATTTCGAGGATCGCCTGACCATCACAGGACGTGTCGCCGAAGCAAAGGGCGTGCGCGTCAAAATCGAGTGCGAGGTCCGCTGCGGAGTCCGCCTGCTCGCCGACGGCTACACGGTCCATGCCTGCATGGACATGAAAAACAATCGTCCCACCCGCGTGCCGCCCGCGCTTCTCAAACTTCTGAAATAAGACGCGGAACAACAGGATTGCAACAGGAAAGCCAGGAGGTTTTTTATGGAATTCGCCGAACTCTTGAAACGCCGCACCATCCGCCAGTTCACGCAGGAACCGCTGACACGGGAAGACCTCCGCGCCGTGCTGAACGCCGCGCGCCTCGCCTCCTGCGCCTCCAACAAACAGCGTCTGCGCTATCTGGTCGCGACCGGACCGGAACTCGTCAACCGCATTCTGCCGCATACGGCGTATGCCGCTCTGGTGCGCCCGCACCGCGATCCCGTGCCGGGAAAGAGTGCGCCAGTCGCCTTCATCGCCGCCGTCTGCACCTGCGAACCGGGACCGCTGCTTCATGCGGACGCCGGAGCCGCGATTCAGAGCATGGAATTCGCGGCATGGGAGCGGGGAATCGGCTGCTGCTGGATCGGTTCGCACAGACGCGAGGCGGTTGCGGAAATTCTCCATGTCGCGGAACCGGAGCGGATTCTTTACCTGGTCGCGCTCGGGCATCCGGCGGAATCGCCGGTCTCCGAAGATGTCGCGGACGGTTCCGACATCAGCTACTATCTTGACAGCACAAACACCCTCCATGTGCCGAAACTGACCGTGGACGCAATCACGAAATGGTGCTGAAACATCCGGAAAAGGATTCTCTCATGAAACAAGGAGCGCTGTATCTCAGGAAAGGCCGCGAAAAATCCCTGCTGCGGCGTCATCCGTGGATTTTCTCCGGCGCCGTGGAACGTGTCGAAGGCATTCCGGAACGCGGGGCGACCGTCGCAATTCATGCATCCGACGGACGTTTTCTCGCATGCGGCGCTTATTCCCCGGACTCCCAGCTCCGCGCCCGCGTCTGGAGTTTCGATCCCGCGGAACAGATCAATGCGGATTTTTTTGCCCGGCGCATTGCCCGCGCGCTTGCATACCGCGCCTTTCTCGGATATGACGCGCCTCAAGGTGCATGCCGCCTGCTCGCCGCCGAGGCGGACGGTCTTCCCGGAGTGACCGCCGACCGTTACGGAGACTGGATTGTCGTCCAGATCTCCAGCGCGGGAGCCGAACGCTTCAAGCATGTGATTGCCGATGCGCTTCTTGCAAAGACAAACTGCCGGGGCGTCTACGAGCGTTCCGATCTTGCCGCGCGGAAAAAGGAGGGACTTGCCGAATGCGCCGGCCTTCTTGCCGGAGAGATGCCGCCGGAATCGCTTTCCATCGTTGAAAACGGCCTTCGTTTCCGGGTCGACGTCTTCCGCGGACACAAGACCGGTTTCTATCTCGACCAGAAGGAGAACCGGTGCGCGGTCGCTTCGCTTTCCGCGGGACGGCGCGTTCTGAACTGTTTTGCCTATACCGGAACCTTCGGCGTCTGCGCGCTGAAAGGAGGGGCCGTCCACGTGACAAATGTGGATTCCTCGCGTCCCGCCCTGGAGTGCGCGGAGGAGAATTTCCGCGTCAACAGCCTCCCCGCATCCGCGTATGAGAATGTCGAAGCGGATGTCTTCGCCTATCTGCGGCACTGCCGCGAATCCGGCAGGACCTTTGACATGGTGATTCTGGATCCGCCGAAATTCATCGACTCGAAAAACGCTCTGATGCGCGGCTGCCGCGCCTACAAGGACATCGCCCTGCTGGGCTTTCAGATTCTGAATCCCGGAGGGCTTCTCGTCAATTTCTCCTGTTCAGGACTGATGGAACGCCCGCTGTTTCAGAAGATCACCGCCGACGCCGCGCTCGACGCGGGGCGCGAGGCGCGGATCCTGCGCGAGCTCTCCCAGGCGCCCGACCACCCTGTTCCGCTTGCCTTTCCCGAGGCGCTCTACCTCAAGGGCATTGTGAGCATCGTCCGGTAAACGGGCGTCATGCAAGCGCAATGTCGAAATTGAAACGCGCCGTATCGCGCTCATGTTCTTCCGCCGCGCGCAGGTCATGAAAACAGGCGTCCGCCTCCTCCAGTCCCGGCAGGTTCAGGACCTTTTCCGGCAGGACCTGCGTCAGAATGCCGTGTTTCTCCACCAGAAACGCATCGCCTTTCGCGTCAAGCATTCTGCCGTGCACAGGCAGCGCGGCCCGCGTCGAAAGCAGAACCGGACGGCCGTAACGATAAAGCTCAAACGGCAGGACCGACTTCCGGGCGAGCGCGGCAAGCTCGGTTTTCCCGAGTTCCAGACACCCCTGGACAAGCGATACGCCGCGCTGCGCCAGCTCCGCAACTGTCATCGAGTTGCAGACCGGAAGCGGCATGCAGGTCTTGAGCGTCAGTTCCGGATACTCCCGGAGGAGAGCAAAATGTCCCGGCGAGGTGATCCGGATCGTCCGTCCCCCCTTCCCCGTATAACGGCGGACCGCCGTTTTCACTTCCTCCAGCATGCTTTCCGGAATGTAAAACGGAAGAAGCAGTTCCTCATGCGGCGCGGGGTCATCGGCAATTTCCCGCGCAATGACGCACCTTGCGGCAATCTTCGGATGCTTTCCCCGCGGAAGAAGAACCGTGTCGGGCACCCTCTCCCGGAGCTCCGGATGCACCAGTGCGGCATGATCGGCCCGGAAGCGCATCAGCCCGGCCCGGCAATCCTCCGTGCTCCGCACCGGATCAAGAAGCGGCAGAAGCGCGGCGGCGCAGTCCTTCCGCAGCCGCCGGAGAACACTGGACGGAAGAAACGGATTCCCGGACACCGAAACACGAACACGTCCCGCTTCAAAACGCCCGTCGCGCAGTTTGGAAAACTCTTCCGCCACATGCGCCGGGTCAAGCGGCTGTTTTTCCGCCTCGGAGAGAGCAAGCGCCTGTTCATAAGCCCGTCCCTGGATTTCCACGCGGCAGAGCGTCCGCGAAAGTTTCACATCCATGTTCAGAAGCGGCAGCCGGAGCGGAAGCTGTGCAATGCGCGCGGAATAATCCGGCGTGCGCTCGCCGATCTTGTAAACGAGTCCGCCGCGCGGAATCTCCTTGTCCGCATGAACGAAAACCTCCTCGCCTTTCCCCGCACAGGAAACGCTTTTCCCGCGGAGCGTCATTTTCGTGACGCGGAAGGCAGGCCCCTCGTCCCCGCTCGGCGGCTGAACCCGGATCATGTCGCCGAGAAACACATTGCGGGCTGCGCTCATCGTAAATCCGTTCGGAGACGTGGAAACCACTTTTGCGCAGAGAAGACCCGAGACGCCCATCGCGTCGTGTTTGATGAGATTCGCGGCGGACTCTTTCGTATAGTAGCCGTTGGACCATTTGCGCCCGTAAGTCCGGGCGAGAAAGGTTTTCGCTTCGGGAAGTTTCGCACGGAACGCCTCTTCGGACTCGAGACATGCGTCCATCAGCATCCGGTAGGCGGTTACGACGTTCGTGACATAATCGGCGCGGCGGAGACGCCCTTCGATTTTAAAGGATGCAACCCCCGTCTTCATCAGGCGCGGAATCAGTTCGGGCGTGGCAAGATCCTGTGCGGAAAGAAAGAAGCCGTTGCCTTCGGAGGAGCGATGGCGTCTTCTGCACGGCTGCTTGCATTTGCCCCGGTTTCCGCTCCAGCCGCCGAGCCAGGAGGAGAGAAGGCATGTGCCGGAAATGCAGCAGCAGAGCGCGCCGTGAATGAAAATTTCCAGTTCGACGGGCGGCTTTGAACGCATGATTGCTTCCAGTTCGGCAAGCGTTGTCTGACGCTCCAGAATGACGCGTGAAAGTCCGAGTTCCTTGGCAACGGCGAGTCCTGCGGAATTGTGCAGTCCCATCTGGGTCGAGCCGTGCAGCACGAGCTTCGGAAAATATTCGCGCGCAATCCGGACGACGCCGAGATCCTGCACGATGACCGCATCCGGACGCAGCTCCTCCAGACGCGCAAGCTCCTGCGCCGCCTCGTCAAGTTCGTCCTCCTTGACAAGCGTGTTGAAGGTGACATAGACGCGCCGGGAAAGTTTGCGCGCATACGCGATCAGGCGCGACATCTCGTCGAATGAAAAATTTTCCGTCCGTTCGCGCGCATTGAAGCGTTTCAATCCGCAGTAGACGGCGTCCGCCCCCGCGTCAAACGCGGCGAGCGCGCATTCCAGATTTCCCGCCGGTGCCAGCAGTTCCATTGCCGCGATCCTTTCCTCAAAAACATCCGCCTGCCGGATAATATACTTTGCAGGAAGCCCGCTTTCAATCCGGAGGAAAATAAAAGAAAGAGATCTGCGGGAAGCCGGACATCGGGAAAGGGCGCGTCACAGAACGGAGGGAATATTTCCATTCCTTTCCTTTGCATCCCCTGTCCTTTTCCGGCCGGAGTGCGGAGACACTCCCGCACTCCGGAAACATCCGCCGTCAGTTTGCATCCGGACGGGTCTTTTCGGACTTCCCGAGTTCAAACCGTTCGTTCATTCCGTCGATGAAGTCCCGCTTGTAGTGATCCAGATAGCACTGCAGGCCGGAAAGAAATCCGGCGTAGCGCTCCCGGATTTCCTCAGGCCGCGGCGGATTCTGAATGGTGAATTCTTTTTCCATGGGATGACCTCCTTTCGGAACTCTGCAAGGTTCACGCCGGTATGGACACGCACCTTTTCAAAAAGTTCGAAAGAACGGCTCCCGCTCCTGAAAAACACCGCTTCAGATCCCGGCATCCCTCCGGTGAATGGGGAATCCGAGCTCCCGGAGACGGTCCTGCACCTGATGCACATCCAGTTCCCACACCTCTTTTCCCGCGTCGACGGCCATGGACGCCGCAAGTCCGGCGACCTGTCCCGTCATGGCCGCGCTCGGAATCACCCGGGTGATCTCCCAGGCATCGCCCTGCGCGGCGGTGCAGCGTCCGGCCGCAATGACGCCGCCGATCTTCTCCTTGGGGTACAGCGTCCGGAAGGGAACCTCCCAGACATACTCCGGACCGGCCTTGCGCCAGTCCGCCAGAAGCCCGACGGAATCCTCGAAGTATTTCGCATTCTCGCCGGACTGCAGCACATATTCGCCTTCCACGCAGTAGATCTTGCGGAACTGCGGCATCAGCGGCAGCTTGAGGGGATAGAGTTCCTTGCGCCCGTATTTCCCCTGTTCATATTTCGTTTTGCAGAGTTCCAGAAAAATCCTGTGGCTCTCCCGGACAAAGCGCGACACGGATTTTCCCGTCATGCCGCGATAGGTGATGAGATCATGATACTCCGCTTCGGAATGCTTCCCGTACATGCGCTCCAGCAGTTCCGGAGACGCCGTGAGATGCGTTTCCTGATCCAGGGAACTGGTCGTCACGGCGCTGAGAGTGATCCTGTCTCCGAAATCGCCGCCAGCCGCATCCGCCTGATACTGGATTGCCCACATGGTCAGGTAATTGTCCGCGCTCAGGCACGGAATTCCTGCCCGGCGGAATACAACCGCAGTTCCGCTGGCATCCACTGCGGATTTCACGGCAATCCGCCCGCGCCCGCTTTCGTTTTCCACAATCAGCGCGCTCACACGCCTGCCGGACAGCTCAACGCCGCAGACCAGCGTATCATACCAGATATCCACATTTTCGCCCAGAAGCAGCTCTTCCAGCGAAAGCATGAAGGAAGCAGGAGAGAAACGGCACATCAGGCGTCTGCGCTCGGGCGCATTCTTCTCATGCCGCCAGTTCGGAGGGATTTCACCGGGACCATATGACAGGCTGTTCCGCAGCAGCTCCTCGCTGATCCCGCATGTCACCTGATGCCCGCAGCCGTCGCAGAGCGGAAGATAAATGTAGACAAGCCCGCTTGTAGCGAGTCCCCCGAGCAGAACAGTCTTCTCAATGAGAACTGTCTTTTTCCCGGACCTTGCTGCCTGAAGGGCGGCAGCCGCTCCGGCAATGCCGCCGCCGACCACAGCCACATCATAATCGACTGTAAAATCCATTGCGAAAATCCTTTTTTTCTGAATATTGTCATGCCTGAAGGAAAAGCCCGTTCATCGGCGGCTCCTCAAGAACCACCTCGGAGAAGCCTCGCAGCCTTCTGATCAGTTCCCGCTCACCGCCCTCGGCCAGTGTCAGATTCGGGCAGGCGCATGTCAATGCGCCGGAAAGTCCGCCTTTGCGGAACAGCGGAACGGCGACCCGGCAGATATCCGGAGAATCGAACGGCAGACGGGAGAACGACCGTTCCCGGCAGAGCTTCACCGCGTGTTCCAGAGCCTCTTCCGATCCCCATGCGGAAAGACTGCGCGAATCAAGCGGAAAATTCGTGCGGAGACTCGACGCCTCCTTTTCCGGGAGAAAGGCGAGAAAAACCAGTCCCGCCACAGTCTGATACAAAGGAAGGACACTTTTTGCCGTTCGGATCTCACCCATCCATCCACGAGAGCGATTCAGGAAGGCCGTAATCTCGCCGCCGGTGAAGCGGGAATAAGTCAGATCCGCCTCCGGATAACGGGCAGCCAGCTTCTCCATCAGACCGCGGGCGTGGCGGACCAGTTCCGCGTGCTCTCTCCGAAGGTGCAGCTCCGTCACCAGCGGCCCCAGGAACAGAGAATGGTTTTCTCCCCGCCGAATCAGCCCGCTTTTCATCATGGTTCCCGCCAGATTGTAAGCCGTCGTGTAATTCAGTCTGGCAATCCGGGCAATTTCAGCAAGCCGGATTCCGTCTGGGGAATCCGCTATGATCTTCAGGATCTCAATGCATCTGGAAAAAGACTGAACCATTCCGCCGCCTTGCTTTTGATATAAAACTTCATCAATAATGCAAATTTTATCTTTCAATAAAAAAAGATAGTGTCATCCATGTGAAAAATCAAGTTCCGGAATAAAAAATCATCTTCTTTTTTTCTGTTGCGCCCATGGCGATTCCCGTGAAAATGATGCGGAAAATGCGATTTTCCCTTTTCCCTTCGGCGGAACAGAGTTATATTACACTGGAACATATTCCCGGGAAAGGACAATCTCATGAAAAAAGCGTTTGCCACTGTCGTCGTCGGAGCATTTGAAGTGAACTGCTATCTGGTGCCGTCACCGGATCAGAAGATCCTCTACATCATTGACCCCGGCGGCGATGCGCAGGATATCCTTGCGGAAGCTTCCGCCTTCCGCTTTGAGAAGGCGGTGATTCTTCTGACGCATTGTCATGCGGACCACATCGGGGCCGCGGGAGAAATCGCCGCGCGTCTGCACATCACGGAACTCTACATTGACCCGGCTGACAGCGCGATGTACGCCAGCCCGGCAAATTGTTTCCCCCCGTTTCTGCCTGCCGCGGAAAACCTGCCGGTTCCTTCGAAATGGCCTCCGCGGACTTCCGACTTCAAGATTCTCCATACCCCGGGACATACGCCGGGCGGAGTCTGTTACCACTTCCCGGAATACAACGCACTGTTTACCGGAGACACGCTGTTCCGCGCCTCCGTCGGACGCACGGATCTTCCGGGCGGCGATTCCGCACTTCTGCTTGCGTCCATCTCCAACGAACTGATGGCGCTTCCGGACTCCCTGGAAATTTATCCCGGACACGGAGCGCCGAGCACGATCGGATTTGAAAGGCGGAACAATCCGTATCTCTGCTGATCCGGGCCGCCTGCCGGGACAAAACGCAAACGGATTGCCGCCCCTCTCCGCACAAAGCCGCGGAAAAACAGAATTTCCGGAGCCGGAACGGAACTCCGGAAATTCTGCCTCGAATGAACTATCATGGTGCAGAGTTAACGGCGGTTCGGGAATCCCGCCTCCGACAGCCAGCTTGCGCAGCTGGACCGCGGCAGGACCGAGAGGCCTGCACGAAGCGGTTTTTCCGATGCGGGCATCGCACGATTCTCCTGATTTTTTTTAATAAATTACCGCGATGCAAGCATGCGCGGTATTAGGGATTTCGCCTCCGGCGACCAGCTTGCGCAGCTGGACCGCGGCAGGACTGAGAGTCCTGCACGAAGCAATTTTTGGCGATGCAGTGCATCGCGGTATTAACCTAAATTTTTTTGAATAAAAACCGTTTTTTCCCGGAAGCAGGGATTGCATTCCGGCTTTTCGGTATTACTTTATAATACCATGAAGCAAAAACGTCTGACAACATCTTTCTGCACCCTCTTCGGGACGGTTCTGCTGCTGGCCTTCAGCGGAGTCTGGCATCCGCTGCTTCACCACGCATGCGGCCATCATGACACACAGGAACTCTCCCGGACGGAACAGACGCGCCCCCTGTGCGTCGTCTGTACAGGCCTGCTGCAATCCGACGAGATGCCGCCGCTTCATTTTTCACTGCCGCACGACCTGCCTCCCGGAAGAATCGAGCTTCCGGAACAATGCACAACGCCGGCACTGCCCGGAGAACATGCGCCGCGCGCACCGCCCGTCTGCTGAAAACGGAACGGAAACCGCCGGAAACGGCACTGTTTCTTCCGCATTTTTTCCATCCTGAAATTCCGGGATGGAAAAGTCCGCACTCTTTCCATCGTTTTTTCCAGAAAGCATTTTCATGAACGCTGTTTTTTGTCATCTCCAGAAAGATTCCGCCTGCCCTCCGGGGTTGCAGGATTTTTTTCTCCAGGCACAGATCCCCGCTTGTACGAAAACAAGTTTCTCTTGCAGAAGAGCATCCCGGAAACCGGACAGGAATCCGCTTCCGCGGAGGCGACACGCCGGACACCCCATCCGGAACGGGATACCATTCACACTGATCGAACTCCTTATCGTGATTGCGATCATCGCGATTCTGGCGGGAATACTTCTTCCGGCCTTGAACCGGGCAAGGGACAAGGCGCATGCAGTCGCCTGCCTGAACAACCACAAGCAAACGGCTATTGCGCTCAATTTCTATGCGGACGACCACAATGGCGTGTTTCCCCAGATCCACACGGGATCGTTCGCGGAGGAATCCGCCGCGGAAACCCATTCGCACGAAGATGAGACATCCGGTCATTCCCATGACGAACAGCAATGGTATACGCCGCTGATCCTGAATTACAACTACAAAACGATCTACCTGAAATGCAAGGCGGATCCCGCTTTTCAGGAAGGATACCGCCATGAGGAACACATGCACGATGCGGTTCAGAGCTATCTGATCAACGCCATGTTCACATTCGGACACAAACGCGACACCCTGAAACAGAGTTCATTTTACATTCTGCTTTCCGAACGCGGGGAGGATGCGGAGGGAAACGCCTATGAGCATCAGTGCTACCACAGCATGCGCGCCGTTTCGGAATGGGAGGACCATCTTGCCGGAACAAGACACGTCAGCAACTCGAACTATCTGTTCGCCGACGGACATGCCGCTGCGCATTCCTTTCAGGAAACGGTCGGAGACCGGACGGAACAGCAGAACCGGCATTTTGTCCGGGAATGGTGCGCGAATTATCTGCCCTGACCGGGAGAAGCGCAGAAAATGCGTTGTCCGCAGCGCCGGGGGAGAGCCTTGCGGTCCGTTCATGAATTCCTGCCGGAAATTTCCGTCAGGAATTCTCCGCTTTCATTCGCCTGGCGCGCCTTGCAATTTCGGACCGGCTCCGGTACCAGTCAATGCCGATCAGAACGGCAAGGACAATAAAGCAGAACGGAACCAGAAAGAAGGAATGGCGCAGACCGCAGAAATCGCCGAGAATCCCCATGAGCGCGGTAAAGAATCCGCATCCGGGAATGCCCGCGGCGGAGAGCAGAATGAAAAGCATGGTATTGTCGACCGTCATCCGCGTGCTGCAGTAGCTCTGGACGCTCGGCCAGAACGGCCCGGTTGCAATCCCGGTGAAAAAGAGGAGGATAAAAAGCATCGCAAGCGATTCCAGAAACGGGAAAAAGAGACTGATCGCGGTCGCCGCCAGAGCGGTGTAAACCAGAAACTCCTTCAGTTTCTTCTGGCGGATCAGGATTCCGCCGCCCATGCGCCCGACAATCATGCCTCCGGCAAAGCACGCGGTCCCGATTCCGGCCGCCCATGCGGATGCCGCGTATTCGACCTGAATGAAACTCGCGCACCAGAAGGTCAGGCAGAACTCGCCTCCTCCGGCGAAGAACATCGCCGCAAAAAACAGCCAGAACCGCGGAATCCGGACAATTTTCCAGAAATCCCCGCAGACCGCCGCCCAGCTTTTGAGCTCCCCGCACTCCGGGTAAGGATGTTTCCGGCTCGGGAACAGAAGCAGAAGTGCCGGAAGCAGTCCCAGAATTCCGCAGGCCCCCACAAGATAACGCCAGTTCACACCGTTTGCAAGAAGGGCGCCCGCGATCAGCACGACGGAAACCACGCCCACGGACCAGAAGGAATGGGTGAAGTTGATGTAGCGCCCCGGTTCGTCCTCATGCAGATCCTGAACGAAAGGAGTCGCAAGCCCTTCGATAATGCCTTCGCCGAATCCCGCAATCATCAAGGCGAAAAACAAAATCCCGTAAACCGGCGAAAACGCGGCCAGCAGAATGCCGAGCGCCATGCAGAGCATGGCAAAGCCAAGCGACTTGCATTTGCCCCAGCTTCCGGAGAAAAATCCGCATAAGATCAGGGCGATCACCATCGGGACGGCCCGTCCGAGCTGCAGAATGCCCCCAAGGCCCATTCCGCCTTCCGTCAGGGGGAACTGCAGGTCGCCGGCGATCGGAACCAGCGACACGGGAATGATGATGGAGCACATCGCATAGGATATGAAACAGAGAAAAGCCGCATAGTCATAACGCCCGAATTTCAGTTTGCCTGCCATGATTTCACCTTGTTTGTTTCCGCCGGTTGCAAAAATCTGCGTAATTGTACCATGAAAGCGTCTCAAATACAAGAGCGGAACCGGGCAAATCCGTTTTCTTTTTCCCCGTTTCATGCGCACGGCCATGCGGATTCCATTCCTGACCGGCACGGGGGGGAAAACCGGAGATGTCCGCCGGAGACCGCCGGAATCCATGAGATGCGCAAAAACAGCTCCCCGCATTCGTTTTCCATTGCAAAATCGCCGGATCATGATATTGTAACGGAAGGAAAGAAGACGGAAGGGGAAAAAATGAAAAACGTGAGGATTCTGACGGTCGGCGCCGGAGCGGTCGGCGCATATTTCACAGGGCGTCTCGCCCAGGCGGGAGCGGAAGTTTCAGTTGTCGTTCGCTCCGATTATGACGCGGTGCGTGCAAACGGTTTTGAAATCCTCAGCACGGCAGGCGATTTTCATTTTCAGCCCCATGGCGTCTACCGTTCCGCGGAGGAATATCCGGGCAAGGCGGATTACGTGTTTCTGACCTCCAAGTTTTTTCCTGAAACGGACGAGGCGTCCATGCTTCGCGGCGCGATGGGAAACCCCGGAACCGCGCTGGTGCTGATCCAGAACGGAATCGGGATCGAGGACAAACTTGCGGCGGCGTTTCCGGATCATGAGATTCTGAGTTCGATTGCCTATATCGGAGCAACCCGTCTGAAACCGGGAACGGTGCAGCAGAAAGGTGCGTCCGAGCTGAAATTCGGCCGCTTCGGAGGAGGAGAGTCCGCGGCGGGGTGCCGTCTCGAGGCGCTCTTTTCCGAAACCATCGGCGTCCAGGCCGCATTTGTGGAGAATATCGCCTGGTTCCGCTGGAGCAAACTGCTCTGGAACCTGCCCTACAATCCGGTATCGGTGCTCGGCGGCGGGCTGGACACCAGCCGGATGACGGACCGCGGGCCGCTGGAGGCCCTGACGCGCGCCCTGATGGAGGAGGTCCGGCTTGTCGCCGCCGCGGAAGGCGTCGATCTGCCGGAATCGCTGGTCGATCAGAATGTTGAGTTCACCCGCAATTTCCCGCCCTACAAAACCAGCATGCTGGTCGATTTCGAAGCGGGCAGACGCATGGAGGTCGAGGCGATTCTCGGAAATGTCTGTCGCCTTGCCGAAAAGCATCGTCTCAAAGTGCCCTGCATGCAGACCTGCTACGCGCTTCTTTCCGCCGTTGCGGAAAAACGGTGAATTTTCTGCCGCGTCCGCCGTCTTCTTTCCGCGCGCGGAAACACTTCCGGACAGGTCGGCCGGTCCGTTTTTCCCTTTCATCCTGTTGTCTTGTGCAATCCGGCATGGAAAATATAGCGGTATAGCGTTCCCGCTATCTTTCATGGAAAAGATGAAAATCATTTGATTTTTTTCAAGGGGAAAAACTTGATTCGATTCTTTCCGCGGCATATATTCAACATGACGGACACAAAAAAGGGAGAACTACCATGCTCACGGAAAAAATCAGAAAAGTGGATGTGAATGTCAAGGGTCTCAGAAGCGCCGACGGCACCGTATACCTTTCGCCGGGCCTGCAGGGGCGGATCTTCTGTTCGATCGGGGACACGCTGATCCACAAACTGGATTTCGCAATGGCGGCGAACCCCTCCGACGACTTCAACAATATCGGCGGAAACTCGCTGTGGCCCGCTCCCGAGGGCGGCGCATATGCATTCAATTATCCGCACGGGGAGTGGACGGTGCAGGACGGCATCAACAAGGTCTGTCCCGAACTGACCATGCTTTCCGCAACGGACGCGGTCATGGTCAAAAACATCGCGCTCGTCAATGCAAAGGGAATCAACGTGGAACTCGAATACCGTCGCGAAGTCCACGCAAACGACATTTCCGCGCTCGCGCGGAGCTGTCTCGTGAAAGGAGTCTCCTACACTGCGACGGACACCTTCACCGCACGGAACGACTATCCGGTGAAGGACGTGCTTCTGAACGCCTGGACGCTCGAGCAGTTCCCCGGAGCGGAAGGAATCGTCGCATTCGGAAAGTTCGACTGCACGGATGCATCAAAGGTCGTTAACGACGATTTCTACGGCAATCCCCTTTCCCGCATTTCATTTTCCGGGAATCTGTTCCTCTTCCGTCTCGGAGGTCCGGACCGGCTTCAGATCGGAATCCGCCGGGAATGCCGCCCGGAGCTGATCGGCGCATATGATCCGGCAAGGGAGATCCTCATCATCCGGAAAACAAAACCCCGTGCGGGAAAATACATCAATATCGCCGACAACGAACAGAAAAACGGTCCCTTCTCGACCGAGGATCTCTTCAGTGTCTTCAACGGCGCAAGCCTGAATTTCTTTGAACTGGAAACCATCGGGCCGATGATTGAGAAAGACGGCCGATTCGACCATTCCACGGTTGTCTCCGACACCTTCATTTTCAAGGGTCCGAAGGAAAATCTCGCCGAACTTCTGGCAAAAGAGTACAACATCAATTCCAAGGAGATCATAAAATGAACCAAATCAAAACAGTCTTCGGTTTCGACATGGAAACCGACATCGGAAGCTGGACCTCGTTCTACGAAGGCTTCAAGCACGGAACACCGCTGATTCTCGATCTGCTCAGGAAACATGACATCAAGGCAACCTTCTTCTTCACCGGTGACGCGGCGAAGAAGAATCCGGAAATCGTCCACATGGTGCGTGATGCCGGGCATGAAATCGGCTGTCATACGCTGTTCCACGAAACGATCGGCGATCCGCTCTTTGAAATCCCCGGCATGATGCCGCTGCTTCCCGAAGAGGTCGAGCACCGCATCGAGCTTGCCACGAAATGGGTGGAGGAAGTCGCCGGCGTGCATCCGACCGCATGGCGCTGCCCGCGTCTCTGGGGTTCCACGACCGTCGTCAATGCGCTGGAACGCCTCGGCTACAAGTCCGACGCCACCTATCCGATGTATTTCTACCGCGAACGCCTCACCCCGTATCATCCGTCGAAGGACGACTGGACGAAGGAAGGCGACATGAAAATCATTGAACTGCCGAACTTCGCGGACCTCTCCATGGAGTCCAAGGATCAGTACGGTCGCGACATGGACCAGTGGCCGCTCTGGCGCACCGAGTCCGCCGACGCGGTCATGGAGCACATCAGGGGCTATGTGAAGTTCTGCGAACAGAAAAAAGTGGATCCCTTCCTCTGCTTCTACATGCATCCGTGGGAATTCTGGCCCATGCCGGAAGGCCTGATCCACTCCGGCGAAGGCGCGGTCCTGCCGGATCCCTTCATCGTGAAGAACTGCGGGCCCTATGCCGTGGAACAGCTGGATCTGCTGATTGAAAAGCTGAAGGCGGCGGGATCCGTCTTCACGACAGCCTCCGGCTGCCTCGACTGAACTGTCTGAAAACACCGCGGAGGATTCCCGGAACGTATCAACCCGTTCCGGGAATCCTCCATATTTTTTCCGCGGTCGGCGATGCCGGCGGGACACGGCTTTCCAAACCGGAGGCCGGATTCAGTCTCCGCCGCTTTTAATCCTGTCCCATGCCGCGTTGTAGAGCCGCGTATCGACGCCGAGGTCAAGCGTCGGGCGCGCGGCGTCCCACTGCGCTTTCGAAGGATTGATGCTGGGTCTGTTCTTCAGCTCTTCCGGAAGAAGCTTGAGCGCTTCCGTGTTCGGACAGCGGTATTTCACGAATTTCATATTCTCCGCCGCGATTTCCGGACGGTGCATGAAGTTGATGAACGCATACGCCAGATCGACATTGGACGCGTCGGAGGGAATCACGAAGGTATCCGCCGTAAAAATATATCCCTCCTTCGGGAAGACAAATTCGATGTTCTCGTTTTCGTCCAGAGCCTGGAGCATGTCCCCGCTGTATGTCTGAATCAGCCAGAATTCGCCGGAGATCAGACTGCGCTTTGCCTCGTCCACATCGAATTTGGCAATATTCTTCCGCCATCGGATCACCAGATCCGCAGCCCTGGAGATTTCCGCCGGATTCCGGGTGTTCGGATCGAATCCGAGCGTAATCAGCGCCGCGCCGATCGCCTGGCGCGGATCGTTCAGGAGCACGCAGCGGCCCCTGATGTCATCCCGCTCGAACATGCGCCAGGAGGGCTCGAAGTTCCGGACCTTCTTTTTGTTGTAGCCGATCCCAGTGAAACTGACCAGATACGGAACGGAGTACTTCATCTCCGAATCGCGCACCTTCGACAGATAATCCGGATCGATGTATTTCAAATTCGGAAGGCGGCTTCTGTCCAGCTCGCGCAGCATCTTCTGGTCGTACATCATGTCCGTCATGTAAGTGGACGGCACGATCAGGTCATAACCCCCTCCCCCGGCCTTGAGCTTGGCATACATCGACTCGTTCGAATCGAAGAAATCCAGAGCGACGCGGCAGTTGAACTCCTTCTCGAATTTTTTCACGACCTCGGGCGAAATGTAATCCCCCCAGTTGTAGATGTACAGGACGTTCCTGCCTCCGCAGGAAGCGAGAAGACCGGCCAGACAGAGCAGCGCAAACAGGAAAACTTTCCTCATTTCTTATCCTCCAGAAGTTTCTGCACGACATACACCGTAAGGAACGTGACGATCAGCAGAATCACGGAAAGAGCGTTGATGACCGCCGGATTGCCGTGCTTCATCGATCCGTAAATGTAAATGGGAAGCGTCAGGGAACCCTTCCCCGCCACAAAAAACGTGATGCCATAATCGTCCAGAGAGAGCGTGAACGAAAGCAGCGCGCCCGCGAGAATGCCGGGCATGATCGCCGGCACCACGACCTTGAAGAATGCCTGAAACTTGTTGGCGCCAAGGTCGAGCGCCGCCTCGTAAAGCGAGAAGTCGAAGTCCTGCAGGCGCCCCAGCACAACCATCGCGACATAGCTCAGGCAGAAGGTGATGTGCGCAATGATGATCGTCGTGATCCCGAGGTTCATCCGGATGCCGAGCGTCTGGCGCAGCAGCGGATTGACCCAGGCGAACAGGAGAACGAACAGCAGAAGCATGCTGATTCCCCGCAGGATGTCCGGCACAATCAGCGGCAGATAGACCAGCATGTAGTGAGTCTTCTGAAGACGGTTGCGGTAACGGTGCAGCGCAAAGGCGCAGAGCGTCCCGAGCACGGTCGCCGCGACGGTCGCGATCGAGGCGATGACAAGCGTGTTGCGCAGCGCCTCCCAGATCCGCGAATCGGAAAAAAGCTGCTGATACCACTGAAGCGTGAATCCTTTCCAGACGCCGCCGCCCTTGCTCCGGTTGAAGGAGTTGACCGCGACCACCAGAAGCGGGATATAAAAGAAAACAATCGTCGCCCACGTGACGAATTTCGGGAAGAAACTGCGCTTTGTCAGGTAATGATCCTTCATTTCTGCTTCACTCCCCGGGAATGGCGCGTCCCCGTGATGGATTTCCGGGAACCGGTGAAAAAGACGACGAAGAAAATCGGAATCATGACCACGAACATCAGAAGCGCGGAAAGAGCGCTCGCATGCGGTAGATTGCGGTCGATGAATGTCCGCTGCGCAATCTTGTCGCCGATGAGCTCACTTGCCGTCCCCCCGACGAGATCCGGAATCAGATAGGCGCCGAGCGCCGGGATCAGTACGACAATGACGGCGGTCCATATGCCGCGGCTGATCCCCGGAAGGAAAACGCGGTAAAACGCCTGAAGCCGGGTCGCCCCGAGATCCTGCGCCGCATCGATCAGAGAAAAATCGAATTTCTCCGCCGCGGCATAGACGGGAAGGATCGCAAACGGCAGATAGGAATACACCATCACGGCAAGCACCGCCCACGGATTGTAGAGAAGTGTCGCGTCCGGTTTCAGAAGCCCGAGGAATGTGAGGAAATGCGCCAGAGGTCCTTCCGCGTGAAGAAGCACCTTCCAGGCGAAAATGCGAATCAGGAAGTTGGTCCAGAACGGGATGATGATGAGCAGCAGAAGCAGATCGCGCAGCTTCCTGGAAACACGTGCCAGATAGTATCCGAGCGGAAGGGCGATCAGAATCGAGATTGCGGTCGATCCGATGCCGAGGAGAAGCGTCCGGACAACGATTTCCGGATAGTTCGGGTTCGAGAGGTCGCGAATGGTCTGCAGCGTCCATCCGGACCCGATGCCGCCCCAGGGATCCACGGGCTTGAACGCCATCAGGAAAACAATCACGGTCGGGATGACGAACCAGAGAATCAGCCAGATCATCGACGGCGCGGTCAGACAGAGTTCATTCAGTTTTTTCGCTGTGGAGGTTTTCATCTTCCGATGTCCGGATGCATGACAAGCGATTCATCCGAAGGACGGTAGTCCTCGAGCATGTAGGCATTGTCCGCGTGCCAGGTGAGCCAGACGTCGTCCCGGTAGCGGATCTTGCGCTCCAGCGCGAACGACGCATGCTGTTTGACGACCGAGACAAGGCGCTCTCCGACCCGGATCCAGAGCCGCGTCTGCGCACCCAGATAGATCACATCCTCGACCCGTCCCTGAAAGAGATTGGTCCGCGCAGGAAGATTCTCCGGCTTCTCCAGCGAAACCGAAAACTTTTCAGGACGGATGCTCAAATGTGCGCGCTCTCCTTCAGGCATCTTTTTGTCATTGAACACTTCCAGAGAGGGAAATCCGTCAATTTTCAGTATGCAGTAATCCCCGTGGACATCGCGGATCGTGCCTTCGAAAAAGTTGGTGTCGCCGATGAAGGCCGCCACGAAACTGTTTTTCGGGGCCTCGTAAACCTCGGTCGGCGTGCCCTCCTGTTCGACGATTCCCTGATGCAGAACGGCAATATGATTGCTGATGCTCATCGCCTCCTGCTGGTCATGCGTCACATAAACGAAGGTAATTCCGACATCCTCGTGGATCGAGTCCAGCTCGACCAGCATCCGCTGGCGCAGCTTCAGATCCAGCGCGGCGAGCGGCTCGTCCAGCAGCAGGACTTTCGGACGGTTCACCAGGGCGCGGGCGATGGCAACACGCTGCTTCTGCCCGCCGCTGAGCTCGCGCGGCTTCTTGCCCGCGTGCTCGGACATCTGAATGAGCTCCAGATAGCGCTCCACCTCGCGCCGGATATGGTTTTTGTCCGCTTTCGCGATGCGGAGCGGAAAAGCGATGTTCTCCCATACGGTCATGTTCGGGAAGAGCGCGTAGTTCTGAAAGACGGTGTGGATGCCGCGCTTATGCGGCGGCACCCGGGTGATGTCCTCGCCGTCCAGAATGATGCGTCCCTCATCGGGTTCCTCGAAGCCGCCGCAGATCCGCAGCAGAGTGCTTTTGCCGCAGCCGCTCGGTCCGAGAATGGAAAAAATCTCCCCCGCGCTGATGGAGAGGGAGACTTGATCGAGGACTTTCTGAACGCCGAAACTTTTACTGACGTTTTCGATTCTGAGAATTTCAGCCATATGTTTTCCTGATTATTTCCAATGGCCTTTTAATCTATCACAGGATTGTTTCAAAAAAAGGTTTTTTTCAGAAGAAAAAGAGGATTTTTTCAATTTTTTTCAGGGCGGCGCATCGATGCCGGGAGCGACGCTCCCGGCGGGGGAAACGCGTTTCAGTTGAATTTGATGGCTCCCGTCATGTTCAGAAATACGAACATGACGCTGATCGGCGTGATGAAGCGAATGAAGAATCCCCAGATCGAGGCAGGCGTGAAGATATGCTTGTAGGAATCCCCGTAGCCTGATTCGCCGCGCATGCCCGAAAGCAGAATGAAAAAGTTCGTATCCAGCTCGCGCCCCGCGCCCTGCCGGATCTCGTTCATCGCATTGCGCACGCCCCAGACCCATCCGAGGAAGATGGAAATCGCCATGCCGGCGGCGGGCAGGAACCAGTTCGCGGTCAGATTGTCCAAAGTGAGGAAAAGACTTTCCGGCGGCGCGCCGAACAGCGCGGTCAGCGCCTTCTCCATCCAGGGAATGTTCTCCCAGGAACTCATGCTGACCGAGCAGAGCACGCCGAGAACGGAAACCGAACTCCAGGAAAGCAGCACCGCGACGGAACGCCTCATGCCGAAGTAGTCGATCAGAACGGAAACGATCACCTCCATCAGGCTGATCCCGCTCGTCAGCGCGGCAATGGAAACCGCGATGAAGAATACGGTGCTCCAGACCGAACCCAGTCCGCCGGGGATCATGTTGAACGCGGTCGGCAGAATCTGGAAGACAAGTCCTTCGCCCGCGGCCGGTTCGAATCCCATTGCAAACACGGCGGGGAAAATCGCCAGTCCCGCCATCATCGCCACCATCGTGTCAAGACCGATCAGCTGGAGAACGCTCTTGGGCAGATTGGTCCCCTTCTTGACGTAACTGCCGTAGACAATGGAAATCCCCATGCCGAGACTCAGCGTGTAAAATGCCTGCCCGAGCGCAACGAGAACCGCCTCTGCGGAAAGTTTGGAAAAGTCGGGGGAAAGGAAGAATTTGAGTCCCGCACTCGCGCCCGGAAGGGAAATGCTCCGCAGGATCAGCACGATCAGAAGCACAAAGAGCGAAGGCATCAGCACCTTGGAGCAGCGTTCAATGCCCTTCTTGACGCCGAACCAGAGAATGATGCCGCACAGCGTCATGAACACAAGCTGTCCGCCGATCACATACCACCATGTGCCCGGCGCGGCCTCCTGAATCGGAAGAAACGCCGCCTGCGCCTCGGCGGCGGTCCTGAAAGCGAGATTTCCGGTGACCGCCTTGACTGCGTAGATCAGCGTCCAGCCGCCGACCACGCCGTAGTAGCCGAGAATCAGGAACGGCGTGATGACGCCGCTGATCAGGCCGATCGCCTTCCAGCCGCCGTAAAGAATGACCGCGCCGAGAATCATCACCAGAACTCCGTAACCGATCTGGGAGAAGGTGATGAGCGCAATCCCGGAAAGCAGAACAAGTCCGCCGAGAAAATCGGCCAGTTTCGACCGTTTCGGGCAGAGGGCCGCGAACGCCCCGATGGGATTCAGCCCTGTCGCGCGCCCGATCGTCAGCTCCCCGATCAGAATCGGAAGCCCGATCACCATGATGCAGCAGAGATAAACGAGGACGAACGCCCCGCCGCCGTATTTCCCCGTCACATAAGGAAACTTCCAGATATTCCCCAGGCCGATCGCCGATCCGGCCAGAGCCATCAGAAATCCCCAGTTCCCCGACCAGTGCTCCCGTTTTTCGCTCATTGCTTTTCTCCAGAATAAATTGGTTTTCCACTTTCATCCGGCGGACGCCGCATCCGGCTCCGCCTCTCTTTCCCTATTCCAGAACCGCCTTCTCCAGATAAGAGGGCGCACCGGAAAGGAAATGCCATAATCCGCCGTTGAAATCGGTCGGCAGGTCTGTGAAGTAATAACGCACATCTCCCTTCTTCGCGGGATTTGCGCAGAGTCCGCGCGCAGCAAGAAAGGCGCGCGCAGACTCCGCGCAGGCTTGCGCACTGTCGATGATCCGCACCTTCCCGCCGAAATATTCATCCAGCGCGCCACGGAACAGCGGATAATGAGTGCACCCGAGCAGCAGGACATCCGGAGGCGCGCTCCGCTGCCGCGCGAGATAGAGATCGAACACCTCCTCGGCCAGACGCCCTTCACAGACTCCCTCCTCGGCAAACGGCACGAAAAGCGGGCAGGGAATGCTCTCGATCAGAAGCGAACGGCTGCGCGCATGCAGCCCGCGCCGGTAGGCGTCGCTGTTGATCGTCGCGCGCGTCCCGATCACGGTGATGCGCGAGGCGCCCGTGCGCAGAACGGCTTCGATTCCCGCCTCGATGACACCCATGGACGGAAGCTCCGGAAAATACCCGCGCAGCGGCTCCATCGCGACGGAAGACGCCGTATTGCAGGCGACGATCAGCGCCTTGACGCCTTTTCCAGCGAGAAACGCCGCATCCTGTTTCGCAAAACGGATGATCGAGTCGACGGATTTGTTGCCGTAGGGAACGCGTGCGGTGTCCCCGAGATAGCAGATGTCCTCGTTCGGAAGAGCTTCGCGAAGCGCGCGCACAACAGTCAGCCCCCCGATTCCGGAGTCGAACACGCCGACCGGACGATTGTCGAAAACGACGTCATCTGGAATTTTTTGCGACATACGCATTCCTTTCCAGCAGCGTGAAATAGATGTTTTCCAGATAGGTCTGCCCGCGCTTGTTGACGCCCGTCACATTGTGCTCCTCGCAGAGCCCGCGCTCGACGGTGTCGACGAACGACTGGATTTCGGGAATGGAAAGCGCCTGCGGGGAGGCCGCCCATTCGCGCAGGAAAATCTGCTCGGGAAGCTCCTTCCGCCCCTGCTTCGGAATGGAAATCGGTCTCGCGTGAGTGCCGAACTGATAGCCCTTGAGCGCAATGATGATGTTGGAGTAGTCGGTCTCCTCCTGACGTAATCGCAGGAACTTGTATTCCATCACGTCGGAAGCCTCGTCCTCGCTCTGGTCGGGCCGGCTGTAATGGTATTTGCGGTCGGAAAAGTTCAGCGAGTCGCGCATGTTGGTGTCGAGCTCCCTGTTGAAAATGCGCCACTCGCGCAGTTTCCCCTCGTCGTCGCGCCTGAGATCGCCGCCCAGCAGCATCAGACAGACCAGATCGCCCGGTTTGTGCGGAACGGCGGAGATGCGGGAGTGCTTCTCTCCGGAAAGCTCCATGGAAATATGAAGGCTGTGCGGAGGGATGTCGAGAAAACGCACCGCCTCGTTGATCAGCTTGGACATTGCCCAGGGACAGTCGAAGAGAGGCCTGGAAAGATCTCCGACAATGTTGAAACGTCCGAAGGCGTATTCAAAAAAACCGCGGTGACGCTCGTTGCCCGCAATCACCGTCCGGTGAGAGTCCACATGCCCCCCCATGCGCCAGGTCCGGCGCTGGAGATCGAAGTCGTTGAACCAGTAGAATCCGTCGAAATACGGATCCTCTCCCGGTTCGGCGACAACCGCCCGCGCACCAAGATGGCTGAACTCCAGTTCCGCGCCCAGCGGCGTCGGGGTGGAGTACCAGTTGTGGTCCACGTAATTGCAGAGTTCCTCCATCTCGCCGCGGTTGTAAATCTCCTCGACAAGATTGATGCAGAGCACGGCATAGTCGCGGTAGAGCCGTCCCGGCACGATGCGGTCGAGCGACTTCTCCTTCATCATTCTGCGGATGCGTTCATAACGTCCGTTGTAATAGAGAAACGCCAGCAGAATCGCAACCCCGTGCCGGAAATATTTCTTGGAAAGGCGCACGGCGTCCGGGAAATGGTGGCGGATCATTTCGACAAGCTGGTTGAAAATAATATGCTTGCAGGCGAAGCGGATGTAATTGTCCGCATAGGGGCGCAGTTCCTCGATCGCCATGACATTTGCCAGCAGCGGAGGGCGCGCGTCATTGAACGCCTGAATCATGATGTAATTGCAGATGTAGTTGCCGTCGAAATGCGATTCGATCAGGCTGTCCACCGCCGAACCCATGAGCTCGCGCAGCGCGCGGCGCGTGATTTCATGGCGGTCCGGCTCGATCTTCTCCAGGATCTGGTCGATCTTGCGTTCGAGATAGAGGCTGTAGCGATCCTCGAACAGAATCTCTTTTCCGAAGGATTTCTGAAGCGCGGAGATATTGCCGATGTAAGTCATGCAGCGACGACGCCGGTTCTCCTGCGTGCGGACAACCACAACTTTGCGGTAATAAAGATGCCCCTCGTCCTCGAACGCGTCAATGCGCGCGAGTTCCTCGCGCGTCAGGTCCTTGAGGAGCCGCCCCTGCGTCACAGCCCCATGCTGCTTCACAATGAAAAAGAAAGCCCCCGGCGGCACTACGCGCATATAGTTGTGCAGGACGGCGGGTTCGCTCTCGACCTTCCGGTTGAACAGAAGCCGGACATGATGGTCATTCATCATCGTCCCGTAGACGAAGAGATCGACTTTTTCACTGCGCACCGCCTTGAAGGAGTCGCGGATCTGCGCGGCCTCCTCCGGATCGTCATGATGCGCGGTAAGATGAATCAGTTCAGTTCCAGCAGCACCGCCGTCTCGTCGCAATGGTCTTTCTTCGGACATTTTGAGCAGTCACTCCAGATTTTCTGCGGAAACAGTTCCTTTTCCACGGTCCTGAACCCGAGTCGGTGAAAGAAATGCGCCCGGTAGGTAAGCGCGAAAACGCGGCAGGGTCCGCCCTGCGCCTTCAAATGGTCGATTGCGCCCTGCACAAGCTCCGAACCGATGCCCCGGTTGTTGAATTCACGCCGGACGGCAAGGGAACGCACCTCATAAAGACCGTCGCCGAAGTTCCGCAGCGCCAGACAGCAGACAAACTCCCCGGCGAGTTCGCCAACCCGGAAGTTTTTGAGCTTCTCCAGAATATCTTCCTGCGGCCGGGCAAGAAGCAGACGCTCATGGGCGTATCCGGCCAGCAGTTTCCAGATGTTTTCAACATCTCCCGGTTCGGCGGGACGAACTTTGAAGTGTTCCATATTTCAACCGACGCTTCTTATTTCGCTGCCGCGGGATCATGATAAAACGCGATGTCGCGGAAACGTTTGTAACGCGCTTCCTTGAGCTCCTCGCCGGACATTTTTTCCAACCTGCCAAGCGCGGAGACAACAGACTTCTTCAGAAGCGCCGCCGCTGCGTCATAGTCCTTGTGCGCCCCGCCGAGCGGCTCCTTCACAATGCCGTCCACAAGCCCGAGCTTCACCAGATCGCCCGCTGTCAGATGAAGCGCCTCCGCGGCCTTCTCCGAGTAGGCGCGGTCCTTCCAGAGGATCGCCGCGCAGCCCTCGGGCGTAATGACGGAATAGTAGGCATTCTCCATGATGAGCACGGTGTTCCCGACGCCGATTCCAAGTGCGCCGCCGCTGCCGCCCTCCCCGATCACGACCGCGATCACAGGAACTGTCAGCGCGAACATGTCACGCAGATTGACCGCAATCGCCTCGCCGATGTGCCGTTCTTCCGACGCGACGCCGGGAAATGCTCCGGGCGTGTCGATGAAGGTAATCACAGGAACCCCGGCGAGATCCGCCATTTTCATGAGCCGGAGGGCCTTCCGGTATCCTTCGGGATGCGGACAGCCGAAATTGCGGAAGACATTCTCTTTTGTGTTTCTGCC
Source organism: uncultured Victivallales bacterium (assembly GCA_944390795.1). GTDB lineage: Bacteria > Verrucomicrobiota > Lentisphaeria > Victivallales > UBA1829 > UBA11452. The sequence continues at coordinate 43,813 of CALXRI010000005.1, forward strand.
CTTCTGCGTGCCGATCACCATGACGGGATGGCCGTCAAGCCGGGCGAAACCGCCGACGATCGCAGGATCGTCCGCATAACGCCGGTCACCGTGAAATTCCAGAAAGTCAGTGAAAATACGGTCGATGTAATCCAGGGTATAGGGACGATTCGGATGGCGGGCAAGCTGAACGCGCTGCCAGGGGGTCAGGGAATCGTAAATGTTCTTTTTCGTCTCCGCGATTTTCCGCTTCAGGGCGTTCAATTCGTCATCGACCCTCATGTTGCTGGAAGAACTGAGGGATTCCCATTCGGCGAGCTTCGCCTCCAGTTCGACAATCGGTTTTTCAAACTCAAGCACAATTTCAGCCATTGCTTTTTCTCCGGTGTTGTTCTTTGAGCGCCCATCCCGCATGGGCCGTTATCTGATCACTTCGACCTCGATCCCCTCCGGGACGATCGAAAACAACTCGTTGACGTCTTCGTTTTTCATGCTGACAAAGCCTGGGCCGGCAATTGTCCGGCCCACATTCTCCGCCCGGTTGGTGCCATGAATCAAAAACGGCTGTTTGACCTTGTATTCCGCCGCGTCCGTACAGCGGAGAGATCGTGTCCCGAGAATATTCAGAGGATCCCCCGGGCGATAGCTGTTTCCCTTGTATTGCCAGACAGGGTTCTCCTTTTTGGACTCCAGCGTGTAGAAACCCTGCGGAGAGTTGAATTCCATGGCCACTCCGATCGGATACACTTTGAACAGATTCGTCCCGTCATACAGATAGAGTTTCTTGCGGGCATTACTGACCTTGAGACGCCATTTCCCGCTGTAGATGGTAAGCTCCTGACCGATTTTCAGATCGCTTCTCGCAAGTGAAATCTTGTTGATCCGCCGGATGGCGTCGGCAGTTGTGCCGAACTTTCTGCCGATTTTCGTAAAAGTGTCGCCGCTGCGCACCGAATACAGAAAAGTCTCCGGGGAATTGCCGTTGCCCGAAAGGATCTCCGTGCTGGCCTTGTTGAGAAGATCAACGCTTCTCTGCCAGTCCGGATCAGGATATTTGAACTTTCCGATTGCAATCCGCGCCTTGTCCCGTGCCGCGGAATAACGCTTCATGGCGAAAAGCCGTTCCCCGTCCGCCAGCGCCTTGATCGCGATTCCGGAGCGGCCGTCCTGGTCGGCGGGAATGCTGCTGGGCAGCGCGCTCCCCGAAGAGGAAACATCCTCCCGGTCAAAAGTCCCCGTCAGGCGGCGCACGGTATCGGAGACTCCGGCGGCGGAAGGAAGCATGCCGGCATGGCTGCGCGTGAACCAGACCGCGCCCAGGCCGACAGCGCAGACAATCAGAATGACCGCCGGAATCCAGAGCCATTTACGGCTCCCGGATGCCTCGTCAGCCTTTTTTTTCGAGCCGCCCTTCGACGCCCCGATCGGTTTCCCTTTGTAGGTGATTCCCTGTTTCGGCATAAAAACTCCCGCGCACATCTTTTCAACAGGACAATATACATCCGGAATACAAGGATGGCAATAGCGCGAAGGGGGGATTTGTCTTTTTTTCGCAGCGGGGAAAACTTCTGCCACGCGCTGTCCGCATAAAAAAACGGGAGAAACGCATGCCAGAACATGGTTCTCCCGGAATTCCGCGACGGACGGTTATTTCAGAAGCCCCTTCAAATGAGTCACATAAGCTTCCGGACCGCCGGGACGGTAACCGGTTTTCCCGATCACCTTGCCGGCGCCGTCCATCAGAAGAACGGTCGGAAATCCGTTCACCTTGTATTTGACCGCAAGCGCACGGTTCTGCTGTTTTTCCGCGGCGCTCTGCCCGGTTTTTCTCGGAAAATCAATCTTCACGAGGATCAGATTCGCTGCGGCAAAATCCTGAAACGCCTTCTGCGCGAAAACTTCCTTGTCAAGACGGACGCACCACGGACACCAGTCGGAGCCGGTGAAATCCACCAGCATCGGTTTTTTCGTTTTTGCGGACAGTTTCTGGGCTGCGGCAAAATCGGTCATCCAGACTTTTCCGGATTCCTGCTTTACGGTCTGCGCGGCAGGAGTCTGCGCACAGAGTTCCGAAAACAGGGGAAGCACGAACATTCCGGCGGAACAAAGGGCTGCCTGCAAAAGTCTTTTCATTACACGGGTCTCCTTTTTTTCATGTTGTCGGTTGAAATTACGATAACCTTCCGACACGTTTTTTTCAAGAAAAGTTCCGATTTTTTTCCGTTTCGAACAGTCTCCGGTTCTCCGCCGGATACCGCCGCAGGTCCGCCGACGCCACGAAATCCGCCCGAAACGCCGGTCGGGCACTCATTTTTCACCGAGACGCTTGCCGACGTATATCTGGCGCGGGCGCACAATCTTGGTATCGGCGCCGATCATCTCCTTCCAGTGGGCGATCCAGCCGGGGAGACGCGCAAGGGCGAACATGACAGTGAACATGTTCTCCGGAATTCCGAGCGCACGGTAGACGATCCCGGAATAGAAGTCCACGTTCGGATAAAGATGGCGGGAAATGAAGTATTCGTCATGCAGCGCGGCCTCCTCGACTTCAAGCGCGGTATCCAGAAGCGGATCGCTGATATGCATTTTCTCCAGAAAGTCGTGGCATTCCTTCTTGATGATCTTCGCGCGGGGATCGAAAGTCTTGTAGACTCTGTGCCCGAACCCCATCAGACGCCGGGTGTTCTTCTTGTCCTTGACCTGATCGATGTATTTCTGCACATTCCCGATTTCGCGGATATGGCGGAGCATCTCCACAACCTCCTGGTTCGCTCCGCCGTGAAGCGGCCCGGAAAGCGCCGAAATGCCCGCGGAAATCGTGGCGTAGAGATTGACCTGCGCACTGCCGATTGTCCGGACGGTGGTCGTCGAGCAGTTCTGTTCATGGTCGGCGTGGAGAATCAGCAGGATGTTCAGAATCCGCACGGCCTCCGGAGAGATTGTGTAGGGCGCGACCGGAGAGTCGAACATCATGTTCAGAAAATTCGCGCAGTAGGACAGATCATGCCGCGGATAAACCACCGGTTCGCCGATGCTTTTCTTGTAGGCCATCGCCGCCATCGTGCGGACCATGGAGATGAGCCGGGCGGTGGACAGCTCGATATCCTCCTCCATGGAGAGCAGATCGACATTCGGATAGAAGGCGGCAAGCGCGTTGATCATGGTGGAGAGAATGTGCATCGGATGGGCGCCGCGCGGGAAATGATCGAAAAAGTGACGCATGTCTTCATGAAGCAGGGAATTCTTGTTCAGAAGACGGGAAAAAAGCCTGCTCTGCTCCTCATCCGGAAGTGTCCCGTGCACCAGCAGATAGGCGACTTTCACAAATGCCTCGGTCCTGACCAGCTCTTCAATCGGAATGCCGCGGTAGCGCAGAATCCCTTTTTCCCCGTCAATGAACGTAATGCTGCTGTAACAGACGGCGGTGTTGGTAAGACTCCGGTCCAGCGACACATATCCGGTCTCTTTCCTAAGCGCGCCGATGTCGAGAGCCTTTTCCCCTTCCGTTCCGACCACGACGGGAAGACGGATCTCCCTGCCGTCGACTTCTAGAATGGCAAATTCGGATTCTGCAGTGCTGTCCATTCTGAATCTCCTGAGAATATTCAATCGTTTGATGCATATCTTTCACTGAAAAACACCCCGGTTCCGACGGTGTGAAACAACGGACCGGAAAACTCATGCGGAACTGTACCGCCTCAGACGGCAACTTTCAAGAGGCGGGAAACGGAAAAACGGATCCAACCCGCCGAAGCCGTCCGGATTACCGGGCAAGCGCGGGATCCTCAAGTCCGAGTTCCCGGAAGGCGTCACGCCGCAGTCCGCAGCTGTCGCAGCGTCCGCAGGGTCTCCCGGAAGCGTCCGGATTGTAGCAGCTGTGCGTCATGGAATAATCGACGCCGAGGGAAAGTCCAAGGCGGATGATCTCCGTTTTGCGCAGATTCTGCAGCGGGGCATGAATGTTGTATTCCCAACCTTCGTCAACCGCCTTCGTTCCGAGACGCGCGCAATTCCGGAAAGCATCGATAAACGCCGGACGGCAGTCCGGATAACCGGAATAATCCAGCGAATTGACGCCGATGAAAATGTCTCTCGATCCGAGCCCCTCGGCCAGCGCCGCGGCAAAGGAAAGGAAAATCAGGTTCCGCGCAGGAACGTAGGTGACCGGAATGGATGATGCGCCGGGATTGTAGTCCGGCACATCCAGCTTGTCCGAGGTCAGAGCGGATGCGCCCCACATCCGCAGATCGAATTTCAGCAGATGGAACTGTTTCACACCGGCTGCGTCCGCACACCGTTTCGCGCATTCCAGTTCAATTTTGTGACGCTGCCCGTAGTCGAAGGACAAGGTGTGCAGTTCATAATTGTCACGCTTTGCAACGGCAAGACAGGTAACGGAATCCAGCCCCCCGCTGAGCAGGACAACGGCTTTTTTCAATGTGCTCATACATCACTCCAATCTGTTTCGGAAACGGTAATATACAGTGAATCCTCATTTTCACCAACCCCCGGAGGTGAAAATCAGGGAAAATATCGTGCAGGCAGAGGCAGAGGCGGAGGCGGAGACAGCCTGTTTCCTAGCCGCGGCGCACCGCGTCATGAAGGATGTCGATATTGATCGGTTTCAGCAGGCAGTAACGCGCCCCGAGCGAGAGATAACGGCTCCGGAGCTCCTCTTCCAGATAGGACGAAAGAATGATGACCGTTGTTTCATGATGCCTGTCGTCCCGGAGTTTCGCCAGAATTTCCTCGCCCTTCATATTGCCGGAATCCAAGTCAAGGATCAGAATGTCGAACTTTTTCCGGGACAGGCTCTCCATGCATTCGGCGGCGGACGCCGCAAATTCCAGACGCGCATCCGTATCCGAAAGAATCATGGAAATCAGGCGCCGGTTCAGATCATTCTCATCGACAACCAGCACGCGCGCCGCGGAATTCCGATGTCTGGCGCAGGATCCGCGCGGCAGCTCCGGAACGAAATCGGTCCGGATGTCCGAAAACGCACCACGGCCGCACCGGTTGGAGGAGAGACCGTTCAGAATGTCGCTCCTGTGGAAGGAGAGGACAATCCGGGTGTTGCCGGATTCCGTCTCGGAAACGGTCAGTTCCGCACCGAGCACTTCGGCATTCTCCTCCAGGAGCAGCAGATTCAGAATCGAGGAAACCTCTCCCGAGGTGACATTTTCCTTATTGACATTTCTGTAACACTGATAGGCTGCGGCCAGAGACCGGCGCGGAGGACCGTCCGCCGGATGCAGATCCTCAACGGTGAATCGGAATTTCTCCCCGTCTCCTCCGGAGGAGATCAACACCTTTCCCCCGGGAGACAGCAGACGGATCAGACTTGCGACGGCAAGACAGAGCGAATGATGGAGAATCTGCGGATCACTGAGAATAACCGGAAGCGTCGAGGGCAGGTAACGGCCCTCCAGACTGACGGAACGGCGCGCGGCATTGACGGCATTCTCTTCCATGACATTTTTGAGCAGGGCTGTCGTATCCACCTCTTCCAGGTGCGGAGAACGGGAGGACTGATCAAGTTTCGCCAGCTCGATCAGCGCGCTGATGGTGTCATTGAGATTCTCCGCGCACTCATGAATGGTGAAGGCAATCGGCTTGAGTTCTGACGGATAGGCGTCTTTCCGCTTTTCAACGTCCTTGAGGATCAGGGAGGAAAATCCCTTGATGGAATTCAGCGGCTTCCGGAGTTCAATGGAAAGACGGGAGAGCAGTTCCGACTTCAGGAGATTGGCATCCTCCGCATCCCGGCGCGCCGCATACTCGCGCTCATGGCTCCGCTTCAGTTTGGAAATCGTGCTGCTGAGACGGTCTCTCATGAAATTCAGGGATTTGCCGAGAACCACCAGTTCCATGGCTCCGGACATTTTCAACGGCTCGGATGGAAATTCATTGCGGGCAAGCGCGTTGGCGAATCCGGTCGCCCGCGCAATCGGATTTGCAATGCTTCGCGCCGTGAGCCGCATCACGGGCAGCAGAAGAAGCAGGCCGCCAAGCGCCATCCCGACCGCAATCAGAAATGCCAGACGAAAGCGGGAATCAATATAATCGAAGAAATTCGGAAGATTCTCCTCGCAGTTGAAAAAGCAGATCAGACGAGGCTGTCTGGCGCCGTAAATGGGAGTCTGAATGTCCGCCGCGGCAGTTCCAATCAGACAGCCGTCCTTCTGGGCAAGCAGATGTGTTCCCGCGTTCCCGGAAATGTGCTGATCGATCCGCATGCAGAGTTCATACAGATCCAGAGGATGCCGCTGCACAAACAATTCCGGCGATTTGCAGAGAATGTTCTCCCCGTCATACAGCAGATAGCGCCGCCGGTCCGCGGGATCTTTCCCCAGAGCCAGCGGAATAAAGGATTCGCTGAGACGCAGCATCGCGGCGGAAAGAACGCCTTTGGCAAGATCCTCATCCGTCCGGTAGCGGAGTACCAGCCACAGAGAGGCGGGGGAATGCCCGTTCCCCTGGAAATACACCATGGAACGGCTCTCGCGCCTGTCCTTCCGGGCAAGCATGAAATCAATCAGTTCCGGACACGACTCCCAGGAAAGGGACGGAATATGATCCGGCCAGGAACGAAGCAGCAGAAAACGATCGGGATCGCTCTCTCGTATCTTGCAGCGGACATACTGATCCGCCAGCGGCGTCTCCCGGATGAGTGCCATTGCCTTCTTGTTTTCCATGCCGGCGTGAATGCGAGTGTTCTTCAGGAGATTCTCGAGCTGAACAAAAAGCAGATTCGCCTGCTCGTCGACAAGCTTTGCCTCATAGATAATCGCAGACCTCGCAGTATCCGCCATGATCCGCGAGGAATAAGCGGACTCCTGAACCTGAAAACGGGCAAGGAACTGATTCATGGCGAGAAAGGCGATGCAGAGCGCTGCTCCCGTCGCAAGCGTCGCCGTCAATCCGATAAAAAGAAAAAGCCTGGACTGGATCCGCATCATGAACGCACCTCGATCCGAACGCCTTCCGGCAGTCTGTTCATGGCATTGTCCGCCCCGGATTCGCCCGCAAAAAGAAGAAATGCGACAACCAGAATCACGAGCAGAAGAACAACCGAAACCGAGAGAATCACCAGCGGATGATACAGAAAACGCTGGAATGCTCCGGTCTTTTCCGTCTCCGGCGCGTCCGGAGGAACTCCCGCGGCAGTCTGTTCCGCCGGAAGGGAAACGGAATTTCTCTGAACGCCGGGAGACGCGGGAGGCACGGATTTCCGGATCCCGCTGGCAAACCGCCGTATGCTCGATGCCCCCCGGAGGGAATGTTTCATGTAAACCTCCAGCGAGGTGATGATTTCCCGATAGGACGGTCTCATATCCGGGGCACGGTTCATCATCTTCATAATCAGCGTGGAAAGCTCCGGTGCAAGATCGGGCCGGATCTGGTTCGGCGCGACCGGATTGTGCTTTGTGCGCATCCAGATCAGCTCCTCAATGTTCGGATTGGAAAACGGAGTGATTCCCGTGACAAGATGATAGAAGGTTGCACCGAGACTGTAAATGTCGCCGGGAAAAGTTTCCGTGCCGGTGGAAATCCGTTCCGGGCTGACGTAATTCGGACTGACCCACGCGGTCACGGGCTTCTGCGTGCCGAGCGCCTCGGCCTTCACGACCTGCGCAAGCCCGAAGTCGCCGATCTTCACGTTGTCATCGGTGTCCAGCATGATATTGGCGGGTTTGACATCATGATGGACGACGCCGTGCCGGCAGGCGTTTTCCAGCCCTTCGGCAATGTCGTGAATCCATTTCACGGCATCGTTGACCGGAACGCACAGATTCTTGTATTTCTGCTGCCGCTGCTCCAGGGAGCCGCCGTTCATGAACTGCATGACAATATAGGTCTTGTTGTCGTAAATCCCGCAGGTGTAAATGGGAATCACGGCGTAATGATTGATTGCCGCCGCCGTTCTGGCCTCATTCAGGAAAAGATCGGACAATTCGCTTCCCGGCAGCACCTCCTCCTTGAGAATCTTGATCGCCACTTCCCGGTCGAGTGCAATATCCAGCGCACGGTAAACGGTCGCCATACCTCCGCTTCCGACAGGTTCCTCCAGCAGATAATTGTCAAACCAGGCGGGGACAATCAGTTCGGTCCGGCACATGGGACAGTTGAAGCGTGAAAACGCCTGAAGGCTGGTCACATCCAGCTTCTGCTGACAGTGATGGCAGAAGATCTTGACGGAGCGGCGTTCGGAATCCGGCTCCAGCGGAGCGCCCAGACACACGGTCTGGTTGTCCGCATTGTTTTTCCCCGTATCGGCTTCGTCCGCCATGTTCACTCCCTCTCCTGACCGTGTCTGCCCCGCTACAGCAGCCAGCGGGTGGCAAGCGGCACTTCCTGCTTTGCGATCTCCAGTAATATATCCCTTCTTTCGAGATTCGCCAGTCTGTCAAGTGCAAGTTTCTGAAGAAGTTCCGGATTATTGCATTCGCCGCTCAGATGGGCGAGAATCAGCGTTCCGGTGCACTCCGTGAGGAGTTCGGAAAGAGAGTCCAGCGCGTCGTCATTGCTCAGATGCCCGTGCCGGCCGATGATCCGGCGCTTGAGCTGGATCGGGCGGGCCGAATTCATCAGAAGCGTCCTGTCGTGATTGGATTCCAGCATCAGCGCGGCGCAGCCGCGAAGCTTCTGCCTGGCCAGCATGTTCAAATGACCGAGATCAGTTGCCACGCCCAGCTTCACGTCGCCGACCCGGAAGACAAAACCGACCGTGTCCACATCATGCGGAACTGTAAACGCCTCGATCTTCATCCCGCAGAGCTCAAAGGCGCTCCCGGTGGAAAAGAGCGTCTTGCGCTCCGGAAGCAGATTCGCGCGCAGTCCGCCGCTGCAGGTCGGAGAGGTCATGTAGGTCTTGATCCCGTATTTATTGGAAAAGATGCGGCAGCCCTTCATATGGTCGGAATGTTCATGCGTCACGATCACCGCCCGGATGTCCGAGGCGCGGATCCCGCGGGAAGCCATGCGGCTCTCAAGTTCCCTTGCGGAAAAGCCCGCATCAAGAAGGAGCAGCCCTGCCGGTCCATGAATCACACTGGCATTGCCCCGGCTTCCGCTCCCCAGCACGGTAATCCCGAATTTTCCCTGAATATCCACGAATGTCCTTGTCCCTTCCGGAAAAAATTGCCTGTTTTTTTTCTTTCGCGGTTTTATTATAATTCTTTCCGCTGTATTGTAAAATGAAATTTGATTTTTTATTGTAAAAATTTTATCGGCAGTATGGAACAGGCGAACGGATTTTCACAGAATACGGTCCTGAGACAGGAACAGACTCTCGCTCCGCAGCAGATACTCTCTCTGGAGTTCCTCATGACGCCTGTGATGGAGCTGGAGGAAAAAGTGAGTCTGGAGCTGGCGTCAAATCCGGTTCTCGAACTGGACGAGGGACACAGAAACGCCATCGACGGAGAAGATTCCGATCCGGATTTTTCCGCTGCTGACCTGCCGTCCGGCGCCGTCCCCGAAACGGAGGCTCCGCCGGCGCTGGATTCCAACAGGGAGGACTTCGAGGAACATCTCGACAGAATCGCCGAATCCCCCGAGGCATGGGAGTCGTTCTCTCACGACGATCCCGAAGATGTTTCCATGCGGACGGAATACGCTTCCGATTCCGGCGAGGAGGAGCGGCGCAATTATCTGCTGAATTCCATTGCCGCGGAAACCTCGCTTCAGGAATACCTGCTCGACCAGCTCCGCTTCGCCGACATTCCGGAAAAGACCAGAGCCGCCGCGGAATACATCATCGGAAGTCTTGACGAATCCGGCTATCTGACAACGCCTCCGGCTGAAATCGCGCAGGCGGTCAACTGTCCTACGGACACTGCCGAACAGGCGCTTGCGCTGGTTCAGAGCTTCGATCCGCCCGGAATTGCCGCACGCGACCTCAAAGAGTGTCTGCTGCTCCAGCTCAGGGCGTCCCCCTCGCCGGATCCCGAACTGGCCCGCCTCATCCGGAACCATCTGGACGATCTGGCGCACAACCGCCTGCCGCTGATTGCGAAGAAAATGAACATCTCCATGGAGCGCCTCAACGAACTGACCGGAAAACTCCGGCTTCTGAATCCTCATCCGGGAAACGCCGTCGCGCCGTCCACGCCGCTCTACGTCGTCCCGGAAGTCATAGTCGAAAAGGACGGCGACTCCTTCCGCATCATCCAGAACGACCCCTTCAGCGGACGCCTCTCCATTTCCGAGCGTTATCTGAAAATGCTGGAGGCTCCGGACATCTCTCCGGAAGACAAGGCCTACATCCGCTCCAAAATTGCCGACGGGAGGCTGCTGATTCACAACATCGATCAGAGGAAGAACACAATCCGCCGCATCGCGGAACTGATCGTCTCCGCCCAGCACGACTTCATGAAATACGGGGCAAAAGCGCTCAAGCCGATGACCATGCGCCAGGCGGCGGACAAGCTCGGACTCCATGAAACAACGGTCAGCAGGGCCGTCGCGAACAAGTACATGCAGACCCCTGTCGGACTGTTTGAATTCAAATTCTTCTTTTCCGGCGGCTTCCAGTCCGAAGAGGGGGAAGAGGTCTCCTCCCATGCGATCAAGGACATGATCCAGGAACTGGTCGCCGGCGAGGATCCCGCAAAACCGCTTTCCGACAGCAGACTGTCCACCCTGCTGAAAAAAAGAGGTTTCGACGTCGCCCGCCGGACCGTTGCGAAATACAGGGACGAACTTTCCATCCCTTCGTCCCAGATGAGGAAGGCATACTGACATGCGTTTCCTGAAAACACATCCTCGCATCTGCAATCTGATTCTGTTCCTGCTCTGCTGCCTCGCCGCATTCGCCATGCGGACGCACAACTACAACCGCGAGGCGGAAGCCGTCGCCGCAATCATCCGGGACGCTAAACCAGTTTCCCAGGGGTTCTTCGGGAAGTTCCTGCCGGCCGCCCACAAAAATTTCATGCCGTTCACCATTGAAAGCGCCATGATGTTCGGCTATACGCAGGACATTGCCGCGGGGAAAGGCGTCCCCGCCTCCGACCCGAACCTGCACGGACTGGAGGACATCCCCCCGTACAGCCAGATGATCATGGCGCTGGAATGGTTTCTCGGATGGGGCTACCGGATAAAATCCCTTTTGTTCAAGGACCCTGCGCCGACACCGCGGGAACAGCGTTTTCAGGACAATGTCTATCTGGCGCAATGGGTCGCGTTCCAGCTCCGCGCGTGGATCAGTCTCTCCTCGGGCTTTCTCTTTCTGCTGCTCCTCACACTGCGCTGCCGCCGCTCCCTCGCATTTGCCGGCGGACTTTTCCATGCCGTCGCCATTGCGGCCATCGCACGCTCCACCGGGCAGGACATCATCCGCGGAAATTTCGCACTGCCGCTTGTGACCGCGCTTCTGCTTCTTCTGTGCTCCGGGTGCATCCGTCCGAAAAAATGGAAATACCTGCTGCTGGGACTTGTCGCGTTCGGACTCTTTTCCTCTTGGGACCTCAGCCTCGGGTTCTTCAGCGCAGTCGCAGTATTTGAACTGATCCGCTGCCTGATCGGCGGAAAAGTATCGAATGCGCGCAGAAACTGCTGGACCGTCATTGCGGCGGCGCTGGTGCTGAGCTCCCTTCTGATCCCGTTCAACCGCGCCTACGATCTCATCATGTCTCCGCTGATCGTCGTGCTCCTGCCCTCGCTGCTCTTCACCTTTTTCCTGATCGGGAAACATCCCCGCCTGCGCTTCTCCCGCAGACTTCCGGCGGTTCTGCTGCCGCCGTGTCTGCTCCTCATATTCTGGAACTGCTGCGTCAAAACGCCGCGCTACGTCTCCCATTACAGCCATTTCGGAGATCTGACCGAGGCGAAGCTGAAATTCAAAAATGTCAAGCCGCGGGATCCCGACCTCCTCACCTACGATGCAAGAATCATGTGGACGCCGGCAATGCATTCGGCGGACTGGCGCATTCTTGTGACCTACTTCCCGTCGCTCGGCGTTCTTCCGGGACTGAAAACGCCGCTCAAGATTCTCAATACGGCAATCGCCTTTCTCCCCTTTTCCCTGACACTCTTCTGCGTGCTGCTCCTTCTGGCGCCCTTTCCGCCCGTCATCTGGGGATTTGTCCGGCGGAATTCCCCGCGCTCGCTCTTTTTCTTCGCCTTCACCGGCATATTCGCGATCGGCTTCATCTACATCGTGCGCTACCACGAATTCCTGATTATTTTCCTGGCACTCTCCCTGATGCTCCTCTGCGACGACATCCTGCGCGGAATCGCCTTCCGGTCAAAGCGCCTTGCCGGACGCGCACTCCTGTCCGCGGCGCGATGCGCGGTCTGGACGCTCCTCACGGTTCTTCTTCTTCTGGAAACGCTCGTTTCTCTTGCCGGACGCCGCCGTTACTCCAGCGATGTGCATCTGCGGGAGACCGCGCTTCTGATCGAATGGTTCCGGCAGTCCCATGTGGAGGGCAAATGTGTGATTGCCGACTTCACGGTAGGCCCGATGCTGAAATGTTACGCGGGCAGCGCGATCGCCCTGCAGCCGCAGTTCGGACTGGAACGGATCCGCCGGTCGACGCAGATTTTCCTGAATCTGCTCTATCACGGAACCGAAACGCAGCTTGCCAGATTCTGCAATGATCTGAATGCGGATTTCTTCCTGTTCAACGAAGGATATCTCGGGCCGCTGCACATCTATTCGGAACGGTACATTGCCGCGGCAAAAACCATTCGCGGCGATTCGCCGGTCAATCTGATGAAATACCATGCGGACAAACTGTCCTGGTTCTACAGGATTGAACCGCCGCGCCGCTTTCTTTCCGTCTCCTCGGTATATTCCGTTTTCCGCGTGATCAAACCCGGAGACAGGATGGCGTCAATGAGACTCTGCTTCGCAGGAGAACGCGCCCTGCAGGACGGGGAACGTTCCCGGGCCGCCCGGTACGCCCGCGCCGCATTTCTTCTGGATCCTGCTTCGGAACAGGCGCGCATCCTCTATTTCAAAGTCTACGGAGACATCCCCAAACTGGGATTGAACGGACTGTACACAGAAACATCCCGCAGACGGATTCCGCGGGATGCGTGAGAACAAGACTGGAAGGCCGGCTCAGTCCTTGAACATGAACTTTTCACCGTAACCGTAGTGCTCGACGACGTAATCCACATCCTTGTCGCCGCGGCCGCTGCAGTTGACAAGAATCGCGCCGCTGCTCATCTCCTTTGCACGGCGCATGGCATAGGCGACCGCGTGCGCACTCTCCAGAGCCGGAATGATTCCCTCATAGCGCGAAAGCTTGAAGAACGCGTCTATCGCCTCTTCGTCGCTGGCGGTGACATAGTTGACACGCCCGAGATCGCGCCAGAAGGCGTGCTCGGGACCGACGCCCGGATAGTCGAGCCCGCTGGCAATGGAATAAACAGGCGACGGGCTGCCGTCCTCCTCCTGGAGCAGGATGCTCTCGAAGCCGTGCAGAATGCCGCGTTTTCCGAATGCCATCGACGCCGCGTGATCCCCGGTTTTCGGTCCTCTGCCCAGCGGTTCGACTCCGCAGATCTCCACGGGATCGTTCAGGAATGCCGCGAACATGCCCGCGGAGTTGCTGCCGCCGCCGACGCAGGCGCAGACGACATCCGGGAAAATGCCGGTCATTTCCAGGAACTGTTCGCGCGCCTCGAGTCCGACGCACATCTGGAAATCGCGCACCATCTGCGGGAACGGATGCGGACCGAGCGCCGATCCGATGCAGTAGATCGCATCCTTGTATTCCCGGAGATACGCCTCGAACGCCGCATCGACCGCCTCCTTCAGGGTCTTGAGCCCGTGCGTGACGGGAACCACATTTGCGCCGAGGATTTTCATGCGCGTCACGTTCGGGGCCTGCTTGGCGATATCGACTTCCCCCATGTAAATGTCGCATTTCAAACCGAAATAGGCGGCGGCGGTCGCAAGGGCCACGCCGTGCTGTCCCGCACCGGTTTCGGCAATGAGCTTCTTCTTGCCCATGAATTTGGCAAGGAGGCCCTCCCCCATGCAGTGATTGAGCTTGTGCGCGCCGGTATGGTTCAGGTCCTCGCGCTTCAGATAGATCTGGCATCCGGTCTTCAGCTTGCGGGAAAGTCTGTCGCAATGGTAGACGGGAGTCGGGCGGCCCTGAAACTCCTTGCGGATGCGCCGGAGTTCGTTGATGAACTGTGCGGAATGGCAGATCGCATTGTATGCTTCCGTGATTTCCTTGAACACGGGAACCAGTTCCGGCGGCAGGATGGCTCCGCCGTATTCTCCGTAACGGCCGTTTTTGTCGGGATACTGTTTGAAATAACTCCTGTAATCCATTTGATCCTCTCCAGATTTAAAGATCGAACATTTCCGGATAATGTAGCATGAAAACAGCGTGTTTGCAAATCCGGAAGGCGGCGGGAAAACGGGAATCATGTTTCCATCAGAACATCCGCCGGGAGCGGACGAGGTTTTTCTTTCCGCAATTATCCGGGAAAAACTTGCATTTTCCCCGGATGGCAATATAGTATGTTTTCCGGGAAAACCCTTTCCCTGCCCCGATAGCTCAGGGGATAGAGCAGCAGTTTCCTAAACTGTTGGTCGCAGGTTCAAATCCTGTTCGGGGTACCAGCTTTTTCTTTTTCAGCGGCGTCCGAAAATCGCAGTGCCGATTCGGACAATCGTCGCGCCTTCGGCAATTGCCGCCGGATAATCCGAGCTCATCCCCATCGAAAGCTCCGGAAGCTGCACGGCAAGCTCACATTCCAGGCGGTCCCGCATGGCGCGCAGCCCGGCAAAGGTTTCATGAAGCCGCGCTTCGGATGCGTCGAATTCCGCCATTGTCATCAGTCCACGGAGCCGGAGATGTTGCATTTTCAGCGCGCGGGAAGCAATTTCCCGGATTTCCCCGTAATCGCGGAGACCGAATTTCGACGCCTCGCCGGAAATGTTCACCTCCAGAAGAACGTTCATGATTTTTCCGTGCTGTTCCGCCGCTTTCGCAATCCGTTCAAGGAGCTTTCCCGAATCGACGGAGTGAATCCATGACGCATGTTCGACGGCCTTTGCCGCCTTGTTGGACTGCAGATGCCCGATCAGATGCCATTCGATATCCGCGGGAAGAAGCGGCGCCTTGGCTTCAAGCTCCTGCACGCGGTTTTCCCCGAACATGCGCTGGCCCGCATCATAGGCTTCTTTCACGTCTTCCGCTGGAAAAGTTTTCGAAACCGCCAGAAGCCGGACGGAATCTGCGGCACGCGATGCCTTCCGCACCTCGTCTGCAACGGCTTCCCGGACTTCAGAAAGATTGCGCGCGATTGCGGACATGTTCAGATCCTCCATTCCCCGTCTTCGATTACAAGACGTCCGTCGATGCAGACCGACGGCTTGCGGATGACGCAGTCGATGTGAATTGGCACATCGTTGTCTCCGCCCATTCCGCGGCTGTTGCCGAAAGCGAGATGAATGGTGCCCTTGACTTTTTCATCCTCCAGCAGATTTCCGCCGATTTTCAGGAAGGGATTCGTTCCGATCCCGAATTCGGCAAGGACAAACCCTTTTTCCCCGACGGAACCGAGCGCCTTTTCCAGCAGTTTTGCGCGCTCCCCCTCGAATCCGCAGGCGGAACCGTTCCGGACCGTAATGGAGCAGGGCGCATCCCCCTCCTTCCAGGGGAAACTGCCGATGGAGGCATCCGCCACGATCCGGCCGTTCGCAGTTCCCGGGTTCGGGACGCCGTAAGCCTCGCCCGCCGGGATATTGCCGACATTTCCGGCTTCGGCGTAGATTGCGTCGTCGTTCAGACAAGGCACGAGCCCGAACTCGAACGAAATATCGGTTCCGAGTTTCGTCACGACCCGGACCTTGTGATGCTTTCCGGGAAAACAGGAGACCCACTTTTCTCCATCCGCGCGGAGCTGTTCCGGCTCGACTTTCATGGCGCGCGCAAAGATCTCATCCGTGATGCCGGGGAGCGTGCAGCCGCGGACGCCGCCGGACCGTGCGGCGGTCATCGCGGGACAATGTGTCAGGGAATTGCATGTCGGCGCAATCACAATATTATGATGCGTCATCATTTCCCTGGTTTCCGGATCGGGATCCGCTCCGTTGCGCTCGGTGACTTCGATCATGCGCGGCGTCAGAAGCAGTCCGAGCGCACAGGAGGCGTCGATGAAGGCGTGCGCCACATTGCGTGTCGTGCGGTCATAGATCAGCAGTATGGTTTCGTCCTTTCTGACCTGAACGGATTTTGTCAGAACCGCCTTCGCCGCATCGAGCATCTCATGCCTCATCGTTTCCGGCAGAAGCTCCCAGGAGGAAACGGCGTTTTTCGGATTCGGCTTCGAGATCGTGAGCTGCGGCGGGGAAATGGAGATTTTGGTGCCCGGCTCGACATTGTCGGTGATCCAGACATTGCCGCCGATGATCGCGTCATGCCCGATCGTCACGGCGCCGAGAATCGTCGCCCCGGCATAGATCGTCACATTGTCCTCGATGGTCGGATGGCGCTTGTTGCCCTTGATGATCTTGCCGCAGGCGTCCTTCGGAAAGGAGAGCGCCCCGAGCGTGACCCCCTGGTAGATTTTCACGCCGGAACCGATCTCGGCGGTCTCCCCGATCACAACGCCGGTGCCATGGTCGATGAAGATGCCGCGCCCGAGCTTCGCGCCCGGATGAATGTCGATTCCGGTGATCCGGTGGGCGTATTCGCCGAGCATCCGCGGAATCAGGGGGACTTTCTTTTCATACAGACGGTGCGCAATGCGCTGAATCGTGATCGCCTTGATGCCCGGATAGCTCAGGACGATTTCATCCAGCGTCTTCGCCGCCGGATCGCCGTCGAACGCCGCCTGAATGTCCAGCTTCATCCGCACGCGGATCTCGGGAAGGGAGGAGAGAAGAAAGAGCGCCGCGTCCTCGGCGTCGCGGAGGCAGTCGCATCCGGGTTTGTTCAGAAGCTCGCAGTTGTAGCGGAGCGAACGGAAGATCACATCACGGAGCTCATGAAAACAGCGCGAGACAATCTCCCCGACGGAATAGCGCAGGTTGTCCAGCGACTGCGGCTCGCGTTCGCCGAATCCCGGAAAGACGATCTCGAAAAGATCGTGCAGAATGGCCAGAATCTCGGATTCGCGGGGCAGATTGCTGCCTTCGCTGTGATTGACTCCGTTGCCGTCGGCATAGGTCCGGCAGATTTTTTCCACCAGATCGTCGATATATTCCGTCGTAATGCCCGTTCCGGACAAGGATTTTCCCCTGCTGCACTCTGTCATGAAAAGCTCCTATTCTATATTCTGTATCTGCTCGCGGATCTGTTCCGTCGCGGTTTTCAGCTGGACAATCAGAGGGGAAATCTCCACGGAGGCGGCCTTGTTGCCGAGCGTGTTGATTTCGCGGAAAATCTCCTGTGTCAGAAAATCCATGTTTCTGCCGCGCGAATCGAGCTTGTCGTTCAGAAACGCAAGATAATGGCTGAAATGGCTCCGCAGACGCGTGATCTCCTCCGTGACGTCGCACTTGTCGGCGAAAATGACCAGTTCGCGGAGCACGCGTTCATCGTTGAGATCAAGATCAAGTCCGGCGTCCTTGAGTTTCTGAAGGAGCCTGTCGCGCTGTTTCAGAGGCAGATCCTTCGCAAGCGGCTCGATTTGATCCACGATTCCGGAAAGCTCCCCGATTTTCGCGATCAGCGCCAGCCGGAGGTTCTCCCCCTCGGTTTCACGCATTTTCACCAGATTGTCCAGCGCGATCGAACAGGCGCGAAGCAGAATCTCCGTATTTTCCGGCAGAGAGAAATCAATCGACGTCTGATCCACGACGCCGGGAACAAGCAGCATTTCGGAGAGACTCAGCCCCCCCCCGAGGTCGAATTCCGCGTTGAGGTCCAGCGCCTGGTCGACCAGCGCCCGGACGTTTGTGCGGTTGATGCTCACGGTTGCGCCCGCCGGAGAATTCTTCGCGGGAACAAATTCCACCCGGAGCGTCAGCGCCCCGCGGCTGATTCGCGCCGCAACAGTCTGCCGGAGCAGGCCCTCGCAGGACGCCATGTCGCGCGGCAGGTTGAACTTCAGTTCGAACTGCTTCCGGTTCACGGAAGAGATTTCGACACGGAACGCCAGCGTTCCGTCCGCACCGGACGCTTCCCCGCGCCCGAAACCGGTCATGCTTCTCATGGTTTCTCCGCTTTCTGCTTCTGGGCAACCGCCTCGGGTGCGCCCGGTTTCTCCGCCGGAAGGAGATCCGCTTTCACCGTAAAGCGTTCCAGTCTCGACTTCTCCAGATACATGCCGCTGGCAGGCGACCAGCCCGCAAGCGTATCCCCGGCAAAACCCGTGATGACGATGACATGATTCGCGTCATCCGCCTTCCAGATCAGCGAGTACTGCACCTGATCCTTTCTCCGGGCAAGGCTTTTGAGATAGGATTCCCAGGCGGAATCGTCGGCCTCCTCCTGGTTCCGCATATATTTCAGATTGAAATCGGTCCGCAGGACCTCGGCTTCGGAAAACCGCACGCGGTTCCGTTCGGTTCGCGTGAGATAAAGCATATTGTTCATCACATACATCACGGCGGCGGTGCGGGCGCTTTCATAGGCCTTGTCGACCGGACGGAGGGTTTTGTACACCAGCTTCAGCGGCTGCCAGAACCGCATCGAACGCTCCCCGGAACCGATGACGACCACGGAGTGACCGAGTCCCGGCGGATTCCAGACGAAACTGGAGGCCATGTAATCGTGATACGGAGCCTTGATCGGCTTGTCATCCTCCAGATTGCGCGGAAGATGCGCGTATTCCTCGAATTTCATCGGTTCATACGGAAAGATTTCATCCTCCCATATTTCAGGCGTCGCATACCGGATGAAATTGCGCTGAGGCTCGGTCAGGTCCCTGGTGCGTTCGAGCGCATAGGCGCGCGCTTTTTCCACGGCATGGTCGGTATCGTCGGTACGGCATGCTCCGCAGACAGCCAGCAGGGCGAACGCAAGCGTCGTCATTGCAATTCTGTGTTTCAGCATACACTCAGTCCTTTCGCGGCAAAATTAATTCATTCCGTTAATATAACCGCAATCGCCGCGGAAACAAACGCCGCTCCGGATGAATCATGAAAAAAAGCGCACCGGAGCTCCCCTGTCTTTGACGGTTTTCCTCCCCGGTACCGAAAAAAAACACCGTATTTCACGGAAAATCTCTTTGACGCTTATGGAAGAATGAAAACCGCAGCGCAAAAGAGTCCGGAACGGGAACAGCGCGGAGGCGGACGCCGCAACGCACGGGGCGGACGGCGGAAACAGGAAAAACGCATCGGACCCGATGCGGAAAAGGAAAGGACGGCCTGACATGGCAAAACAGTTCGGCATCATCACCACAACCACGGGAATCTCGGGGATCGTCGTCAACTCCCTCACCAGAAACCGCACCGCGGAAATCGCCGAGGCGCGCAATGAAAAGGGACAGGTGACCGATCTCAAGGCCTATTCCACCGGAGAAACCATCAGCGTGACCGGGCTCCTTGACGCGGAAGCGATCACGATTGAGCCAGGCTCCAAACTCACGCTCGGCGAAAAGGACTACATCATCGAAAGCGTCGACCAGAACGAAACCAACACCGGCTATGCCGAAGTGACCCTCTCGGCACGCACCGCGGATTCCGCCGAAATCGATCCCTACGCGGCGGAAACGGTGTAATGCGGTCCGGCGCCCTTGTTACGGAGAGGAAGATTTCGCGCTGTGCGCGACCGGCGGTTCGCCGCCGGACCGCGACAAGGGTCAAAGCTCCTTGACCCCGGGAAAAATGCGCCCGCATTTTTCCGTCTTTTCTGTAAGGGAAATACGGAAAATGCAAATGAAGACATAAACGGAACAGTGAAAATAAACAAACACGGAGGCGTTTCTCATGTTTACGGCAAACCAGCTCAGAACCCTTGCCGCATCGGCGGAATTCCAGAGGCTTCTTGCGGAAGACCCGCATCTGCGGGAACTGGAAGACTCGCAATATGACAGACGGGATGAGTATCTCGGACTGAGAAACGCCCTCCGTTTTTCCTTCAGCCTCGGGCCGCTGGAACTCCATCCGCCGACCCCGGCCCTCTGGGCGTATCTCTGGGCGACAGGCAACGCCTATGCTTCAGA
The DNA here is from genome assembly GCA_944390795.1 of uncultured Victivallales bacterium. Lineage (GTDB taxonomy): Bacteria > Verrucomicrobiota > Lentisphaeria > Victivallales > UBA1829 > UBA11452. Next base: position 63,886 of record CALXRI010000005.1, read on the forward strand.
CTTCGAACATGCGGACGATCTGGATACGGACATCGCCGTCTTCCTGCTTTCACGCAAATGGGAGGAACTGCAACGCCCGCCGGCGGAGATTGCCGCCGCGGCTATCGGCTTCTGCGGAAAAAACGGGATCGACTACGGGGAAGCGGGAAACCTGATCTGCGAACTGATCTCCCGGGCCTTCCGTCCGCTGCGGATGCTGCCGGAACATGCCGCGGAGAAAGGGTCCGCGCCGCCGGCCTTTGACATCAACTGGCTCACGAGACTCTGTTCGACGGTCGCGCGGGAAAGCAACGAGAGCGCCTCCCATGTGATGTTCGAAATGAGTCTGGCCGCATGCTGTTTCTATTTCATACAGGCGATGCGGCGGAAAAACCCCGGGGCGGACATCCGCAGACGGAGCAATGCGGAACTCCGCCGGGAAATTTACGAATACACGATGCATCTGGCGGAGGAGTATCTCCGTGCCGGCGGCAGGTGATTCCGTCAGGACTTTTCGCGCTGGAGTTTCAGGAGCTGGCGCGTATTGAACGCCGTTTCGGAAATGGCGCGGACCACCTGCGACAATCCGAACATGAGCAATGCGTTCAAAAGAACGATGCCGACCGCGTACAGAGTTGTTCCGGCCCCGGCAAAATCCCGTTGAACAATCAGGATCACCGAGCCGGCAAGACAGAAAAGAAACAAAGCCAGAGAGACATATCCGAGGATATTGAAAATTATGGAAAGGAGCGGAGCTTTGAACTTTTCCTCCGCATTGACGGGTTTTGCCTGGAGGGGCGCAGGCGGCACAGAAGGAACGGGAGAGTTTTCAATTGTAAATTCCTGTTTGCATTTCTGGCATTCGATCCGGCGCCCGAGATACTGCGGTTCAACTTCGTAGACCTGTTTGCAATGCGGACATGTTGTGTGCATGACTACCCTCTTTTTGTTTGTTTTCGATATGCTAATATAAAAGAAACATCAAACAATGTCAAATAATAAAAATCAAAAATCATCGAAAAAAAAGAGAAAGATCACTTTTCCGGACTGTCCGGGGGGCTGTCATTGCCGGAAATCGTCAGACTTGGCGGAATATTATCCGCCACCGTGTATGGCGATTCGCTCATGCGATACTCGTATTCTGCTATCAGATACGGGATCAGGCCTCTCATGGAAACAAGCAGCATCACAAACACGGTGGCCAGAAACCAGCCACCAAACAGTATTGCAATTCCCACATCGGTTCCCGGATGTTGTTTCCCGATGCAAAAAGCGGCAGGAATCGCCCCCCCAAACGCAAATATCGCCATCCATCCCCACACATCGCCAAGAAAAAGACGTCGGCGGATTCGGCGCTTGAGACGGTAAAGATCGGGGTTCTCGCGACCATTGAACGTGAGATACTCCGCCGGAATCGGGGGCGGAAAAAAATCCTGCCAGTACAAGATCATCAATAGACCGAATATCACAAAGGCGCCGGCCGGAGCGGTACAGAGCAGAACAACAATCACTATGAATTTCCACGGCTGGCGCTGATACCATCGCAATTCCATCGCACACTCCTTCAGGATTTTTTCATTCAAAATTTCCGCAAAAGAAAACCACTGGCGGTAAGAGGCGGATCATTTCTCCGGACTGTCCGGGGGGCTGTCATTGCCGGAAATCGTCAGACTTGGCGGAATATTATCCGCCACCGTGTATGGCGATTCGCTCATGCGATACTCGTATTCTGCTATCAGATACGGGATCAGGCCTCTCATGGAAACAAGCAGCATCACAAACACGGTGGCCAGAAACCAGCCACCAAACAATATTACAAGTGCTCCGTCACCTTCACCAAAACGATAAGCGGCAGGAATCGCCCCTCCAAATGCAAATACAGCCATCCATCCCCACACATCGGCAAGAAAAAGACGCCGGCGGATTCGGCGCTTGAGACGGTAAAGATCGGGTTTCTCGCGACCATTGAACGTGAGATACTCCGCCGGAATCGGAGGCGGAAAAAAATCCTGCCAGTACAAGATCATCAATAGACCGAATATCACAAAGCCGCTGGCCGGAGCGGCACAGAGAAGAACAACAATCACTATGAATTTCCACGGCTGGCGCTGATACCATCGCAATTCCATCATACACACCTTCAGGATTTTTTCATTCAGAACTTCATCCTCAGTTACTATAACAGGATTTCCATTGGGATACAAGCAGAAAACAGAAGAAAAGCCGATTAAGGAAACAATTATAAAAGTAAAAAAACAGGAAGAACTGAAATGGCAAAAGAAGATTTGGAAAGCATCCTTCTCCGCACCCGCCAAGCATTGGGAAAATTTGCGGATGCCACGGAAAAAGCCAGTCAAAGGTTTTCCGGTTTTCTCCAGACATTCGGAACAAAAGCCGGAAACCTGATTTCGAAAAAAATCACTGCGCTGCCGGGAATGGCGGACAACACACTCAAAAGCCTCGGAAAGGGAATCCGCAAGGGGATTCAGGGATTCCCGGAAATGGCGAAAAATGTCGGAACCGGGAGAAAGGAAGTCACAGGGAAAGTGAAAGGCGCTGCCGGAAATCTCCCGGATTATGCAAAAGGAGTCTTGCTCAACATATTGACGGAATTAAGCCTCGAAGGGATACAAAGAGCAGGCAATGCAATTGTGGATGCAAATGCCAGCAAGCCACTGCAGGATCAGGCGGATCTTTATGGCGCGAATGTGCAGGAGACAGAAAAGCTTGCGGCGGCAAACGACCGGCAGAGACAGTCAGAAAGCGACGCGCTGAAACAGCTTCAGGCGCTTTCGTCGGAAGAGATGCTCTCCTGTGAACAGAAATCCGAAGCGTTGAAACTGATCGAGCAGCTGAAGAAATCCTATGCCGGGCTCGGCGTCAGCATCGACGAAACGACGGGGCGGATCACGGGTCTGGATGATGCGATGCGGGAAGTCGGAAAAAAACAGCACAAGGAAGAACTTGCCGACATCGACAGGCAGCTCAAGGAGATGCGCGCACAGCGTGATGCCTATAACAAAATCATCGATGCGGATTCTTACTGGAACAATGTGCTGAGCGGCGGACGCACAAGCGAAAACGCAATGAAAGCCGCAGAGATGCAGACCGCATTGGTGAAACAAATGATGGCGCTCCAGAAAAAACGGAACGAATTGCGGAAAAAAGATCCCGAAACGGAGTTCGACAACCGGAAACGCCAAATGGAGAAAAAAGCGTTTCATGCGCGCAATTACGATCGTGCACACGGGGTGGAAGACGCCATCGCAAAAGCCGAAGCGTCGGGAAATTACTCGGACCCGGAAATTGCGGAAATGAAACGAAACGCGGCTGCCTATACGGGAAAGCACGCCGCCTCCACCCCGGAAGCCGAAGCCGCCTACCGGAATCTGGACCGGGCAATGACGGATGCCGGACTCGGCGCCATGGCACGGACAGGAGAAAAGGAAAAAACTTTTCAGGGCAGCGCCGACCAGGTCTCCAGAAAAACCGCGCGCGAGGAGGAAAAAGCAAACGCTTTTCTGAAACGGGAACGTTTCAACAATCAATATCAGGATCTGCTCAATCGCGGCTTGACCGAAGAGGCCGAACGTCTGAAATTCATCAACGAACTGGAACAGCAGGGCATCCGCCTTTCCAAGGAAAAAGTCGATGCGGTCCTGGCGGAGCGCAAAAGCATCCGGCTGACGACGCCGCGGCGAACAGAACAGGGCGGGCGGACGGAACGGGAAAAAGCCGTCCGCGAAGCGGAATCAATCAAAGGAAGCGCCCTGACCAGACAGGAAAAGGCCAGAGTGACGGGGCTTGCCGATCTGACATGGGAACGGGACAGCAGGAACGCCCCCGCCCCCGGAGACCTCTCCATCCGGACCGGCTCGCTGACGTCACGCGGCGGATTTGCAACGGGAGCCGCCACACCGGACAGGGACACGGTCGGCCGGCAGATCGCGGAATATCATAAGAAGACCAATGAGCTTCTTGAGAAGATCACAAAAACAATCGCTGACATAGGGAAGTTTTAATCATGAACATCAAGTATCAGTCCATTCAGGGGGAACGCAGCGAAAGCGGGCGGAGCGACACGGTCACCTATTACGGAACGCGCGAGGAAATGACCGCGCTGATGGAGGAGCAGCAGATCAGTCCGGCATCCTCCGGAAGAAAAGTGGTCTCCGCGGCGGTATCCCAGAGCGACGGCGATCTCTGGCAGTGCGAAATCAGATATCAGAACACGCTCGGCAACCTGAATGTCGCCGCGCCGGACGACAGCTACGGAAAAAAATCCGCACAGCTCTCCTGCGGCATGCTCTCCATGCCCCTGGAATCCCATCCGGATTACCGCGCAAACTGGAATTACTATCTCGGCGCACGGGATGACGTCCTCCAGATCCCGGCATGGTGGAAAGATGCAAAAAATCTGCTCCTGGAGGGGGATGACGCGGAAAAATTCAAATGGATCAAATCCGCCGGCGAACTGCCGCCCGGAAAAGACGCCGACGGCAGAACTTGGAGAATCATGGCGGAACCGCAGAAGCCCGGCATGGAATCCTATGACGTGGCAACCTATCAGGTGACAGAATCCGCAAAATTCCCCTCCCCCGCGCGCGCCGGAAAAATGATCTGCGGAAAACTCAACAGAATCTCAAGTCCGGATCAGACGTTCGGCATCACCGGCGGAAACTGGAAGTGCGACTCCGCAAGCGTCTCCTGGAACGGCAAATACTGGATCGCCACACTCTCCTACACCCGTTCCGGCAATGCCGAAGGATGGGACGGCGATCTCTACGGAGGAGGAAAATCATGACCGGACTCCCAGAAAAACTCAGGAGCGGCGACAGTTTCAAGAACGGAGTCTTCGAGAAAATCAACGCCCTCATCGAATACTGCCGCACCCATGAACTCCGGGGCGACAACCGGACCGTCCGGATCAATCGGAACGCCTCCGGAATCACCATCAGCGCAATCGCGCGGAACCATCCCGGAACAGCCGCCGGAATCGCATCTGGCGCAGGCAGATACACCGGATACTTCAAGCTCGTGCTTATCGAGACTGACGAAACGGGAGAAGACGGGGAAAGCGTCCGGAAATATTCCGTCGCCATCGTGGACGGCGCAACCTATGATCCAGATCAGACGCCACTCAGCGGAAACAGCGTCTGCAAGGTCAACAACGTCACGTTTTCCCTGGAACCGTATCAGTCCGGGGAAATCACCGAAACAAGCGTTTTCGCGCTCCGTTACACCGCACCTGTCGAGTCGAGCGAAAGCGCCGGAACCGAATCGCAGGCGGAAAAAGTCGAGATTGTCAATCTCACGGAGGAAGGCAGGAGTTATCTGCCCTCCGACACGTCTAAAAACTGCTGGTATCAACTTGGCAGGGCGATTGTTTCAACGAACACCGACGGCACGCTCAACGTGACGATTCAGCAGGATCATCAGGGGACGGCAACCAACGGAATCCCGCAGATTTTCCGCTATGCCCTTTGCGGGGAGTGAAAGCATGAAAACGGCAGTCATACCGATGAACGAAAAAGGCGCGATTCTCGGGGAGCCGGGGCAATACAGAAATCCGCCCTTTCTGACGCTTCCCGGAAATCCGCCGCTTGAGGAAGTCACGCTTTATGATTTCAAGGTCAATGAAATCCCGGAGCCGGAAGACATTGACAACATTCCGGAGGATTACGGAAAAGAGCTCGTGGAAGTCATGGAAAAAAAAGTCAGGGCGTATACCTATTACTGCGATCTTGACGCGGACGCCGACTGGGACGACAGCATTTTCTGGGACGGGAATACGCATAGTGAGTCGGAAAAGAAAGCCTGTCTTGACGCAAGGAACAAAGGCGGTGACGGGTCAAAGGAAAATCCATGGAAAAACCTTACATGGGCACTGGAGCAAATAAAATGTCTTCTGGAAAACACATGTTCCGAATGCTTCCGGATCATTTGTTCAGGAAGTGCGCATTACACACTTTGTCTCTATGAATTTTATTCCTTACGGGATTTTTCAGGATACAGAAGGTTGATTCTTGAAAACGCAAAGCTTGAAATGGATAAGAACATAGGAGAAAACACATTATACGGTTTTTACGGAATTTCAGAAACGTGTTTCATTCAAGCCTGCCTGAACATGAATCTTAATTTTTATGAAAACAGCAGAAATGGAAAAGGATACGGATTTTTCAACTGCAATCAATGCGACTATCTGAATTGCATGACAGAAATCAATTCTTCCGGTTATTTCCCTTTCTTCTCTTCCTTTCAATGTAAAAACTCTAAGTTCTATCATTGCGAAGCGAAACTGCAAACAGAGGCGGAATCAGCAAGCTCAACAGCAAATGCATTTTACTTATGCACTTCAGGAATATTTTACGACTGCATGGTATCTGTAAATTCCAATTCAGAAATTGAGAAACCAGGATTTATGTCCCACATTGAAAGTTACGGATTTCGAAACTGCAGCGAAAGTATATTCTATCGATGCATTTCAGAGGTGAAATCTTCCGCAGTCACTGCTTATGCTTCTTCATTTGATGGATGTTACTATTCAAAACTGTATCGGTGCGATGCAATCGCGGAAGAATCTGGTGATTATGAAGAAAAAATGAACTCAAGCGCATTAGGATTCAGAAGTGTTTCCAACAGTATTTTTTTTTCCTGCAATTCAGAGGTGAAATCAACAACTGATGCATATGGTTTTATTCTTTCAGGATATAGCTTTTTCTACCAATGCAATGCATCAACATATTCCAATTCAGACAAGACAATAGCAAGTGAAGCTGTTTCCGACTGCAAAGAGAGCAAATTATATTTCTGCAGCATAGAAGCCAAATCCATTTCAGGAACAGCGGCATATGCTACAGGTGTCGAATATTCAAGCTTCTCTCTTTTTTACCATTGCACAGTAAACGCAACTGCAGAGGCAAGCAGAGATGATAAAACGGAGCTGGAAGGTTATTATAGTCAATCATATGGATTCCGGGAATGCAAAAACAGTATTTTTCAGACCTGCAATGTTACCGCATCCTCCTCACAGAAAAAATATTACAGAACCTATGCTTTTTCTTATGGCTATTATTCTGAAGAAGATCAGGATTCTTCGGAGTTCAATGAGTTTAATTACACAGTCTCTTCTTCCGCATCATCGCTTCCAGATGACAATGGAAATTTTGATGAAACAGAAAGAGAATGCGGAATATATCTTGACAGGGAATGCAAAGAAGGATACCGGTGCGAAAGAAGAAGAAAGGGAAGTACGGAATCATGCTGAAAACGGAGGAAACCATGCCATACTCGAATATCACGAAAGAAGAACTGGAAGCGAAACTCAAACAGCAGAAGCGGGAGCGCGAAGCATCGGAAAAATGCCCGGCGTGCGGCGCAAGAAGATTCCGGGAAAACTCCATGCGGAGATTCGAGGACGAAATCGGGCGCTTCCTGCGCGAAAACCGCTTCGTCAAAATGGATTCCTGCATTCTGTGCGTGGAAAAGCACGTGGCGCGGGCGATGGTCTATCACGAGGAGCTCATGACCGCAAAGGATTCCGGCGCGTCCGACGGGACCGCGTCCGTCTCCGTCATGAAAAACCATCTGAAAATTCTCGGCCATCTCGGATGCGCAATCGAGGAATCCGAAGACTTCACGGAACTCAACGAACTTCTCATTCAGACAGAACGCAATTACCGCTACGAGGGACTCGGGCCCGACTGGGAGAAAATCACGGAATCCCTGACCAGAGAAGCATGCCGGATAAAAAAGGAGAAAAACATATGCAGCTGACTGTTGATATCAATACAAAAGGACTGACCGATGCAACCGGAATGGTCGCATTGGCGGGAATCGACAAACCGCAATTTTTCTATGGAACACGCGAAACTCTCGAATTCACATTTCTGAACGACGGGGTCCCCGTGAAATTTTCCGGAACGGATACGTTCTTCTGTGCACTCGACGCCAATTTCGTCCATACGGATTCCCTGATGGCGGCAACTGCCGAAGCCGTAATCGCCGATGCGGAAAACGGGCGGATCGACATCGTGCTCGACATGTGCGCGGAATCATTTCAGGAAAAACTCAACGGGAAAGACTCCGTAGAAGCTTATCTGGAAGTCACAGTGATGCATGCAGGTTCCAGTGTGCCGGAAATGCTTCTCCAGGACAGCATCACAGCCCGGGGCAGAATCCAGACCGTGGAAGGAGCTCCGGCAAGTTCGGATCCGGAGTATTACACGGCGTCGCAGATCCGGTCGCTCCTGAACGCCGGATATGATCTCGAATTCTCAGTCGACGCGTCCGGCTGGCACGCCGCACAGACGGATTCCGACGAATATTACCGCTTCCGGAACAGTCTTCTCTCCTCCGAATGGTCGGACGCCGTCAAAATGCCGCGCGGCCTTCAGGGGGAACCGGGTCCGCAGGGGCCGAAGGGCGATCCCGGCGAAACAGGACCGCAGGGAGAGCCCGGGGAAAACGGAGCGCAGGGTCCGAAGGGCAATCCCGGCGAAACAGGGCCGCAGGGCGAAGAAGGGAAATCCGCATACGAACTGTGGAAGGAAGAACCCGGAAACTCGGACAAGACGCTCGACGACTTCTTCAATGCCTATCGGGGATCGGACGGAACCGGACTAACTGTACGCGGCGCGTATGATTCCGCATCAACCTATCAGAAGACCGAAAGCGCCATGGATGCCGTGCAATACAACGGCTCTCTATGGGGCTACATCAACGCGACGGCCGGAAGCGGAAACCCTCCGCCGGAAACGTCCGCAACCGCGTCCAATGACTACTGGACGTTGCTGGTTGCGCGGGGTCCGAAGGGCGAAACCGGGCCGCAGGGCGAAACCGGGCCGCAGGGTGAAACCGGGCCGCAGGGACCGCAGGGCGGGACTGGAGAACCAGGAGAAAACGGAAAAACAATCCTGAACGGCACGGGCGCGCCGTCAAGCGAACTCGGGACGGACGGCGATTTCTATATCGACACCGATGCTCTGAGCCTCTATCTCAGGAGTTCGGGGACATGGGCGCGCAAAGGCTCCCTCGCATCCGGATTCCAGTTTGCAAAAGTGCAGGAGGCGCCGGACGAAGAGGCAAAGACCGTTCTTGTGAGAACTTTTGAAAAAAGCGGCGGAGTCACTTCCTGGGTCGGCGATTCCGTCACTGTTTCCTATGCGATTCAGGCGCCGGACGAACAGGAGGTGTAACCATGGCAATCCCGACAGACGGACTCGTGTTCTACGCGCCGCTTGCTGAAGACAAGGCAACTGCGGAAACGGGGCAGACACTGAATTACACGGGAAACTTTCAATTCAATATTGTTTCCGGCATCCCTTGTGCAGTATTCAGCGGAGAAGAAAAAATTTCAGTCGATAATTCTAACTGCTTCTCGGGGGATTTCAGTATCAGCTGCTGGTTCCGCCTTACCACACCGATGGCGGAAGGAGTAGTGAATGCGGCAGTCTTTGTTTTCGGAACGTCGGAAAATTGGCTTACAATCAGAGTCAATGCGAACGGCATTTTCATGAATTTGGGAGGACAGAACAACACAAAGCAGATTACTGTTGATACAGTAACATTTAACAATATTACAGTAACTTATTCATCTTCAAAACTCAGCATATACATTAATGGTTTGCTGGATTCTCAGGTGAATCTTGATAGCTTACCAAATTCAAGCACTTTTCTTATTGGAGATTCTGGATACTCTGACTGGTTTACAGGAGAAATTGCATCATTCAGAATCTATTCTAAAGTTTTGAATACTTCTGAAATTTCAGCTCTTTACAACGAATTCAACGAAGACTCAGGAGGAAGCGACTCGGGAAATACCGGCTTCCTGATCGACGGGCTTTTCCTCAGCTCCTCAAAGCCGAAACTCGGACAGAAGGGACTGCTGCTTGACAACAAGTATTTCCTGCCCCTTGTTGAAGGTTCCGGCGGCGCGGCGGAATACTACCGATGCGCTTCCGTCGACACGTCCGCAAAAACGTGGACCGGTTACAGGGCCGTCCTGAATGACGGAGTCTACACGTTCGAAAATACCGTGACAACGGGACTTTCCTATACTTCCGTAACGCCGAAGGCCGGAAGCATATACAGCTCTGATACACTGGCGTCAGTGGAAGCATTATGGGACGGAATTCCGACAGACGGACTGGTTTTATATGCTCCTCTGAACATGAGTTCAATATGCACAAAAACCGGACAGACGATCACGGAAACAGACATCAGCTATGCATGGGATGAAATTCTGAACGGAAACGCCGCTGTTTTCAACGGTTCCTCAGCAAGAATAAACTTATCGACGGAAAATATTCCATCTTCAGGTTCTCCGAGAACAGTATCTTTCTGGTGCTGTCCGTCCGCTAACTCGGGAGCACATATTTTCAATATCGGAGGGCAGGCAGACCGTTTCCTGTTTTTCATGGAAAACACAGGAATATTTTACTTGAAAGCCGGAAGCAATGAAATCAGCTCCGGAGTTTCCGCAGAAATCGGGAAGTGGTATCACATCTGCATCAAAGTGGATGACTCGAACTCTTCCCTTTACATCAACAGTTCTCTTGCCGGAAGCACCGGAAAACCGGATAACTCCAACTCGAATTTTTACCTTGGATGCGGTTATAATCAGGAAAGTTTTTTCAGCGGGAAAATGGCCTCCTTGAGAATTTACAATACCGCATTGGATTCAGAAAAAGTGGAACTCCTTTACAGGGAACACCAGATATCCGAAACATGACAGAAGAATTCGGAAGGACTAAAAAATGGATTTAAAGACCATGGTTGAAGCATTTTCCGGAACGGAAGCGGGAAACTTCCTGAACTCTTTCCCGTGGAAGGAAATTCCCGTGAAGGAGATGAAGTTCAGCATCGAGGGAATCGCAACGGCGATGTATTGCGCCTTGACGGACTCTCTCAAAGTTGCGCCGGACCGATCGGACGAAGTTTTTTTCGGGAGCGTGATCCATGAACTCCGGCACGCCGCCCAAAGGCATGATTCCGGACTTATGCTTTATCTCCTCAAGAAGACTTTCACGCGCCATAAACTGGAAAGGGAAGCCAGGAGCGCGGAACTTTCCGCAACACAATGGGCGGGAGAACAGAGAATTCAGAAATGGAGGAAGAACAATGAAAACGCTTGAACTCGTCCGGAAGGCATACGAGCTCGATCTGGAAGGCGTCCACATTCTGGACAAATACAGCATCACGCAGGTCGAAAGCATTTACAACGGCATCGGGCCGGACCGCTTTCCGGACTGGCTGCGGAAAATTGTCACGGAAAGCGCGGGAATCTTTGAACCCGCCGCCGTGATCCACGATGTCGAATACGACGAAGGCGGCACGCGCGAACAGTTCACCGCGGCAAACGACCGGTTCCGCCGGAACTGTTATACGCTGGTCAAGGACCGTTACGGCTGGTATGACATCCGGCGTTATCTCTGGATGAACAAGGCGCGCCGCTGGAGCAACTACTGTGAACTCTTCGGCTGGGAGGGCTGGACGAAAACCGAAGAACAGGAGGAAAAAGCAACATGAGCGAAGAGTGGGCAATCGCGCTTCTGTCTTTTGCGCTTACCGTGATGACAACGGTCCTCGGCTGGGTGGCAACGGAAATCCGCCTGCTGCACAAGGCGTTGTCGCAATACGTCCATCGGGAGGACTGCGCAAGCGATATGAGCGCGCATTGCGACCGCCTGGAGAAACTGGAAGACAAGGTAAGCGAGAACAGCGAGAAACTCGCCGCGATCGAGCAGTATCACACGATGATCAATGTCCCGATTCTGAAAAAATAAAAAAACGGAAGAATGCGCGGGCATTCTTCCCGGGGTCAAGGGCCCTCCGGCCCTTGTCGCGGTCCGGCGGCGAGACGCCGGTCGTGCGGAGCACGAAATCCCCCGCCCGGAGCGGTTCAGACCGCTCAGTGACGAGAACTTTTCGTCAGGAAAAGTTCGAGAGCTCCGGGCGTCCCCATATCATTTTTTCTTCCCGGACATTCTTTCAATATGTTTTTAACAGCGAGAGCGCCGGGCATTTTCACGAGGTTGCACACTGTCCCGGCGGCTCTCGAAGCTTCGCTTCTCGTCCTTTAGCGGTTGGAACCGCCGCCGGAGGAGATTTCGCCTGCGGCGACCAGCTTACGCAGCTGGACCGCGGCAGGACTGAGAGTCCTGCACGATCACAAAATTGCTCCGCAATTTTTTATTTAATTTTTAAAGGCGCACTGCGCCGGAAAGGAAAAACATTATGGAAACCAAACTTTTCAACCTGCTTCTGTCGGCAGCCGCGCTGTTCGTGCTGACCGGATGCGCGGCGACAAAGAGCACAATCACGGAGTATGACGCGTCCGGGAACATCCTGAAGAAAACGGAAACCTCGGAAAGCGTCATTTCCTCCGTGACGAAATCGACCCGGAACAAGAGCGTCATCATCTGGGAGGACGGCTGGGCCGGATACATCAGCGTATCTTCCGGCACGCTCGACGATCCGACCCCGCACGGCAGAATCTTTGCCGGCAAGATCAACAAGGGAGCTGTCAGCCTTCTGCCGAACCAGAGCGGACTTCCCGGAATCGCAAAGATCATTCAGGCGACGAAGTCGGATCTCTCCATCGGCCTTGACGGAGCAAGTTCAAAAACAAAAACCGAAAATGATATGCTCCAATCAGTCCGGTGACAGTAAGAGATCCATTCCGAGCGGCATTGCATCACCGGGGGAACAGGATTCCGAAACGGGGACAAGGAAAAATCAATGCTTGTAGCTCTGCACTGTGACTTCCAATCCGCGCTTGAAATCCCATGAGGGGCGAAAACCGGTGGCAAGCAACTTATCAACACAGGCCGTGGAATGTTTCACATCCCCGGGACGTTCCGGCAGATGGACAATCTTCGATTTCGATCCGAGAATCTCCACAATCAATTCCGCCAGATGGTTGATTGTCATCCTGCCGCCGTATGCAACGTTGTAGACGCCGGAAAAATCGTGTTCGGCCATGAATGCGTTGGCGGCGGCAATGTCCTTCACAAAAACAAAATCACGGGTCTGCTCCCCATCTCCGAAAATCGTGATATCCTCATTTGCCAGGGCTTTTGTGATGAAAATCGGAACGGCGGCAGCATACGCGCTCTTCGGATTCTGCCGCGGACCAAAAACATTGAAATAGCGCAGACAGGCCGTCTGAAGCCGCCCGGTCCGGCTGAACATGTCACAGTAATATTCTCCGTCAAGCTTTGTGATTGCATAAGGGCTCTTGGGTTCGGGAATCATCGTTTCGACTTTCGGAGAAACGGGATTATCGCCGTAATTCGCGGCGGAAGTGCTCAAAATAAGCTTTTTGACACCGGCTTTTGCCGCCTCCTCCAGCAGAACAATCGTTCCGACGGAATTGATTCTGTTGCATTCGACGATTTTCTCCATGGATTCCGGCACGCTGACCAGCGCGGCAAGATGGAAAATATAATCCACGCCCTCCACGGCCTTCGCAACCGTTGCGCGATCGCTCACATCGCCTTCCACAAACTCACATGCAAGACCGTCAAGATTTTGCCGTCTTCCGGTCCGGAGATTGTCCAGCACGCGGATTTCCGCCTTGCCCTGGTAATGTTCGACAATATGGCTTCCGATAAAACCGGAGCCGCCTGTGACAAGAATGCGCTTCATTGCATGAATTCCTTTACAATCTTTTTGAGTTTTTTCTCCTGCTCGATCAGACGTTTTACGAGCATGAACTGCGTGCGGCAGCGGTCCAGATTATGATTGTCCCGGCTGATCTTGAAATAATTGTCGCCATTGAGATAATCTGTCAGAAAACGAACGCCGATTTCAAATGTGATGAGTTCTCCGGAGAAAGGAAGAAGCTCTATCTCCTTTTTCGTCAGGCAGCCGTGCGCCCCATCCAGAAAACCTTTGACCAGAGCACGGAAAATTTCGATTCTGACGCAAACCCTGGAAAGATCGGTCTCGTCCTCGGCGGCGGGACTGACACTGCTGCGGACAAGATCGCCGAAGTCATAAAGCGAAAGCCCCGGCATGACCGTGTCAAGATCGAGAACGCAGATTCCCTCGCCCGTCGCATCGTCAAGCAGAACATTGTTGAGCTTTGTGTCATTATGCGTGATCCGCTCGGGGATTTCCCCTTTTGCCAGAAGTTCAAGCAGAACGGGCGCCATCCAGCGGTGTTCCTGCACAAAACGGATTTCATTCCTGGCCGCCTGAACCCGTCCGCGGACATCTTTCCGGACAGCCTCGTCAAAATCGAACATGCGCGACGGCGTATTGTGAAAATTCGGGATTGTCTCATAGAGACGCTCTCCCGGAAGATCCGCCAGCAGCATTTGAAAATTGCCGAACGCCTTTGCCGCCTGATATGCCTGCTCTTCCGTTTCGAGAATATTGTAAGTGCGGGCGTTGTCGACAAATTTGTAGGCGCGCCAGCACTCTTCGCCGTCAAGGTAATACATTTTTCCGCCACGGACCGGGATCAGATGAATGCAGCGACGTTCGGCATCCGGAAAGGACTCGAGTTTTTTTGCGGAATGCGCCAGAACCCGCGAGACATTCTCCATGAGGTGTTCCGGATGACGGAACACCTTTGTATTGATCTTCTGAAAAATGTATTTGGCATTTCTGCCGTCAAGCGTATAGGCGACTTTATAGGTGTCGTTGATATGACCGCTTCCGAACGGTTCGGCTTTAATGAAATCGCCTTCTATCCGGAAACGGGCGGCGATCTCCTTCACAGTGTTTTCCATAAATGTGCTTACTCCAGGGGCGATGGATAAACTTTATCCCGGACAAGGCGCGCGATTGACGCCTGAACCAGCGGCTTGTCCTCCCGGTATGTCACACCAAACCAGGAATCACCGCTTTTCATGACTTTGATCTGGGCATCGCCGGAATGGATCAGCGATGCGACCGCAGAAGGGATGTAAAATTCGGATTTCAGTTCCGTCCCGCGTTCGGAAAGGAACTGTTCAAACAATACGGAAAGATGATCGAAAATACCGGGCATGAATCCCCACATGTTCATGGAGACGGTCTCATCCCCGGTCAGAGGAATCCGCGCGCCGTTCTCCGCCGTGAAAAACGCGCCGCCTTTCCCGTCCGGCACAATGTTCGTGCGTTCTGTGACTTCCGCAAGAAAACCCTCGGAATCGCAGCGGCAGACGCCGCGCGCCACCGAGCCGTTTTCCGACAGCGTATTCCGCAGCGTGAACCCGACCATGAAATGACGCTTCGCCGGATTCACGTTATTCTGAAAGCTCCCGGCCAGAAGGGCATAACCGCTCCGTCCGTAGAAATCGTCCGCATTGATCGCGGCGAACGGTTCGGATATCTTCTCCTTCGCGCAGAGGATCGCATGCCCGGTTCCCCATGGTTTGACGCGTCCTTCCGGCACGCGGAACGGTGCGGGAAGTCTGTCCAGATCCTGAAATGCATATTCGACCTGGATCCTGTCCTCCCATTTTGCACCGATATGTTCACGGAATGCCTGTTCAATGTCGCGGCGTATGACGAAAACCACTTTGCCGAATCCGCTTCTGAGCGCATCATAAATGGAATAGTCCAGAATGATTTCCCCGGACGGACCGACGGGATCAATCTGCTTGAGTCCGCCGTAACGGCTTCCCATTCCGGCGGCGAGCACGAGCAATGCTGGCTTCATAAACAACTCCGTACGGCTCAAATCACAGGCAGACTCGCCGCGGCGACAGCCTGACCGTGACGGCGTCCCTTTTCATCCGGAATCCGGAATTCCACTTTCCCGGCAAGCTCCGGAAATTCGACTTTCAGCACTTCCGCCGCTTTTGCGAGAATGATATCGCCGCCTTTCCCGGTCGTGACACGTCCGAGAATCAGGAGTTTTTCCATATCGTAGAATTCACAGTAGCGGGCAATCGTGTAACCGAAGCAGACGCCGATGCTTTCATAGATTTTCGCAGCGCGCCCGTCCCCGGCCTCCATGAGCTTCTGCACCTCCTTGAGCTGTTCGGCGAACTTCATATCCTTCGGCAGCTCAATGCCCGCAAGCGGAGCCAGTCTTGCCACACCCTGCTGGCAGAAATACTGCACGGCGCATCCGAGATCGCCGGACCATTCATCGGCCGGCGCGCCCGCCCGGTAGTCCACCGGAACAAACGCCAGTTCGTTCAGCCAGTCGGTGATATTGCCTTCGCGGTTGACATAACCGCCGGCAACGCTCGTGCCCATCGAAATGCCGAGCACGCAGTTGGCGTTCATTTCCATGGATCCGGCAAGCGCCGTGACCTCGCCGTCATTGACGACTTCAAACGGAACGCCCCATTCCCTGCCGAGTTCGATAAAGAGATCCTTGACCTTTGATTCGAACTGGTCTTCGGGAACACCGCGGAACAGGGAAGCCAGGCGCACGCGGTTGTTCACATAAACGCCTGCGGAACTGCCGCCGATCGCGTCAACGCGGGGCAGATGCGCAGCCGCGCGCCGGAGCGTGTCGTTGATGCCGTCGCGGTGATACTGCGGGTCTTTCTGGAAGTAGGGATCCCACGGGACCTCCTCGCTGAATACAAGCTTGCCGTCAATGGTCGCCGCACACTTTCTGTCGGAACCGCCGAGGTCGAAACCGATCCGGCAGCCGTCAAGATGCCTTCCAAGCGGCATGGAAGGCTCCTTGGCCTTCGGCGCGTCAGCATAGGCACAGGAGACAATCTGCATCCGGTTGCTGTAGATTCTTCCCATCATGGCATAGTCAAAGGAGCGTTCTCCGTCGGGGGAGTAGATTTTCCCCAGTTCGGCGGCGATCTTCTCATCGCCGGCAATCGTGACCTTCCAGCCGCCGCGCATCCAGAGAAGCCCCTTCACAAGACGCTCCACATGCCGGACGTTTGCCGCCATTTCGGAAGCGTCGGCATTGTCGAACACCACAGTCGGATAGACGCTCACGCTTTCGGGGTTGCGCTCGACGGCAATGACGATATCCTTGCTTTTCCCGGACGCCCTGACCGCTTTGCGGAACTCCCTGTCCCAGAGGGTCGCGGGCACGAAATCCTTGTCGAGACACGGAACCATTGCGCACGAAACAGCTTTCGTAATCTTATCCAGCATTCTTGTTCTCCTTCAATAGAAAGCATGCTTTTTTTACCAGAAGACAATAACACAAATAAGATACCGCTGTTTCCGACACTTGTCAAGCAGGAAAAGTGCAAACAACAATTTATCCGGCAAATATTTGCAATTCCCGGAATCCATCCTTCCGTCCCCCCGGATTTGACATGCAAATATTTTTTTCCGGATTGCAGAAACGCCTCCGCCGCGCTATATTACGGTACGAAGTGAAAGAACAGGGCTTTTTCGGAAAACAACACGGCTCAGGCGCCGGGAACGGGATGAATGTCCCGGACAGACCGCTCCTTAAAACCTAAAACGCGGAGATTATGCATTATGAATCATAAAGTTCAGGCGATGCTCTCTTTTTCCCTCTATGTGCTTCTGGGAGTTATTTTTGCCTTTTCCGTCATTCTTGTACTTCCCGTCTACAAGCGCTATGCCGATATGGAAAAGAATGTGGCAGAACTGAACAACGAGCTGAAAAACGCACAAAATGAATGTCTGACACTGACGCGCGAGGTCCATGACCTGGAACACAGCGCGGCAGCCGCGGAAAAGGTCGCCAGGGAAAAATACAACTTCTGCCGGGAGGGGGAACAGATTCTCATTTACAAGTGAAGAACCCCGTATCCTGACATTTGAACGGCAGGAGAAAATCCGGAATTCCGTTTTCCTTTGCCTTGTGCCGGCCTGGCAAATCAGAAAGGATGGACTTATATTATGCACAGAGTGAAAATAATGGGAGAGAGATAACATGTTTGCCGTAACAATTCTGTCATTCCTGTTTTTTACAGGGCTGGTCGCCGTCATCACCTGGTTCATGACCCGGAAGAACAAGCTGGACAACAACGATGGATTTTTCCTCGCGGGACGCTCGCTGACCTTTCCCTTCATCGCCGGCTCGCTGCTTCTGACCAACCTTTCGACGGAACAGATGGTCGGACTGAACGGCGACGCTTTCACTGACGGACTCTGCGTCATGGCATGGGAGGTAGTCGCCGTCATTGCGCTGGTGCTGATGGCGCTCTTTTTTCTGCCGAAATTCCTCCGCGCGGGAATCACAACCGTTCCCGAATATCTGGAACAGCGGTTCGACCGCCAGACGGAACTGATCTGCAACATTATTTTTCTCGCCGCCTACGCGATCATTCTCCTTCCGATCATTCTGTACACCGGGGCGCGCGGGATGCTGGACGTGCTCAATCTTCAGAAACTGCTCGGATTCTCCTCCGACATTCAGGCTCTCTGGTGCGTTGTGATCCTGGTGGCCCTCATCGGCTCCGTATATGCGATCTGGGGCGGCCTGAGTTCCTGCGCCGTCTCCGACACGCTGAACGGAATCGGGCTTCTGACCGGCGGTTTCCTCATCACTTACTTTGCCATTTACGCTCTTGGAGGAACTCCTGACGCGGCAGGAAACATAACGGAAGGATCCGGCAGCTTCGCAAATGGACTTTCCATTTTTCTCAAGGAGGCCGGCGAGGCGGGACGCCTGAACAGCATCGGATCAAATGACGCAAAAGCTCCCTTCTTCTCGCTCTTCACGGGCATCCTGTTCATCAACGTGTTCTACTGGTGCACAAACCAGCAGATCATCCAGCGCACCTTCGGGGCGAAATCGCTCGGAGAAGGTCAGAAGGGCGTTCTGCTGACCGGCGTGCTCAAGCTGATCGGCCCTCTTTATCTCGTGCTGCCGGGGATCATCGCGGCAGTCATGCTGACCAAGGGATTCCACCTCGGGAACATCAACGCGGACGGCACGATCGCCTCCGACAAGGCATACGGTTCGCTTGTGAGCTTCGTACTTCCCAACTGGCTGACCGGCTTTTTCGCCGCCGCGCTTCTCGGCGCAATTCTCTCAAGCTTCAATTCGGCTCTGAACAGCACATGCACGCTTTTCAGTCTCGGCATCTACAAGCGCCTGGTCAATCCGGACGCGCCGGACAAGCGGGTCGTGGCGATGGGCCGTTATTTCGGCGTCGTAATTACAGTCGTTTCCGTGATTGTCGCACCGCTGCTCGCCAGCACAGGCGGCATTTTCGGCTATCTTCAGAAAATGAATGCGATCTACTTCATTCCGATTCTGGCGGTGGTTCTGGTCGGCATGGCTTCGAAATGGGTGCCGTCCGTCGCGGCGAAAGCCGCGCTGATAGTCGGGATTCTCCTGATTGCCATGGGATATTTCATTCCGCCGTTCAACGGAATCCTCAATTACATGAACGAGTATCATTTCGTGGCAATCGTCTTTCTCATCATCATCGCCATGATGCTGATTATCGGAAAATTCCGCCCGCGGAAAACCGCATACATTCCGATTGACGCGAAAGCAACGGACATGACTCCATGGAAATATGCGAAACACGCGGGTGTCGCACTGCTTCTGATCGTTTTTGCCATTTACGCATGCTTTGCCGACTTCTCCCACATCAGAAACAAGATCGTTGAAATCCCGCGCGCGCCGGGATACACGGTTTCACCGGAAGCCGCCGCGGTTGAAGCCGCTGCGAAAAAGGCGAAAGAGGCCGCTGCGGAAGCGACCCGCGCCGCGAAGAAATCCCGGGAAGCGGCAGCGGAATTCGAGCGTCTCAAGAAAGAGTTTGAAAAGGCTCAGCAGACCAGGACAGGCAGCGAGGAACTTCCGGCCTATCCGGCCAGCCGGATGGACACTCTGATTCCGCAATAGGACAACCTCTCGGCAGGCACGGAGCGCGTATTCCGCTTCAGTACTGCATCCATTCAATGAGTTTCACATTGTTGTCGGACGCTCCTGTCACGTCAAAACGCTCATAGGAAACAGCGAGCCGGCGTGTCGGACGCTCCTGCTTTCCCTGCTGGCCGATCAGGATGGTATAGGTGCCGCTTTCACGCCAGGAAAGAGTGCCGAGAGCGGCATACAGCATCGGGTCAAGCTGATCCCGGAGCGTGGTGCGTTCCTTGAACCAAACCTCGCGTGCCGCAAGCACCTCCTCGATCTCCTCGTCCTCCAGATTGCAGTAAACCTTCAGAAGCAGAGGCGTGGCGGTGAAAAATGTCGGCGCTCCCGTCGGAGCGCGGAGCAGGCGGATAACGCTCAGGCGGCCGAAACGGTCCGGAGGGAACAGATCAATCAGGCCGGGAATGTAGAAGAACTCCTCGCGCAGAACCTTTGTCGAGGAATTGCGCGGCAGAGGCGCCATATTTTCCGCCTCGTATTCATCGGCTTCCATGCCGTCCAGTCCGACTTCGTCATTGGTGTCATAATAATCGCTGATCTTGTCGCGGATCGAACTCAGCTGGTCGATAAACTCGGTTTCCGTGTCAATCGGAGTCCCGAGCCGGTCGAGAGTGGATCGGAACGCGCTCCGGCCGAGATCAAGTCCGGATCGGGCATCCGTGATCGAAAAATACACTTTGGTTCCGTAATAGTCCATTTCGTGAGTCACGCCGTCGGCCATGTAGCGGTCATGGTCGTATTCCGTATAATCGATATCGCCCAGTGCACGGTCGGGATACAGATTCTGTTCCGCGGCGAGCAGCCACTGGACGCGGTTCATCACACCTTCGTTCAGGTAGGAGGATCGCTGGAGATCAATATGAGCGGCAATATCGTAAGTGGATATCCGGGAAAGGATCAGTACGGTCGCAGTCAGCATCCCGGCGGTGAAGATCAGGCAGAGCGCGGCAATCAGGGCGGAGCCTTTTTCCTCTTTTTTTCTTCGCGGCATCATTCGTCTCATGGTTCGCCTCACAGAAGAAGCTGGGTGTTTTTGGAGTTCCCGGCGGTCCGGCGGAGCCAGATTTCCTTTCTGCCGTCGGTCCATTCCACCGTCATCTGGACGGCGATCGGAATCAGGAACGTGCGTGTGCTGTTCGGAATCGCAGGACGGGGATTGGTCCGGGAAACGTTGAGGTTCAGATCCTCTTCCCAGGTGTCGTTCCAGACCAGCTCGTCGTTTTCCTCGGTCGCATAGCGGAAGGAGATCGAACGGACCCGGTCGGCGAGCACCTCCCGGGTATAGGAATTCTGTTCGGAGTCGTCCTCGTTCCACTGCAGACGCGGATACTGGGAGTATTCGGCGACAAGCTGTTCATTTTCCACCTTGATGCGGAGAAATATCAGCGCGCCCTTGTCATTCCGGTATGCACGGCGGAGCGCGGTGAAATGAATGTTGTCCGATTCCCCTTTGAACACGACGCGCTCCTGATTGAGATCCTCGTCGCGCCAGGTGAACGGAATCATGTTCCGGACACAGTTGTCCATAATGCGGTCGATGGTCTGGTAAGTCTTCAGAAGATCGCTGATCCGGACGGAACGGCGCCAGGCATTGTAGAAAGTCATGGAGGCGGAAGCGATAATCAGCGCGACGAAAATCATGATCGCCATGGCGACGATGATTTCCACGAGCGTGAAAAACGATGCGTCTCTTCTACTCTTCTTCGTTTCCGATTGCGGTCTCATAGCTGATCCTGTCGATTCTGATCTGGTCGAGCTGCTTGCCGTCGCCTTCGCGTTCCAGCGTAATCACCATGCATTTCAGCGGCAGCTGCCCGAGCAGATTGCCGTAGTCCTCCGGAATCTGCTCCTCTGAAACATCTTCGTAGGCGACAGTAATCCGGTAACCCTTGTATGGGAAAAACTCCTCGGGAATGCCGCCGGGATCCTCACCCATGAGCATGAAATACTCTGCCGCCTGGGCAAGCATATGCATATGCTCCCACTTCTCGTAACCGGCAGCAATCCGTTTCTGGGAGGCGATCAGAAGAGAGAGCAGCCCGGTGATGCTCAGCCCCAGAATCCCGAGTGCGACAACAACTTCAATCAAGGTGAAAAGGCGCCGACCCCTCTGAATCATTCTTCCTCGTCTCCCTCATTTCTCGTCAGCAGTCCCGTGAGCGGGGAAATGTCAAAAACTTTCCGAAGCGTCTGATAGCGCAATTCGAATTTGAGGCTTCCGGAAGCGCCGCCGTCAGAGAAAAAACGGAAAAGTTCGAAATATTCCTTTTCCGCTTCCCGTTCCTTGTCCGCGAACTCGGTTCCAAGTTCAAAATTTTCGGGCAGAGTCCATTCAACCGCCGCAAGGCGCAGCTTTTCCTCCTCCTCTTCCTTTGCTTCTTCCTCCTTTGCCTGAAACTCTTCCGGAATCGCCATTTTGAATGTCCTGGTCTCGGGATAGAAGACGACGGTGCGGTCCGCGCCGTTTTCCAGGGCCTGGAAACGGACTTTCGCGCAGAAGGCTTCAAATTGAAGTCCTGCGCTTTCCATCTGCTGCGCGGGGGATTCCCCCCGGAAGACGGATACGGCCAGAACCGTCGTCAGCGCAATGATCGCAATGGTGACGACAAGCTCCAGAAGCGTGAAATGCAAAGGAAGCCGTCTCGGTCTTTTCATCTCGTTTTCCACGGACAGAATTCAGGGGAGGTCATGAAAAAATTCCCGCGGGAGCCCGGAAACGGAAGATGCCGCGGGAACTGCCGGAATGCGGTCACTCCCAGTTCGTGATGTCGGCGTTCTCGCCTTCGCCGCCAGGCTGGCCGTCGGCGCCGTAGCTCATGATGTCAAACTCGCGGTGTTCGCCGGGATACACGTAAATGTAGTCGTTGCCCCAGGGATCCTTCGGCACCGAAGGCTGGAGATAGGGGCCGTTCCATTTGGCGTTCTGATCGACGTTTTCGACCAGCGCACGGAGTCCGACGGTCGAATCCGGATAACTCCCGACATCCAGCCGGAAGCCGGTCAGAGCCTCCTCCAGAAGCTTGATCTGGGTCCTGGCGGCGCCGACATTCGCCTTCTTGACATAGTTCAGATAAAGCGGCGTCGCAATGGACGCCAGCGTGACCAGAATAATGATCACGACGACGACTTCGATCAGGGTGAAGTCCGTTCTTTTCCATCTCTTTCTTCTCATATCTTGGGTCCTCCTTGACTGATTGAGTTGATTTCCATCATAGCCACAAAAATCGATACCACGACAATCAGAACCACGAGCGCCAGAAACACAATCACCGCCGGCTCGAACAGACTCAGCAGGCGCTTGATCTTCAGGCGCGTGTCGTTTTCCAGATGGTTCGCGATGCGCGAAAGCATCTCGCCGACGGTTCCGGACTCCTCGCCGACCCGCAGCATCGGCACCATGCCCGCGGGCACAAACACATTTCCCGCAAGGGCGGCGGAAAGTTTCGCGCCGCCCTTGAGCTTGCGCGAGATATCGCTGAAAGCCTTTGCCACCACGGGGTTGGAAAGAATCCTCCCGGAGATCCGCACCGTCCGGATGATCTCCACATGATTTGCGATCAGAATCGAAAGGGTGCGGATGTATTTGCACATCTCCAAATCCACGATGATCCGTCCGAACAGCGGCAGCGAGAGCAGGAATCTGCTGTAATTGTAGCGGAACGCCTCCTCCCCGAAAAATTTCTTGAGTCCGGTCCATGCGCCGATCACCAGGCACGGAATCACCCACCATGCCCACGAGGCAAAGGCGCTGACCCCCAGCAGAAAGTTCATCGAGGGCGGCATTTCCCGCCCCATGTCCTCGAAAATCTTCGCGAAACGCGGTACGAACACGGTGAACAGAAGCACCGTCACAATCAGCGTGATCGAAAGAATCGCAAGAGGATAAATCGAACTTGAAATGATGAAATCCTTGAGTTCCTTGCTCTCCCCCATGAACTTGTAGAGCTGCCCGACCACTTCGGGGAGGCAGCCGGTCTCCTCGCCGCTCTCGATCAGATTCGCATAATATCCCGGAAAAAGCGACCCGTGGGACCGAACCAGTTCGGAGAATTTTTTACCTTCATGAAGCCCCTGCCGGAGAGAGTTGACAAAATCGCGCTGTTCCGGATCGACCGCGCTTTCGGCAATGATCGCGAGCGCTTTTTCCAGCGGAATGAAGGAATCCAGAAGCGGGGCGAGCTGACGCGTGAAGTCATAGGTGTCAATTCTGGAACGGCGGAACATCAGGCCGCCCTTCCCGCCGACGGAAACCTCGCCGTAGAAGCGCACGGGCGTAACCTGGCGGCTGCGAAGCTTGCCAAGCGCCTCCTTCTCGTTGTCCGCCTCGATCAGCATTTCCTGCGGCTGTTCGCCCTTCGCCGCGGCAAGATATTTGTAAAGCCCCATCCGGAATCCTCCGCGTTACAGTTCGGCCGTGGAGCGGTTGAGCTCCTCCTGCGTGGTGACGCCCGCGGCCACCTTTGCCGCTCCGTCCTGCTGCAGGGTCACCATGCCGTGCCGGACCGCGATCTCCTGCAGTTCAGAACTCGACGCATTGCGGTTGACCGCCGTGCGAAGCTCGTCATCCAGAAACAGCAGTTCAAAAATGCCGGAGCGCCCCTTGAATCCGCTGCCGTTGCAGCGGCGGCACTTCACCCCGTGTTCATCCGTGCCCTTTCCATGGCAGACGGTGCAGATTTTCCGGACAAGACGCTGCGACAGCACCCCGTAGAGCGCGGATGAGACGAGAAAGTTTTCCACGCCCATGTCCAGAAGACGCGTCACCGCGCCGACCGCGTCGTTCGTGTGCAGTGTGCTCAGAACCAGATGCCCGGTAAGCGCGGCATTGATCGCGATATCCGCCGTTTCGCGGTCGCGGATCTCGCCGACGAGAATGATGTCCGGGTCCTGCCGGACAATGCTCCGCAGACCGTTGGCGAAGGTCACGCCGATTTTTGCGTTGACCTGCATCTGGCAGAGTCCGCGCATCTTGTATTCCACAGGATCTTCGACGGTGATGATTTTCTTGCGGCTGTCATTGAGCTGGCTGATCACGCTGTACAGTGTCGTGGTCTTGCCGCTTCCGGTCGGGCCGACAACAAGAATCATGCCGTGCGGAATGCTGATGAGGCGCCGGAACTGCGCGAGATGCTCCGGCGACATGCCGAGCGTCTGCAGGTCAAAGGAGATCGCATCCTGATTCAGAAGGCGCAGAACAATGCTCTCACCCGTCAGAATCGGGATCGTGCTGATGCGCATGTCAAGTTCGGTGCGCCCGAGCTGAACGTTCGTGCGCCCGTCCTGCGGGAGACGGCTTTCGGCGATGTTGAGCCCGCCGAGCAGCTTGATGCGCGACGCAATTGCGGGAAACTGGTTCAGCGGACAGCTGATGATTTCGGTGAGCACGCCGTCCACGCGGCAGCGCACCGCGACGTGATCCTCGTCCGGCTCGACGTGAATGTCGCTGGCGCCGAGCTCGATCGCCTGTGTGAAGATGTCGTTCACGAGCCGGACGATCCGCGCCTCGCCCGCCATCGTGCGGAGCGTGTTTTCGTCATCGACGTCGACCGCCGCCTCCTCGTCTTCCTCCTCCATGCTCTGCGCCTTGCTGAGAAGCCGCTCAAGAAA
The DNA here is from genome assembly GCA_944390795.1 of uncultured Victivallales bacterium. Classification (GTDB taxonomy): domain Bacteria; phylum Verrucomicrobiota; class Lentisphaeria; order Victivallales; family UBA1829; genus UBA11452. The sequence continues at coordinate 89,261 of CALXRI010000005.1, forward strand.
CGTCCGGCGCACAAAACGGAACTGTGCCTTGCGCTTCCAGCTCTTCTGGACCAGGAACGTCAGCTGATCCAGCGAATAGGGATCCACGACGAGGAACGTGATCGAATCCTCTTCCCATTCATAGGGAAGACAGACGTTCGCGTTGAAGAACTCCAGCGGCGCATTCGGGAACGGTTCCGGCTGACGGATTTCGTCCTCGGCAAGCACCGGAACGCCGTATGCCTCAGAATAAAGCGCAATGAGTTCGGGCTCGGTTGCGGCGGAAGACTGCACGAGCGCGCGGTCCCCCTCACGGGACGGCCCGGGAGAGTCGGGAAAACGCGCGGCGAAAAGCTGTCTGAGTTTTTCGTGCGGGGAAAGGCTCTTCACGTCAGAAGAGGTCATTGGACCAGAACTCCTTCGTTGTCATGATGCGCGGTTTGGAAAGGAACACGCCGTTCTTGCCGGAAAGATTGTCGTCAAAGTCGTTCAGCGCCTTCAGCGCGTCATTGTAACGTTCGATCAGCTCCTCGACCTTGTTGCGTTCATTGACAATGTAACCTGTCACGAGCACGAGGATTTCCGAACGGTCCACGGAGGCGTCGGTCGAACCGATCAGGCGCCGCAGAATGGGAATCTGGTTGATGATCGGAACAGAATCAAGCTTGTCGGTCTTCTGCTCCTGAATCAGTCCGCCGAGAATCATCGTTTTGCCGTTGGCGATCGTCATGTTCGTGGTGATGCTGCGGTTGTTCTTGTTCGGGTTGGGATTTTCCGCCGTCGAATTTGTGTAATCGACGCTGGAAAGTTCCTGTTCGACCTTCAGAGAAATCAGATCGTTGCTGGTGATCTGCGGCGTCACGGTGAGAGTCACGCCGGTGGTCTCGTAGTCATAGGTATTCGACATGCTGCCGGAAGACGAGGTGTTTGTGATCGATCCGGTGATGACGGACACCTCGGTGCCGACATTGATCTTCGCCTCGGTATGACTGGAAACCAGAAGCTGCGGACTGGAGATGATTTTCGTGTTCCCGTTTCCGGCGAGAGCGCGGATGTAGGCGAATTTGTTGCTGGGATTGTCAGGATCGGAGAGAAAATAGCTGAAGCCTGTCTGACGGTTCGTCGTTCTGGTGATTTCCCCCGTATTTTCGTCCTTGACCGTCGAGGTGGTCGGCGTGGTGAGATCCGTGTAATTGGTTCCGATCAGCGAATGGGTCTTGCTGCCGTTGTAGGCGCCGGAGAGCTCAATGCCGAACTGGGTGGATTCCGTCAGGGAAACCTCGACGATGAGCACCTGCAGAAGCACCTGCGCGGGCACGACGTCCAGACGGTTGAGCAGCGCCTTGATCGAGGCGTAAGTGCGCGGCGTCGTGCGGACCACCAGGCGGTTCAGAACGCCGTCGGCGAATACACGCACGGGGGTGTTGAAAACGTTGGAATTCCGGTCGGTCAGCGTATTTTCCGTGCTGTTGATGTCGATCTGCCCCGCAACGGTTCTTGTGTTGGTGTTCCGGTTTCGGTTCACCTGGGCGGAATTGACGGTTTCCATTTTCGTGTTGCCGGTCGTGGTGTCGATCGTCAGGCTGGATCCCTGAATGTCGTAGATGATCGAAAGCGCCTGCGCCAGCTGGGAGGCCTTGTTGTGGCGCACCTTGTAGACGAACACACGTTCCTGATCCAGAGAATTCGAGCTGTCAAGCAGATCCACCCACTGCTGAATCTCCTGAATTGCCTCCTCGGTCGCGGCGGAAACCACGAGAATGTGAAGACGGTCGAGACCGTTGATCTGGACGGAGCCGGGCGTCTCGGTCTTGTCCGTGATCTGCTGGACGTTGAATCCGAGCACGGGCAGAATGGTTTTTAGCTCATTGGTCAGCTTGCTCGGGAGAATGTTCGAGCAGAGAATGATTTTGCGCTTCCAGGAGCTTTTCCCGCTCATATCAATGATGTCGAGCAGCTGCTTGAGCTTCGGCATGTTTGCACGGTCGTCGGCGATCATAACCGCATTCGGACGCGTCAGTTCAACACAGACGGCATCCTTCCCGATGAACGGCCGGATCTGGTTGACGACCTCCTTGGCGGTGGTGTTCTTAAGCGGATAGTAAAAGAGCTCTCCGGTGCCGTCGCTGGCAAGGCGCGAGTCGGACTGCTTGGCGACCTTCGGCAGCGCCATGATCCGCAGAAGGGTTCCCTCGACCGTGACGCCGGCTCCCGACAGGTTCAGCATCTTGTCGAAGGTGTCCCAGAGTTCGCGCCTCGTCATCTTCTGGTCGATGTTCAGCGTGACAACTCCCTTGAGATCGCTGTCCGCCAGAAAGTTGAATCCGAGCGCGTCCGCAAAGGAGGGGATCACGTCCAGCAGCGGCGCGCTGTTGAACACCAGATTCACGGTGATCTCCTCATCGCCGTTCAGGATCACGAAATCGTCGTAAAAGTGAAGCGGAGTTTTCGGCGTCTCGGGCTTCGGCGCAAGAGCTGTCACGGGAATTTTTTCAGTTTTGCTTTTCAAAGTCGAGGGAAGCTCCCGCTCCGCATCGGTCTTCACCAGTTCCTCGTTGATGGATTCCGTCGCGCCGCGCACCTTGGAAATCTCCCTTGATTCCGTTTTCAGGAATGCGAAACGGTCGGCCTTTCCGGGTTCCTCCTTCTTTTCGGAGTCGTCCTGCGTGATCTCATCCAGATCCCTCTGAAGATGGGAACAGGACTGGAGAAGCAGCACGCCCAGCGACAGCGCGGCAATCCGGAAGATCCGGAGCATCATTCGATTTTCCACAGCATCAATCATTTCAAGACATCCTATGTTATTTTTACTGCATCACATTATCTTCGGCCGGCGCGTGCGCGGTTCGTCCGCATATTGCCGGTTGCGCTCGGCTGCTGCTGCCGCTGCCGCGCCTGATTCTGACGCATCATCTGCATCATCTGTCTGTTCTGGAACATCTGCATGCGCTGCATGTTCTGGAGCGTCCGGAGCATCTGGGTTCCGGTGTTCACGCGGCGGTTCGTGCGACGGACCGTCTGGGGCGCGTTTTTCGAGGCGTCAAGCAGTTCGAGTTCCAGCTTGTCGCTGCCGCGGGTCAGGAGCACGCTGTCGCGGTTCACCTCCGCAAGCGTATACCCGTTGCTGAGCGTCTCTCCGAGCCGGACATACTGCTTGTAGGAGACCTGATTGCCGGCGGCCGCCACTGTAATATTGGAATAAATCGCCTTCATCTGCCCCCTGACGCCGCGCGCAGCCCCGCGCGTATTCGTGGTATTGACGTTTTCCGTTCTGTTGTTCCGCGCGATTCCCATCTGCCGGCCCGGAGGCATGATTCCGGGCGGAAGCGGACCGCCGGGAGGAAACGGAGCGTTGCGCCGCGCCGGGGCGCCGGACCCCTTCTGCTTGATGATGGCCCCGACACAGTCTCCGATTTTAAATGTCCCGACCAGCGAAAGTTCGACACGGGTATTTCTGCCGGGCGTGCTCGCATTGGGACAGCGGTCGGCATTGAAGACATTGGCTTCGATGATCTTTGCAAGCTGCTCGTCCGGCGTCATCTCTTTTTTCCGCGTCTCGGATGCTTTCAAAACCGGCTTTACGGGAGTCTTCAGCGGACGGACCGCGGAACGTTTCTTCACGGTGTAAACGGTTTTATCCGCAGACTTGAAATGGGAGGCCACACCCCAGAGAAGCATTGCGGCAAGAAAGAAATTGAACAGAATCAAGACGGTTTTCATCTTCGTCCTCCACGACGCTGCGGGATGCGCGCAAGCGTCTTTCCCCCGGGCGGCAGTTCGCCGTCAAAGGCGATCACGCGGATGGTTCCGTTGAACATGAGCGTGGTCTGGGTGGCGGCGGTTGTCGCGGTGTTCGACACAACGCGGGTATTCTGCTGATGCGGCGGACGCATCGAAAGATTCGCCGTGATGCGCCGCCAGGGAAGCGCCGGCTTGTGCGCCTGCAGTTTCGCAATGAAATGCATCAGATTTTCAAACGGTGCGCTGAAGGAGACGTCCAGCTCCGCAAAATAAAAATCATCATTGATGCGCGAGGTCCGGACGGATCCCAGATTGTTCAGACTGATATCCGTCTCTTTCGCCGTGCTTTCAACAGCCTGACGGAGAAGCAGTTCCGGATCTCCGTCGCGTTCGAACTGCCAGCTGTTCTCGATCATGGCGCTGTATTTCTTCTGGATTTCGTCCATTTCATGAAGCTTCTTCTGCTGTTCCGTCTGTTCCGCTTCCAGTTTTTTGATCTCCTTGCGCAGCGCCTCCTTTGCCGCCTCGTTCGGGAACCAGGCGGAAAAGCTGCCGCCCAGCTGGGTCAGGAGGAAAATCCAGCTGATCAGGAGCGCGCCGCATGCGACCGTGAGCTTGCCTTTTCCGGTTTTCAGGAATTCCTTGAGCTTCTCATTCATTTTCGTTCCTCCGAGGAAACGAGTTTCAGCATGATCGTATTCGTCGTATCATTGTTCCTCCTGCGCTGCTGAATCTGTTCAATCTTCCAGAACTTCAGGGGACGGATCATTTCCGGCACATTCAGACTTTCGGCCTCGCTGCGCAGCGTAAGGTCGACACTGTTGTCAGTCCAGCGCAGATTTGTGACCATGACATTGTTCGGCAGGACTTCGGAAAAGCGCGCCAGTTTTCCGATCACGTCACGCTCCCCCGGAGACTGATGAATGACGCGTGTCAGCTCGCGGAGTTCCTTTTCCGCCGTCTTGAGCTTCCGCTGGGAATTCATGACCTGTGTCCGGAGACGGTTCCGCGCGGCAGTCAGCGAGGAATACTCCCTGCGGTTGGCGGAGAGACTGCCGGCAAGTCCCCATGCGAAGTTCACGAACAGCAGAACCAGCAGCAGCGCGGTCAGACGCAGCTGATTGCGCAGACGGCTCGGACGCAGCTGCCGGGGCAGGACATTGAGCCCCGCAAATGTATGCTTCACGTCAGCGGTGGCGGCAAGACGCGCGCACAGGAGACAGCCAAGCCATTCGGAAAGCTTGAACTCCGGATCATCCGGCAGCAGGAAGCTGCCGCGCATTTCCTTTTCCCAGAAGGAAAGCCACGCCGGCGGCAAGTCTGCTGCCGGATGCCATTCCCCGTCATCAAAATAAAAGTCACTTTCCACTTCGGGCAGATAAACGGGGCCGTCGGATTCCCGGAGCGCAAGAAGCGGATAAACGAAATAATCGGCTTTCCCGATGCTCTGCGTCAGCATGGCGGCAAGACGCTCCTTGTCCATGGCGGGAAACGCGTAGACATTCACGGGAATGTTCTCGCCCTCCCCGCCGGGAAGAGCGACGAATTCCAGCTCAAAATCCGCAGTATCCTGAAGCAGTCTCCGGGGAAGTTCAAATTCCAGGGCGTTGCGCATCGCCTTCGGAGCAAGTCTTACGCCATTGCAGCGGAAAAAAGTCCCCCCTTTCAGCGCTCCGGACAGAATCAGCGGGCAGACACGGCTGTACGATGTCTCCCGCAGAACCTGTTTCCATGCTTTCGCAGGATCGGTTCCGTCATGCGCGCAAACCGCATAAGATTTCAGCCGGACACCTTTTGAATCGCGGCGGAATGTGCAGCACCTGACGCTGTCGGAGGAAAAAAGAAGAACGGCAAACTCTTTCAACACGGAAAATTTCATGAAAGACTTCCCAGCTGTGTTACTGTTTCGAAGGAGTGCCGCGTCCGGCCTCGGACTGTTTCAGAAGTTTCATGACACCCTGCCGGTAGGCTTCCGGATCGTCCCGCCGCAGAGCATCCAGCTTCCGCATTTCAGCAGGATATTTTTTCCGCAGCGCCATGATCTGCCGCACGGGATTCACTCGCGGCGTGCGCGGCATGACATCCTCGCCGGATCCGGCCTGAGCGAATCCGCCGCCGGAACGGCGCATCTCCGGCATTTTCACTCCGGCCTTCTGCATCAGCTCCCAGGTCTTCAGATAGGCGGCGCGCGGTTCATCGGTGCGAAGTCTTTCAATTTCCTCAAATTCCGCCCTGAATTTGCCGGAGTTCTTGAGCTCCGCCATTTTCAGCTGCACGGATTCCATCGTCGCCGGCAGTTCGACATTTGCCTTGGCCGCCAGCGCCTCAAGCTTATTTTCCGCCTGAATCCGCTGTTTCTCAACTTCCGCATATTCCGCGGGATATTTTTTCTTCAGCTCCGCCTCCACGGCTGCGCGCCGGTTTCTCATATTCGGAAACATCCCCATGGCGCCGCGCCGGTCATGCCTCCAGCCGGACATGGAAGAACGGTCGCCCCGGAATCCTCCCCTGGAGGACGGAAGCTTCATGGAAGCTTCAGAGGCAAGCTCCCGCATTCTCTCCAGAGCCGCAAACAGATTGACTGCCTGAAGATTTTCAATTTCCTTGAACTTTTCCGGATACTTCTTTTTGAGCGCCGCCTGAATTTCAGCCCATTGCGCGGAATTGTCCTGCCGGGCACGGTCATGCTCCCCGTTCCGGAAACGCTGTCTGCCCGATTCCTGTGCGGAGAGCATGAGGCAGGCGACAGCAAGCAGCAAAATCCCCGCTGTTGTTGTACGTTTCATACGAATTACTCCCAGAATCTGATTGAACACCCATCCAGCCAAATATTCGCTTAACGTAACAACTTTGCCATTTATTGTGCAAAAATCAAGGGGAAATTCCATTTTTCTGAAAAAAATATCTTTTCGTTTTCCGGAAAGAGTCTCTTTTTTCACGGAATCCGTCATGCGGGGGGCAGACAGGGAGGGAAAAGGCAGGCGGAACGAATACTTTCCCTGGCGGAAGCAGGCATTTCCAGGCGGAGTGCGTTCAGGAAAGAGGGGAATCAGCGGGGCAGACACTTCACGCCGGCGATTTTTCCCTTGAAAAAGGAGATGCCGTTCTGGCCGGCGCCCAGCGCCGTCGCGCGCGGCAGCATGAGGCAGCCGGAGAAAGGCACTTCCTTCCCGGGAAGTCCGTTGACCTCCACCCGCAGGGAGCTTCCGTCGAACAGAACACGGATCATGTTCCATTCCTTCGCCCGGAGTCCGTCCGCCGCGGCTCTTACCACCGCGGCGCGCTCACCTTTCCGGTAAAAGCGGTTGCCGGAGAACAGTGCAGCCGAAACCCTGCCGCCGGTGAACGTCAGATTGAAACCGTTGATTCCGCTGCTGAAAAGGGTTTCGGGGCGCTCCGGCAACGCATCCGGCATGGCTTTGAGTTCAAGTTCAAAACCGCAGTAAGGGGGAACCACATGCAGGGGCAGACTGACATAGTTGCAGTCCCGGAACTGCAGGCTCCAGCTTCCGTCGGGTTCCCGGACATACGCGGGCGTCTGATTTCCCACGCCTGGAAGATTTGCGCGCAGGGAACGCCACGGGAGATTGCCGTAACCGGCCTCGCCGGAACCGTATCCTGTCGCGAGCGGAACAAATCCGCCGAGAATCCCGCTGTATTTGCTTCCCGCCGCGCAGGGAACCACAGAACCGTACCGCGGATGAAAACGATATTCAAATTCCGTGAGGAGATTCACGTCCGCCTCCACAGGAAACACCCGTTCCTTTTCCATGTCAAACACGTGAATGACACGGGTTGTGCCCGACGGTCGGTAAAGAGAAACGACGCTTCCCCGGTAAATCCCGTAATCCTCGTCGAGCGCGAGAATGGAGTAGACCGCATTTTTGTCCGAAGGACGGACAATCGCGGAAAACTCCGCAGTATTTTCGAAAAGCGGTTCCGGCATGGACACCTGGGACAGGAAACGGGAGATGACCAGATTGGAACCGTCCGGACCGCCGATTCCGGAAATCCCCTGTTTCATCAGATCCGCCGTCCGGATTCTGCCATGCATCGGAGGCAGATCCACGATCAGTTCACCGCTTTCCATATCCCGTCGCTTCATTGCCAGATAGACGGAAAATGGATACAGGCTGAATTCCACATTCCGGTAGAGCATCTTTCCATCCCGGAACCTGACGCCGCGGGCGCTTTGCACAGCCTCCGGGGAACAGTTCAGCGCAATCGCGCCGTTGAATATGCGTTTTTTCGAAGCCTGATGGGAAATGCTCAGAATGACGGTGTCATCATCCTCCTTCGGGAAGCTCCGCTTCGCATGGGAGTAAATGACATTGCTTCCCTCCAGAATCTCCGCACTGCGCAGTTTTTTCGGGGAGGAAACTCTTCCTTTCAGCAGCAGCGTCCCATCCGGTCGTCTTTCCGCCACGGCAAGCTCGCTCCGGATCCCTTTCGGAAGATCGCGCAGCGGGTGTTTCACCCATTTGTAATCCATGTTCCAGTTGGCGCGGATCTCAACCGGCGCCATGGCATCGGAAAAGACAAGGCGTTGTCCGTTCCAGGATACGGAAAATTCCGGGCGGACGACCTGATGCCGGAGCAGTTCCGCACAGGGCATCCGGAACCAGGCGGAATCTGCAAGTTCGCAGCCGCGAAGAGAAAGAGGGGAAAAGGTTTTCACCGTATTTCCCCTGAGATCCTTCAGATGCGCCTCGATCCGGAACACCGTGTCGTCCCATATGCCGTCCGGGACATTTGCAACTTCCATTTCGAGCCATTCCCCCGCACTCAAAGTCCGGCGGTAGCTGACAATCAGATTGGGGATTGACAAATCGTCGCCGGGAAGCGGTGAAGGTTTTCCGCCGGCCAGCAGCGCCGCATAGGCCCGGACAATCCGCTGTGTGGAAAAAGAGTTGCGGACCGTCGGACGGAAATGGGTATGTTCGTTCTGTTCATCCCATTCCGTCATGACGATGAAATCAGGGCGGAGAAAACGCGCGGCCTCCAGCTTGTGCCGCAGGAAAGTCGTCCCCGTGCAGTCCAGGGTATGCGTGAAACGGTAGGAATTCGAATGTTCCGCAACCACGGCATAACCCAGTATTTTACTTCGAAACTCTTCCTCGGAATAAACACTGTTCAGAATCGGAAGGATGACCTGCCGTTCAAAATCCAGGTTGAATCTGCGTTTCCAGACGGAACTCCGGTCGCTGAAGAAAATTCCGTCCGCCGCGCGCAGCTCGGTGCGCAGCTCCTCCTTCATGCGTTCAATGGTTCTCCCGTCCAGTTTCCTGTTCGGCCGGAACGTCCTGAAACTCACATAGGGCAGGTAAAGAAAACGATCTCCATAACGCTCCCGGAGTTTCCGCCTGAGTTCCCTCGAATATGCCGGGGTTCCTCCGGGATAGCGGGTAAGGACAATTTTTCCGTTGATGCAGAAGACGTTGGGAGCCTTCATGGCAAGCCCCGCCATTTCCAGATCGGTTTCAAGCGGTTTTTTCCCCATTGGAACCAGCTCCACGAGAACAGGAAGCTCCGCGCCCTTCAGAAGTGAACGGGAAAAAAGATCGCGCCGTCCGGAAGTCGCCGGGAAAAACGCCGCGCCGTCCATGCCGCCGAGGCGGATCGTTGCAGCCATCCGGCGATAGGCGGATTCATTGATGAAATGCCGGGGATCATTTTTTTCCGCCAGCGAGGAATCCTGCATCAGAGGCCGATCCAGCCATTTATGCAGATAGTCGTCCCGTTCCAATCCGTATTTCAGCTGCGTCCGCACAAAGAGGAACGGCCGTTCCGTATGCGCCCGGCGGCGCGGAGCCTCCCGCTTCATGCGCTCAAGCGCAGCCGCGGCGTCCGGCGCAGGCGGCATGCAGGGAAGATGACATTCCGCTCCGGAAGCGGAGGCGGTCAAAGCCGAAAGGATTCCTGTTAAAAGCAATCCGTAATGTTTCGTTTTCATCTTCACTCCCAGGTGAAATATTTTTCCGTGACGGCGCTGTTCAAGTGCGTTTTTCCGTTTTTGAGATATCCCGTGTGCCCGTCGGCGAAAAGAAGATTGGTTCCGCCGCTGTGCAGATCGTGAATATACAGCCCGTTGGAAAAGGAGACATAGGAGCCGGCATTGAATTCCGTCTTCGTTTCGGCAAGAAGGAAACAGCTGGAAAATTTTTTCATTTCGGAGATCTTCACCGGAATCCAGCGTCTGGGATCTCCGGATCCGAGAACATTTTTATGGGAACCGACATAATTGTTGTTATAACCGTAACCGATGAAAGTCCATGACGCGGCGCCGCCCGGACCGACCGCATGGATGAAAACGTCAAGATCCCGATGAAAATTGGATTCCGGCGGCATGATTCCCGCGGCTGTGGGGCATTTATAAATTTTTCCCGTCGGAATGTACTTTTCCCGCTGGAACATCCATGCCCAGTTCCAGTAGTTCTTGTTGATTTCCCCCCCGCTCAAATCGCTGAGATCCGCAGGGGGAAAAAAATCCCGGCTGTCACTGACGTAGGAATGAAAGGCGGCGCCGAACTGTTTCAGATTGCTGCCGCAGCTGATCCGGTGCGCGGCTTCTCTCGCCTTCCGGAGACCCGGCAGCAGCATGGATGCCAGAATCGCAACGATTGCAATCACAACCAGAAGTTCTACCAGTGAAAAAGATTTTCTCCGGAAAGCCGATGCCGCCTGATCCCGCACAACAAAAACGGAAACCGGATAGAACAAACATGTATGATGCCGCAGCATGAAAAAAACCTCCCTGTCAGGCTTTTCCATTTGACTTTTTCATATCATTATACTACAATAACGCACGATGGCAATGATAAAAGTGATTATATTCTTTGCAGAAGTGATCAAAAATGAAATCCTTTTCTGAAAAATGTCTGAAAGCGGCTGAATCTCTTCCGGATTTTGCCTATTCCGTTCCCGGATTCCCGGATTTTCCCCCGTTCATGCCGTACCGCATTCAGTTTTATTACCGCAGGAGGAACCGGGACACCAATACATTTTTCCATAACCGCTACATCCTGGCATGTCTTCTTGCCGGAAATGCCCGGCTTGAAATCAATAAGCGCCTCTGCTCCCTGAAACCGCTCCAGCTGTATCTGGTTTTCCCGGGAGAGTCGCACAGGATTCTGTCAGGACAAGACGAAGGAAGTTCCATGCTGTTCTGTTCCTTCCATCTGCACGACGAGCAAAAAGCCATGGATGTTCTCCGGGGGACCATTCTGGAAAGCGATGCCGGAATCCGGCGTCTTCTGCTTTGCGCGCTCCGGGATTTCCTGATCCATTATCCCGAGGGGAATCGTGAGATCAATACGACGCCCTATCTTCTGGGTGAACTTCTGGAACGTCTGCGGGTGAAGAACTGTCCCGCGCCTCCGGAAACGTTCCGCAAGACGAATTATTCCGACGAAGGAAGCGAACTTTACCGGAAAATCTCCCGGTATATCGTGGAAAATCCGCACCGGAAAATCACGATTGCGGAACTGAGCCGCCGTCTGGGCGTTTCGGCAAGCAATCTCAGAAGATGCTTCAAAAGACAAATCGGGAAAAGTCTGGGAAAGTATCTCCGGTCCAGAAGAATGATGTTCGCCGCGGGGCTCCTGCGATCCTCCGGTCAGAACATCAGCCAGATTGCCGCATTATGCGGGTATCGCTCCGCGGCGGCATTCTCCCGCGCATTCAAACGGGAGGAGACCCGTTACAGTCCATCCGAATTCCGTAAAAAAATCCGTGCGCCGCTTTCATGATTTCGAAATGGTTTTCCCCCCCGGATGAAACCATTTCGGTACACCGGCGGCCCGCAGTTCCGCAATCTGCCGGGCATGTTCCGTGAGAATCTGTCCGCGGGACCAGTCAAGCGAAGGATCGCGGTACGGCGTACCGGCGGTGGACTCCAGCGCAATGCAACGGTCTTTCTCCCGCAGCGGGGACAGATGGTCAAGCGCATGAAGCGATGCAACAGTTCCGCCGCGCTTCCGTCCGAACGGGACGGATTCTGAAACAAAAAAACCGGTCCGGAGCAGCGCCCCCAGAAACGGATAGGCGCTCGAATAGGCTGCCAGAATGCCGAAGGGATTCAGAACCCGTTTCAATGCGGCGAGAAAGTCCAGCGTCCAGAGCTCCGGGTTCCGGTCCGGGGAAAATGCGTCGAGGAAAATGAAATCAAACTTTTCACCGGTCTCCTGCACATAACGCCGCGCGTCGCCCCAGGCAATTTCGATCCGGACGAAGGCGCTCCGGTAACACCCGGCGGAAGCCAGTGTCTCAAGCACATCCTTTCGCGGGAAATCCGGCAGAGACAGCGCATTGCGCAGCGTATTGCGGTCCGATTCCAGAGAGATGCAGCGGAGCATGCCCGCTCCCGTATGTTCGGCAAGTTCCGTGAGAGCGGCCGCGTTGTATCCCATCCCGAATCCGACATCCAGAACCGTGACGGAGCCTCCTTCCTTCAGACGCTCCCCGATCCGGCAGGGCTCAATGTATTTCTTCCAGGATTCCGTCCGCGCACCGGCAACGCTGTGAAAATGCTGACGGTATCCGGGATGGTAGAGCGTATAGGACCCGTCCTCCGTCCGCACCGCGCGGACTCCGTCGTCGCGTCCGGCGGCTCGAGACTCGAAAACCGTGCGGAACATGGAAAGAAACTGCCCTTTCTTCATCCACCACTTCGGCGCGATCACCTCGGAAGCATCCGCATCGGCGCAGAGGCGCATCACAATGGTCTTTTCCGGCAGAACGGAAAGAAAATCAGCAAGCGCATCGGCATATTCGTATTCATTGAACGCCGTCACTTCGCCGTTGTGGAACATCCGCGCCATCTCCGTACCTTTCAGAACCAGAAGGTTGTGCACCTTGATCCCGGAAAAGGGAAGTGAAGCTATTTTTTCCGCGGTCGCGCGGAAATCCGAAGCCGTCTCGCCGGGCAGTCCGAGAATGACATGCGCGGCGACTTTGATCCCCTGCGCGTCCAGACGCCTCGCCGCATCCTCGACGGCGGCGAAATCATGTCCCCGGTTGATTCTCCGGAGGGTAAGATCATTGGCGCTCTGGACTCCAAGTTCCACCCAGACTTCATAACGGCGTGCCAGCGAAGCCAGATATTCCACACACTCGCCGGAAAGACAGTCCGGACGGGTCGCAATGAGAACGGCTCTGTAATCCGCCGTGCAAAGCGCCTCCTCATACAGATGCCGGAGAACGGACACTTCGCCATAGGTATTGGTGAAAGACTGGAAATAGGCCAGATAAGGACCGTCCGACGCATACCGCTCCCGGACATAGCGGATGCCGCGCCGGGCCTGTTCCGCAAGACTCATGCCGGGCGAAAGATGCCTCGCCGCGGAACCGTTTCCGGCGCAGAAGGCGCACCCGCCGGAACCGTCCGGATTCCGGTTGGGACAGGAAAGTCCGAGATCGAACGGAATCCGCTGGAGCGGTTTTCCATAGCGTTCAGCAAGATAATCCCGGAAAAAACGAAGCTGTTTCATGACGGAACGGCATGCGCGGAAACGCGATCAATGCACGGGAAGCAGTTTCTGCACGTTGTGCAGACGCTCGACAGCCGCCTGTGCTCCGTCCGGCGCACGGAAAACGGCGGTTCCGGCAACCAGCATGTTGGCTCCCGCGGGAACAATCCGCTTCGCGGTTTCGCCGTCGATCCCGCCGTCCACCTCGATGTGAAGCTTCGGATTGAGCTTCCCCGCCAGGGCGCGGATTTCCGCGACCTTCGGAATCATGTCCGCCATGAACGACTGCCCGCCGAAACCGGGCTCCACGGTCATCACGAGCACCAGATCAATCCTGTCCAGATAATTGACGACCGCGGAAACGGGAGTGGCCGGCTTGATGGAAATTCCGACGGAACAGCCTTCCGCGCGGATCGCCCGGATCGTCTCGTCCGGATTGTCATCCGACTCCAGATGAAACGTGATATGATCCGCGCCCGCGGCGGAAAACGGTTTGACGTATTTGATGGGACTGGTAATCATCAGATGGGTGTCGAACGTCAGGATGGAGTGCTTCCGGATTGCCGCGATCACAGGCGGCCCCATCGTGAGATTCGGCACGAAATGGCCGTCCATGATGTCGAGATGCAGCAGATCGGCGCCCGCGGCCTCGACGCGTTTGATTTCATTGGCGAGATCGGCAAAATCCGCGGCAAGCAGAGAGGGTGACACCAGCACCCTGCGCGCATCAAAGTCCGTGACCGGTTTTTTAATCATGTTCGTTATCCTTGTGCTTGTGATTTCGGTTGCAGTCGAGCCAGCGGCGGTGCGCCCAGAGCCACTGATCGGGATATTTCCGGATCAGTTCCTCGAACGCATTGGAGTAAAGCTGGGTGATCTCCCGGATGTCATGTTCCTTGTCTCCGGTGGGCGTGTAGCGGATCGGCGCCGTTCCGGTAAGCTTGAAGTGATAGCTGTCATCCTCCCGGACCGCAAGGATCGGCAGAATCGGGTGTCCGGTTTTCAGATGCAGCAGCGCAACCGTCATATGCGCCCTTGCGGGATGCCCGAAAAACGTGATTTCCACACCTTCGCGGCTGGTCGCATGCTGATCGGAAACGACAGCAATGGAATCTCCCCTGTTCAAGGCGGCAAGCAGAGGCCGGATTCCCTTTTCCTTGGAAACGGTCGTATGCTTCCTGCTCATGCGGTGCGCATAGAAATATTCCCCGAGCTTCCGGTTGGCCAGGGGACGCATGATCGAGCAGAGGTTCTGACCGGAAAACATCGTGTAGATGTTGCCGGCAAGCTCCCAGTTCCCGAGATGTGCGGAGGCAAGAATCGCCGTGACCGGATGTTCCGGATCCATGATTTTGTCCAGTTCCGGGGAATCGGAGGCATAACGCAGATGTTCACGGAAATTCTCAGGCGTCACAATCTGGTCGAATTTCACGACCTCGACGAAAACCTTCACCATATGACGGAAATTGGCTTTTGCCAGCGCCCTCGCCTCCGGGAGCGTGGTCCGGATCCCGCTGTGCAGGATGTGGGCAATCGCCCGTTTCCGGTGTTTGAAATCCAGAAGATAGAAAAACCAGGCACAGACGTTCGCCAGCGCATAAGCCTGTTTCAGGCTCAGCGCACGGACCAGAAGCGGCAGAATCAGAAAGAGCCGGTATTCGGCTTCCATCAGAAAGGCGTTTTCCGTTTTTTTCTTCTTGTTTCCCATATCGGTAAAATCCTCCGCGTCAGCAGATCATGCGGGAATATACACCCGGAACACCATTTTTTCCAGCGGAAACACTGCGATATGCCGGCGGATGACGGGACTTTTGCGCGCGGAGGCTGTATGGCACGCGTGTCTCCCGGATCGTCAGCCCCCTTGTTCCGGTGCGTCACCAGACGGAGAAACGGGAGGTCTCCAGCATTTTCGCCGCAATGATATCGCCGTTCTGCGCGGCGCGGAGCAGCCATTCCTGCGCCTTCACCGTATTCTTGTCCACCCCGAGACCTTCGGCATAGCAGAGCGCCACCCGGCGCTGCGCCGTGGGATCCTGACGCCGCGCCGCCTGCATGAACCAGTAGAACGCCGCCTGAAGGTCCTTGTTCAATCCGTTTCCTTCGGCAAACATCGCCGCAAGGTTGTACTGGGCGCGGGGATAACCCAGCTGCGCCGCCTCGTAGAAATACTGGGCGGCAAGCTGCCTGTCCGCCTCCACGCCGAAGGTGCCGTCGAAATGAATCAGCCCGAGCCTGAAAAGGGCCTGCGCGCAATGCTGATCGGCGGACTTGCGGTACCATTCCAGCGCCTCTTTCTGCCGTCCGGCGGAAGGATTCCCTTTTGCAAGCTGTTCGGCATACTTGAACTGCCCCATCGGATGCCCCAGTTCCGCCGCTTCGCGGTAAAA
Organism: uncultured Victivallales bacterium; assembly: GCA_944390795.1. Lineage (GTDB taxonomy): Bacteria > Verrucomicrobiota > Lentisphaeria > Victivallales > UBA1829 > UBA11452. The sequence continues at coordinate 104,835 of CALXRI010000005.1, forward strand.
CGCGGCGGCCTTTTCCGGGTCGGCCTTGAGAATGCGCCCGGATTCATACAGGAAGCCCAGTTTCGCCTTCGCCTCGGCGTCGCCGAGTTCCGAAGCGCGGGTCAGAAGCTCCGCCATTTTATCCGGATCGGAGGGACACCCGAAACCTCCGTAGTAACAGTCCGCCAGCATCCGCAGCGCGGCGGGATCGAACTTTTTGCGGGCGGTGACCTTGGAAAGAACCGAAAACGCGCGCGCCTTTTCCGAAAGCGGGGAATCGCGCCGCAGGAGATAGGAGGCAAGATCCAGTTCCGCAGCTTCAAACTCCTGTGCGGCAAGGCGTTCAAGGATCTCCAGCGCGCCCGCCTGCGAGGGGCGCAGGAGGGTTTTTCCGTCTTTGGAATAAATCCCGGAGGCAATCAGACGGGAACACATGTAAAGCGCGGGCTTGAAATCCCGGTCCGCCGCCTTCCGGTACCACTGATAGGCGGCAAAGAGATCTTTCTCCGTTCCGCGCCCGGTTTCGAGACAGTGCGCATAATTGAACTGCGCCTCGGGAATTCCGCCTTCCGCCGCTTTGCGGTACCAGTGCGCGGCAAGCGTGAAATTCTGTTTCCGGTTCTCCCCGTAAAAATACTCGTTGCCGAGATAAAAGCACGCATCCAGTTTTCCGGACTGCGCCTCAGCCCGCAGTTTGTCGACGGGATTCTCCTCATCGCAGAAGGCCGGCGGGACGGCGAAAACTGCCAGAGATAACAAAAGAATTTTCCTGTTCATCAGAAGAAGCCTCCGGATACGGCGGAACACAGCAGACACACGGCGGAATCCGTCCGAATTCCCCGATTGACGTAATATATCCCCGCACGCGGGAGATTGCCAGCCCGAAGCTCAGAAAGTTACATTTTTTGCGCGCTTTTTAATCTATTATTACATTTTTGTAATAAATCAATTTTTCATTTTTCATCCATGCAAAGACATAATCAATTGATATCAATAGAGTTACAGCAATACATAAAAAGTTGGCATATCTTTTGCTAATAAATAGAACCATACAAAAAAGAAATGCGCGGCAGGAAAGGAGTCTGACCATGAAACTGATCATCGCCTACATCAAACCCGAACGGCTGAACGCCGTGAAACAGGAACTTTATGCAAGGGAAATCTTCAAAATTTCCGTCACGAACACACTGGGCTGCGGTCAGCAGAAAGGATATGTTTCCACGTATCGCGGATCGGAAATCGAAGTGAATCTTCACAAGAAAGTGCGTCTCGCCATCGGCGTGAATGACGAGTTTGTAGAAAAAACCGTGGAAGGGATCATTGCCGGCGCACGCACAGGATACATCGGAGACGGAAAAATCTTCATCCTCCCGATGGAGGAATGCATCCGGATCCGGACCGGCGAACGGGGACGCGACGCCATCGGATGAATTCAGCAACCGTTTTTCCATCAAAAAATCAAGACACATGAAAAAGGAGTTTACCATGAATCGAACGAAATTTCCTCTCTGCACGCTCATGCTGTGTCTCGCGGCATGCGCCGGAGCCGCGGAGGCCGGGACATCGGCGGAAACAGCAAAGGAAGCGATGTTCACCGTGAACAATCTCTGGATCATGATCGCGGCAATGCTCGTATTCATCATGAATCTGGGATTCGCCACGGTGGAGTCCGGACTCGCCCGGGCCAAAAACTGCACGAACATTCTCTTCAAAAACCTGATGGTCCCGGCAATCGGCATTCTGACGTTCGCGCTCTGCGGATTCTCGCTGATGTATCCGGAAGGGCACTGGACGCTTTCCGGGATTCTGGGGTGGAACGGCTTCGGTCTTGCCGCGCCCGCCGGCGCGCCGGAAGGATACAACGGAACATTCACATACTGGACGATGTTTTTCTTCCAGAGCATGTTCGCGGCAACGGCGGCGACGATCGTCTCGGGAGCGGTCGCGGAACGGATCAAACTGAATGCGTTCCTGATCTTCACGCTTCTCTATGCGGCGCTCGTCTATCCGGTGATCGGATCATGGGGCTGGGGCGGCGGCTTTCTGGATAAAATGCACTTCCACGACTTCGCCGGATCGACCTTCGTTCACAGTGTCGGCGGCTGGGGTGCGCTTGCGGGCGTGATTCTTCTGGGGCCGCGCATCGGCAAGTTTGTGAACGGGCACAGCATGCCGATCATGGGGCACAGCATGCCGCTGGCGACAATCGGAGTATTTCTGCTCTGGTTCGGATGGTTCGGATTCAACGGCGGCTCGGTTCTGAGCGCGGACCCGGAAAAGGTCTCCTATGTGCTGGTGACAACAACGCTCGGAGCGGTTGCGGGAATTGTCGCGGCGATGCTGGCAAGCACGGTCTTCCTCAAAAAACCGGATCTCTCCATGACGCTGAACGGCTGTCTCGCCGGACTCGTCGGAATCACGGCGGGCGCGGACTGCGTAAGCATTCCCTCCTCGCTCGCAATCGGTGCAGTCGCGGGCGTCATCGCGGTCGGAAGTGTTCTGCTTTTTGACCGCCTCCGCCTTGACGATCCGGTCGGCGCGCTGTCGGTTCATCTCTGCGGGGGGATCTGGGGAACGCTTGCGGTCGGGATCTTTTCCACGAATCCGGAATACACATTCCTGACCCAGCTTGCGGGAGCGGGCTGCGCGGCGCTTTCCTTCCCGTGCGCCCTTGCAATCTTCTGGGTTCTCAAAAAGACGATCGGCATCCGGGTCTCCGCGGACGAGGAGCTGCGCGGACTGGATCTCGGCGAACACGGCATGGAGGCTTACGCGGGATTCCAGATCTTCAGCAATCAGTAAACCGTCCGTCCTCTTCCCCGCAGCTCATGCGGCGGGGAAAGGGAAATTCCATGAACTCTCTCCCGCTCCTCCGGGTCTTCTCTCTCTCCGCCCGGGGGAGCTTTTTCCGCTTATTTCCGATCGGAGGAAAGGATCTGTCCGTTGTCGTTGGGATCCTCCACGCGTTTTTCCAGGTCGATGAACAGGCGCCGCGCGTCATGAATGCCGCCGATCAGGAACCAGACCGTCGAGATGATTCCGACAATGGCGGGAATAATCAGCGATGTGATGCAGAATTTGACCGTCCACCATTCATGCGGCCACGGGCTGATCACATTCCAGATGACGATCATGAGAAACACGATCCCGATCTGATAGACAATCGAGTAGCCGAAGACGGAATAGGCGATGATCCTGTCGCCGAGCGTGTATTCCTTCGTGATGCCGATCAGCTTGCTGAAAATGTTGCGGATCGTCCAAGGTTCGGGAGGCTGCACCGCATCGTCCGGATCGGCGTAGGCGCCGCGATGCAGAAGCCTGTCCAGATTGAAGGGCTTGTAGGTGAGATAGGATCCGACGATGTACCCGCCGACGGAAAGGATCATGGAAATGAAGTAGATTTCAAAGGAGTTGATCGGAAATTTCACCGGATCCATGCTCCATTCAATCCAGGGATTGAAGGGCGACGAAACGGTTTCGAGAAAGGAGTTCAGCGGCTCCACCATGCCGTTCTGCTCCAGGACCGGATAAATGTTCCTGGCCCAGTTCCGCTGGAAAATCAGTCCGAGCAGGGAAGTTCCGGATCCCAGAATGATCGCGCACCACGCGCCGGTCAGGTTGCCGAAGCGGCTGTAGAGCCCGAACACCATGATCGGCCCCGCACCGCCGAGCCAGACCGCGCACATGATCGTCGTGAACATGTTGATGTAGTCCAGCTGGGCGAAAAAGAGCGAAACGATCAGGAAGAAAACCGCAACGCCGACGCTCGTCAGACGCAGCAGCAGCAGATGCAGCTCCTGCGGCAGATGCCCTTTGAAGAGAGGCAGAATCACGTCCTGCATCAGGGTTGACGATGCATTGAAGATCCGGCTGTCGTCAGTCGAAATCAGAAGCATGATCATCAGCAGGCAGAAGAGCCCGAGCATGCCGACGGGAAAGATCCTGCTTACCACGGCGGGCATCATCATCTGCTGATAGAGCGAGCGGTATTTCTGGAACTGGTAACGCGCCTCCGGCGTGTCGCCGAGCGTGTTTCTGACTGCGGCGAAATAAGGCGTGTCCGGATTGCTCTTCTGGGAAACGGGAGCCTCCCACGTCTCGCGGGTCAGCGTCTGCGGAATCTTGTGGATTTCGTCGATCACCTTTGCTTTGACGGCTTTGTCGGCGATGACCTCGTCCAGGATCTTCGCGGAAAGCTCCTGGCGGATCTGCGTATTGGAGATTTTGAAGCGGTTGTCCGGATTCGCAAAATGCGGGCTTGTCATGAAAACAATGACCACGATCGCGAGCAGAAGGATCATCATGTAGGAGAAACCGTTCTTCCACGAACCGAGCACGTTCGCCATTTTCTGTTCGTGCGGGGTTCTTCCCGTTCCGCTGGTGTCGTTTCCGATCCATCCGGCGCGGTTGAGAACGGAGCCGAGCAGGGTCACGATCAGCGCGAAGATGTTGAAGTCGCGGAGCTGCCTGATGTCGTAGGGATTCATGAAGCTCTGGCCCTCCACGCGGTTCCACCATTTCTTCCTCCCGTTGTTTTTTATTTTGAAACTCTTCTCTCAAAACAGATAGTGACACTGATTCACAACAAGCTGCGCCTCAAGAATCTCCTTCGGGACCGGGACATTCCCGCGCTGCGCGGCGCGAATATAGGAAAGCGCCCTGTCCGTCATTTCGGCAAACGGCATTTTCAAACAGGAGATCGGGATGCGCATATTTTCCGCAATCCGCTCCACATTGTCGAAACATATCACACTGACATCCTTTCCAACGGCAATGTTCATCTGCCTCAGAATCACGGAGAGGACGGACAGCAGACTGCTGCAGGAGACAAAAAACACCTGCGGACGCACCCGCTCGATTCTCCGGCATGCCAGATTCAGGTCCGCATACAGTTCTCCGGTCCGGAACAGAAGTTCCTCCGGCACGCCGCCCGCAACTTCGCGGTAGGCCGAGCGCCAGCCCTGCGATCTCGTGTAATCCGCAAAATACCGGTCGCCCGGGTGATCCGCCCCGCCGATCATGGCGATGCGTTCGGCGCCGTTCCGCAGAAGGCGCGCCACCAGTTTCCGCGATGTGTTCTCGTAATCCACCGCAAAATAGGCAAACCGAGGATGAACCGGCATGCGGTTGATGAAAACGACCGGACAATCCGCCCGGTATTCCTTTTCCATCCGCCGGAGCTCGTCAGGACTCGTGTTCGCAATGAAAACGGCGCCGTCGATCCCCTCTCCGCGAATCAGTTCATGGTTTTTCTTCACGATCAGTTCGCCATTCAGACGTTCCGCCGCATGCATCAAGGATTCGTAAAGCAGCGTCTGATAAGTCTGATCCGAAGCGGAGGACAGGGAGATCCCGATCCGGAGCTTCTCGCGCCTTTCCTTTTCCGCGCGGGAAAGGACAATGCATCCGACGCCCGGCTGTTTCCTCACATATTTCTCACGCTCCAGCAGCGCCAGCGCGCTCCGGACCGTCGTCCGGCTGATCCGGTAGGTCTCCATGAAGCTGCGTTCCGAAGGCAGTTTGTTTCCAGGCGGAATTTCGCCGTTGCGGATATGCTGCTTCAGTTCCTCGTAAAGAATCACGTATTCCGATTTCCTGTCCATGAAAAAAAGACCTTCTATTAGATACCGGTATCAGATACTGGTATCTATTATACTGTAAGAAAGAAAAAAAGCAAGAGGAAAAAGAGAAAAAGTTTGATTTTTCAAAAGGAAGATTGCAGCCGTTCAGCGGAGCGCACCGGCAGACACGTGCAAGGTTCCGCTCCCGGGCGAGAGCTCCAGGCCGCGGAGGAGCGGTTTCCTCCGGAGGATCCGGAAAAACTGGAACAGTCCGAAAGCCGCCGCGACGCAGACAAACGGAAGCGCCGGAAGCTGGTAGCGCGGAATCGCGATCGGCCCCGGCATGAAAAGATAATACCCCGCAAGCAGAAGCAGGATCAGGAAATACAGGAAATGCCTGCGGTCCAGCGAAAGGAGCAGGAACCAGCCCAGCCCGAGCGCATAGAACATGTACAGCACGGCAGTTGCGGCAAACGCGCCCGACGCAACCGGCTGCGCCCGGGGCGAATCCGGCGGCCGGTTTCCCGTCCTGCCGATATTGAAATTTTCAAACAGCGCGCTGAAATCCGGCGAGACGATCCGCCGCAGGCTGTCGCCGCTGAAATGAAGTTTCAGATAACGCAGCGGATGGGAGAAAATCAGTTCCAGCATTTTTCTGTCACGATGGCGCAGCTGCGCGGCAATCGTGCCGTATTGTTCCGGCGCGGCGGCATACACCTTGCGCTCCTCCCGGCGGAAAGCCTCCATATGGGTGAGAAGATTTCCCTTCCCCTCCAGATCCGCCTTCAGAGCGGACGCGTTTTTCAGCAGCGCTTCCGAAGAAATGGTGTCGATCCGCCAGCCGATTCCGGCAAGATGACTGCCGAACATCCACGGCAGAATCACGCCCGCGAAAAGCAGGAGAGAGATGACGACATAATTGAATTTCAGATGCGCGCGGAGTTTATGGAAAAAGAGAATCACGATCACGCAGGGGATGATCCAGAGCGCGTTTGCAGGCCGGATCAGCGCGGCGCCCCCGGCAAGGAGAATCGCGCAGATCAGATTCATGCCGAACGCGCTTTTGATGAAACGGAGGAAAAAATATCCCTGCAGCGCGACGAGAAAGGCGAACAGCGTGTCGGGCAGGAACATCGGACTCAGGGCAACCGCCGTCGGATTCAGCGCGAACAGGAGTCCCGCGCCGAGCCCGACATGCGGAGAGCCGAAGAGCCTGCCGGAAAAAAAGACCGGAAACACAATCAGCGCCCCGAGCAGACACCCCGCCAGAATGCAGAAGACAAGACTCCCGGAAGAGAGTTTGAAGAGGAGGGCCAGCCATGCGGGATACAGCGGCGCGCGGACATTGTCCAGCGACGTGATTTCGTATGCCGGCGTGCCGGATGGAAATATCGCGATGCAGGAAGGATAGCGCGCCCGGAAAACGCCGTGTTTGAGAATCTGATTTGCGGATGTGAGGAACGCATCGCTTTCCGCGCGCATCTGAAGATCCGGGTTGCCGAGCGAAGGCAGAGCGAAAAAAAGACGAACGAAGAACGCCAGAAAAAAAACGCTCCAGAGGAGCAGAGAGATTTTCCGGTGATTGCGGAGCGCGTTCCCGAGTTCCGGCGCGGAAGCTCCGAGGGTCCTGCGGATCCCCTTCAGGGAGGCGAAACGCCAGCGGAACGCGGTCCAGAGTCCCTGCGCGCCGTCCTTCCATTTGATCTTCTTCCCTTCGGTGATTTTCCGGGGATAATAGGCGACCGGAACTTCGCGGATCTCAAATCCCGTCCGCAGGAGTTTTGCCGTAACCTCCGGTTCCCACTCGAACTTGTCTCCGTCAATCGGAAGCGAACGGATCAGGGAACCGTCAAAGGTTTTGTAACAGGTCGGCTCGTCGGTCAGATCCGCATGGTAAAGCAGGTTGATCCAGAACGTCAGCAGAAGTCCGCCGAGATAAAACGACGGCGACGAATAGAGGCGGTTCCGGTTCTCCTCCTCGCGCGAACCGTAGACGACCTTGCATTCCCCGTCGAGAATCGGCCGGATGCACGCTTCATAATTGCGCGGATCATATTCGAGATCGGCGTCCTGAATGATGACGACGTCACCCGTCGACGCCCGGATTCCCGCCTTGACTGCGGAACCCTTCCCGCCGTTCTCCTTGTTCAGGAAGACAATTTTCGCCGCGCTTTTCTTCTGTCCGGAGATCCAGTTCCGAATCAATTCCGGCGAAGAATCCGTGGATCCGTCGTTGACAATGATGAGTTCCAGAGGCACGGAAACGCCGCAGCGCATCACTTTGTCCAGAAGCGATACCACGGTCTTTTCCTCGTTGTAAACGGGAATGATGACGGAAAGTATTTTCTGTTTCTGCGTCATGTCTCTTCCATGTTTCAAAGCGGCAATATAGCACAGACTGCGGGAAGTTGCAAACAGCAGGCGCGAAATGGATTTTTTCCGTTCCTGACACGCGGAACGGAAACAGCAATGTTCACTGACGCCTGGCGGGAAGCAATGCCTGTCCCCGTTCCCGCCCGCGGAGGAAAATCCGGATTTTCTCCATGCGCGGAGGAGAAACACGGATTTCAAAGGATTCCATCCGGAGCCGGATTTCATCCGGTTCGAGACGGATGCCGTTTTTCCGGAAAAAACCGGCCACGGCGGAAATCTCCTTTTCCGTGATTTCCGGAAAACCGCCGAATGCAAGGGAGAGCGATTCCGGCGCAGCGCCCCCCGGAACGACCCGTTTTCCCGCAGCGGCGACACCAGCCCGCATTTCCTCAGCGGACTGGAAAACATCCAGTCTGACACGCCGGCGTTCGTCCGGCGCGGAGAACAGTACGGCACAGAGAACCGCCGCGCAGGCAACAAGCATCGCGGCAATCTTCCAGAGCGCACGGACGGCGGAGAAACGCCTGCGCGGACTCATCGCCCTGCGGATTTCCGCACGGTTCGAATCCGGCAATGTCCCTTCCGGCTCCCGGGTGCGGGAAAGCTCTTCGAGTTCCGTGCGGTAGGCAGGACACAATTCCGGATGCGCGCACAGTTCCGACTCCTCGTCCGGAGAAAGTTCCCCGGCGAGGCAACCGGTCATGCGCTTCCGGCAGTTTTCACAGGCGTTCATAAAAGCCCCTCCTCCCCGCAGCCGCTCCGCGGTTTCTTCAGAGCCGCGCGGCAAAGGCGGATCAGAGCATGTTCCGCAGGCGCGTTCAATGCTTCTGTCTCCTCCTCGCTGTATCCGTCTTTCTCCATCTCCGCGATTCCGGCGCCGTTTCACCAGATACGGCAATGAGAAAAATCTCACTTCAGGTATTTTGCGAGCGTCCCGACGGTTTCCCCGAAGAAACACATGCACTCCTCAACAGGTTTCCCGGAGCGGAAATCGACACCGGCATCCTTCATGATGTCGAGCACGTCGCGCGAATCGCCCGCCTTCAGGAATCCCATGTAAGGCTGAATTTCACCGGCGAGAATCTTTCTCGAAAGCGCGACGGCGGCGGAAAATCCGGTCGCATACTTGTAGACGTAGAAATCATAGTAGAAATGGGGGATGCGCGCCCATTCCCAGCGGATGCGGCCGTCGGGGCTGACGGCGTCGCCGTGGTAGAACGCGTTCAGCGCGAAATACTTTTCCGAAAGCAGGTCGGCGGTGAGCGGCGTGCCGGATTCGGAGAGGGCGGACATGTCCCGCTCGAATTCGGCGAACATGGTCTGCCGGAACACCGTTCCGCGGATCTCGTCGGCGAGATGGTTGAGGAGATACGCCCGCACCTCGTCGGAGGGAGCATTCCTCATCAGGTGGTGATGCAGAAGCAGCTCATTCGTCGTCGAGGCGACCTCCGCGACGAAAATCTTGTAGGAGGCATAGTGAAACGCCTGGCTGCGGTCGGAGAAGTAGGAGTGCATCGAATGCCCGAGTTCGTGCGCGAGCGTGAACACGCTGTCCAGCGTCCCGGAATAGTTCAGAAGGATATAAGGGGGCTTGCCGTAGCAGCCGCTGGAATAGGCGCCGGAGCGCTTGCCCCGGCATTCGGGAATGTCGATCCAGCGCTGTTCAAAGGCGTTGCCGATCGCGGAGTGATACTCCTCCCCGAGCACGGCGAGAGAGTCCTTCACGTACTTCACGGCGTCCGGCCACTCCACAAGCATCCTGCATTCGGGCAGCAGGGGAGTGTGAATGTCGTACATGTCGAGCTTCTCCAGCCCGAGTTTTTCCGCGCGCAGACGGAAATAGCCGTGGAGGGAGGCGATGTTCGCATGGACCGTGTCGATCAGGCCGTCGTAGACGGAAAGCGGCACGCTGTCCTCGAACAGCGAGGCTTCAAGCGCGGACGGGAAATGCCGGAGATCGGCGTTCAGCGCGGAGGTCTTGAAATTCGCGTCCAGCAGCGAGGAAAAGGTGTTTTTGAATTTCGCGTAGGTGTCGTAGGTCGCTTCGAAAGCCGCCTTCCGGACGGCGCGGTCCGGAGATTCGAGGAACTTGATGTAGTTCCCGTGGGTCAGTTCGACTTCCGCGCCGTCCTCTCCGCGGATCGTGCCGAAGCGGAGATCGGCGTCATTCAGGAGCGAAAAGGTTTTGTAGGGAGTTCCGAGCACATCCGAACTCATGCCGAGAATGCGTTCCTCTGCGGCGGACAGGGTGTGTTCGCGCTCCCGCGCGATTTCATCGAGCGTGCGGCGGTAGAACGCCAGAACCTCCGAGGAGCGGAAGCGCTCAAAGACGGAAGCGTCCATGGCGGTCAGTTCAGGCTGAAACCAGGCGCACTCGCCTCCGATCTCCGCATGTTTTGCGCGGATGCGGTCGAGCCGCGCCCGGTTGGCGGAGTCGCCCGTGTCCTCGTCCGCCTTCAGGTGCGCATAGACGTAAAGCCGTTCCAGGACAAGCGAGAGCGCGTCGTCCGCCTGAAATGCGGCCAACAGCGTTTCGGGGCTTTCGGCGAGGCGCCCCCGGTATTGCAGAAATGCCTTCACAAGATCGTCGATTCCTGCGAAATCGTGTTCCCATTTTGCGTCATCCGCATAGAGACGCGTAAGATCCCAGGTCATCTCCGGAGCGATTTCACTGCGTGTTTTCGTTGCATGATCCGTCATTTTTCACCGTTTCTGGTTGGATGGTTGAAGTTTTTCCTGAAATATAAGTGTTTGTTCCGGATTCTTCAAGCTTTTTCATTTGCTCCCGCGCAAAAGAGGAGTATATTATTTCCCTGCCGCGTCACCGGGAAAGAACAGAGAGAGGAGCTGCGCCATGCCGAACAACTATTACGTCACCACGCCGATTTATTATGTCAATGACAAACCGCATATCGGACACTCCTACACCACCATGCTGGCCGACGTCCTGACCCGCTTTCATGCCGCGATGGGAGACGACACCTTCTTCCTGACCGGGACCGACGAACACGGGCAGAAAGTGCAGAAGGCCGCCGAACAGCGTCATATGGATCCCCTGGCCCACTGCAACGAGACCGTGATCCGCTTCCAGGAGCTCTGGAAACGGCTCGGCATTCACAACAGCGACTTCATCCGCACGACCCAGGAGCGCCACAAGAAAATCGTATGCAGGATTCTGCAGGATCTCTTCGACCGGGGCCTGATCTACAAGGCCGAATACACCGGGCACTACTGCATCCCCTGTGAACGCTATTTCACGGAAAAAGACCTGCTCGAAGGCGGTCTCTGCCCCGAATGCCGCCGGGCGACCTCGAAACTGATCGAATCCAACTATTTCTTCAAAATGAGCCTCTATCAGGACTGGCTCGTCGACTACATCAAGACCCATCCCGGATTCATCCAGCCGGAATACCGTGCCAACGAGACGCTCGGATTCCTCCGCAAGCCGCTGGGAGATCTGTGCATCTCTCGTCCGAAATCGCGCCTTTCCTGGGGCATCGAGCTGCCGTTCGACAAGGATTACGTCTGCTACGTCTGGTTCGACGCGCTGATCAACTACATTTCCGCAATCGGCTACGGGACAGACGAGGAGAAATTCCGGAAATGGTGGTCCGGCGCACACCACCTGATCGGCAAGGACATCCTTACCACGCACACCGTCTACTGGCCCACCATGCTCAAGGCAATGGATCTTCCGATGCCGAAGTCCATCTTCGCGCACGGCTGGTGGCTGAGCGGACAGGACAAGATGAGCAAATCGCTCGGCAACGTCGTCAACCCGATGGACATGATGAATCTCTTCGGCGTGGACGCGTTCCGCTACTGCCTGATGGCGGAAATGGTGCTAGGAAACGACGCGTCCTTCACGCAGAGTTCCTTCATCAAGCGCTACAACAGCGATCTGGCGAACGATCTGGGCAACATGCTCAGCCGCGCGGTCAAACTCACGATCAAATACTTTGAAGGCCGCATTCCGGCGCCGGGCGGATACGAGGCCCCCGACCGGGAGCTCCGGGACCAGGCGCTCGCGTCCATCCCCCTGATGCGCAGTGCGGTTGAAAACATGAAGATCGACCGCGGAATCGACGGAGTCATGAACGTGGTCCGCGCGGCAAACCGCTACATGGAGAAAACCGCGCCGTGGACGCTTGCAAAAGAGGGAAACATGGCGCGTCTGGCCACCGTGCTCTACACGACTGCGGAAACACTGCGGATCGTGTCGGGGCTGCTGCTTCCGGTCATGCCGTGCAAGATGAAGGAATTCCGGATGAAGCTCGGACTTCCCGAAGAGATCGCGGAAAAATCCGATTTCGCCGGACGCCTCGCAAAATGGGGAACGCTTGAGCCGGGCACACAGGTGCAGGATACCGATGCGCTCTTTCCGCGGATCGTCATCGAGGAACCCATGGCGCAGCTCAAGGCCGAAGGACGGAAAGCCAATCCGAAAGCCGAAGAGAAGAAAAGCGGCACAGTGGCAGTCGGCGCGGAAACGGTCACGATCGACGATTTCGCGAAGATCAGCCTGAAAACCGCAAAAATCCTGGAAGCGGAAAAGGTCGAGGGCGCGGACAAGCTGCTGAAACTGAAAATTTCACTTGGAACGGAAACGCGCCAGATTGTGTCCGGCATTGCGAAATATTACACGCCGGAGGAACTCGTCGGGAAAATCATCATCGTGGTGGCAAACCTGAAACCGGCGAAAATCCGCGGGGTGGAGTCGTTCGGGATGCTGCTTGCGGCGAAAACCGGCGACACGCTCAAGCTGGCGACAATTGACGGCGGCGAGTTTCCGGACGGCATCGCGGTCGGCTGAAATTGCCGCCCGGAATGCGCCGCAGTCCGGCAGAACGGAGGGATGATCCGGCATCATGGGTATTGTAACGGCACTTCTCGCAATTATGATCGGAGGCCTGATCGGGGGCGGCATAGCCAAACGCCTCGGACAGCCGCTTCTGCTTGGATACATTCTCGCCGGCGTCACGATCAGCCTCATCAACAGCGGAGCAAACGGGGTCGTCATCGACCAGAATCAGCTTCAGGGACTCTCGGACATCGGCGTGGCGCTGCTGCTCTTCTCCATGGGGCTTGAATTCTCGCTGGACGACATCCGCCCGGTCCGGAAACTCGCGATATGGGGATCGATCATCCAGGTCTGCGCGACACTTCTCTGCGTTTTCGGCATCCTGAAGGGAATGTTCGGCATTTCCAGTTATCCCGCGCTGTTCGCGGGTGCGGCCTTTGTCTCCACCAGTACAGCGGTCGTGCTCAAGAGCCTGACGCTGCACAACCGCATGATGACGCTTTCCGGCCGCTCGATGATAGGGGTCTCGCTGGTGCAGGATCTGATCGTCATCCCGCTGATGGTGCTTCTGATGAATGCGAACAACCTCAACAGCGGGCTGATGAACGCCCTGAAGCCGGTCGGAATCGGGGCGGCCTTCGTAACGGCGCTGTTCCTGATCGGACCGCGCGTGATTCCGCGCATTCTGCGACGCGTCTCCTCATGGAATTCGCAGGAGCTGTTTCTCCTCTGCATCACCGTCATCAGTCTGGGGATCGGCTTTCTGGCGGACAAAATGTGCCTGACCTTCTCGTTCGGCGCGTTCATGGCGGGCATTCTCCTGAACGGATCCGATTACGGGAAAAAAGCGCTGTACGAGATGCTTCCCGTCCGCGATCTGTTCAGCATGCTCTTTTTCGTCTCCATCGGCATGCTGATGAACGTGCCCTTTCTGATGAAGCACTTCTGGGTCATTCTGCTTCTGGTCCTGCTGACCGGACTGAGCCGGACCCTGTTTCTGGCGATTCTCGCATGGCTGTTCAAATACCGCAATGTCATTCCGACGGCCATGTTCTTCGGCATGTTTCCGACATCGGAAATCGCGTTCATTGTTCTGAGCTCCGGCTATGCGGCGGGCATCCTGTCGCAGGATCTTTACATGCTGATGCTCTGCACGGTCATCTGCTCGATGGTTCTCGGACCGCCGATCTCCTCGCTCACAACTCCCGCCTACGATTATCTGCGCAGACATTTCCCGACGGCGGTCCTGAACACCTTCACGATGCCGGAGCCGACGCTGACCAACCACATTATCCTCGCCGGAGGCGGACGGGTGCAGCGTGTCGTGGCGAAGGTGATGGAGCACTTCGAGCTTCCCTACATCATCATCGAACCGAACTACTTCCTGTTCAACGAAATGCGGAAGGACGGGCTGGAATGCGTATTCGGCTCGCCCTCGGAGGAGGTGATCCTCAAGGCGGCGGCGGTCGGGCGCGCCAGAATGATCATCGCGGCGGCGGAGGAGTTCAAGACGAACACGGACATCATCCGCAATGCGCGCCTTCTCAATCCGGACATCAAGATCGTTTCGCAGGCTTACTCGCAGAAAGAGGCTGACGCGATGCACGAATACAAGGTCTTCGACGTGATGCGTCCCGTGTTCGAGCTCGGACTTGATCTCTCGCGCCTCGCGCTCCACAAGCTGGACTATTCCATGATCCAGATTCAGAACAATCTCCAGAAACTGCGCGACCGCTACTCCACTCCGCTGATGCTGAGCAGAGCCGATGCGAAACGCAGCGACAACCTGAATGCCTTTGTCGGCATGGTCGATTTCAAATGGATGGAAGTCGGCAGGGATTCGGAGCTGGCGAACCGGGCTTTCAGCGGTCCGCTCCGGGAAAAAGGCAGCGTCCACATCGTCGGCGTGATCCGGGGCAACGACCTGATCCCGAATCCGGAAGAGAACTTTGTCTTTCTGGATGGCGACCTGCTGGCGGTCATCGCGCCGGAGGAGGAACGGCGCGCCTTCGCGCTTCTGCTCGGCGGCACGGCCTGAAGGGCAACCCGCACACCGGACTTCTTCGCGTGATATGCGCAGTTTCAGCAGGCATTCCGTTTTCCATGCGCTGCCTCTGCCGGAAGCCGCCCTGCCCCGCAGGAAATGATCCGTAAAAATATCAAAAAAAACATTCCTCCCGGGCTTGCCGTGTTGAAATTCGCGGACAAAACGGTTATATTGCGGCGAATGAGCATAGAAAAACTGCCTGGAAAGGATCTCATGCCATGACAAAGAGAGTTGTCGTAACGGGCCGCGGACTCGTAACTCCGCTCGGGAACGGTCTCGCGCAGAACGTGCGGAACCTGAAAGACGGGAAGCCCGGAATCGTATTCATGCCGGAATGGCGGGATATGGGTCTGGAAAGCCAGGTGGCGGGCGTCTCGGACAACGAGGTCCAGTGCCCCATGTTCAATGTCAAGAATCTGCGCTTCATGTCGCCGAACTCCCGCATGGCGGCGGCCGCAGTTTACGAGGCTCTCGTCGAGGCGGGATTCGCGCCCGAGGATCTCCCGAACCGCAGAATCGCCCTCATCAACGGCTGCGCCGGAAGCTCCTACCTCACGGTCTACAAGAACATGAAGTCGTTCGAGACGACAAAACGTCTCCGCAGCGTGTCGCCGTTCTCCGTGCCCAAGATCATGCCATCATCGGCGGTGGCGAACATCTCGCTTCTTTACGAAATCACGGGAGAAAGCTACAACATCAGCGCGGCATGCACGGGAAGCGCGCTGGCAATCATCGCGGGGGCGCGCCTGATCCGCTCCGGCGAATATGAAATGGTCATCGTCGGCGGCTCCGAAGAGCTGAGCTGGGGACAGGCGCTCGGGTTCAATACGATGCGCGCACTCTCGCACAGCTTCAACGAAACCCCGGAACAGGCGAGCCGCCCCTTCGACAAACGGCGCGACGGATTCGTGCTGGCGGAAGGCGCCGGCATGCTCGTTCTCGAAAGCGAGGAGCATGCGATGAAACGCGGCGCGGCGCCGAAAGCGGTCATCTCCGGCTACTATGCCAACAGCAATGCCGTGGACATGGTGGTGCCGAACGCGGAATCGACGGCTGAAGTCATGGCCCGCGCCCTGGAGTGCGCCGGACTGAAGAGTTCCGACGTCACCTATGTCAACACGCACGGGACCTCGACGCCGGTCGGAGACCCCATCGAGCTCGAAGGCATCCGGAAGGTGTTCGGCTCCGATCACGAGGTGGCGATCAACAGCACGAAATCCATGACCGGGCACATGATCGGCGCGGCTGGCGCGGTCGAGGCGATCTTCACCACGCTGATGATCGAGCACTCCTTCCTCTGCAAATCCGCGAATCTGGACGATCCGGACGACTCCTTCGCATGGGCGGACCTGATCCGCGAAACACGCGAAAACGTCGAAATCCGGCATGCCCTGAGCAACAGCTTCGGATTCGGCGGATCCAATGCAAGTCTCGTGATCTCGAAATACTGAGCGCGAAATGAGCACCGGAAAATTCGACTTCCGCCCGAAACTGCCGCCCTGGATCCGTATCAAGGTTCCCTGCGGCGAACAGCGCGAACATGTGGATGCGCTTCTGAAAACCAACAGTCTGAACACGGTCTGCCGCGGGGCGCAGTGTCCGAATCTCTGCGAGTGCTGGCACCGGGGGACCGCGGCGTTCATGATTCTCGGAGAACGGTGCACGCGCAACTGCAAATTCTGCGCCGTGAGCCATGTCGAACAGCCGCTTCCGCCCGATCCCGCCGAACCGGAACATCTGGCCGAAGCCGCCGCGAAAATGCATCTGGCCTTTGTCGTCGTGACGAGTGTCACGCGCGATGACCTGCCCGACGGCGGCGCGGAACATTTTGCGAAAACAATCCGGGCGCTGAAAAACCGGATTCCCGGCGTGAAGGTCGAGGTGCTGGTTCCCGACTTCAATTTCGTGGAAAAGGATATCCGCACCGTGCTTGACGCGGAACCGGATGTCTACAACCACAATGTGGAGACGGTCGAACGCCTGACTCCGCTGATCCGCTCGAAGGCGCAGTACCGGCGTTCCCTCGCGGTGCTTGCGAAAGCGTTTTCCATGACGGACGGACGCATTCCGGTCAAATCCGGAATCATGGTCGGCATGGGAGAGACGGATGACGAAGTGCTTCAGACCATCCGCGACATCCGCGAAACGGGCGCGACCTTCCTGACGATCGGGCAGTATCTGCCTCCGTCCCGGGAACACTGGAAACTGGAACGCTATGTGGAACCCGCGCTCTTCGACTCCTGGGGTGCCTATGCAAAAGAGATCGGCTTCGAACACGTCAGTTCCGGCCCCCTTGTCCGCAGCTCCTATTATGCCGAGGAACTGGCAAAAAGCTGAACGGAATGCCGTGCAGCCAACCGCCGGAACCGGGATGAGGGGAAAAAAAGAAGGGAAAAACAACGGGCGCCTATTTTCCGGCGGCTTTGGCTATTTCCGTTTTTGCGTCACCCTGCGCGGCATTCAGTTCACCTGTAAGTTCCGCGAGATCCTTGTCGGACATGCTGCGGATGCCGATGGCATTCAAGAGCCGGTAGTAGGAAACGTAATAGTTGCCAAGCGACATGATGCGCTGAATATCGCTTTCCGCCGTGGTAAGACGAATATGATCGAGTTCAAGGCGCGAAAGATCGCCGGTGATCTTCTGGTTCTTCAGAGAATTCGTCAGATGCGTGTTGTAGTTCTCAAACGTCCTGGTGTTCGTATCAAGAATCTCCTTGTTCGCCATGATGTCGGCATGGGCGATGCGGACCTGCGCCATCACGGTGATGGCCTGCCCGTAGGAACGGACCTGCTCGGCTTCGACCTGGGCGTCATAACTCATGTATTCGCCGATCTTCTGCGGAACTTTCAGAAGATTGAAGGCGGACTGGATCCCGAGCTCCCACCAGTTCTCCTTGTAAAGGAAGGAATTGTTATTGTTGTTGTAGTCTGCAAAAAGTCTTGCGCTAGGGAACATGGAAAGAAGCACTTTCCGGCATTCAATCACATTGATATGTTTCTGCATGTCGATCTCATAGAGCTCCGGACGCTTCATCAGGGCGATCTGCTCCATCACTTCCATTTCGGGGAACTTGAATTCCGGAATCTTGGCAAGAGCGGAATCGTCCACGGTGATGTTCGCCGTCGGATAGTATCCGAGCAGGGAACGCAGCTCAATGCAGGCGTTCTGATAGTCGAGAATATAATCGGTGAGCTTCCGTTCCATCTCAATGAAACGGCTGGTCTCGTCAAAGGCGCGGAACGGCGTGATTTTCTTGGCATCGCTGAGCTTCTTGATCAGCGTGTAGCGATCGCGGCAGGTGGCGAGCAGACCGCGGGTGATATTGATTGCGCGCTGTGCGGCGGCGACCTGAAAGTAGACCCTTACAACGTCCAGCGTCAAATTCTGCGAGACGCGCTCCGTGCGCTGCTGACGCATCAGATAGCGGTCGTGCGCCTGCTGCGAATTGAAGAAGGCAAGCCCGAAGTCCATGATGCTCAGTGCAAAGTCAATATTAAACGCGTTGATGTTGCGGTCGGAACTCGTGCTGGCTCCGTATGTCGCGCCGCCGGATTTGTAAGCCTTGCTGCTGGAGGCGGGAGTGTTGGAGCGTCCTGTAAAGCTGTTGCTGATGTTGATTTCAGGAAGCATGCCGAGGAGCTCCGCTGTCCGCATTTCATGGGCGACAGCCTCTTCCAGCCTGCTCACTTTCACGTCCAGATTGTTCTCGTGCGCCAGACGGATGCATTCCGGAAGCGTGAGCCGGACATCCTGAGGCAGCTCCTTGAACTGCGACTGTTCAAAATGCAGTCTTGCGTAATTGGCGCGCTCCAGGCGGAAATCCTCTTCGCTTTTACAGCCGGCGAAGGCAAGCACAGCGATAACGCCAAGCGCCATGACCACTGAAAAAGATCTCTTCAGCATACGATCACTCCGTTCGTTAAGATATAAGCTTCCAGAAATTCCAAACCATAACGTCCCCGGCAGGCAACGGCATGGTTTGATTCTTCTGCAAAGACAGAAAAACCGGACGGTTTTTCCGTCCGGCGGAACCCTCTTACTTCTTGACATTCGGATTCTTCTGAAGCACTCCGGCCTCCAGAAGCTTGTCAATCAGCTGCTGCATGGAATTGAACGCTGCAAGAAAGCCCTGCGGCGGCATGATGATCCGGATGCTGGATTGCGATTCCGGCGCGGTCCCGTCCTCTTTCGGCTGCAGTGTGACAAAGTCGTAACGGACCATTCCGCCTGCGAAATGGATCTGGCCGATTCCGTCGGCATAAATTTCTTTTCTGTCGCTCATGTTTAATGTCCTTCCGTAAATTTTTCCATTTTTTCCAGGAATTCTGCTTACACTATCGCAGTTTTGCAAAAATGCAAGCCCTGAAACGCGTCAAAAAAAATTATTCTTTCATTTTCAGCGCAATTTCAACGTGGCGAGCCCGATCAGGGCGCAGATTCCGGCGATGATCCAGAAACGGGTCACGATCTGTGTCTCCGTCCATCCTTTCTGCTCAAAATGATGATGAATCGGCGAACAGAGGAAAATCCGTCTGCCTGTCATCCGGAAACTGGCGACCTGAAGCATGACCGAAACTCCTTCCATCAGGAAAACAAAGCCGATCACAATCAGAAGGAACTGCTGCCCCATCAGAACCGCGATCAGTCCGATGCTTCCTCCGAGCGGAAGACTCCCCGTGTCGCCCATGAAGACCGATGCCGGTTTGCAGTTGTACCAGAGGAATCCGATGCACGCCCCCGCCATCGCGGAAGCGAACACGCTGATCTCCCCGAGCTCGGGAATATATGGAATCGAAAGGTATCTCGCAAAGACGACGTGTCCATGCATATATGCTACCGCCGCGAAGGAAAGCACGCAGAACACCGTGCAACCCGCCGCGAGCCCGTCCTTGCCGTCCGTGAGATTCACCGCGTTGCTGAAGAACGTGACGAGCAGAATGTTCGCCGCGAAAATCAGTCCGATCGCAAGCAGCCCCCACGATGCAGGAAATGTGAACAGCGGTTCGGTCAGAAGCTGCGGCGGAAGACAGAACTGAATCGACTCTCCCGCCGGCTTCAGGCAGACCGGATCCTTGAAAAACGGGATCAGGAACTTGGTGGTCATCGTGTCCGGCATCTTGTAAATCACGCAGAGCGCGGCAAAACTCACCAGAACCTGGATCAGAAGCTTCACTTTCCCGGACACCCCGTCGCGCACCCGGCGCTCATACTTGACCTTGATGTAGTCGTCGTAGAAACCGAGCGCCGTGAGCGGCAGCAGCAGAAGAAGGAAAACCAGCACCATGCGGTTGGAGAGATCCCCCCAGAACACCGTCGAAAAGACGATCGAAAAGATGATCAGAAGCCCGCCCATCGTCGGCGTCCTGTCCTTCGAGTGGTCCACGAAGCGCTCGTCAACCAGTCCTTCCAGACGCGCCGACTTCGGCACGCAGAACTTCTTCAGTCGGCGGATCACCCACGGGCCGAACACGATCACCAGCAGCATCGAGGTGATCAGCGCGCAGCCCGAACGGAATGTCACATATTCGAACAGCCGCAGCGGACCGAAACTCCCGCGCAGATTCGCAAGAAGATAAAGCATGGCACATCCCCTCCCGGGCTCAGCCGCACTTGCTGTGGCCGCAGGCAAGACATTTCACGCAGTTCTCCTGCATGATGAGCTTGCGTTCGTTGCAGACCGGGCAGATCAGCATTCCGTTGAACTGGTCTGCCGTCGGTGCGGCAACTTTCGGAACCTCTTCCGCGGACGGTGCCGGTTCGGCTTTCTTCACAGCTTTCTTCTCGTAATGCGCCGGCATGATGCCGATCTTCTCCAGATGCTTTTCAATCACGCGTCCGATGTCCGCGGCAAGCGACGGGATATAAGTGCCTTCGCTGAAGTAGCCGCCGTTGGGATCGTAGATGCTCTTGAGCTCCTCCACAAGGAAGCGGGGCGCCGGATCATGACGGAACACCGACGAAATCAGGCGTGTCATCGCGACAATCCAGCTGAAATACTGAAGATTCTTCGTATTGATGAAGATCTCATACGGGCGACGGCGACCGTCCTCCTCGATCAGGTCGTTGATCGTCACATAGAGCGCATCCGCGGCGAGCGGCGTCCGGATTTTATAGGTCGTTCCCTCCAGTTCCACCGGACGCTTCGGCGGCTGCGGCCGGACAATGACCGGATGCTCGACGGCCTTCTTCTCCTCCTTCTCCTTCTCCTTCTTTTTCCTGTCCTCGTCGCGGACCAGAATGCCCGTGATATGTTCGGACGGCCGGAAGGTGGTGCACCCTTTGAGTCCCTTCTCATAGGCCTTCATGTAGATGTCCTTGAACGCCTCATAGGGATAGTCGGAGGGAACGTTGATGGTCTTGGAAATCGAGCTGTCCACATACTGCTGCAGCGCCGCCTGAATGTTCAGATGTTCCTCCGGGGAGATCTCCGCGGAGCTGACGAAACAGGCGGGAAGCTTTTTCGGATCGAATTCCGCACCGCGCAGCTTCCGGTATTCGCTGTAGGCGTAATCGACGACTTCGGCGTCGGTGGTGTCGCCCTCCTTGCCGTTCCGGATCTTCCGCGTGTACTTGAACGCGAAGACCGGCTCCAGGCCGCTGGAAACGTTGCCCGCGAACAGACTGATCGTCCCGGTCGGCGCGATCGAAGTGAGATGCGAGTTCCGGATGCCGTATTTCCGGATGCCCTCGCGGATGTCGTCCGGAAGCTGGGAGATGAACGCGCCCTCCAGATATTTTTCCTTGTCCAGAAGCGGGAAGGCGCCTTTTTCCTTCGCATTCTCAATGCTGGCGCGGTAGGCGGCGTAGGTGATTGTCTTCATGATCTCGGACGCCATCGCGACGGATTCCGGCGAACCGTATTTGATGCCGAGCTGGATGAACAGATCCGCAAGTCCGGTAATGCCGATTCCCATGCGGCGCTTGGATTTCGCCTCGGTCTCCTGCTGCTCGAGCGGATAGTTGCTCAGGTCGATCACGTTGTCAAGCATCCGGACCGCGGTTGTGATGGTCTGCCGGATGCCCTCCTTGTCAAGTTCCGCCGAGGAGGTGAAGGGATTCTTCGCAAAGCGCGAGAGGTTGATGGAGCCGAGAAGGCAGGCTCCGAAGGGCGGAAGCGGCTGTTCCCCGCACGGATTCGTCGCGCAGATCTGTTCGCAGTAGTAGAGATTGTTCATCTTGTTGATGCGGTCGATCAGGATGAAGCCGGGCTCCGCGAAATCGTAGGTGGAGTGCATGATGAGCTCCCACAGATCGCGCGCCTTCACGGTCTTGTAGACTTTTCCGTCGAACACGAGATCCCACGGCGCGTCCGCCTTGACCGCCTCGACGAACTTGTTCGTGATCGCCACGGAGAGATTGAACATCTGAAGCGCGGCGTTGTTGCGCTTGGCCGTGATGAAATTTTCAATATCGGGATGATCGCAGCGCATCACGCCCATCTGCGCGCCGCGCCGCTGTCCCGCGCTCATGATCGTGCGGCAGGTGGAATCCAGGACCTGCATGAAGCTCAGCGGCCCGGAGGCGCTCGCTTCGCACCCCTTGATATTGGAGCCTGCGGGGCGGATGGTGGAAAAGTCGAATCCGACGCCGCCGCCCTGCTTCTGCGTGAGGGCGGACTCCTTGACCGTTTCGAAGATGCCTTCGATGGAGTCGTTGATCTTGTTCATCACGAAGCAGTTGAACATCGTCACCTCGGTGCGCTTCGTGCCGGCGTTCGCGATGATCCGCCCGCCGGGGAGGAATTTGAACCCGGACATGATGCCGTAGAACTCCTTCTCCCATTTCGCGGGATCGGATTCGTTCGCGGCGATCGCGTGCGCCACGCGCCGGAACGTGTCCTCCGGTGAATTGTCCTTCGGGAGATCCCCCCCGCCCTGATAACGATACTTCTTCGACCATATCTCATACGATATGTCGTACCTGCCCTGCTCCGCAGCCATTGTCCATTCCTTTATTGTTTTGGGATTGAAAGAAAAAGTGCACATGCAAAGATAAGGAAATATGGCACGCGGCAATAAAATATCAATATGGAAAAACAGGAGTTTTCCATACTTTTTTTCCGAAAATTTTTCTTTTGCAGGTTGACAAATCAAAAAGTGCGATTATACAACCCTTGGTATAGGACCGGGAAACAGACCACAACCTTTAGTATCTCACAAGAACCGAGTACTGATAACGGATTTTCGTTTCGCCGTCGGCTTTGACAAGCGTTTCCCACTTCAGGTCGCTGCGCGGATTGACCGTCGTGTAACCGTAGCGGACAAGCTCCCTGGAGGGGTTCCCGTCCGCGGAGAGAAGTTCGCCGGAGAGACGCATTTTAATCATGACCCGCGCATCACTTTTCCGATAGTTTCTCAGCGTCAGGACGCCTTCGATCTCCTGTTTCCGGTAACTGTTTCCGGCAATCCGGACTGTCACGCCGGAATTCTGTTTGACGGAGGAGGTTATCCCGGTCGCCTTTCCGGCGGACAGCTCGTTTTCGCGGATCTCGCCGATCACGGTCATGGCGCGGGTGATCCGGAGGATATTCGACTGATCGGGATTGACCCAGTTGATGGTTGTCTGACCGAGGAATTTTCCCCCGTCGGTGATCTCGATGGGCGCAGTCGTGATCGGGGAGCGGAACGGATTCCGGAAGCGAACCGCGTCCCAGAGCGTCCCGTTATAGCGCTCGGCATTGTCGAAACGAAGCGGACGGCCCCAGTCGTCCCGGCGGTCGTCGATTGCCCATTCCACAATGCGCTCGTAGGTCGATTCGGCGCTTTCCAGCGGAAGATAGAGCCGTTCCCCGGCGTTCAGGCTGATCCGTCCGATGTTCCGGTAATGAATGTCCTCGGATTCTCCGCTCGGAGCGAGGGTCGCCCAGCCACGGGCGGCGGAATCCTCCGAAGCGGCGGTATACGCCATGTTGAACATCACGGCCGCCTTTTGTTTCGCAATGGGATTGTATTGCGCATCCCCCTGTCCTGAAAGCTGCGCGAAAAACCGGGCAAGAGTCATTCCCGGCGCCATCGGACTCGAAGCCTTTTCAAACTGAATGTTCGGATAACCGGAAATCAGATTCACTTCCACATCCTTCAAATCCTCCAGCTCATTGATAATGACGCAGGACATGGAAAGGCGCATTTTCGCATCCGCTCCGAGTTCCAGATGATAGGACGGCGCCCATGCCGCGCCCTTCGTCAGATACGCAATCGAAAGCGGGCCGGCAAGTTCCGTTTCCGGCGCAATCAGAAGCGTTTCCTTTTCCTGTTCCAGCGTCTGATTGAGCTTCTGCGCGCGGATGCTGAGAATCCGCGAGGAGTCTATCGAAATGATTTCCCCGTTGCTCAGACTCAAAGTCAGAAACCGTTCCGGCGCCGGAATGTAAACAGAAGGATTCCGCAAGGGCTGCGATATCCTGTTCCGTTTTTTCGTAGGAACCGGGCGGATGACCTTGCCGGCAAGTTCCGTCACAGTGCCGGAACCGTTGAGCAGGCTGATCCGGACCTCGCGGTTTTCATAGGTCGCGGTCAGATTCTGAAAAGGTTGTTCATTGGGTCCCGAAAACGGATGTTTTACTGTTTTCATGCGGAATCCGGTATAGGGAGTCAGCCATAATGTGCCGTGAATCGGCGTCATTTCGTCCTTGATGAAAAAAGGCTCGGAAAGGGGAACAGCCTCACGGACGACTGCGCCGACGCCGTTTTTAAAGAGCGCAAGTTTTGTAATGGGAGCAGGGACACAAGGGGTGTCCTTTTTTTCCTGTGTTTTTCCCGATGCAGTGACGGCAGTTGCAAGACATGCACAGAGAATTCCTGCGATCCATTGCTTTTTCATAACTTGAATCCCTCCAGAAAATTTTTTTCAAAAACGGAAAAATGCAGCGCATTTTTCCCGGGGTCAAGGGCCCTCCGGCCCTTGGCGTGGTCCGGCGGCGAAACGCCGGGCGTGCGCAGCACGAAATCCCCTTTTCGCCTCCGGCGACCAGCTTGCGCAGCTGGACCGCGGCAGGACTGAAAGTCCTGCACGATCACAAAATTGCTCCGCAATTTTTATTTTTTATGCAGCTTCGCGCGCTGTTTTTATTTTTGTTCGTGGAAGACGATGGCCTCGAAAACCGTGAATTTCGCATCCGGCATCTTCCATGCGTCCTCTGCCAATCCCGCCTTGCGTGAAAGATATGTCAGGGTTTCCGGCAGGTCCCATCCCTGTTCCGGCGCGACCTGCGGCAGAAACACAGCCGATCGTCCGTTCTTCGTAATCGTCATCCCGTGTTTTCCGATCACGATGTCTTTCCAGGAGGCAACCGGCTTTGCCGGCGTCAATGCGGAAATCTCAATCGTCACGCGCCTGAGCTCTTCCGGTGACAACTGCGGGAAACGCGGATCGCGGAACGCCGAATCCACCGCACGCGCCGTCACCGCCTGATACAACTCACGGAAAGGTTCGATCTCCCCGATGCAGCCGCGCAGATTGTCGCCGATATTGAGCGTCACAAAACATCCCGCGACCTTCTTCATGTTCTCCGTCGCCTCGGCACGGAACAGATCGCTGCGCGGCGCTTTCCGATGTTCAAACACATATTCAATCGCCCGCCGCGCCATGGACAGAAGCGTCCGCTTCTCCTGAGCGGAAAGAAAATCCTCCGCAGCGGACTCTTCGGGAACGCCGCCCCACTCCCCCGTGACAACTCCCGAAACATAGCTGACGCAATGCGAAAAATCCCGGCTTTCCGCCGAAGACGTCGTATAGTGAAGCAGTTCCACGCGGGCCGTCTCCGGAAGCATGTAAAGAAGAATCCGGATCGGCGCCTCACCGCAGATCGTCGCTCCCGTTTTACGCAGATACGAGCCAAAAGCGGCGGGATCCTTCTTCCGGATGCATTCAAATGCCCCGAGGTCGAGTTTCCGCAGATTCTCCTCGATATCCGTCCGGAACGGCGTGTAGTCGAAATTCTCGCCGAAATGAGTGAAGTCGGAACTGATGAGAACAAGCGTCTCATGATCCGTGATCCGTTTCAGCGCCTCCGCCGCCGTTTTTGCTGTTCTGTCATCCAGACGCCCGACGACAATCGGAACGATACGGAGCTCATTTCCAAGCGCAACCTGAAGGAATGGAAGCTGAATCTGCACGCTGTGCTCTGTTCCGACGATCCGGTCGTCCGCAACAACAAATTTCTGATTCCGGAGCGTCTGAATCGCCTCCTTGTCCATCGCGAGTGCGCCAAGCGGCGTCTTCATGCCGTCCGCACCGGACGGAATGCAGATGCGGTTCTCAAGGTAAACGCGATGCGCGGGACCAAGAATGATGACACGCTTATATTGCTTCCCGGAAACCGCTTTTGCACCGTATGCGGCGGTCGGACCGGAATAGGCATATCCGGCGTGCGGCTGAATGATTGCAATTGTTTTTTCCGGCATTCCGGCGGGCAGTTCGGCACGCGCGATCCAGGTGGAAATCTGTCTGGAAAGCTCCTTCGGATTTCCGGAATACCAGGAACCGGCGATCGTGCTTTCCAGAAGATTTCCGCCCATCAACGGCCCTGTCACCGTAATGCCGGCGGCAGCGAATAATGGATTCATGGACACCCCCTTGCGCTAACAACACTTCACGGCATTTCAAAAAAAGAATGAAATACCGTTTTCTCCTGCCATAATTCCATGCGGATCCGCCTCCCGGAAAATTCATCCGCATCAGACCCGAAAAACTTATCGTTTTTTCTTCGGCATCAGCTTCCGGTATTCGGGCAGTCGTCCGAATTCACTTTCCAGAGCTTTCCTATCCGCGTTCTTCTGTCTCAGCGCATTGGAGAGATAAGCGGTGAAAATGGAAGACACCAGATTCCGGACCGCATTGCTCTCCTCATTGGCAACGACATGAGCGACATTGTATTCCTTGATCCAGAGGAAATAGAAGGGAACCGCCGCAGGCTTGTTGATTTTCTCTCCGACCTTCTTCACGAAATTCATGAATGGCCGGGAACCGGTGTTCATCTCTTTGACCGGAATGGAAATTTCCTTCCCGCCCGCGGTTTCTCCGGTCAGCACGCCGTTGCGGATGGATTTGACTTTGCAGAGATTGTAGCGGATCTCAACGGGAAGACCGACAATCGCCGGACTTCCATTCTCCAGAACGTTTTTGATCTCAAAAGCGCCGCGCATGTAATTGCGGAGCTGGTTGGACCACCAGACAAAACTGTTCGCCATTTTGCGGATTTCAGCGCTTTTCCCCTTGGTCTGCTGCAGCTCTCCGGCGTTGTTCTCAAGCAGCTTGAGCATTCCCGCCTCGTCATTTTTTCTTCCGAACTCGATGACTCCGCGCTGCGTGACAGTCTGCATCCAGTTGTATTTGTTTTTGTAGGAGGCGATTTCCTTCTGCGCCTGCCGGCGTTTTGCCTCCGCGAGACGTTTCGCCTCGGCTGCCTTGCGCTGGCGTTCCGCCTCCTCGGCTTTTCTTTTCCGTTCCGCTTCCGCGGCTTCCGCAAGAGCACGCTCCTTTTCCTCCACCTTCCGGGTATATTCCTGATGGGCGGATTCGCGTGCGGCAGCAAAACGGGATTCATCCAGAGGAATGTAAATCTGCATGAGTTCGGCAAGTTTCGCCTTTTCCTCATCCGTCTCCGGAGCGGGATGGCGCGCCAGAAATTCCTCGGCGCCCCGTATGATTCCATCGGTGTCGGATGGTTCGGATTTCGCGTGTGCCAGAATCTGCGCGATGTCTTTCAGATAAGGACTCTGCCCGCCTTTCACGGAAAGAGATTCCGTCACCGAATAATACTGTTTCAGAATCCAGGCGCGGTAACGGAATCCGAAAAAGCCCCCCGCTCCGAGAATCACGATCACAAGCAGCAGAAAAACGGCGTTGTTTTTCTTCCCCCCTTCGGAGGTTTTTCCTTTCGCACCTTTTTTACCTTTGTTCCTCGCAGCGGCCTTCTTTGCCATTTCCTGCGCTTTCTTCAATTTTTCAGCAACGTCATCTCCCGCAGGAGCGGATTCCGGCTTGGGCGGCTCGGGCGGCGGCTTCGGTTTTTCCGGCATTTTCAGGGAAACCGGTTTCGGCGGCGCCTTTGAGGACACCGCATTCGCCGCTTCGCTGAAACTTTTGTTTTCAGCAATCGTCTCCGTCTGAGTGAACTGGGGAGCGCCCTCCTGCTGCGGGGCCGGCTGGACCGCGGCGTTCTGGGAGCGCAGTTTCAGCTGCGGCATATGAAACTGGACGTTCCGGGACGGATTGCCGTCGGTTCCCCCCTGCAGATTCATATTGGAATTGATCACCCGCAGCGTTCCGGTTTCCGTGGCGGAAAGCGGATCCTGTCCGCGCCGGACGAGACGAAGATCATCTGCAAGCTCCGCAGCATCCTGATAACGGAGCGCGGGATCCTTGGCCATCATCTTCACGACAATGCGCGAGAGGGCTTCCGGAATGTCGGGATTGATTTTGTCCGGCGGGACCAGAGTCCCGAACAGATGCTGCTGGGCGATTTCGGAAGCGGTTGATCCCTCATAGGGGAAACGGCCTGTGATAAAATGATAGAAGGTGGCGCCGAGGCTGTAAATGTCGCTCCGGCTGTCCATGGGCGCGCCGGTCAGATGTTCCGGACTGATGTACTGCGGGGTCCCCATGACCTCGTCATCCTCGCTGTCGTCGATTTCCCCGGCAACCTTGGCAAGACCGAGATCGGCGAGTTTCGCCCGGCCGTTCGACGTCAGCATGATATTGTCCGGTTTGATGTCGCGGTGGATCAGCTTCTGTTCCTTCCACGCATAATCCAGCGCTTCACTGATCTGCTGAATGATGGAAATCGCCTGATCAATCGGAATCACGTGATCGCGTTTCAGCACGTTCTTCATCGTTTCGCCGTCAATATACTCCATGGCGAAATAGAAAATGCCCTCGTCCTCGCCGACCGCGTAAGCCTGCACGATATTGGGATGATTCAGCTTTGCCGCGGCGCGCGCCTCCTTGATGAATCCGACGACGAATTCCGCATTGTTCGCATAGTTTTCAGCCAGAATCTTGAGTCCGGCGGGGCGGTCGAGGGAAATCTGGTGCGCAAGATAGACGATTCCCATTCCGCCTCTGCCGATTTCACGCAGAATGATGAAATCGCCGATGACCGCGCCGGAAGCAACTCGCGAGGTCGGAACGGTAACCTGCACGCCGCAATGGCCGCACTGCACATCCGTTCCCATATCGGCATTGTCAACCGATACGATTCCCCGGCAAAATGGACATTGAAACCGCATTCAGACTCCGTTTTCTCCCGCAATAGAGCGCCAGTGTTCTGTTTTTCCTCAATTTTATGGAAATATATAGTTGTTTCCGGTTATGTCAACGTCTTTTCCGCTTTTTTCCCGCAAGGAGTTCCGGTTTTTATCTGGAAACCTGGAACACGTCGTCCGGGATCCCGTCCCGGGAAAGACCCGCGGATGTCTCGTCGAAGCGGATTACAGTGTTCCATGCGCCATCTCCGCCGCTGAGATTCAGGCGGCTGACCAGCCAGAAATCCTTCTCCTTGCGGAAACCGGAAACCTCCAGTGTGCGGAACGGCTTTTTTTCCAGGCTTCTGCCGTCTGCCGCAACCTTGTACCATGACGCGCGGAGCGGAAAAAAATATTCCGTGCTGATGAAAACCATGACCGCGTCCTTCCCGTTCGGCGCGATCAGGGTGAAGACACGGCAATTCTGCCCGCGGACGGAATCCGCCGGGTTCTCCACCTTGAGTTTCCAGTAAATGAAATTCATTGTAAGATCCTCGGGATTGATTCCGTAAACGCCGATCTGCGCCTTGCCCGGCGCAAAACCGCGGCTCTCCATCGTGGACTGCGGATTTTTTCCATAAGTCTGTCCGATATTGTAAATCTCGTTCTTATTGAAGATGATCTGAGCGATCGTGCGCTCTGGCGTGAAGAGCGTGCCCATGCGGATCGGGGCGCGGACGGTGCGTGCGCCTTCACGTTTGTGCATGGCAGAGCCTTCCATTCTCGCCCAGGAGTCGCGCCCCGGCGGATTCCGGACAATGGACAGAAACTGATCCGCGCTCAGTTCTTTTGCGGCGGGTTCCGCACCGGCAAGAACGGCAGAAAAAAGTGCCGCCAGAACGACGAAACTTGATCGAAACAACATTTTTCTCTCCTGTATAAAAATCAATCCTTGGAAAAAGTTCGAGAGCTCCGGGCGATACGGAAGAACGCGTCTGCATTCTTCCCGGGATCAAGGGCCGCTGACCCCGGGCGCGCAACGCGCGAAATCCCCTTTTCGCATCCGGCGGCCAGTTTGCGCAGCTGGACCGCGGCAGGACTGAAAGTCCTGCACGATCACAAAATTGCTCCCGCAATTTTTATTAAAGATTACGGAAGAATGCGCCTGCATTCTTCCCGGGATCAAGGGCCGCTGACCCCGGGCGCGCAACGCGCGAAATCCCCTTTTCGCATCCGGCGGCCAGTTTGCGCAGCTGGACCGCGGCAGGACTGAAAGTCCTGCACGATCACAATTTGCAGAGCAAATTATTTTTTTGTTTCTTTCCTTTTTTCGTGACCTTTTTCTTTTCGAGAACAAGATCCAGCACCTCTTTCACGGTCGACACAAAGTGGAACGTCACCCGGTCCCGCACTTCCTCGGGAATATCGTCCACATCCTTTCGGTTTTCCTCCGGAAGAATGATGTTCCGGATGCCGGAACGCATCGCACCGATCGTCTTTTCCTTGACGCCGCCGATCGCAGTCACCTTTCCGCGCAGCGTGATCTCGCCGGTCATCGCGATATCCGGCCGCACGGGCGTGTCCGTGAGAAGCGAGACCAGCGCGGTCGTCAGCGTGACACCGGCGGACGGCCCGTCCTTCGGCGTCGCCCCGTCGGGAACATGAATATGAAAATCATGATTCGTGAAGAGCACGGGATCGATTCCGAGCTCTTCGCTCTTTCCCTTCACAAGCGAGAAGGCGGTCAGCGCGCTTTCCTTCATCACATCGCCAAGCGAACCGGTCAGTTTCAGATCCCCCTTTCCTGGCATGGAGGCGGCTTCCACCTGAAGGATCGTTCCGCCGACGCTGGTCCACGCCATGCCGGTGGCCACACCGACCTCGGGTTTGCGCATCGCCTCGTCCATTGTGAAGCGGCGCACGCCCAGAAGCTCGCGGACAACCTTGTCCGTCACAATGATGGGTTCGCCCTCGGGACGCTTGCCCTCGACAATCTCTCTTGCGATCTTGCGGCAGACCGCGCCGATGGTCCGTTCGAGCGTCCGGACGCCGGCCTCGCGTGTATAGTAATTGATGATTTCGTCGACAGCCTCCATCGTAAAGTCCGGATGCTTGTCCGCCAGTCCGTTCTCCTCGATCTGACGCGGAATCAGGAACTGTTTTGCAATCTGGCGCTTTTCCATGGCTGTGTAGCCTGGCAGACGCACAATTTCCATGCGGTCGAGCAGCGGACCCGGAATGGTGTCCATGATGTTCGCCGTGGCAATGAACATGACTGAGCTCAGATCATAGTCCACTTCCAGATAGTGGTCGTTGAACGAGTTGTTCTGCTGCGGATCAAGCACTTCGAGAAGCGCCGCCGCGGGATCGCCCCGGAAATCGTTTCCGAGTTTGTCGAGCTCGTCCAGCATGAACACAGGATTGGAGCTTCCGGCCTTTTTCATTCCCTGAATGATACGGCCGGGAAGTGCGCCGATGTAGGTCCTGCGATGTCCGCGGATTTCCGCTTCGTCGCGTACGCCGCCGAGCGACATCCGGACGAACTTGCGGCCCATAGCCTCGGCGATGGACTTGCCGAGAGAGGTTTTTCCCACGCCGGGAGGGCCGACAAAACAGATGATCGGAGCCTTCCGATCCTTTTTGAGCTGAAGAACCGAGAGGAATTCCAGGATTCTCTCCTTCACGTCCTTGAGCCCGTAATGATCGCGGTCGAGAATCTTTTCCGCCTCTGCCACGTCCAGACGGTCTTCGGTAAAATCGTTCCATGGCACCGAGAGAAGCCAGTCAATGTAGGTATAGGCGATATTGTATTCCGCCGCCGCCTGCGGAATCATCTCCAGACGCTCGGTCTCCTTTTTCACAATTTCCAGCACATTCCCCGGAAGATTGAGTTTGGAAATCCGCTCATGAATCGCGACGATGTCGGGATTCTTCGAACCTTCGCCAAGCTCTTCCTTGATGGTCTTGAGCTGTTCGCGCAGGAAGAATTCCCGCTGGGATTTGCTCATGGCGTTGTGAACCTGCGACTGGATTTCGGAACCGAGACGCAGCACCTCCACTTCGCGGTTGAGCAGAATCGTCAGCAGGTGCAGGCGCTCCTGAAGCGTCGGAAACGTCAGAAGCGCAAGCTTCTCCGGGTAGCTGATGTTGATCGTGTCGGCAATCAGGTCGGCGATCCGCACATTGTCGGTCAGGTTGATGATCGCGATTTTAAGTTCCTCCGGAAAGTTCGGGGAAAATGACACGATCTCCTGGAACTGCTTGACCGCGTTCCGCACCATGGCAACCGTCTCAATGCTGTTGTCGGGCTCCGCGGCAAGGCGCCGCACTTTGGCAAGACGGATGCTGTTCAGGAACACGGGTTCCGCAAATTCCACGCGGTTGAGTCCGCGCAGGAGCATGCGCACCGTGCCGTCCGGAAATTTCAGGACCTTGACGATACGGCAGAGAACGCCGGTAGACGACACCTTTTTCCCGTCCAGCTCAAGCTCGCGGACTTTCAGACCCATGCCCTGAATGTCGGAAGCAGGCGTCTCCGGATCCGGCATCTCCGGAAAGATCGCGATCAGGCGGTCTTCTCCGGCCAAGGCCTTCTCCACCAGGGAGATCATCCCGGGATTGTCGAGCACAAGCGGCGTCAGGGCGTAAGGGAACACAATCACGCCGGGCGGCGAGATCGCCGGAACGATCGCCTCGCTGATCTCCTCGCCTCCATTCCGAACGGAATTCTCCGGATCTTCCGCATGAATCACTTCCGGGGTGTTGGACTCATTCGTATTTTCATCGAAAATTTTCTTTTCCTCGCTCATAAAAAATTCTCCTCGTCATTGATTTCTCCGGGACGGAGTTCCTTCCGGAGAGTGAGTGAAAGACTGTAATCTCTGTTTGTCCGTTTCGCAATCGGGATCCGGTCTTTTTTTCAACTTTTTCCTGATTTTTCCTCTCCTTCCTCTTTTTTATCTTGAAATACTCTTTACAAAATTCCACATCCGATGTATTTTACCGGGATAAACCGGAAATCCGGGGGGAGGTCCCGCGGGTTTCCGCAGCGGCAGGCAGTGAGACACGGATTCCACGGAAAAAGTTCCCCGCCGCCCCGGAACGCTCTCTTTTTACCGGAAAGACGGAGTGAAAAGGGAAAACATAAACAATCAGGTGCGCCATGAAAAAAACAACTGTTTCCGTAACCGGATGCTCTCTTGCCGACATCCTCTATGCAGACATCGACTTCACTTCGCAGGCCTTTTCCGCCTGCGCATCCCGGAGGGACGGCGACGGAGGGCTTGCTCCGGGAAAACTCGTTTTCGCCGATGCCCTGGAAACCTTTGCGGGAAAAGACTACGCGCAGTTGAAGCGGGAACTGACAGGAGGGCGTGCGCCCAATGCGGAAAATCTCGGAGGACCCGCCGTCGTCGGCGCGATCAACGCTTCCCAGATTCTCTCCGGCCTTCCGGTCTCCTTCCGCTTCTACGGCGCAACCGGAAATGACAGAACCGCAGACTTCGTCCGCTCAATCATCGCACGGACACCGCTGGACGCAACCGCCTATATCACGCTGCCGGGCCCGACGCCGAGCACGGACGTGCTCTCCGATCCCCGCGCAAACGGAGGCAAAGGCGAACGCACCTTCATCAATACCATCGGCGCATGTTACGCCTATACGCCGGAGTGCCTGCCGGACGCCTTCTTCGACGCCGACATTGTCTGGTTCGGCGCAACGGCACTTGTTCCGCCGCTTCACGAGAATCTCTCCGGGCTTCTGAAGCGTTCGCACGAAGCGGGAAAAATCAATGTCGTATCCACCGTATTCGATTTTCTCAACGAGATGCGGAATCCGGACAGACCGTGGCCGATGGGCGACGGACCGGATTCCTACCGGTACATCGACCTCCTGATCGTCGACTGGGAGGAGGCCGTGCGCCTGTCCGGAAAAAACGATCTCGAAGGATTCGGCTCCTTCTTCCGCAACGCGGGAGTCTCCTCCTTTGTCGTCACCCACGGAGCCGGGGATTTCCACATATGGTCCGACGGGCGGCTCTTTGCGGAATCCCCTCTGACCGCCTATCCGGTCTCGGCGCTGGTCGACGAGGATCTCGCCGCAAATCCCTCCCTGCGGGGGGACACCACGGGCTGCGGCGACAATTTCGCCGGCGGATTCGTCGCCTCCCTGGTCGGACAGTATGCGCAGGGCGCGGCAAAAGGCTCCTTTGACATCGCCGACGCGGCGGCATGGGCGGCGGCCTCCGGCGGATTCGCCTGTTTCTGCCTCGGCGGAACTTACCTGGAAAAAACGGAAGGCGAAAAACGCGGAAAGCTCCGCAAATATCATGACGCCTATCTCCGCCAGATCGGAAAAGAGAAGAAGCTGTGAATCGCATCGACTGTCTCCCGCAGAGAAAATCGCCGGGAGCGGATGATAAATCCGGGAAGACCGCCCGGCGCAGGGCGGAGAGGTTTTACTGCCGGTTCCGTTCGATTTCCAGCGCAATGGAACCGGCGCGCAGCGCGGCTCCGGGTTTGTCGACTGTGATTCTGACCGAAATCACCTGGGGAAAGGAAAGACACAGCGCGGCAAGCGCTTCCGCGAGAGCTTCGAGCAGATGGAAGGATGAGTTCTCCACAAAGTCGATCACCTTCTCTTCCACCTCCCGGTAGTTGACCGAATGCTCCAGGGCATCGGTCCTTCCCGCGCGCGAGAAATCCCCGCGAAGCTCCAGATTGAAAATCAGCGCCTGTTTCGCGGCGCGTTCCCGTTCATAAACCCCGATGACGGTCCGAAGTTCGAGATTGCGAATGAAAATCCTGTCCATGAAGCACTCCTTTTCCTCAGGCTGAAAAACGCGACAGCAGACTGTCCAGCTGTTCCATCCGGATCGTATGGTTCAGGATTGCGTCCGCATGAATCCACTCCCGTGCACCGGACACGGAAAGATTGAACTGCAAGCCGGATTTCGCCGCGACATCGGAAAGAATCACCGCATGAGCGGCCGGACAGACCCGGCGGAAACGGCGGCAGATGATGAAGCCGCTGTCGGCAAACTCCAGAATCAAAGCGGTGATCAGGAGGTCGAACGGACGTTCCGCAATCCATTTTTCCGCCTCCGACTGGGAAGCGGCGCAAACCGTTTCATAACCGCAGGCATCCAGATGACGGCGGATTTCCTCCCGTCGGCCGACATTGCCGTCAACCAGCAGAATTGAATGCAGTTTCAAAGCTTTCATCAGACTCCTCCCGTTCAAAGCGGCACATCACGTTTCCCGTATCCGGTATGCAGAAGCCGCATGGCAATGGCGCTGTTGGGCTTCTGAAGAAAGTCCCGGTACAGAAGCTGAACGGCGCGGTTGTCATGGGCTGTGCGGAGCGATTCGCTCTGATCCGAAGCATAAAGCGAATTGACACGGGCACGGATCCGGTCGTTTTCCATGACGCTGATCGGCTGTCCGCCGCCGGCGACACAGCCGCCGGGACAGGCCATGACCTCAACAAAATGAAGATCGCGCCGGCCGGATTTCAGCTGCTCCAGCAATGTACGGACATTGCCGACACCATTGACAACCGCAACGCCCAGCTCCATCCCGCCGATCCGGAATTTCAGTTCCCTGAACCCGTCCGGCCCGCGGACCTGATCGATCTTCAGGGATTTGAGCTCCTTTCCGGTAAGAAGCCTGTGCACCGTCCGCAGCGTTGCCTCCATGACACCGCCGGATGCGGCAAACAGTTTTCCCGCCGTGCTGCGTTCCCCGAACGGCGGGTCGGCGGCTTCCGGCTCCAGATGCTCGAAATCGATGCCCCCCATCCGGATCAGGCGCATCAGCTCCCGCGTGGTGAGCACCGCATCGATATCCGCCATGCCGTCCCGCCCGGCTTCAGGACGCTCCGCCTCGAATTTCTTCGCCGTGCACGGCATGGCCGAAACGCTGAAAATCCGGCGCGGATCCAGCTTCTCGAGCTCCGCGAAACGGCTTTTGATCAATGCGCCGAGCATCGACTGCGGGCTCTTGCAGCTGGAAAGATTCGGAAGAAACTCCGGATAAAACTCTTCGACAAACTTGACCCAGGCGGGGGAACAGCTCGTGAACATCGGAAGAGCCGTTCCGCTTCTCAGTCTGGAAACCAGCTCCGCGGCCTCCTCCATCACCGTAAGATCGGCGGAAAAGGCGCTGTCGAACACGCGCCGGAAGCCGAGACGCCGCAACGCCGCATTCAGAACGGAGGACAGGTCCGCGCCGGTTTTCATCCCGAACTCCTCGGCAAGAGAGACGGTAACGGCCGGAGCATACTGAATCACAGGAAACACAGCAGGATCGGACAGCGCGGCAGCCACTTCGTTCAGCGAGCTTTTTTCATGCAGGGCGCCGGTCGGGCATGCCAAGATGCACTGCCCGCAGCAAATGCAGCTGGAAATGTTCAGACTGTCACGGAACGCGGGCGCAACACGCATATTTCCGCCGCGGCCGGTAAATTCGATTGCGGAAACCTTCTGTATCTCGTTGCAGGTTCTCACGCACTTCCCGCACAGGATGCATTTGGACTGGTCAAAAACAATCGCGGGGCTGGCAACATCCAGCGTGTTCTCCCGTCGCCGGGGAGGAAAAATCCGTTCCCTCACGCCGTAGTCCTGCGCCAGCTTCTGCAATTTGCAGCTGCCGCTGCGCACACAGTAGAGACAGTCGTCCGGATGATCCGCGAGCAGCAGTTCGATCAGGAGCTTTCTCGCCTCGCTCACGCGGGGGGAACTGGTGAAAATCCGCATCCCCGCCTCCACTGGAGTCGAGCAGGAAGGAACGAGTCCGGTCATTCCCTCCACCTCGACAACACAGATCCGGCAGGCGCCAGTAGGCGTCAGTTTCTTCATATGGCAGAGAGTCGGGACCTCAATGCCGGCACGTGTCAGCGCCGAAAGAATCGTCTCGCCGGGCTCCGCCTCGATATTCCGGTTGTTGACAATGATTTCAAACATGACCAGCCCCTCCCGCGCTTCCGCCGTCGCGGAACACCGCTCTGAATTTACAGGCCCCGACGCAGCGCCCGCATCCGCTGCAGAGCTGCGGATCAATACAGTGCACACTGCGCCGCACGCCGCGGATCGCATTTTCCGGACATCTTTTCACACAGACGCCGCATCCTTTGCAGCGCTCCGCGTCAATCCGGTATTTCACCAGCCCCCTGCATACGCCTGCCGGGCACCGGCGTTCATAAACATGCGCATCAAACTCCTCCCGGAACCAGCGCAGAATCGACAGCACCGGATTCGGGGCGGATTTGCCCAGTCCGCACAGACTGGTGTCCTGAATCACACGGGCAAGGCGCGGAAGCATCATGACACCCTTGAAACGACGCAGGGCGTCATATCCGTTTTCCTCTCCGCGGGGACGGGTGACCTGCATCAGGATTTCCAGCATGCGGCGCGTTCCTTCCCGGCAGGGAATGCATTTCCCGCAGCTCTCGCGCTGAATGAAATCCATGAAGAACTTCGCGGCCTCCACCATGCAGTTGTCCTCATCCATCAGGATCACACCGCCGGAACCGAGCATCGCGCCCGCCTCGCGAAGAGATTCGTAGTCCAGCCGCAGCCCGAGACATTGTTCCGGCAGACAGGCTCCGGACGGACCGCCGATCTGAAGCGCCTTGAATTTCCTCCCGTTCGGAATGCCGCCGCCGGCAGTGAACACCAGATCCCGGAGCTGCGTGCCGAATGCAATCTCCAGCAGTCCCGAACGGACAATTTTCCCGGAAAGGGAAAAAACCTTGGTGCCTTTCGAACGTTCCGTCCCGACCGAGCCGAAAGCATCCTTCCCGAAACGGACGATGTCCGGAACATTCGCAAGCGTCTCCACATTGTTGACCACCGAAGGTTTCCCGAAAAGACCGCTCTCTGCAGGATACGGCGGGCGCGGACGCGGCATCCCCCGCCGTCCCTCAATGCTGTTCAGAAGCGCGGTCTCCTCTCCGCAGACAAATGCGCCCGCCCCCTGCGCAATGATGATCTTGAGATCGAACCCGCTGTCGAGAATGTTCTCTCCGAGCAGTCCGCAGGCAGTCGCCTGCGCGATCGCCTTTTTCAGGCGCGCAATGGCAAGCGGATACTCCGCGCGGATATAAATATAGGCCTTGTTCGCTCCGATCGCATAAGAGGCGATGGCAAGCCCCTCCAGGATCCGGTGCGGATCGCCTTCGATCATGGCCCGCGCCATGAATGCGCCCGGATCCCCTTCGTCCGCATTGCAGATCATGTATTTCTGATTGCTCAGCGTGTTCAGCGCTGCGGTCCATTTGCGCCCGGTGGAAAATCCCGCGCCGCCGCGTCCGCGAAGACCGCTGTCGCGAACCTCCGCACAGACCTCGGACGGGATCATCGTGTGAAGAGCCTTGGCAAACGCCTTGTAGCCTCCGCGCGCAAGATATTCGTCGATGCTCCCGGGATTGATGACGCCGCAGTTCCGCAGAACACGCCGCGTCTGAATATGAAAAAAGGGGTGTTCGTCCAGAAACGGGATTCCCTTCCAGCATTCCGCGTCCGTCTCCCGGCTCTGTCCCAGCAGTGAATGGCGCGACGGATCGGGATGCGGACCCAGCAGATTGCAAAGAAGCTCCGGAACCCGCCTTGCTGTGACATGGGAAAAGGAGAGCTTCTGGCGCCCGGGAAGCCGGATAGCGAGAAGCGGTTCCGCGGAACAAAGCCCGACACAGCCCACTTCCAGAAGCTCCGCGCCGGAATTGTGTTCGCGCAGCCAGTTCAGAAGCGCCGCGCGCGTCTCCTCCGCTCCGGCGCTGATGGAACAGCTTGCGACGCCGAGATACAGGACAGGATGCCGCGGATGATCGTGCCGGAGCTCCGCGGCAAGCGCCTCGTATTCGGGGGACATGCTCTGACGCTTGACTCCGCTGTGCGTCAGCGGCGTCAGCAGAAGGGGGGAAAAACGTTTGTCTTCCGGATTCATCGGACAACTCCGTTTTCAAGATCTCTGAGGCTCCTGCACTCCTTCAGCACGGCATTGAGTTTCTCTTCCGAGTCAATTCCCGCATAGAGTTTGCCGTTGACGCTCATCACCGGCCCGAGTCCGCATGCGCCGATGCAGGGAACCGCTTCCAGACTGAACAATCCGTCCTTCGTGGGAACGCCGTCCTCCCGGATGCCGAGTTTCGCGCAGAGAAGCAGAAGCAGATTCGAAGCTCCTTTGACATGGCAGGAGGTGCCGCGGCAGACAAGAATATGATATTTCCCGGTCGGACGGAAGCGGAACTGATTATAGAAAGTTGCGACGCCGTAAACGCTGCTCGCCGGCAGCCGGAGATAAGCTCCGATCCGGATGACCGCTTCGCGGGAAAGGCAGCCGCAGACATTCTGCACATCCTGCAGAATCGGAACGAGCGTGTCGCGCGTGGCGTTCGGATATTTTTTCAAAATTTCCTCAATGTCGCATTTGTATTCCATTGATATGTGTCCGAATGCGGCATCCCGTCAGGAGAGATCCGCAAAATAGGCAAGTTTCTCCAGAGAGCTGGCAATATCAATCCGGTCCACGAACACTCCGCCGGGAACTTTGAGCGGCACAGGCGCAAAATTCAGAATCCCCCTGATTTCGGCGGCAACCATGCGGTCGGCAACGTACTGCGCCTGCGCGGCCGGAACGGTGATGATCCCGAGATTGATGTTCATTTCCGAAATTTTCGACTCGAACTGCGACATATGAAAGCAGCGGCAGCCGGAAATCACGCGGTCCACCTTGTTTTCATCCGTGTCAAACGCCGCGGCAATGGTGAGTCCGGGATGACTGTACGTAAAATAGGAGAGGATGGCGCGTCCGAGATTGCCGACGCCGACCAGCGCGATGATCCGTTCCTTGGATCCGTCCAGGATGCCGGAAATATTGCTGATGAGCTCCGTCACGTCGTATCCCTTCCGCGGACTGCCGCTGTGCCCGATCTCCATGAGATCCCGCCGCACCTGTGTCGAGGTATTGTGCGCAAGTGCAGCGAGCTGATGGGAAAACAGTGTGTGGACGCCTTTGGACTTCAAATCAATGAGAAGGCGTTTGTAAAGAACCATCCGCTCGATGGTCCGCGCCGGAATCGGAGTCGTCTTTTTCATCTTTCTGCCATGACCTTGTTCAAAACTGAAACTCTGAATGTCTGTTTTACCATTAACTATATGTGATATATTTCACAACATGGACCGGAAACCTTTTTCCCTGATGGTGCCGGAAAATTAAAGAAGGACGGTATTATTTTTGTTGCTGAACTCAAATATAACATTTTTTCTTATTTTGTCAAGCCCTTTTCACAACTGAACAGCAAGAAAAGGCGGAACTTTTTCCCTCTTTCCTCAAAGATGAAGAAGGAAAAATGAGGACAGTGGAAACTTCCATGGCAGACCGGCATTTTCCCAATCCGGATTGAAAATCAGAAAAAAGAGAGTATATTTGCCCGGCGGGAGCGAGCCGCCCCGTATCACCCCGGAGGAAACGATGCTGAAAAAACGACTGACTCTGCGCGATATCGCGAAAAAGGCGAATGTCTCCCTGACATCGGCCTCCATGTATCTGAACGGAAAAGCACGCGCCAATCACATTTCAGAAAAAACCTGCGCACGGATCGAGGAGGTGATCCGCCGGGAAAACTATCAGCCCAATGTCAACGCACGCGCCATGGCGATGAAACGCACCAATCTGGTCGGATGCGTCATGCGGGACAGTCTGGAAAGCTCCTTCTGGGCGGACATCCTCGCCGGCATCGATGAAATCCTCGCACCGGAAAACATCCATCTTCTTCTTACCGTATCCTCCGGCGGGCTCGAAGCGGAAATGCAGGCATTTGAATTCCTGCGCGCCAAAGGTGTCGACTCCTATATCTGGATTCCCGCCGTGAAACGCGACGGCGCCAATAATTTCGAATCCATCCGCGAATTCTCCGCGGAACGGCCTGCCGTGACACTGACCAGCCTTGTGGAGGGTCTGCACGGCGTTGCGGTGGACGACGAGGCGGGCGGCCGGATCGCAGCCCGGCATCTTGTGGAAAACGGGCATCGGAAACTGGCGACTCTGGGCGGAAGCAGAATTTACCGGCGCTGCGAATATTTTGCCGCCGAAGCAGAAAAGCTCGGAGCGGAAGTGACGGCGTTCCGGCATATGGAGGATCTCGCCCCTGCCATCCGGAATTTCAGTGCCGTCTTCTGCTTCGCGGACATGAAGGCGCTGGAACTTTACAAGTTCTGCGCCGGCGCCGGAATCCGCATTCCGAAGGATCTCTCCGTGATCGGTTATGATAATCTGCTTTTCACGGATCTGATGCTTCCCTCGCTGACGACCATCCATCAGCCGAAAAGGGATCTGGGGCGCGAAACCGGAAAACTGGTTCTGAAGGCTCTTGCAGAAAAAAAACTTCCACCGGAACAGATCAAGCTGCCGCCGGAACTGATTGTACGGGCCAGCACGGGGGCTCCGTCCGTCAAAAAGGCAAAAGAGAAAAAAACATGAAGAAAACAAGCCTGCGCCACGCACGGTCTTCCCCGGCATTTTCCCTTCCGGCTTTTTTCTTTTTTCCATCCGCCGGGCGGCAGTTCTTGTTCCTGTAAAATCCTGCGGCAGCGCCGTTCCCGGCAAAACAACGGGGTTCCGCCTGCTTTGCATCCTCCGCCCCGCAGAACTCGTGATCAGAATGATCCTCTTTTCCCTCACAGCGGATGAGATTGCCTCTTCTGATCCTCTGCATTTTCTACGAAAAAAAACATCAGGGACATGTCCTTCCGGAGGGAGCCGTTTATAACGTGATAATATGGTGGTAATAGCAAATTTCTTCAAAATGACTTTCCCCGCTGCGATTTTCCACTTTTCAGCTATTGACACTTCCCGGTTTTTCCTTATAATAACCATCATCAGAAACACGGAAACGGAGAACCGGTATTATGGAAAATGACACGCTTTACCAGCGGATATCCCGGGAAATCATGGGACAGATATCCTCCGGCCGCCTTCTGCCCGGCGACAGGATTCCCTCCGTTACCGAACTTCGGAAATCTTACGGCGTAAGTCATATCACGGTTCTGCACGCTTTCCGTGAACTATGTGAGCAAGGATGTATTTTCAAACGTGCCGGACGCGGTTATTTCGTATCGCGCGGCAGAATGCCGTCGTTTCCGCAGCATAAGATAATCGGCTGCCTGATGCGCGGAATATCCGCTTTGAAAACCGATCATTACTTTAATGAAATCATGGCCGGCATGCAGAAGGAAGCGGCAATCGCCAATTACACGCTGCTGTTTTCCGGACAGGCAGTCCGCTCGCTGATTCTCCATGCGTCTCCCGGAGAAGAAGCATTGGAAGCTGCTCTGGAAATCCGGAACCTTGCATGCGGATACCTCGTGGACGAAAGAATCAGCGACACGGTTGCGGAACGGATCATGCGCGAGACAGGAAAACCGCTGGTCATT
The DNA here is from genome assembly GCA_944390795.1 of uncultured Victivallales bacterium. Taxonomy (GTDB): domain Bacteria; phylum Verrucomicrobiota; class Lentisphaeria; order Victivallales; family UBA1829; genus UBA11452. Next base: position 147,210 of record CALXRI010000005.1, read on the forward strand.
GTCAACCGGCAGACAAAACTGGCCGTCAACGCGGTCTACCCCGATATCCGCGGTGCAATCGGAAAGCTTTTTGCCGCATTGAAAAGAATGGGATACGGCGCATTCATATTCTGCGATTCCGGTCAGGACACGGCATCCCAGCTGGAAATGCGGCGGTGTTATCGGATGATGATCAAAGAATTTGCCATACCGGACAGCTGTTACAGAATCGTGGAGCGGACAGGCTTTGTTCCGCTCGAAACAATCTGCAGCAGGATCAGGAAGGCGTTTGAGGAACTGAAAGGAAAGCGGACCGTGCTTCTGACCCCCGGCGACACCATCGCCCGGGATTTCTACAACAGGCTGCATCCGGACATCATCCGCATTCCGGAAGAAATGGGGCTTATCGGCTTTTTCGGTTTGCAGATCGCTCATATGCACAGTCCGGAACTGACCACACTGCAAAGCGACACCGTGGGAATGGGCACTCTGGCGGTACAGCTGCTTCTGAATGCCGTGATGCGCGGAGCGGTCGCAGCCGCCGGACACCCCGTGCCCATGGAACTGATTTTTGGAGAAACAATATGAAACATCGGAAGAGTTCGCAAGTGGAGGTGACCTCATGAATTACCGCAGATTCCTTGATAGAGGGGGAAAGAAATTTCCCGATTCAGAAAAATTTCATGACACGGATTCCGGACGCCGGATTTTCACCTTGATCGAGCTCCTTGTCGTGATTGCGATCATAGCCATCCTTGCAGGAATGCTTCTTCCCGCCCTGAACATGGCACGGGAAAAAGCCCGTGCGGTTCAGTGCATCAACAATTTCGGACAGACGGGAAAAGCCATTGCGATGTATGTCAACGATCACGGCATGCTTCCGACAACGAAATTCTCCCCCGGATGGACGATCACGGCATCCGGAGACAAGGGTTTTCTGGCGCCTTATCTGCCGCACCTGAAAAACTATTCCGACTATCAGCTGGGAATGATTGCGCTCAAAGACGGCAGGCAAATCCGGGATCCGTTCGCATGTCCCAGCCAGCCCAATGACGGAATTACCACTTCTTTTTACACGATGGGACTGAACTGCATGATGGGAGAATACTGGATCATCAGTGCGGGGAAGAAGGAAAATATTATGCTTTCCACCTTCAAGAGGCCATCGCAAACCAGTGTCCTGCTGGAAAAAAAGGGTTCAGACCTGGAAGTGTCCTACAACCCGTTTGCGGAAACCGGCTCCACAAAACTTGAGGGGTTGTTTGCCTTGCGCCATTCCGGAAGCGGAAATGTCGTGTATGCGGATTTTCATGTCGGAAAACGTTCCAGGTCCGATATGCCCGATGCAAAGACCGGCTTTCTGAACGGGGACAAGAACATTTTCTGGAATCCTCACAGCACTTATTGATGTCAGTCAGACGCAAAGCGTCATACAGATGAAACGCCCCGGCGCATGCCGTACGCAGTTTGCAGTCCGGATTTTTTCATGAACAGTTTGAAACATAATCATACAGAATGGTCTGCAATGCAGCCAGGAAAGGAAAGCAAAATGAAAAAAACTCTGAAGCGCCTTCTGTTGCTCGGTTTTTCCGCAGCGGCAATGTCCCTTACGGCAAGTGGAATCCCGCTCGATCACGGGGTATTGAAAATGGAGTTTGACACGCAAGGCGGCTCAATAGGAAAGATCTCCTTCCGCGGAACCGATATGACCCTGCCGAGACGTTCCGTCACGGACAAACTCTTTGCTTCCGTTCTTCAACCGGATGGGACACGCCAGCAGGTGCTGGAATCCTTCTTCGATCTGGATTTTCAGGCTGAGGAAAAACGCAATGCACGCGATACGGTTTTCACTTTTTCCGCGCGCGGCATTGCGGCATTCGACTGGTGCAGAGTCACGAAAATATACAAGGTTGCGCGTGCAAAGCCGGAATTCACGATTACATGGAAACTTGAAAATCTGGATAAGCAACCGCACAGCGCAGGAATCTGGACGGCGACCTCCTTCCGGAATACGGGCAGCGGGACAAATCTCTTCCGCCAGCCGCGCAACGGCAGGGAAACGCTTCTGGAACATCCCGGCAAGGTTTTCAGCGATGAATGGAGTCCCGAGCCGGGGCTGGCATATCTGACCGTGGAAGGACAGAACAAATCAGGATTTCTGGTGACTTTTCCACCGGAACTGGTGTCCGGATATTACTCCTGGTTCAGCAAGGTCAAAGCGGATTCCACACTGGAATGGTTTCTCCGGGAGCAGGAGATCCAGCCGGGAAAAAGCGTGGAATACTCCGTAAACGTCCAGCTGACCGCAGATGTTCCGTCCCTGCTCGCCAAAACAAACCGTGACAGCCTTGCAATCAAGTCGCAGAAAGGAAAACCCGCCCTTCTGCCGCTGAAATATGGAAGGAAGGAAACAGGGATCACCGAAAGCGAACCGAAAACTGCGACTCTGCCGCAGAGCGGAAAATATTTCGACGTCTCCGGAATGCGCCAGTACTGTGACTCCGTCCGGGGCGCCCGTGTCCCCGCGGATACGGACACGAAACATATCGGCGTTTATGAAAGACGCAATAATCAGGCGGATTACGACCGCCCTGTTCCTTTCACGGTCAAAACTCTGCCCTCCGGCGAAAAACAGGTTCTGTTCCACGTTCCCGGACTCAATCCTGACGGCCATCCTTATACGGGACTGGAAAACGGCCGTGCGCAGGACCGTCGCAGGCGGAATGCCGACCTTGGAGAAAATACGTTCTCCTACCGCATCGTTCTGGACCGTTCACAAGATCAGAAAACCGCACCGGAGCTCCAGGCGGAACGCGCCGACCTGATCTTCAACGGTTCCTTTGAAAAGCATACGGGCAATGCCGACTGGCCGGACGGGTTTCAGTATTTCTCCTATCTGCGCGCCCGCAAACAGTATTTCTACGATTCGGAACACGCCAGCGACGGAAAATATTCGTTCCGCCTCAACCGGCCGGATGCGAAACATTATTGCTTCATGCAGAATTTCATCCGTGTGGAAGAGTCCGTGGGGTATCAGGCCAGCGTCATGCTCAAATGCGACAATCCCGTGAAAGGCGATTCCGTGGTCTACCTGGAATTTTTCGACAGCAAGGGAAAACGCCTGGAAAAACAGAGCCTCATGGAAACGAAGACGAGTTATGACTGGAAAAAGATCGAAAAGAAATTTTTCCCTCCGAAAGGCGCGGTTTCCGCCGCGTTCATCTTCGGAGTCCACGGCATCGGCGAACAGAATCTCTACATTGACGAAATCCGGATTGTTCCGGATGATTTTCAGATTCGCGCCAAAAGCCGCCGCGAAGCGCTCCGCGAACGGATTGTCAGCGGAAATTACAAGGAGCTGGATCATCTGGAAAAAATCAGCCACGAGGTGGAAACTCCGCATGAGAAATGGCTGAAACCCGCTGCATTTGCCATGCCGTCCGTGCTGTATCTGAGTACGCTGGATTCATCCAATGAAAACACCGCGCGGCGCCAGATCGTCGAGATCTGCCAGCGCATGGACCTGAAATACCGCTACATCCCGCTGCTGCGCGCGATGGAACGCTTTCCCGGCGGCGTCTTCGGCGTCAATCTGCATATCACGTTCGCCCCTTTTCTGGAAGAATACACCATGGAGTGTCTGAAGGAAATCGCGGAAACACCGGCCGTCACAATCGTCCAGGAGATTGATCTGCAAAATGCAGTCCAGAAAGAGTTCATCACGTATCTGGAAGGACTCCAGAAAAAAGGATCGTCCATCCTGTTTCTGAACTGCCGGAACATCCCGCGCAAGCTGCTCGGTGAAAAGATCCCGACTCCGCCGGGCATTTTTCTGGTTCCGAAAATGCAGAACTTGGGAGCGGGAGAACTGGATCAGGCATGTGCGGCCTATCGGAACGGACAGAGTTCCGTCATCGTTTTCCGCCATTTCAACACGCCTTATTACATGGCGCCCGGCAATTTCCCGTCCACTCCGCACGAAATGAGGAACAGAACAGTCCCCGCTTATTACAGCAGGGAGTATCCTTACTGGGAATACATATATCTTTCCCTGATCAAAAGTCTGCGCTGGCTCGCCGGGAACCCCGGCGATGTTTTTTTTACGGGAAATACCGGAACAGAAATTGCAATCGATGCGAAAAAACCGATTCGGGCAGTTCTGCAGACGGTTTACAAGGATCTGCACCGTGCGGAGGAGGGAGTTTCCGTGCAGCCTCTCTCTCTTGCGGCGGGGAAAAACACGGTCAAGCTCGCAATCCCGAATCTTCCAGGCGGAATGCACATTGCGGAATATCGCCTGCTGGATGACGCGCAGCGGAAGATCCATGACGCGGGCGCGCTCCGCTTTGACACGCCGGAACACATCCGGATCGGGGCCCTGAAATTTGATCGTGCAGACCGATGTTTCGATCCGGCAAAACCGGTCGGATTCACGGTTCCGCTTTCCGGTTCTTACACAGGAAGGGAAATCACCTGCATGATTGAAGACAGTGAAAACCGCCTGGTTGCCGCACGGACACTTCCGGCAGAGGCGGAGAACCGTTTCTCATTTGCGTTGAAGGCGCCGTATACGCTCCTGTACCGTGTGATTGTTCAAGTGAAACAAAAAGAGAAACTGGAAGCCAGAGGGTATGCGGAATTCACCGCTCCCGTGCCGGAACGCGACCTTACCGACATCAGTGCGGTCATGTGGATTCAGCGTCCGGAAATGAACCGGAAACTGCGGGATCTGGGTTTTGATTCCCTGATTGTTTCTTATAAAATGGACGGAAGCAGGAACGGCCTGTTTCAGAACCTGGCGAATCTGAACCTGCGCCCGGTGACAATGGGAAGCGGATACGCCGGTGGAAATGCATTCAGCAAATATAAAGGCGATCCGCCGACCGATCCGGTGCGCACCCCCTGCTTTCACGATCCCGAGTATCAGACGCGTCTCAGGAAAACTATTTTTGACACAGCGGAAAATTTCCGTTATCGCTATTACAATGTCCGGGAGCATTTCCTCGGCGACGAAACGTTCATGGGCAGCACGGTCTGCTATTCGCCGCACACTTTGAAAGCATTCCGGAAAGCCATGAGAGAACAGTATGGTTCCCTGGAAGCGCTGAACAAGGTCTGGGAAACCGCGTTCCGCAGCTGGGACGAGGTCCTTCCCGTGCAGCTGAACGAGCTCAAGGACAAAAACAATCTCTCGCGCTGGCTCGATCACAAAATGTTCATGTCCGGTGTTTTCGCGCACGAGTGGCTCGGCAGAACGGCCTCCTGGCTGAACGAGGCGCTGCCCGGAAGCATCGCGGGGCTTTCCGGCACACAGAATCCCGGTTACAGTTACGACTGGACACAGCTGATGAAACACTGTTCACTGCTCAGCTATTATGACGGCATTCAGTGCAAACTCGTACATGACTTTGCGCCGCCGGTTTTTGTGAACGGCCAGTGGGGCGGCGGATACACGACCATGGAGGAGCACGAGCCTTTCCAGAAATGCCCGCTCTGGACAAATCTCTTCCGGTGAGCAAATCTGCACGCGCATTATCACGGCAACGCGATCAACGGAGACATCGCACCGACGGAAAATCTGATCTTCTACACGGACACCATCCGGGAGATGAAGCGCGGAATCGGGAAACTGTTTCTTTCCGCAAAGGAGGAGGATGCCCAGATCGCCGTGCTCTATTCGCAGAGTTCCGTAAGCATCGTTGCATAAATTTCTATATCAATAAATTCCAGATACCCAGCCCGACATTGAGAGGCGTTGCCAAGCGT